>NZ_MINO01000021.1 GCF_001757355.1 Sphingobium phenoxybenzoativorans
ACCATCGGCGCCACCCGCCGCAACCAGACGCGCGCCTGGCTGATGCATCACTGCTTCATGATCGCGAAAGGGCAGATGGAGCCGGCCGACGTGCCCCGCAATCCCGCCTGCGACATTGTGTGGGACCATGGCGACCCCGCCAAGTCCCGCCGGGGCGCGCAGGAAATGGCCGACCTGTTCTCGATCGTCTACCTCCCCTCGCTCACCTCTCGCCATATAGAGGGCAATGCGATCGACATGACGATCACCTGGGCCGGAACGCTCAAAATCAAGGATGCGGAAGGCAACCGCGTCAGCCTCGACACCCCCCGCACCGGAGACAACCGCGCGCTCCACAAGGTTGGCAAGAGCTATGGCGTGATAAAGCTCCTGTCCGACCCGCCGCATTGGTCATCGGACGGGCACTGAAGGCAGGCGGAGCATCTCTGGGCTGTTCTAGCCCACTCCGTTCCGGCTGAGCTTGTCGAAGCCCTGTCCTTATTTTTCAACGCTGCAGAGAAGGACAGCCCTTCGACAAGCTCAGGGCGAACGGTATTGGAGAATAAAAGTCCTCCCCGCATCCCCCATCAATCGCTGAACATATCCTTCAGCTTGCTGAAGAAGCCGGTGGAGGCCGGGCATTCGTCGCCCGTCTCGGTCTCGCGGAACGCTTCCAGCAATTCGCGCTGGCGCGATGTCAGCTTGGTCGGCGTCTCAACATCGACCTGAATCACCATGTCGCCAAAGCCGCGGCTGTTCAGCACCGGCATGCCCGCGCCGCGCTGGCGCAATTGCTTGCCGGACTGGATGCCCGCGGGGATCGCGATCTTGTGGACCTGCTTGTCCAGCCCCGGCACCTCGATCGTGCCGCCCAGCGCCGCCGTCGTGAAGCTGACGGGCGCGCGGCACAGCAGGACATTGCCCTCGCGCTCGAAGATCGGATGCCGCTTGATGTGCAGGAAGATATAGAGGTCGCCCGGCGGCGCGCCGCGCGCGCCCGCCTCGCCCTTGCCGGACAGGCGGATGCGGTTGCCCTCATCCACGCCGGCGGGGATATTGACCTCCAGCGTCTTGTGCTGGTCGACGCGCCCCTCGCCCCGGCATGACCGGCACGGGCTGTCGATCACCTGGCCCGCGCCATGGCAGGACGGGCATGTCCGCTCGACGACGAAGAAGCCCTGCTGCGCCCGCACCTGCCCGCTGCCGCGGCAGGTCATGCACGCCTTGGCCTTGGTGCCCGGCTGCGCGCCGGTCCCATCGCAAGGCTCGCAATTTTCCGAAACCTCGATCTCGATCTGGGTGGACTTGCCCGCAAAGGCTTCCTCCAGCGTGATCTCCATGTCGTAGCGCAGGTCCGCGCCGCGCCGGTTCGCCTGCTGGCGTCCGCCGCCGCCGAAACCGGACTGGCCGAATATCGTCTCGAAAATATCGCCAAGATCGGAAAAGCCGCCCGCGCCGCCAGCGCCGAAGCCGCCCGGTCCGCCGCCACCGCCATTTTTGAAGGCGGCATGGCCGAAACGGTCATAGGCCGCGCGCTTCTGCGGGTCTTTCAGGCATTCATAGGCCTCGCTGACGGCCTTGAACTTGTCCTCGCTGTCGGCGCACCCCCCGGTCTTGTCCGGGTGATATTTCATCGCCATCCGGCGGTACGCGCTCTTGATGGTGCCGGCATCCGCCGTGCGCTCCACCTCCAGCAGTTCATAAAAATCGATTTCGGTGTTCATTCAGGCCCCCGCCCGCTTGTCCCGCCACCCTTAAAAAAGAAAGATGGCGGGAAAAGGGCTTAAGCTTACGCCTTGTTGTCTTCGTCCACTTCGGAGAATTCGGCGTCGACGACATCATCGTCGGCCGCCTTGGTTTCACCGGCTTCCTCGCCTGCGGGCGAAGCGGCCTGCGCCTGCTCCTTCTCGTAAATCGCCTGACCCAGCTTCATGGCGACCGTGGCGAGTTCCTGCGCCTTGGTCTTCATGGCTTCGGGGTCGCCACCCTCGACGGCCGCCTTGGTGTCGGCGATCGCCGCGGCGATTTCCGACTTCAGCGATTCGTCAACCTTGTCGCCATGCTCCTCAAGCTGACGCTCGGTGGTGTGGATCAGGCTCTCGGCATTGTTCTTCGCCTCGGCGCCTTCGCGCTTCTTCTTGTCCTCGTCGGCGAAGCGCTCGGCGTCCTTCACCATCTGGTCGATGTCCGCATCGGACAGACCGCCAGAGGCCTGGATCTTGATCTGCTGCTCCTTGCCGGTGCCCTTGTCGCGCGCCGACACGTTGACGATGCCGTTGGCGTCGATGTCGAACGTGACCTCGATCTGCGGCACGCCGCGCGGTGCGGGCGGGATGCCGACCAGGTCGAACTGACCAAGCAGCTTGTTGTCCAGCGCCATCTCGCGCTCGCCCTGGAACACGCGGATCGTCACCGCCTGCTGATTGTCGTCGGCGGTCGAATAGACTTGGCTCTTCTTGGCCGGGATCGTCGTGTTGCGGTCGATCATGCGGGTGAACACGCCGCCCAGCGTCTCGATGCCCAGCGACAGCGGCGTCACGTCCAGCAGCAGCACGTCCTTGACGTCGCCCTGCAGAACGCCCGCCTGGATCGCCGCGCCCATGGCGACGACTTCGTCAGGGTTGACGCCCGTGTGCGGCTCCTTGCCGAAGAATTCCTTCACGGCCTCGCGCACCTTGGGCATGCGGGTCATGCCGCCGACGAGCACGACTTCGCTGATCTCGCTCGCGGACACGCCGGCGTCGGCCAGCGCCTTGCGGCAAGGCTCCATCGTGCGCTTGATCAGGTCGGCGACCAGCTTCTCCAGGTCGGAGCGCGTGATCGTCTTGACCAGATGCTTCGGGCCGTTCTGGTCAGCGGTGATGAAGGGCAGGTTGACCTCGGTCGTCTGCGCCGACGACAGCTCGATCTTCGCCTTCTCCGCCGCTTCCTTCAGGCGCTGCAGGGCCAGCTTGTCCTTGGTCAGGTCAATGCCCTCGGCCTTCTTGAAGTCCTCGGCCAGGAACTCGACGACCTTGGCGTCGAAATCCTCGCCGCCTAGGAAGGTGTCGCCATTGGTCGACTTCACCTCGAACACGCCGTCGCCAATCTCCAGCACGGAAATGTCGAACGTGCCGCCGCCAAGATCGTATACGGCGATGGTCTTGCCGTCCTGCTTCTCCAGGCCATAGGCAAGAGCAGCCGCGGTCGGCTCGTTGATGATGCGCAGCACCTCAAGACCGGCGATCTTGCCCGCATCCTTGGTCGCCTGACGCTGGGCGTCGTTGAAATAGGCGGGCACGGTGATGACGGCCTGCGTGACGGTCTCGCCCAGATAGCTCTCGGCGGTCTCCTTCATCTTCTGCAGGATATAGGCGGAAATCTGCGACGGGCTGTAATCCTCGCCGCCAGCCTTCACCCATGCGTCGCCATTGGGGCCGGAGGTGATGCTGTAGGGGACAAGCTCCATGTCCTTCTTGGTCAGCGGATCGTCGAAGCGGCGGCCGATAAGGCGCTTCACTGCGAAAACCGTGCTTTCCGGGTTGGTGACGGCCTGGCGCTTGGCCGGCTGGCCGATCAGGCGTTCGCCATCCTTCGCGAAGGCGACGATGGAGGGCGTCGTGCGCGCGCCTTCCGCATTCTCGATAACCTTGGGTTTGCCGCCGTCCATGACTGCGATGCAGCTATTCGTCGTGCCCAGGTCGATACCGATAACTTTTGCCATTTCTTCCTCGTTTAACCCCAAATGCGTTCAGCGGTTGACGGCTCCGCCCCGCAAAGAGCGCCAGGCGCGGTCACCGTTCGGGTCTGGATATAGGCGCGCTTTTCCTTGGCACAAGGATGTATGATGATTAGGCAGTCCGGCGACCGGAAACGAGACAGTTGGAGTCGATGAAATGGGCGCTTTCAGCAGAATATCCGCGGCATGCGCGCTATTGGCGTCGACCCTGCTGCTCGCCGCCTGCGCCGACCCGCCGCCGCTTTACGTCGATCAGGCGTGGGTGCGCCTGTCCGCCAACCCGGATTCGCCCTCGGCCGGCTATTTCGTCGTGCATGGCGGCCCCGCGCCCGTGGCCCTGCGCGGCGTGATGTCCGACTATGCGCAGCGGATCGAAATGCATGAAAGCATGGCGATGGGCGGCATGATGACGATGAAGCCGGTGGACAAGGTGGACATTCCCGCCGGCCAGACCGTCGCCTTTGAACCAGGCGGCAAGCATATCATGCTGTTCCGCATCAACCAGAACGCCGTGACCCAGGGCAAGATTCCCCTGACCTTTCTCTTTTCCAACGGCGACCGCATCCAGTTCGACGCGGTGATCCAGAAAACCGGCGAACCCGCGCCTGCGGCGAAGGAAGGCGGATCGGGTCACGCAGGCAATGCGAGCGGCGCGGCGCATTAATTCTCTTCTCCTCCGTTCGGGCTGAGCTTGTCGAAGCCCTGCCCTTTCTTTGACTTAGAGAAGGACAGTCCTTCGACAAGCTCAGGACGAACGGTTAATAGAATGCCGGTGAACACCACCCGCCCGCTCACGTCTGCCGAACGCGCCCTCGCCGCCTCCATCTTCGGCGACGCCATCGATTATGACGCGGTGCGCATTCACAACCGCAAATGGTGGCCGCTCCAGCCCAGGCGCGTGACGATGGCTCCGGACGGCGACCTGTGGTTTCACCCGGCGAACGGGCTGTTCTGCGACGATTTCTGCGCAAGTCCGATGGAGCATCAGGGTCTGCTCATCCACGAAATGACCCATGTCTGGCAGGCGCAGCATCGCGGTAAATACTGGCTCCCGCTGATGCGCCACCCCTTCTGCCGCTACAGTTACACGCTGGAGCCGGGCAAGCCCTTCGCCCGCTATGGGATAGAGCAGCAGGCCGAAATCGTCCGCCACGCCTTCCTGCTGCGCCAGGGCGTCAAGCTGAAGAACAGGCCCCCACTGGAGGCTTATGAAGCGGTGCTGCCGTTTAAGGCTTAACGTCATCCCAGCGTAGGCTGGGATCTCGTGAGGCTTGGTTGCACGTCACGGGCTGAAATCCCAGCCTACGCCGGGATGACGCCGATGATATCAGCCCCGCCCAGCCCCCATCGAGGCCCGCACCAGCCGCATCACCATCGCCCGCAGGCTGCGGTAATTGGCCCGGTGGTAGGATGTGCCCTCCGGCATGGTCGCGATCAGCCGGCTGTGCGCCTCACCCAGCGCATGATAAGGGAGTCCGGGCAGCAGATGGTGGATCGCATGATAGCGCAGGCCCACCGGTGCCCACAGCACGGGCAGATATCCCGGCGGCGGCACGTTCACGCTGTCGAGATATTGCGCGGTGATGCTCATCTCCTCGCCGTCATTCTCCCACAGATGCGCGACCAGCGTGCGCACCTGGTTGACTATCATCGCGCCCGAAAGCACCGCCAGATAGACGAGGAACGCGCGCAACGGCACCACGCCCGCCGCGACCAGCGCGATCAGGCCGATGCTCCACAGGCTCGCCACGCCCTCCCACAGCGCCCAGGACCGGCGGAGTTTCGCGTCCGGCGCGGGACGGCGGAACTGCGGATTGATCGCCAGCGCCGAATATTTCTCCATCACCGCCCCGCGCAGGCGCGGCGACAGCAGCGACAGCGGCACCAGCACTGCGTGCCGGATCAGGAAGCCGATCGGCGCCAGTGCCGCCGCCGCCATGAACACCGCCAGCGTTCCCGTCCGCATGCGCGAGAGAGGCAGATATTCGGGATCGTCCACCGTGCCATATCGCGCGCGATGGTGATGCAGCGTATGCACGCCCTCATACATGAAGGACGGAATCATCAGCGGCACGCCCGCGATCAGGTTCCATACGGTATGAAATCCCGGCACGGCGTCCGGCTTCAGGTGCGAAATCTCGTGAATGAAGCTGCTCGCGCGATAGAGCAGCAGCATCGCCACCAGCGCGCCCGCAATCGCCACACCCACGGAGGGCGCGGTCATCGCCACGAACAGCCCAGCATAACCCACCGCCGCCGACAGCAACATATCGGTCCAGTAGATTGCGGGCTTGGCGCGACTCAATTCCTGATTGAGCGCCGCCGCCGCGCGCAGCAGCGCTTTATCCTCATAGGATCGTGGCGGAAGCGCCGGTTTCCCGGACGCCGCGCCGCTGTCGAGTTCGCTGAAATACATGCCGACCTACATAATGTTTGACGGCTGTTTAAACAAACTTTGGGGTGAGAATGAGGCAGATTTGGGCGAGGAACGGACGCGCCCTCCGGCGGATCGGGAATGGCTCGGCCAATGGATCGGCTGCCGGATCAGGGCGCCTTGGGCATCTCGAAACGCACCATCGCGCTCTGGACTGACGGCACGGCCGCGCCCGCCGCGTTCCGCGCCGGCGCAGGCTTGTAATCCTTGGCCAGCGCCTCGCACGCCGCCGGTCCCAGGGCCTCGACGGTCTGCATGAACCGCCGCCTCTCCCCGGCCATGGACGCGCAATGGCTGATCGCGCCGCTTTCATCGACCAGGAATGCAACCCTGGCATAGGCCGGACTTGTTGCGCCGCCGGGCAATGCATCGACCGCGACGGCCAGTTTCGAACGGTCGGGCCGCCGCGAAGTATTGCCGGGCATCAGGAAGCTCGCCACGCCCTCATGCCGGGCGAACGCCGGCCTGCCCTGATCGTCCTTGGCGGGCTGGAAACGGGCGCTTTTCATGACGATATCGCATACCTTGCGGTCAAGATCGCCATTCTCCTGCGTCTCGCAGCGAATGGCCGCGCCATCGGGCGAGACATCGATCATATAGGCGATGAAGCCCCGGTCGGCGACTGCGAGAGCCGTTTTCGGATGCTCCTTGCTGGTGAACCAGGTGTTGGGCTCGACGGGAGCGGCGGGCGCGAGCGCGCCTGCAAGCATGATGGATAACAAGGCTGTCATGGCAAGCGCCTCCCCCTACGCAATCACGTCCACTGGCACGCCGCATGGCATTGTCCATGGCCGATGACAATGACGATCTGCGGGGGAGATGGTCAGGGAGGCGTCCGGCGCTGCCGTATGGCCGGACGCCGCCCGCCGGAACCGCTTTATTTCCAGTCGAACGCCAGCGGCGCTTCCTTGAAGGCGAAGCGGTCAAGATGTTCGGCGACCACGCCCTTCATCCGGTCCAGCACCGCCGGGTCCTCCGCATCGATCGTGACGCGAAGGCTTCCCGCCTCCGCCACCATCGTCGTCAGCGCTTGCGGCAAGGCCACGGTGCCGCGCTGCGCGTCGAAGGTGACGTCGAACTTGTGGCCCCAATGCTTGCACAATTGCTGCAAATAACGGCTGCCGCTGTCCGTCGGCACGCTTGCAGTGGTGGTCGCCATCATTTCAGCCTTTCGATCTTGGCGGCCGCCTCGTCGATCAGGGCGGCGACCTCCAGCATGGTGTCGGCATCCGCGCCTTCCTTTTCAAGGCGTCCGCGCAGGGCCATCTTCAGATTTTCCATCGCGCGGCGGATCGGCGCGCCGTCGGTGCGCTCGCTCATCTTCGCCAGCGTCTCCAGCCGGCTCATCGCCTCCAGCGCCGCATCGCGATTTTCCAGCAGATGCGCCTTGCCCGCGTCCGTAATGGCGAACAGCTTGCGCGTGCCCTCTCCGGGCTGCTCCTCCGCCAGTCCCATGTCGGACAGCAGGGTCAGCGTCGGATAGACGACGCCGGGGCTGGGCGCATAGGTCCCGCCGCTCAGCGCCTCGATCCCGCGGATCAGGTCATATCCGTGTCGCGGCTCGTCATCGATCAGTTTGAGCAGCACCAGCTTCAGCTCGCCCGCGTCGAACACCCGGCGGCGGCCCCTGCCAAAAGGCCCTCCGCCTCCAAAGCCGCCGCCATGGCCATGACGTCCGCCGCCGAAGCCGCCCCTACCAAAACCGCGCCCGAAGCCGTCCGGGGCGCATCCGCGCTCCCGCCCCGCCTCATGGGTAAATCCGTGGCCATGTCTGTGGCCGTGCATATGAAATCGCATGAGTCTCTTTCCAATATGTTTCATGATGCAGCTTAGATATATCTTGTCGTAGAATGTTCAAGATATATCTTAGATATTTTCAATGATGCTTTTGCTATGCAATAGCATTTTGCGCCCCGCACGCGCCAAACGCAATAAAAACGGCGGCAATCCATGGGGATAGCCGCCGTTCGCGTCGTTCAAAAAAAGCGGAACACCGTCGCGTTCCTAGTCGCATTCAGGGCGCTTTTGCAACCCCGACCATCGCCGGGCGCAGCAGCCGGTCCTTGATCATATAGCCGGCCTGCATCTCCTGGACGATCGTGCCGGGCGCCTTGTCTGACGGGATTTCGACCATGGCCTGATGCTTGTTGGGGTCGAGTATCTGGTCCAGCGCCTCGATCTTCTCAATGCCATTCTTGCGGAACGTGCTTTCCAGCTCGCGGCCGGTCGCCTCCAGGCCGATGACCAGGCCCTTCATCTTGTCATCGTCGCGCATTTCCGCCGGGATCGCCGCCAGGGCGCGGGACAGATTGTCCGCCACCGAGAGCATGTCGCGCGCAAAGGCCGTCGCGGCATAGGCCCGTGCGTCCTGCAATTCCTTCTCCAGCCGCCGCCGCACATTCTGCGTATCGGCATGGGCGTAGAGCACGTCCTGCTTGGCGGTCGCCAGTTCATTTTCCAGCGCAGTCAGCTTGCTTTCCAGCTCGTTCAGCGCCGTATCGGTCTCCGAAACTTCCGCCGCGTCATCGATCACGGCGTCGGGCTGGTCGTTGTGGATGTCTTTATTATCTTCGCTCATCTCATCAGTCTCGACAGGGTCTGTGCAGTGAAATCCACCATGGGTATCACGCGGGCATAGTTCAAGCGCGTGGGGCCGATCACGCCGACCACCCCCAATACCCGGCCGTCACCCCCACGGTAAGGGGCGGCTATGACGGAGGAACCCGAAAGAGAAAAGAGCTTGTTTTCCGAACCGATGAAGATTTTGGTGGCGGTTCCGGCCAGCGCGCTTTCCAGCAGGCGGGAAATTTCCTGCTTGCCCTCCAGTTCATCCAGCAATTGCCGCACCCGCTCCAGATCGGCCGAAGCGGTCTCGTCGATCAGGTTCGCCTGCCCCCGCACGATCAACACCGGCCGGTTTTCCATGTCCGATGACCAGATGGCGATTCCGCGCTCGACCAGCTCCCGCGCCGCGCCATTGATAGCCGCGCGGTCGGCGTCCAGTTCCGCGCGCAACCGCAGCCGCGCCTCGCCCAGCGTCAGGCCGGACAGCCGCGCCGACATATAATTCGCCGCCTCATTGAGCGCGGAGGGCGTCACATTGTCGGGCAGGTCCACCACCCGGTTTTCCACTGACCCGTCCTCGCCCACCAGCACGGCGAGCGCCTGATTGCGGGACAAAGGCACGAAGCCGAACTGCCGCATCACCGGTTCGCGCTTGGGCACCATGACGATACCCGCACAGGCCGACAGGCCGGACAGCGCCAGCGTCGCCGCGGACAAGGCCTCCTCGATCGGCCCACCATCCGACAGCCGCGCCTCGATCGCCCGCCGGTCCTCGGCCGAAGGCTCCGCCGTCTGCATCATCCCGTCGACGAACAGGCGCAATCCGCTTTCCGTCGGCATCCGCCCCGCCGAGGTGTGCGGCGCGGCGAGCAGGCCAAGCTCCTCCAGATCCTGCATCACGTTGCGGATGGAGGCCGGCGACAGGTTCAATCCGGCAAGCTTGCTGATCGTACGCGACCCCACCGGCGCGCCGGTGCCCAGATAGCTTTCCACCACAACGCGGAAAATATCGCGGGCGCGGCTGTTAAGTTCGGTGATCGGCGTGACGGACATCAATGCTCATGTAGGGGGCAATGGCCGATCACTCAATCCGCCCTTATCGCCCGATCTTCCGGGACAGAAAGAGCATGCCCAGCCCCAGCAGGGCCAGACCGGCGCCGCGCCATGCCCAGGGACGGGCGTCGATCATGAAGCTGCTCTCCGGCCAGTGGACAAGGCCAAGCCCCTGCCCGATCCACAACAGCCCCGTCAGCAGGCAGACCATTCCCAAAATCCGGCACAGCCGCTTCACAATCGCCATCACGCCCTCCTTAACATGCTTGGGCCATGATTAGGCTATTTTCCGGCCTTCAGCATCTTTTCGATGTCCAGGATCTTCGGGACGGCCCGCACCGCCTCCCGCAGCTTCGCGTAGCGCGCATCGAAACAGCCGGAATAGAAATCCAGCTCCGTCTTGTCCTGTCCGGCGCGGGTCCACACAATCTCGTAACCGGGCATGTCCGTCGCGGCGCGCTGGCAATTCTCGCCCTGCGCGATCCGCTTCTGCTTGCCGGTCAGCGGCCGGAAAGGCGCAAAGGCGTCACGCAGGCGCTTATATTGCAGCGGGGTGACGGCGAAACGGGTCTCGCCCGGAACGGAGGTATTCCTCTGCGGGATCAGCACGCCCGACCCGTTGGGGTTCACCGTGACGCTGTAAACCGGGCAGACGCCAAAGCAGGGACCGGCGGAAAACCGGATGGTGTCCGCCTTCGCGACCGGCTTATCGGCCTTCGGCGCGGTCGCGCATCCCGAAAGGATCAGCATAGCCAAACCCGCCGCCATCATTTTTGTCATGCTGATCTCCTGCTCCACCCGCCTTGTCCGGCGCGGCCCCTGTATCAAGCCTTAACTCGACGGGCCTTAGCTCATCGGCCCTCTACTTCCTTCGCCGCCTTTTTCTCAAGGCCCACTGGCAAGACGCCACTGACGGCGCTAAGCCCCCGCCAGTTTAACTGGAGTAAATATCTATGCGCCCATCCGGCCGCGCCCCCGACCAAATGCGCACCATCCATATGGAGCCTGATTTCACTGTCCATGCGGAGGGCTGCTGCCTCGTCAGCTTCGGCCAGACGCGCGTGCTCGTCACTGCCTCGGTCGAGGAGCGGGTGCCGCCCTTCATGCGCGGCAAGGGCGAAGGCTGGGTCACGGCGGAATATGGCATGCTGCCCCGCGCCACCCACACCCGCGGCCAGCGCGAGGCGGCCAAGGGCAAGCAGTCCGGCCGCACCCAGGAAATCCAGCGCCTCATCGGCCGCTCCCTGCGCTCGGTCATGGACATGAAGAAGCTGGGCGAGCGTCAGATCACCCTCGACTGCGACGTTATCCAGGCCGATGGCGGCACCCGCACCGCGTCGATTTCCGGCGCATGGGTCGCGATGCGCATCGCCGTCGACAAGCTGCTCGCCTCCGGCGCGATCAAGGAGGACCCGATCCTGCAGAAGGTCGCGGCGATCAGTTGCGGCATCTACAAGGGCACGCCCGTCCTCGACCTCGACTATGACGAGGATTCGAATGCGGAGGCCGACGCCAACCTGATCCTGACCGGCGACGGCAAGTTCGCCGAGGTTCAGGCGACCGCCGAAGGCGCGACATTCGACGAGGAGGAACTTCTCCGCCTCCTGCGCCTTGCCCGTATCGGCTGCACCCAGATTTTCGCGGCGCAGGACAAGGCGACGGGACGTTAGTCGGCGGCCATCGTCAAATATAGGGCTCCTGCGAAAGCAGGAGCCCAGGGTCATCGGCAGTGATTGCGCACTCTAGGCCCCTGCGTTCGCAGGAGCACAACAAGGGTAGGATAACAAACATGACAGACAATGCCGGTAACGAGCAGGCAATCCGCAAGCTGAAGCCCGGCAAGCTGGTCATCGCCAGTCACAATGCCGGCAAGGTGCGGGAGATACAGGCGCTGCTCGGCCCCTATGGGATAGAGCCGGTGTCCGCCGCCGCGCTTGACCTGCCCGAACCGGAAGAAACCGGCACGACCTTCGTCGCCAATGCGGAGTTGAAGGCGATGCAGGCCGCCGATCTGTCCGGCCTGCCCGCTCTCGCCGACGACAGCGGGCTATGCGTTGAGGCATTGGGCGGCGATCCCGGCATCTTCTCCGCCCGCTGGGCCGGGCCGGACAAGGATTTCGGCCTTGCCATGCGTCTGGTTCATGAAGCAGTGGAGGCGAAGGGACCGGATGCCGGGCATGACGCCCATTTCGTCTGCGCCCTCGCCCTTGCCTGGCCGGACGGCCATGTCGAGGTGTTCGAGGGCCGGGTCGACGGCACGCTCGTCTGGCCCCCGCGCGGTGACAAGGGCTTCGGTTATGATCCCATATTCCAGCCCATCGGCCATGACATCAGCTTCGGCGAGATGGACCCGGACGCCAAGCACGCCATGAGCCATCGCGCCGACGCCTTCGCCAAGCTGGTCGCGGCGGCATTTTAGCGCGGAGCCTATAAAGCCAATCCACCCGGCCTCCAATTCAGGCGGAGCGAGGCAGGACCCTTAGACTTCGCCCAGGGCGAACGATTGGATTTGGGGCGCGCCGTCCTAGGGCTTCCCGGCCGTGGCGTTCTGGCCAAAGACATTGCCCGGCGGTGAATAGCGGCAGACCAGATAATCATCATCGCCATTGGAGGCGAGGCCGCAGCCCACCGCCGTCGTGCTGCGCCAGATCACCTGCGTATAATGCCCCACGTCGCGCCAGTCGCCGGTCGAGCTGATGTCCGGCAACACGGCGCGGGGGCGGTAATAGCGCTTCTCATTCACCCAGCTCGCCGCCATCTCGGCATAGGTGAAGCCGCCTTGGGACCCCATCCACAGATTCTCGCCCTGCGGCTTCGACCGCTGCGCCTTGCTGCTATGCTTGAACGTCCGGCTCCGCGCCAGCACGCGGGCATAGGCGCCCGCTTCGTTCGCCAACGCCTGATCCCAGACAAGCGGCGGCACGTCCGCCGCCGCCCGCGCCCGGTTGTGGGCCGTCAGCATATGATATTTCAACAATCCCTCGCCGCGCGGCTGCGGCTTGTCCGGATTGTACCAGCGGTCCCGGACATCGCGCTGCAAATCCGTCTGCGCCTGCGCGGGAAAAACGGCGAGCGCCAAGAATGTTGGCCAATATTTCGAAATGCGCTTAAGGAATCCGCCCGTCATGGCCGAAGCCCCTACCCTAGCCCCGATGAACAGCGGCCGAACCGCAGCGCCTTTAGCGCTCTATATTCATTGGCCTTTCTGCGTCTCCAAATGCCCCTATTGCGACTTCAACAGCCATGTGCGCGACAGTGTGGACCAGGCGGCATGGCAAAGCGCCCTGCTGGCGGACATGGCGCATGAGGCCGCGCTCACGCCGGGCCGCCGCTTGTCCTCGATCTTCTTCGGCGGCGGCACGCCCTCGCTCATGCCCCCGCAAACGGCCGCCGCGCTTATCCAGGCGGCGGAACGGCACTGGGGTTTCGCGCCGGACATAGAGATCACGCTGGAGGCCAATCCAAGCTCGGTCGAGGCGGCGCGTTTCGCTGATCTGGCGTCCGCGGGCGTCAATCGCGTGTCGCTCGGCCTGCAGGCGCTGGATAATCAGGCGCTACGCTTTCTCGGCCGCACCCATGACGTGGAGGAGGCCCTTGCCGCGCTCGATCTGGCGCAGGCGACGTTCGGCCGCGTCACCTTCGACCTGATCTATGCCCGCCCCGGCCAGAGCGAAGCCGAGTGGGCGGCGGAGCTGGCGCGCGCTCTCGGTTTCGGCACCGGCCACCTCTCGCTCTATCAACTGACCATAGAGCCGGGCACCCGTTTCGAAACCATGGTGCGCCGGAAAGACTTCATCCCGGCGGACCCTGATCATGCCGCGACGCTGTTTGAACTGACCCAGGCCATGATGGAGGGCGCTGGCCTGCCCGCCTATGAAATCAGCAACCACGCGCGCGCCGGGCAGGAAAGCCGTCACAACCTCACCTATTGGCGATATGGCGACTATGTGGGGATAGGCCCCGGCGCGCACGGCCGCCGTGATGCAATGGCCGCCCTGCGCCACCGCAAGCCGGAAAACTGGATCGATGCCGTTGCCCGCAACGGTCACGGACTAAAAAGCGAGGAGTCGCTGTCCGCCTCCGACCGCGCTGCCGAAGCGCTGCTGATGGGACTGCGCCTGCGCGAAGGAGTCGATCTGGAAAAAATCGGCGAACAAACCGGAATGACGAAGGCGCAGCTTGTCGATGTGCAGGCGATCGGCCAGTTAGGCGCGCTGGGCCTGCTGAAAGACGATGGCGGCCGCCTGCGCGTCACCTCCGCCGGGATGCTCCTGCTGGACGCCATCCTGCCGGAGATCGTTGTGGCGGACGGCCGGTCTACAGGTGCATGAAGTCCCGCGTATAGCTCTGCATATGGGCGCCGCCGTCCACATACAGCACCTGCCCCGTCACTGCTGTCGCATTGGCCAGATACAGCACGGCCTCCGCAATCTGCTCCGCCAGCGGCAGGCGGCCAAGCGGCATGGCCTTCGCCAGATCCTGCATCTGATCGTCCGAATAATCGGGCGTCGCGATCGTCAGGCCGGGGGCCACCCCGTTGACGCGGATTTGCGGGGCAAGTTCCCGCGCGGCCACCTGCGTCAGTCCGGCCAGCGCCATCTTGGACAGCGTATAGGATAGCTGGTCGCCATGCGGCTGCGCGATCCGCTGATCCAGGATGTTGACGATGCAGCGATCCGTCGGCCCGGCGGGCACCATGGCGAACGCCTTGGTCAGCAGCGTCGGTGCGGCGCAATTCACGGCATAATGCTGCATCAGCGTGTCGGGCGTGACATTTTCCAGCCTGTCCTGCCCGAAGATCGCGGCGCTGTTGACCAGCAGGTCCGGCGGGCGGCCAAAGGCCGAGGACACGTTGGCGATCAGTTCGTCGGCCGCCTCCAGATTGGTGAAATCCGCGACAAAGCCCTGCCAGGCCGTGTTGTTCTCCTCAAACAACTGCGCCATTCCGCCATCCAGCAGCGTGTCGTGGCTGCCATGGATGGCAAGGGTGAAGCCGGCCTTCGCAAGAGCGGCGGCAATGATGCCGCCCAGCCGCCTGTGCCCTCCGGTGATCAGCGCCAAACGCCTTCCCGAAACCGGCAGACCGGAAGTCACCTCCTGCGCGGCTGGCGCACGGAGCGGACGATATGTGCCCCCATCTTCACTCACGCGCCGCTCATACACCCATCAGTTTGAGAACTTCCTTCCGGCTTTTCTCGTCATCCCGGAACGCGCCCATCATCCGGCTGGTCTTCATGATGACGCCTGGCGTACGCACGCCGCGCCCCGTCATGCAGCCATGGGTCGCCTCTATGACCACCGCCACCCCTTGTGGCTTCAGATTTTCCCAGATGCAATCGGCAACCTCGGCCGTCAGCCGTTCCTGGACCTGCAACCGCTGGGCGAAGGCGTGCAGCACGCGCGCCAGCTTGGAAATCCCGACCACATAATCGCCGGGCAGATAGGCGATATGGGCGTGGCCGGTGATCGGCGCCATATGATGCTCGCAGTGCGACTGGAACGGGATGTCCTTCAGCAGCACGATCTCGTCATAGCCGCCCACTTCGTGGAAGATGCGGGACAGATGATAAGCGGGGTCCTCGGCATAGCCCCGGCAATATTCCTTCCACGCCCGCGCAACCCGCTTCGGCGTGTCGATCAGCCCTTCCCTGCTGGGGTCGTCGCCGGACCAGCGGATCAGGGTGCGGATGGCTTCCGCAACATCGTCGGGCACCGCCATCTTTTCCGGTGAAGAAACCTGACTGCCGTCTCCCAAGGCCGGATCACTCAATAGCTCATCCTCTTTTTACCGTTTCCCGGCCCATATGGGGTGCAAAACCGGCAATAGCCAGTGCGTGGCGGGCATAACAGCTATGAAAGACGCCTGATTACAAATCAGCGGAACGCAATCTGTCCGGTATGCGTCAGGGCAATTTTCCCGCAGCATCGAATGCGAAGGTCAGCGAAACATTGGGGGCCAGCCCCCCGCTGCTGTCACCATTGCCGACGCCGAACGCAGCCCGCGCGATCGTTCCCGTCCCCTCGACTTTGCGTTTCAGCCCGGTTCCTGAGAGGGTGAAGCGTATCGCCTGCGGCTTGGACACGCCCTTCAGAGTCAGGGTTCCCTTCGCACGATAGCTATTGGCTCCCGTCTTCTCCGCGCCCTTGGCCACGAACTTGGCTCTTGGGTGCGCCGCGACGCCGAAAAATTCGTCACCCGCCAGCATGCTCGTCTGCGTCGGGTCTCCGACGCTGGCGCTCGCCAGGTCGATATCGACCGAGATGGAGGCCGTTTCGGGATGGTCAGGGTCCATCACTATGTCGGCGGTCCAGCGTGAAAAGCCTCCGGCTATGGTATCGCTGTCATTGGTCACGGAGAAACCGATCTTGCCGCCCGGCTGGACAGTCCATACCGGTGGCGGTCCCGCGGGCGCTTCCTCCGCGGCTTGGGCGGCATTGTCCGCCACGGCTTCGACAATATTGCCCGCAGCCGCGTCAGAGGCATTGGCCTCCGCCATATCCACCGCCTCGGCGGCATTGTCCGCCACGGCTGCGGGGGCGGATGCCGCCACGCCCTTCGGCAAAATCGCTTTACCCAGGAACAGCCCCGCCGGGATCGCCGCGATCAGCGCCAGCATCATGCCCAGCGATCGCGCAGGCACCATCCGGTAGATAAGGCCATCCCGCATCAGCACATGATGCCGCAGCGCGCCCGCCACATGCAGCAGGAACAGGGCAATGCCGATCCAGGCGATCAGTCCATGCGCATTCTCCGCAGCCTCATGCACGCCATGCGGCAGCGGCAGGTGCGGCAAGGGGATAGTGCCGAATATCAGCGTCGGCACCGTCACCTTGGCGGTGGACACCAGCGCCCATCCCGTCAGCGGACCGCCCAGCATAAAAACATACAGGCCCAGATGCACAGCCTTGGCGAGAGCGCCGGTCAGGCCGCCTTCCATCGGCGCGGGCCTCGGCTTCCAATATCGCACCGCGATGCGCGCCAGCGTCAGGACCAGGATGCTGATGCCGATCGACTTGTGCAACTGAAACGCAGCGAAACCCCGCGCGCCCGCTTCCTCAAGGCCCCAACCCAGGGATATCTGGAACGCAAGCAAAGCCGCGATCGTCCAGTGCAGGATAATGGCGATCCGGCTATATCTTTCCATGCTGCGTCCCCGATGCTGTTTCGGTGGCGACTCCTAGCGGCTGGGCTTCGCCTTGAACAGCATGAGCAAGGGAAACACAGCGTTCGCGCATTCGCAAAAAATATTTTTGCAAAATAGCGTCAGCCGCTGTCGCTACGGCAACGCCTGCCTCGCGCGCATCCCGCCTTGTTTGCCGGGCTGCGGCCTTTGCGCGCCCTCTTGCACTTTCGTCCCGCCCGCGCACATTGGCCGCAGACGCGCTGCTTTCGCCAGGGCGCGAAATGGAGAGACCAGGCCATGGAAGCCTTCATCTACGACGCCGTTCGCACGCCCCGTGGGCGGGGCAAGAAGGACGGTTCGCTGCACGACATCACCCCGATCCAGCTTGCGACGCAGATGCTGGAAGCCGTGCGAGACCGCACCGCCATCGACACCGCCGATGTGGACGATGTGATATTGGGCTGCGTGACGCCCGTCGGCGAACAGGGCGCAGTCATTGGTCGCGCGGCTGTGCTGAATGCCGACTATGCCGAAACCACGGCAGGCATGCAGATCAACCGCTTCTGCGCGTCGGGGCTGGAGGCCGTGAACCTCGCCGCGGCCAAGGTCATCTCCGGCGAAGCGGATTTCGCCATTGGCGGCGGCGTGGAATCGATGAGCCGCGTGCCCATGGGGTCGGACGGCGGCGCGCTGGCCATGGACCCCGCCGTCAACTGGAAAACCTATTTCGCGCCCCAGGGCATCGGCGCGGACCTGATCGCCACCAAGTTCGGCTTTTCCCGCACGGACGTCGACGCATATTCGGTCGAAAGCCAGAAGCGCGCCGCTCATGCCTGGAAGGAGGGGCGCTTCGCCCGCTCGGTCGTCCCGGTGAAGGACGTCATCGGCCTCGTCGCGCTCGACCATGACGAACATATGCGCCCGGACGCGGACATGCAGTCGCTTGCCTCGCTGAAACCGGCATTCACCGCGCTTGGCGAGGATATGCCGGGCTTCGATGCGGTGGCCCTGCTGAAATATCCGGAAATCGAGCGGATCAACCATGTCCATCATGCGGGCAACAGCTCCGGCATCGTCGATGGCGCCGCCGCCATCCTCATCGGCAACAAGGCGATGGGTGAGAAATATGGCCTGAAACCCCGCGCCCGGATCAAGGCGATGGCCTCGATCGGGTCGGAACCGACCATCATGCTGACCGGCCCGGAGTTCGTCGCAGGCAAGCTGCTCAAGAAATCCGGCATGAGCAAGACCGACATCGACCTGTGGGAATTGAACGAGGCATTCGCCGCCGTCGTCCTGCGCTATATGCAGGCGCTCGACCTCAACCATGCGGACGTCAACGTGAATGGCGGCGCGATCGCGATGGGGCATCCGCTCGGCGCGACCGGCGCGATGATCCTGGGCATCGCGCTTGAGGAACTGGAACGCAGCGGCAAGGGCACCGCCCTCGTCAATCTGTGCATCGGCGCGGGCATGGGCACCGGCGCGATTATCGAGAGGGTTTGAGCCATGACCACCATCCAGTTCGAAACCGACGCAGACGGCATCGCCACCCTCACCATCGACGTGCCCGGCCAGTCGATGAACGTCATTGGCCCTGAATTTA
This sequence comes from Sphingobium phenoxybenzoativorans, assembly GCF_001757355.1. Lineage (GTDB taxonomy): Bacteria > Pseudomonadota > Alphaproteobacteria > Sphingomonadales > Sphingomonadaceae > Sphingobium > Sphingobium phenoxybenzoativorans. Next base: position 18,480 of record NZ_MINO01000021.1, read on the forward strand.
TCGCGGACCTCTCGGCCGCCATCGACCGGATTGCGGGCGAAGAGGCGATCAAGGGCGCGGTCATCCGATCCGGCAAGGACAGCGGCTTCATGGGCGGCATGGACCTCAAAGCCTTGCCCGCCATGCTGGCCCCCGGTCCCGACGGCAAGATGGACATGGCGACCGTGTTCGACAAGGTGTTCGTGCTGAACGCCCTGTTCCGCCGCCTGGAAACCTGCGGCAAGCCCGTGGCCTGCGCCATTGAAGGCACCTGCGTCGGCGGCGGTTTCGAACTGGCGCTCGCCTGCCATTATCGCGTCGTCGGCGACAGCGCCAAGACCCAGCTCGGCCTGCCGGAAATCATGATCGGCCTGTTCCCCGGCGGTGGCGGCAGCCAGCGCCTGCCGCGCATCACCGGCGTCCAGACCGCACTGATCTATATGCTTCAGGGCAAGCTCTTTCGCCCGGCTGAGGCGGCGATGCTGAAGGTCGTCGATGCGGTCGTTCCCCAGGGCACCACCACGGACGCGGCCAAGGCATGGCTGAAGGCGAACCCCGATGCCAGCATCCAGCCGTGGGACAAGAAGGATTTCAAATTCCCCGGCGGCGCAGGCGGCTTCAACCCCGCCTTCATCCAGACCTTCATCGGCGCGGTGCCGATGACGATGAAGCAGACCCAGCGCACCATGAATGCGCCCATCGCCTTGCTTTCGGCGGTCTATGAAGGCGCGTTGCTACCTTTCGATCGCGCCATCCGCATCGAAAGCAAATATTTCGCGAAGGTCGTTGTCGACCCGCAGGCGCGCAATATGATCCGCACCCTGTTCGTCAACAAGCAGGCGGCCGAACGCGGCGCGCGGAGACCCAAGGGCGAGGCGAAAGCTCCGACCATAAAGCTCGCCATGCTGGGAGCAGGCATGATGGGCGCGGGCATCGCCACTGTCTCGGCGCAGGCGGGGATCGATGTGGTTCTGCTGGACCGGGACATGGCTTCTGCCGAAAAGGGCAAGGCGCACGCCGAAAGCGTTCTGTCGAAGCGTCTGGGCAAGGGCATGACGCCGGAGAAGCTGGCCACCACCCTCGCCCGCATCACTCCCACGGCGGATTTTGCAGACCTTGCGGGCGCAGACTTCGTGATCGAGGCCGTGTTCGAGGATCGCGCCATCAAGGCGGACGCCACGCACAAGACGGAGGCCGTACTGGGCGCGGACACCATCTTCGGCTCCAACACCTCAACCCTGCCCATCACGGGGCTTGCGCAGGCCTGGTCGAAGCCGGAAAATTTCATCGGCGTGCATTTCTTCTCGCCGGTCGAAAAAATGCCGCTGGTGGAGATTATCGTCGGTGAAAAGACCGGTCCGCAAGCCATTGCCAAGGCACTGGATTACGTCGCCCAGATCAAAAAGACGCCCATCGTCGTGCATGATAGCCGCGGCTTCTACACCTCGCGCTGCTTTGGAACCTATGTGCAGGAGGGCGCCGAACTGATCGCGGAAGGCGTGACTCCCGCACTCATCGAAAATGCCGGCAAGCAGCTCGGCATGCCGGTTGGCCCTCTCGCCGTTTCCGACGAGGTGTCTATCGAGCTTGGCTATAAGGTCATGAAGGCGGCGAAGGCCGATCTGGGAGACGCCTACAAACATCAGGCGTCCGATGATGTCATGGCGAAGATGGTCGAACTCGGCCGTATGGGCCGCAAGAATGGCAAGGGCTATTACGACTATCCTGATGACGGAAAGAAACTGCTTTGGCCCGGCCTCGCCGATCAGTTCCCGCCCGCCGCCGCCCAGCCTTCGGTCGAGGACGTGCGCGAGCGCCTTCTCTACCGCCAGCTCATCGAATGCGCGCGCTGCTTTGAGGAAGGCGTGCTGGAGACGCCGGAGGACGGAGACGTCGGCGCGGTGTTCGGCTGGGGCTTTGCGCCATCCACCGGGGGACCGTTCAGCCATATGGATACGGTGGGCATCGCGCATGTTGTGAAGGTGCTCGATCGGCTTGCGCAAGCGCATGGAGACCGTTTCGCTCCGACGCAGCAACTGCGCGACATGGCGGCGCGCACCGTCTCATTCTATGACGAAGCGGTGCAAAAGGCGGCCTGACCCCCTCCAATTCCTTGCCAATCGATGCTGCGCTGCACTATCGCGGCGCTGGCAAGGAGTTGGAAACGGATGGGTAACAAACCGACTGTGCTGGTAACCGGCGGAGCGGGCTATATCGGCAGCCACGCGGTTCTCGCGCTGCAGGATGCCGGATGGCCGGTGGTCGTCATCGACAATCTGGTCACCGGCTTCCGCTGGGCGGTGCCGCAGGACGTGCCGTTCGTCGAGGGCGATATCGCCGATCAGCCGCTGGTCGAAAAGCTGCTGCGCGATCATGGCGTCGGCGCGATCATGCACTTCGCCGGATCGGTTGTGGTGCCGGAATCCGTGTCCGACCCGCTCAAATATTATCACAACAACACGGTGCGTAGCCGCGCGCTGATCGAAAGCGCCGTGCGTTGCGGCGTACCCCATTTCATCTTTTCCTCCACCGCCGCGACCTATGGCATCCCGGAGGAAAGCCCGGTGCGGGAGGATACGCCCAAGCGGCCGATCAACCCCTACGGCATGTCGAAGCTGATGACGGAAATCATGCTGGAGGATGTGGCGAAGGCGCATCCCTTCACCTATTGCGCGCTGCGTTACTTCAACGTCGCCGGCGCTGATCCGCAGGGACGCTCCGGCCAGTCCACCGCCGGGGCCACGCATCTCATCAAGGTCGCCGTGGAGGCCGCCCTTGGCAAACGGAGCCATGTCTCCGTGTTCGGCACGGACTATGACACGCCCGACGGGACCGGCGTCCGCGACTATATCCATGTTTCCGATCTCGCCAACGCGCATGTGCTGGCGCTGGAGGCCCTGATCGCTGACCCGACCCGCAGCCATACGCTCAATTGCGGCTATGGCCGGGGCTTTTCCGTGCTGGAGGTGCTCGACGCGGTGGACCGGGTGACGAACATGACCGTCGACCGCCGCCTTGAGGCGCGGCGCGCTGGCGATCCCGATGCGCTGATATCGGACAATCGGGCAATCATGGCCCGCTTCCCGTGGAAACCGCAGCATGCGGACCTGAACACCATCGTTTCCCACGCGCTCGCCTGGGAACGGAAACTGGGCGAGATGCGCGGCGCATGAGCCTGGAGTCGGTTCAAAGCTTTCTGGCGCGCTCGGCCCCGGAACTGGCCATCATCGATCAGGGCGCAAGCACCGCCACCGTCGCCGAAGCAGCGATGGCGCTGGGGGTCGAACCCGCCCGGATCGCCAAGACCCTCTCCCTGAAGGTCGGGGACGAAACCCTGCTGGTCGTGGCGCGGGGCGACACCCGTCTGGACAATCGCAAGACGCGGGATGCGCTGGGCGGCAAGCCCCGGATGCTCGATGCGGACACGGTGATGGCGCTTACCGGGCATCCGGTCGGCGGCGTTTGCCCGTTCGGCCTCGCGACGCCCCTGCCCGTTTATTGCGATATCTCGCTCCGCGCCTTCACTTCGGTTTTCCCGGCGGCCGGATCGCGCACCGCATCGGTCGAAGTCACGCCGGACCGGCTGGCGGAAATCACCAATGCGCAATGGGTGGACGTCTGCACGCTGCCTCCGGCCGGCGGCGACGCCGGATAAGCTCTTGCCACCAGCCACATTGCAATCGGAAGCGCGCCTGATAGGCTGATGATCGGGCATCGGTCAGAAATGCCACGGGGCGGGGACGATATCGACCAAGGGGGTGTTTGATGATCCGTGCCGGTGGCTTGCGAAGTGCGCTCGATCGCCGCTTCGCGCTTGTCGAACGCGGTACGACGGTGCGGACGGAAGTTCTGGCCGGGGTCACGACCTTCCTGACCATGGCCTATATCGTGCTGGTCAATCCCGCCATTCTCGGACAGGCCGGCATGCCTCCTGCGGCCGTCGCCGCCGCCACCTGCTTCGCTGCGGCATTTGCCAGCATTCTGATGGGCTTTGCCGCAAACACGCCCTTGGCGCTCGCTCCGGGCATGGGTCTCAACGCCTATTTCAGCTTTACTGTCGTGCAGCAGATGGGCGTGCCCTGGCCGGTGGCGCTTGGCTGCGTCTTTCTCTCCGGCGTCGCTTTCCTGCTCCTGACATTGGCGGGCATACGCCAGTTGATCGTCACCACCATTCCCCTGCATCTGTTCGCCGCAGTGGCTGGCGGCATCGGCCTGTTTCTTGGCTTCATCGGGCTGCGCAATGCCGGGATCGTCGTCAGCAATCCAGCGACATCGGTCGGCCTGGGCGACTTGCGCACCCCCGCGGTCGGCCTGGCGCTGTTCGGCCTGTTGCTGATCGCAATACTCAGCGTGTGGAAAATACGCGGGGCCATGCTGATCGGCATCCTCGCGACAGCAGCGCTCGGCTGGGCAACCGGCATGGTCGAGATGAAGGTCGAGCCATATTCCCTGACGGCGCTCACGGGTACGGCATTCCAGCTCGATCTGGCGGGCGTATTCGGCATTGGCGGCAAGCATGGGCTGGGCCTGTTCGAAATACTGTTCGTATTCCTGTTTGTGGACCTGTTCGACAATCTCGGCACGCTGGTCGCCGTGTCAAAACGCGCCGGGCTGATCGGGCCGGATGGCCATATCCCCCGGCTGAAACCCATATTGCTGACCGATGCGACCGCCACGATGGTTGGCGCGGTTGCGGGAACGAGCACCGTCACCTCCTATGTGGAAAGCGCCGCGGGCGTGCAGGCCGGCGGGCGCACCGGCCTGACGGCGATCGTCACTGGCCTGCTGTTCCTGGCGACCATGCTGGTTGCGCCCTACGCCCAGCTCATCCCCATCGCCGCCACCGCGCCTGCGCTGATCCTGGTGGGCGGTCTGATGATGACTCCGCTGGCGGAGGTGGAATGGGATGATCCTGAAATCGCCATACCGGCCTTTCTGACCGTGGCGCTGATCCCGCTGACCTTCTCAATCGCCAATGGTCTGGCCTTCGGCCTCATCGCGCATGCGGTGCTGAAGGTGATGCGGGGGCGGATAAGGCGGGCCGACTGGCTGCTGTTGCTGCTGACCGCCCTGTTTATCGTCCGGTTCGCTTATATGGCTGCGGGCTGACCCTCAAGCCAGCCGTTCGGGAAGCGATTGCGCCTCCTCCATGATCGTTTCCGTCTCACCCACTGCTTCCCAGGGAAAAACGAACCAGCGCTTGTCTTCTGTCCGGTCTATTGCCTGCGCCTGATAATCCACCGCCGCCCGCGATGTTCGATTGGATATCAGGACGGCGAACCGCACATTGCCATCCCCACCCAGCGCAGAACGGAAATGCGCAATGGTCGCGCCGCTGTCGTTGATATCGTCGACAAACAGGAATTTCTGACCGGCGCCGCTCCTACCGGCTATGCCTCCCACCATATCCGCGCCGAAAGCCGGCAAGCCCGCCGAATGATCGATAGAAAGCATCGGCAGGTTCAAGCGGTGGGACAGATAGACTGCGGGGACCAGCCCGCCCCTGCCAATGCCGACCACAAAGTCCGGCCGCCAGGAATCTTGCTCTATCCCGGCAGCCAGCGTTTCTATGTCCTTCAGAAATTCCTCATGGGGAATGGGATGGAGCTTCGGCTTGCCTAGGGAACTCATCTGTCGCGCTGTTCGCCTTCTGAAATCGTGACGTTCAGGTCGTTAGACCATTTGCGCCCGATGATGAAGCCGATCCCGCTCAACGCTCCACGGGTCCCAGCCCCTTTTCACGGCACGGCCGGCCCATCCGTCATGGGTACTACAACATCTATTGCGCTGGCGGCGACCTTCACCTTGACCGGCGTCGTGGCCAGAACTTCGCCATCTATCGAAATGCGATGATGCGGGCGGGTGTCGAGCAAAAACTCTCGCCCGCAAAAATCCTCCGCATGGGCGTCACGCGACCTCAATCTGAAGAACTTCGCATACCAATCCAGCACCAGCTTGAACAAGCTCCGTCCAGTGACGGCCTGAATGATGATCTCGCCGCTATCCACGCCGGCATCTTCGGTCAGTTCGACACCGCCATGAAACCGGCCGTTCAGGATACGCACTTCCGTCGCCCACATCCGCCGTTCGCCGGAACCATCATCAATGATGAGCCGAAACGGGCGGAGGCCGACAAAGCATCGCACGGCCCAGGCAAGATACCCTATGCGGCCAAGATATCTCTTGAGCTTGTGGGGCACTGTCTCGCCGATCATCGGTGACAGGCCGATCGAGGCCGCATTCACGAAATAGTCGCCGTCGATCATCCCCAGATCGATCCTGCGCCGCTGGCCGTTCGCGATCACGGCAATTGCGCTGTCGAGGTCGAGCGGAACGCCGAGCGTCCGGGCGAAGCTGTTTGCGGTGCCAAGCGGCAGAACCGCAAACACGCACTGGCTTCCCACAAATTCGTCAACGGTGCCGGACATCGACCCGTCGCCGCCGCCTATGATGATCATCGGCGCATCGCTTTTCACGGCGTCCCGCACCGTGGCGGCAAGCCGGTCCGGGTTCCGCACCGCATGAGCGGCAAGCAATTCCACGCCCGCCGCCTCCAGCTTTTGCCTGGCGTCGTCAAAGAGCTTCTGCCCCTTTCGCGAATGCGCGTTGACGATGAGCACGGCCTGGCGCGGAACAGATTTCGTTGTCATGCCGCAACAACGCGCGCGACGCGAACAAGGTCCAGGCGGCATGGAAACAAGATGCGCAAAAACTCGTTCACTCCCCTATGGCGCGCATCGCACATCTTTCCGACATTCATTTTGGGGCGCATGATCCCAAAGTCGTCAGAGCCACAGAGGCATGGCTGGAGGAACATCGGCCCGACCTGGTGATCATCAGCGGCGATTTTACGCAGCGGGCCAGGATCGATCAGTTTCGCGAAGCGTCCGCCTATCTCAACAGGTTGCGCGCAGCCGGTTTCCAGACGCTCGTCGTGCCGGGCAACCATGACATCTCGCTCTATGACATCGCGAGGAGGTTTGGCGCGCCGCTCCGCCGGTACAAACGCTATATCGACAACGACCTGTGCCCCTGGTTCGAAAATGATGAATTAGCTGTCCTTGGCATCAACACGGCACGTTCGCTGACGATAAAGGACGGCCGCATCAACCGCGACCAGATGACTATCATCCACGAACGCTTCCAAAAGGTGGCGGCCCATAAAACGCGGATCCTTGTCACCCATCATCCTCTTTTCGCCATGCCGATCGGCGAAGGCGGCGAACTGACGGAAGCGGTCGGCCGCCATGATGACGCCGTGCGATCCGTGTGCGAGGCCGGTGTCCACATTGCGCTCGCCGGTCATTTTCACCGCACCTATGCGGAAGCCGCGCGCAAGATGGTGGAAAATGCAGGATCAGCCTTGGTCATTCAGGCGGGGACAGCGACATCGACCCGTTTCAGGAACAATGAGCTGCAAAGCTTCAACTGGCTGCATGTCGCGTGCAACAATGATCTGGAGTTACAGGTTATCGCCTGGGATGGTGAGCATTTCCGGCGCGGCAATCATGTCCGCTACACTTTTGAACAAGATAACTGGCATGCGCGTCCGGTGGTGACGCACGATCCCATACCGGTTGAAGAAGATCATCGGCTGTCTGCCCTCTAACGGGACTGATGCGGTTCAAACCCGTCGTCGGCTTCAGGCAGCGGTCCTTAAGGAAACGTCCGGCGATTTATCGGGCAATGCAGGCTCACACATCTGGGGAATGCTCTCCCACCAGCAGGGTTCTTCGCGTGGAGACAAATGGCGCACGTCCGGTCCATGCCTGGATTTGGCGATCCACATGCCATCTTCCTGAACATAGCGCCAAAGGGGATCACAGTTCAGGGGCACCTGCCTGAACCCGTCCAATATCATACCCTCATCACCTTTGCGGCCAATTAGCTGGGCGGGAACATTGGAGCGGCTTCCATCGGGAAAGAGAACTGAAACCGCCATCCGCCATCTCCGATTGGACGCAGCACATCCTGCGTTAGATCATAACACGCCAACGCAATTTCGGTTCAATCTGAGGACCGTAGCAACGAAACGGAAAAAGAGGCTCTCCCATTCGTTGCCCCCATATGGATGATGAGGAGAGGATCGATGCCACGTGGAGACAAGGACGCCTATACCGACAAGCAAAAGCGCAAAGCCCAACATATTGAAGAAAGTTATGAAGATCGCGGCGTGCCCAGGAAGGAAGCAGAAAGCCGCGCATGGGCTACAGTGAACAAGGAATCCGGCGGCGGCAACAAATCCGGTTCCGGACGAGGCAAGCCTGACACGCATGCCTCCTCGTCACGCGGCGGGCGCGCGCACAAATCGGGATCGCCCGAACAACGCTCCGCCGCTGCACGGAAAGGCTGGGTCACTCGACGGAAAAACGCATCAGCCTGAAGCCGATGGCGAGACGGGATGGTGCACCCAACAGGATTCGAACCTGTGGCCTTCGGATTAGGAATCCGACGCTCTATCCTGCTGAGCTATGGGTGCGCCGCCGGTTGCTCTAGGGCTGCGGCGCTTTCGGGTCAATTCTGCACGTCGGGCGGAATTACGGGGAATGGCAAGGGCGCTACCTCCACGCCTTCTTCGATCAGGGCGCGCGCCTCTGCGGGAGCAACCTCGCCATGCACATTCTGGTGCGGCTGCTCGCCATAATGGATGGCGCGCGCGGTTTCCGCGAATTTCCGGCCAACCCATTGGGAATCCTTCAACGCTTCGCTTTGCGCCTGAGCGAGCTTTTCCATGACCGCTTGCAGCTTCGCCATATCAGCGCCGGAGCTTACTGGCACCGGCGCGGACTGGCGATTGGATTTTGCCGGTACGGCAGGCGCCATGATCGCCTTCTCGACATCATCCGCGCCACAGACCGGACAAGTGATGAGGCCCCGCGCCTTTTGGCTCTCAAAATCCTCGCTCGATCCAAACCAGCCTTCAAAAACATGACTGCCGGGGCGGCACTTCAGGTCAAAAACGATCATGATCTAGTGACTTCAAGGGGTAAGGAGCGGCGGTTTGCGATGGCTGGGACCCTGGCGCGTACTGCGTCGATGCGGGAAAGGTCAAGATCGGCGAAAGCCATCCCGCTCTTCTGTCCCATGTCCAGCAACACCTCTCCCCAGGGATCGACCACCAGGCTGTGCCCATAAGTGGTGCGGCCGTCCGCATGCAAACCCGTCTGCGCCGGCGCAATGACAAAAGCCGCGCCCTCGATGGCCCGCGCGCGCTGCATGACGTGCCAGTGCGCCTCGCCGGTCGGGACCGTAAAGGCGGCGGGGATGAGGAGAATGGTCGCGCCCGCGTTGGTCAAAGCCCGGTAGAGATCGGGAAAGCGCAGATCATAGCAGATGGTCAGCCCCATACGCGCCCAGGGCGTATCGACCGTGACAACCTGTTCGCCCGGCCCATATACGTTCGATTCCCGCCAGCTTTCTCCCGTCGCGAGATCGACGTCAAAGAGGTGGATCTTGTCGTATCGTGCGCGAATGGCGCCGCTGTCATCGATCACAAGGCAACGGTTTGCCCAACGCCCATCGCTCCGCTCATCCTTCAAAGGCAGCGAACCCAGATGCACCCACAAGCCGGATTTGGCGGCGGCATTGCGCGCCTCGGCCAATAGGACGCTGTTCGCCTCATCGGTCAGCGTCGCCTCAGCCCTGCGCCGGTCACGATCGAGATAACCGACCATCTCTGGCGTAAAAAGCATGTCTGCGCCGCCCTGCGCAGCACGATCGATCGCATACGCGATCGTCCTGGCGTTTTCCGCCGGATCAATGCCCGTGGTCGTCTGGAGGATGGCGGCGCGCATCTTCGGTCTGGCGGCTATGCGTTCAACATGGGGTCCAGCTTGCCCGCGCGGTCGAGAGCGCTCAGATCGTCGCTGCCACCAACATGTGCGCCGTCAATGAAGATTTGCGGCACGGTGACGCCGCCTGCCGATCGCTCCAGCATTTCAGCGCGCTTGGGCCCGCCCATGGTGATGTCATATTCCTCAAACGCAACGCCCTTGCTTTCCAGCAGCGCCTTGGCCCGCGCGCAATATCCGCAAAAAGCCTTGGTGTAGATTTCAACATGAGCCATGAAATTGCGACGCTCCTTCTCTTATCATCAGGAGATTGGCGGTGTTGGGCGCATTGTCAATCTGTCCCGCCATCAATCGGCCTCCGCCGCGGTCTCCGGCAATACGCGCGCCCAGCAAATCAGGTGGACGGCGGCAGCCCCGTTTCGCAGCAGGATGCGCGCGCAGGCATCGGCTGTCGCTCCGCTGGTATGCACATCATCGATCAATATTATGGTTTTGCCCATCAGCCTGTCCTTCCGCGACGGGCATACAGAGAAGGCCCCTCGCACCGTCTTTTTCCGCTGTCCCGGATCAAGCCCGCGCAGGGGCGGCGTCCGGCGGGTGCGTAATAAAGCTTCCTTTTCCACGGCGATGCCGGACAGACGGCCAAGATGATCCGCGATAAGGGCCGATTGATTGAAACCCCGCCACCACAGCCGCCAACGATGCAATGGAACTGGAATAAGCAACATGTCCGCCCGGCCCTCTACCGGTACAAATCTCCCCATTTGCCCCGCGATCAGGCGCGCAAGGCCGATACGGCGCGCATATTTCAACCGGAGGGCAACGGTTCGGGCGATGTCTCCATAGGCGAGCACGGCTCGTGCGCGACCAACGACGGGCGGGTCGGACAGGCACGCGCCGCACAAAGCGCCCTCCCCCCGGTCATGATCGAACGGCGTTCCACAACGATCACAGCATGGTTCGCTGAGAAACCGCATCGACGACCAGCAGGTCAGGCAGAAACGATGATCATCCTCCACGATCACACCGCAGCCGGGGCAACGCGGCGGCAGGGCATAGCCGATTATTTTCCACCAGATCGTACGGGGGACGGACACCAAGCTCATACGCCTCTTGTCCTTCGTCGGGCGCTTCTGCACAAGGCGGCTCATGAATGAAGGGCAAAGTCCGGAAATCTTTGATCGTCATCTTCGCGCTATTCGCCGGGACCGCGCGGCAAGGGGCTTTGCCGATCACGATTTCCTGTATCGTCACATGCTCGATGAATTGCTCGACCGCCTGAGCGACGTGCAGCGTGATTTACCGGACGTGCTGATCATCGGCTGCCCGGACGGTAGTGCGCGGGAACGGCTCTCCGCCATGGGCAAAAACATAACCTGCACCGACCCAGGCTTCGTCAATGCCCGCTTCAACGGCGGGGTTCAGGCAGACGAAGACGCCCTGCCCTTTGCTGATAACAGCTTCGACCTCATCATCGCATGCGGCACGCTGGATAGCGTAAATGATCTGCCTGGCGCCCTTATCCTGATGAACCGTATCTTGCGCCCGGATGGATTGATGCTTGCCGCATTTGCAGGCGCCGGCTCGCTGCCTGTGCTTCGCGCCGCTTTGCTGGACGCCGAGGGGCACCGGCCTGGCCAGCATATCCATCCCCAGGTCGATGTTCGCGCCACTGGTGATCTGCTCAGCCGGGCTGGCTTTGCCATGCCGGTGGCGGATGGGGAAACGCTGACCGTCCGTTATGGCGGGATGTTTCGCCTCCTGGACGATCTGCGCGGCATGGGAGCCGCCAATATATTGCTGTCCCGTCCACCCCATCTCTCTCGTGAGACATTGGCGAAGGCCGCCGCTCACTTCGCCGAGGCGGCAGATGCGGACGGCAAAACAGCGGAGCGTTTCGCGATCAATTATATGAGCGGCTGGAAACCTGATCCCTCTCAGGCAAAACCGGCCCGGCGCGGCAGCGCGACCATGTCGCTGGCTCAGGCGCTCAGCCCAAAGGCGTCATAATAAAGCGTCGAGCAGTCCTATCAGGGGAAGATCGGCTGGCGGCATATCCAGCGCATACATCTGCGCCGGCCTTACCCATTTCAAAGCCGTCGCGTGCCGGGGTTCGGCTATTCCCGTCCATTTGCGGCAAACATATAGCAACAGCAGCAGGTGACGTTCGCCGAGCGCCTCGCTGGCGAACGCGGCCGGTGCAAGACAACTGCCCTGCGTGACGATGCCCAGTTCCTCGTGCAGTTCACGGATCAGCGCAGCTTCCGGCGTCTCGCCATGTTCAATCTTGCCGCCAGGAAATTCCCACAACCCGGCCATCGGTTTTCCTTCAGGCCGTTGTTGCAACAGCACCCGGCCATCGGCGTCCACCAGGGCGGCCGCGACGACATGCAGGATGGAGGCAGGAGCCGGAAGGTCGGGCGATGTCATAGGATTTTGTTAACCGCCGCCGTTTTACAGATTGTCCATCCCTCCGCAACAGGTGAGATAGCATGCGCCATTTCCTGCAAATTTTTGCCTGCATGCGCCTTGTTCGCTGCCAGCGTGCGGCGACTGCTGTGGAATATGGCCTGATCCTCGCCCTCATCTTTCTCGTCATGTCGATCGCCCTGCGTCAAGTAGCGACCAAGACAACCAACATGTGGGGAAATGTCGCAAACGCCGTTAACAATAGTTAACCATCAATATCTGACACCCTGGCTCCCGCTGTTAAATATTTGTCAATAACCTGCCTCTAAATCGGTGATTGCTGACTTGGGATGCCCAGGAAGCCGGGTAGTTCTAGCGTATTACAGTTTCAAGGAGACCGAACATGAAGTCCATCCGCAAGTTCATGAAGAACAACAAGGGCGCGACCGCCATCGAATATGGCCTGATCGCTGCTCTGATCGCCGTTGCCGCCATCACCGCGATGTCGAACCTCGGCACCAAGCTGACCAACACCTTCTCGAAGGTTGCGAACAACATGTAATCCTGACGGATTACCTGACGCAAAGAAGGGCGGCGGGCACGATCCTGCCGCCCTTTTTCTTTGCGGAAATGGTGACCTTTTGGTCTTAGGCGAACATTAACCGATTTCATCCATAATGGCTCGGTTATCGCCATGGGCGCTTCCTGGAGGAATTTTCCGTATGTCGTGCATTCGCAAGATCATAAAGAATAACAAGGGCGCGACCGCCATTGAATATGGCCTGATCGCTGCTCTGATCGCCATCGCGGCAATCACTGCGATGTCTAACCTTGGCACGAAGGTCAAAAACACCTTCTCGAAGGTGTCCAATAACCTCTGATCCTATGAGAAGCCGATAAGGGGCTGGCGCCGGACCAGCCCCCCCCGAATTTGGCTTGCAGCGTCAGTTTATGACGATCTTCACTTTCTGACCGGGCCTGAGGGCATCGCCGGAGCGCAGACCGTTCAGAGTCAAAAACCGGTCCTGCCGCATATCGGCATACGCCATGCGTCCAGCCAGAGAATCGACGGTATCGCCCGCTTTGACGGTAACGACCGAAATTCGCCTGGACTTGATGGCGGCTGCGTCCTGGGCGCTCAGCCTGCTTAGCGACCCCACCAGCGATGAGAATGGACCGATCCCCGCGCCCGCAGGCGTGACCAGCAGAAAATGATAGGCGCTGTTTGGACCGAATTCATATGCGAATACAGTGACGTCCACCTGACTCGACTGGCTCTGCGCCCTGACGGTCAGATAGCCGGCCGACAGGCCATTCACGGTCGTCCGGTTGATCTCGCCAAAACGGTTGCCTGAATCCTGACCTGCGATCGAACGGAAGATGCTTTCCACATAGGATTGCAAATTTCCTGAATATGGCGCGCCCGAAAATTGCGCCTGACCGCCTGACCCGGTGATGCTTACCGCGTCGCTGCCATTCTCCATGCCGAAACCTGCCGGGGCGGTGAAGGCAAGGCGTAGCTCAGGATGCAGGAAACGGCTTCCGCTTATGGTCCCCTGCTTTGGATCATCGCCATATAATATCCCATCTACGGCGGTCAGGAAGGCGTCCCGATTGCGAAAGCTGGATCGTGCGCCGGTTTCGCGCGCGCGCTGCGCCGCCCGGCCGACGCGAGCGGCGGGATCGGGGTGGGTGCTCGCCCATTCCGGGATGGATCGCGCATCGCCTGTCGCCCGCTGATCAAGGGCGTTCTGCGCGGCAAGCGACGCCAGCATCGAGGACATGGCTTGCGGATCATATCCAGCTTTCGCCAGATACCGAATGCCCAGATCATCCGCCTCATATTCCTGCGTTCGGGAGAAACGGAGCGTCAGCAACTGGCTTCCTGTGCCTATGCCCTTCTGCAACAGCCCGCCAAGCCCGGAATCGCCCATGACTGCGCCGGTAAGCAAACCAAGGAGCGCCCCGCCAATCGCGTTGCGCTGCGCCGCCTGTTGCCGCCGTTGACCGTGCTGCGCGGCGACATGGCCTATCTCATGCCCCAGCACCCCCGCCATTTCGGCTTCATCATTGGCGAGCGCCATCAACTGCCGGGTGATGTAGACATAGCCCCCCGGTATCGCGAAAGCGTTATTCACCGGCGAATTCAGCAGAGTGACCGTAAAATCGCCGCCTGCATTGGACAGCCCCGACTGCACCGCAATCTTGCGCGCCACAGTGGTGACATAGCCAACCTGACTGCCGCTGTACGCGCCGCCATATTCCTTGACCAATTGCGGATGCGCCTTGGCCCCCGCCGCCTTGTCTGCAGCAGAGATCGAGGAAACCGTGCGTATCTGCTTTTGCTGGCCAATCGCGCCTGACGCCGCCAGCCCGATCGCACAGAGCGACGCCGTCGCCAGCCATCCCCGTTTCGTCATTGCGCGTCTCTCCGTCGATTATCCGCGATAGACCCACAGAGTAGCGGCGTCTTTACGGCGCGTCAGCCACCCATCGCCAGGAATTTGTCGGCGCGCGACGAACGCAACGCAGCCGCATCCTGCCCGCTCAATCCATCCAATTCCTCTGCGATTGCCTTGCCCAGCGTCGCGATAGCTTCGCGAGGCAGACGATGCGCGCCGCCCTTGGGTTCCGGCACGATGCGGTCGATCACGCCCAGAGCCTTCAAATCCTGCGCCGTTACCTGCATCGCCGTCGCGGCATCGCTCGCCTTCTCGGCCGTGCGCCACAGGATCGACGCGCAGCCTTCGGGAGAAATCACTGAATAGACGGCATGTTCGAACATCAGGACCCGGTTGGCGGCCGCAAGCGCTATGGCGCCGCCCGATCCCCCTTCGCCCACCACCGCGGCGACCATAGGCACGCCTAGCGCCAGGCAGGCTTCGGTCGAACGGGCAATCGCTTCCGCCTGGCCGCGTTCTTCGGCCTGCACCCCCGGAAACGCGCCCGACGTGTCAACCAGCGTGACCACCGGCAAACCAAAGCGATCCGCCAACTGCATCAGCCGGATCGCCTTGCGGTAGCCCTCCGGCTTGCCCATGCCGAAATTATGTTTGAGGCGAGTGGCGGTGTCGTGACCCTTTTCATGGCCCATCACCATGACCTTACGGCCGTTGATTGTCGCGAAGCCGCCAAGGATCGCCTGATCGTCGCCAAAGGCGCGATCTCCGGCCAGAGGCACGAAATCCTGGAAAATTCCGGCTACATAATGGGTGAAGTGCGGCCGGTCTGGATGGCGCGCCACCTGCGTTTTCTGCCAAGGCGTCAGTTTGGCATAAATGTCTGTCAGCATCTTCTGCGAACGCTGATGCAGCTTGTCTATTTCGCTGTCGATATTGAGATCGCCTTCATTGGCGGTCTCGCGCAGCTCGGCAACACGGGCTTCCAGTGCTGCTATCGGCTTCTCAAAATCCAGAAAACTGACCATGCGACGCTCGTTAGGACCGGGACGGCTTCAGGTCAACGAGGGGATGGCGACGGTTAACCAACTCGACCAGCCTGCGACTATCGACATGCGTGTAGATTTGGGTCGTCCCGATGTCCGCATGGCCGAGCATGGTCTGCAAGGCGCGCAAATCCGCACCTCCCTCCAACAAATGCGTGGCGAATGCGTGGCGCAACACATGCGGGCTTACCCTTTCCGGCGCTATTGCGGCAGCCACCGCCAGTTCCTTCACCATCTGATACAATCGAATGCGGCTCAGATGGCTCTTTCCGGACGGAAAGAGCCAGGCCGATTCCTTTGGCACATGCGCGCTCCAGGCAGCCACGGCGGCGCGCGCCCGATCCGAAATGGGGACCAGACGTTCGCGTCCACCCTTACCGCGCAAGATCAGGAAAGGGCGATCAGCCGCCAGGGCCCGGTGCGGCAGGGACACGAGTTCGGTCGCCCGCAGGCCCGATCCGTAAAGCAATTCGATCAGCGCGGAGAGGCGCAGGTCCAGAAAGGAAGGATGCTCGACCGCCAGCCGTTCCTCGATCACCTGGAAAAATCGGTCGACTTCCGCTGTGGTGAGGATTTTGGGGAGGGGCCGCCGCAAAGCTGGTTTTGGGAGCGCCGATGAAGGGTTTTCGCTCCGCAGCCCTTCCTCTTCCAGAAATGCATAGAAGCCGCGAAGCGCCGATACTTTGCGCGCGACCGTTGAGGCGGCAAGTGCAGCCCATTCCCCGGTCAACGCCTGCAGCGTGGCTGCGTCCGCGCCCTCCAATCCGCCAGACGCCTCCGACGCGGCCAGAAGATCAGTGCGATAGGCGGTCAGCGTGTTCCGCGCCGCCCCCCGCTCGGCCGCCATCATCTCCAGGAAGCGGTCGATCAGGATCAGGTCGCCGGACAAGATACCTGCTCTCCACTCTCTAACTGCGGGTGATCGCCTCTGCAGCGATCATTCGTGCTTCGGGGTCCAGCCCCACCCGGTGAAGCGCCGCGACGATATGGAAGACATGCTCAGGCGGCACTTTACTCCAGTCCGCCACTTGCAGGCCCACACCGGCAAGGATAGCGACCGTAGCACGCTCGCCCCTTCGCGCGGCGGCCCCGATAGCACGCGACCACCGGCTTTGCGCCGCCAGGGACACGCCGGCCGACTGCGCCGCCTGCCCTGCATCGGCCGCACTCAGCCGGTTAAGCGCCGCCAGTCCCGCCACCAGCATTTGTCCCTTGCGCGGTCCGGCGGCCGTTACATAGGCGGACACGCGATTGGCGGACATGTCGACCACATTCGATGGCGCGCCTACAGCCAACAACGCCCATGCATCCTGCGCGTTGGAATCGCCGCTGACTGCATTGCTCCACCGTATAGCGCTGCGATCATATCCCGCCGTCAGCATGGCGGCGATCAGATGCGCCATATCTTCGGAGGATGCCTGCATCACAGGAAGCGCCGCGGCAGCGCGCGCAACGGCTATCAAGCCGACATAATCGGCTCCGGCGGCGCTATCGACCGTCCAGATCGTTCGCATCGCATCCAGCCTGTCCGATGGATTCGCCCCGGAATAGGCCGTGCGCAGCGCGTCCGCCCTGTCCTGAAAATCGGCAGGTGAAGCCGCATCTCCGGCCAGTTCGCTATAATAGTCGACCAGCGCCGCGCTGGAAAATACGCCCAATCGCGCGGCCGTTTCCACGCCCACCCGGCGCCGGGGAACTGGCAGCACCGATGCGCGCGCTTCCCATGCCCGCACATGCGGACCGACGGTGGCGTATAGCGTGTCGGGAATTTCGACATTCGTCGCCGTCGCAAGGCCGAAGCGCCACGCGGTGAGGTTATCCACCCCGTCCCATTCCACCTTGACCGACCGTCGCGCATTATTGCCAGCGCCAACAACCTTTTCCGCGAGCCGGTAGTCGATGCCACGCGCAACCTTGTCCCGCTGCGCCTGGTTGAGCGCGCCGCTGGCCGATCCCTGATCGCCCGAGAAAGATGCGCAAAAGGCGCGCGACATGACCCAGCCCGGCTCACGGCTTGTCCGCAGCGCTCCATCCGAGAGCGGACATAATCCCGCTGGATCGGCCGTCGCGAGGTAAGTCTGCATCGCGATTGCGTAGAGGCGCGGCGTATATTTGTCTGCGTCGACGCTCTGGATCATCATCCGCGCGGCATCGGCCTCACCCATGCGCAACAGCAACCAGGCCCGTTCCGCAACCCAGTCCGCGCCATCGACATCGCCCGGCGTATCAGTTCCCGATAGGAGAGCGCGCCGCATCAGGATAGAGGCCCAGCGCGAAGCGAATGGCGCGCGGCTCTCCCGCATCAGGGCCATCAGGAATTTGCCCTGGGTGCTGCCAAATGCGTTGGCGGCAAAACCGCCGCTCTCCGGCGTCAGTGGTCCGATGCGCGTCAGCAGGCGCTTGGCGCTGTCGGGAAAATCATATTTTGCGCGCTCAGCCGCCAGTTCTTCCTCACTCATCGCCGCGGCGGCATTATTTCCTTCGCTATCGACCGGCGCAGCCAGATCCAGCGAAGGTATCGGCTGTATCAGGGAGGATGATTGTTGAGGAGATTGCCCCTGTTGCGCAGGCGGCGGGGTATCAGTCACCGGATCGCCGAAGCCCGGCGGCAAGAGCGATTCGGGAGCCTGCTGGGCGATAACCGGAATCGCCAGGGCAAGCGCGACCACGCCGCCAAGCACCTTCCATCTACGGGCGACCACGGGTCCGATCCTACTTGCCAAGCTTTTCGGCGGGAATCGCCTTCTCTACGCGTTGCTGCGGCTGCTCCCCGCCCCGCGACCAGATCAGCCATAGGAAGCCGATCACAAGGACCACCAGCACAACGGGAATCAGCGGGGCCAGCGACAATCGGCTGCGCCGCCGGCTGGTGTTTTCGAAGCTGCCGTAATTGCGATTGGTCTTCATATGTCTTTCTTTGGGCCGACGAGGCGCTGGCTTGCCATAGAAATGGCGTTGGTACGTGGGGCGGCTGGCTGTATAGCCCCGCTCGCCATGCAGCGAAACACCAAATCCGCCCCTGCCCTGCCCGGCCGCCCTCTGGACCGGCCGATTGTCCTTGTGGGCATGATGGGCGTAGGCAAATCCACCGTGGGTCGTCGGCTTGCCGTGCGCCTTGGCCTTGCGTTCGTTGACGCCGACGAGGAGATCGAGAAAGCGGCGGGCATGACAATCACGGAGATGTTCGAACGCTATGGCGAAGCGCATTTTCGCGACGGCGAGCGCCGGGTGATTGCGCGCTTGATTGAGGGAGCGCCGAAAGTCATCGCCACCGGCGGTGGCGCGTTCATGCAGGCGGATACGCGCGCGCTGATTCTGGCGGAGGCGCTGGCGGTATGGCTGGACGCTGATATCGACATTCTGGTCGACCGCGTATCCCGCCGGGAAGGACGCCCCTTGCTGAAGGGTAAGGACGCACGCACGGTGTTGTCCGATCTGGCGGCAGTGCGCAATCCGGTCTATGCGCTGGCCCCAATCCACATTCGCAGTATCGCCGCGCCTCATGAAGCTGCGGTTGAGAAGATCATGAAAGCCCTGGACAATTGGCAGTAATCTGATGGCTATAGTGCCCGTATCACTTGGCGACCGCAGCTACGATATATTGATCGCAGAGGGTGCAATCGACCAAGCGGCCGACCATCTTGCCCGGTTCGCGCGCAACGGACGGCTCGTGACCGTGACTGACGAGAATGTCGCGGCGACCCAGTTGGACAGGCTGGAGGCCGCCCTTTCCCAAGCCGGAATTGTGATCGAGCCGGTCGTGCTTCCCGCAGGCGAAGGCACAAAAAGCTGGCGGTTCCTCGAAACATTGCTGGATGGGCTGCTGGCGCTGGAAGTGGAGCGCGGCGACCACATCGTGGCGCTCGGCGGCGGCGTGATCGGCGATCTTGTCGGTTTCGCCGCGTCAATCCTGAAACGCGGCTGCGGCTTCGTCCAGGTGCCCACCACCTTGCTCGCTCAGGTCGACAGTTCGGTCGGTGGCAAGACCGCGATCAATACGACCGCGGGGAAAAATCTGGTCGGGGCCTTCTATCAGCCCTCCTTTGTCCTGATCGATCCTTCGACCCTCGACACATTGCCCCAACGGGAAGTGCGCGCGGGCTATGCCGAAGTCGTGAAATATGGACTGATCGACGACCCCGGCTTTTTCACCTGGTGCGAAATGCACGGCAATGCGCTGATCGCGGGCGAATCGGATGCGCGGCTTTACGCCATCGAAAAGAGCGTACGCGCCAAGGCCATGATCGTCGGCGATGATGAGCGCGAAACCAGCGGCCGCCGCGCATTACTGAACCTTGGCCATACCTTCGGCCATGCGCTTGAGGCGGAAACGGGCTTTTCCGACCTGCTGCTACATGGCGAGGGCGTGGCGGCGGGCATGGCGCTCGCCTTCCGTTTCTCCGCGCGTCAGGGGCTGTGCGACGAGGCGGAAGCGGCTCGGGTTACCGCCCATCTGCGCGACGCGGGATTGCCTAATGACCTACCCAGCGCCCATGTCGCGGCAAGCGGCGCCACACTTGTTGGCCATATGCTTCATGACAAGAAAATGGCGGGTGGAAATCTGCCGTTCCTGCTTGCCAGGGGGATCGGCCAGACCTTTCTGGACAAGAATGTCAGCCTGAAGGATGTCGAGACATTTCTGGACGAAGAAATGCGCGCCTAATTCCGCCAGTATATCCACGCCGCCCAAAGCCATCCAACGATCAGCAACGTCCCGCCAATCGGCGTTACAGCGCCGAGCCAGCGCGGTCCTCCAATCGCCATTACATAAAGTGTCACGGCGAAAATCGCGCCGCCCGCCAGGAAAAGCGCTGCAGGTCCGCGCGCGGTTCCCATCACCGCCAGCGCTGCAACGGCGTGTACGAGCTGATACATGCCACCGGTCTTCAGCCATTCCGCCGCCTGCGGACTGGACGCGCCATGCGCTCCGAATGCCCCGGCCATGACCGCGATCGCAGCAGAAAGCGCCGCCAAAAGTCCCAGCATCAGCCGCCCTCCTCCAACGGATTGGCATTGAACAAATTCATCGACCGTCCTGGACGGTACATCAGATCTTTGGCGGCGAGCAGCGTGCCTTGTTCGATCTGAACCGCCAGCCGCTGCCCGTCATTCGCGCGATACTGTCGCTCCACTTCAGCGATCTCGCGGTCAGGAACGCCCAGCGCCTGCATCGCCTGAATGCCCATGCAAATGGCCGATTCATACACCTCCCGTACCACGCCAGCGACGTCCAGGTCCTTCAGACGCAACAATTGACGCCGGTCATAGGCCCGCACGACGATGGCCGCATGGGGGAATGCCTCCATGATCGGCTCCAGCAATTTGCCATCGAAATCGGCGTCATCCATGCAGAAAGCGATCAGCCGCGCTTCCTCGGCCCCTGCCCGCCTCAAAAGATCGATGCGCGTGCCGTCCCCATAATAGACCTTGATATCAAAAAGCCCGCTCGCCTCGATCTGGGCGGGCTTCTTGTCCACCATGGTCACCGCAAAGCCATGCCCCATCAACATCTGGGCTACGGTTTGTCCGAAACGGCCATAACCAATGATAATTGCGCTGCCTTGCGGGGCGTTATCCAGGCTTTCCTGTTCCTTGTGCTTCGGCTGTGAAAATTCCAGCCGTCGCGCAAACAGCATCAGGAAAGGCGTCGTCGCCATCGAGAAGGTGACAATGGCCGAAAACAGGCTGGCGGCCTCCGGCCTGATCAGCATGGCGCTTTGCGCCTGCGCAAACAGCACAAAGCCAAATTCGCCGCCCTGACTGAGCAGCAGGCCAAGACCGAACGCCTGCTTGCCGTCCATGCCGAACAACCGCGCCAGTCCCATGATCAATGCCGCCTTGGTGATCACCAGCGCCGCCGCCATGCTGAGCACGAACAGCGGGTTTGCAATCACGGCATGCACATCCAGCACCATGCCGACCGCCAGGAAGAACAAGCCGAGCAGGATCGACCTGAATGGCTCCACATCGGCCTCTATTTCATGCCTGTAGGGCGAGTCCGCCAGCATGACGCCCGCGATGAAGGCTCCAAGCGCCGTTGAAAGATGCAGGCTGTGCATCAACGCCGCGCTCGCCAGCACGGTGAACAAGCCCACGGCGACGAACAGTTCCCGCTCACCCAACCGCCCCACCAACCCCAGCAGGGGGCGCAGAATGAAACGTCCGGCAAGAACCAGGCCAGCGATGGCGGCTACGGTCTCCGCTGCGAGCAACCATCCGGGGGGGCCGCTTGCATCGGCGGGATTGCGAGACAGCGCCGCTATGATCGTGATCATGGGCACGATCGACAGGTCCTGAAACAGCAGGATCGAAAAAGCCTTCTCGCCAAAGGGAGAGTTGATCCGGCCACTGCTTTTCAGGCCGGGAAGCACCTGAGCCGTCGAGGAAAGACCCAGCGGAAGGCCGAGCGCGATGGCAGCGCCCCAGGTGAACCCGGTGAAAAAGAAGATGATGACCGACAAGGCCACACCGCACAAAACCACCTGCGCAAGGCCCAATCCGAATATGTCGCGCTTCAACCGCCAAAGCCGGGCAGGATTCAGTTCCAGGCCAACGAGGAAAAGCAGCAAGACAATACCGATCTCTGCGATCTGCAGTTTCGACTGCGCGCCGCCGACAAGGCCGAAGCCCTGCGGCCCAACCAGCGCCCCTGCGACCAGATATCCCAATACCGCGCCCAGGCCGAACCGGCGGAACAGCATCACGAACGCTACTGCCGCCCCCAGAAGGATGACGCCTTCGGACAGCAGAATTTCGGTCGCATTGATCGGAGAGGCGTGCTGTTCCATCAACCAGCCGCCTTCTGAACAGCTTCTGCCAGAGCTTCAAAGGACAAGGCAATGGACGCATGCCTGGCGGGATAGGCCTTTGCCGGGGCCAGCACATTCAACCCCGGCCAAAACTCCAGGTCGCGCTCTCCCTTGTTAAGATAGGCCAGCAGCCGGTCGCGCGCGTCGACAAGCTCCCCGGCCGTCATTCCCATGGCATGCGCCGCCATCAACGATGCGGACGCCTGGCCCAGCGCGCACGCTCTCACCTCCAGACCCAGTTCCGCCAGATGGCCATCGTCATCCATTCTTACGTCGACGGTGACGCGGCTGCCGCATACCGGAGAGCGTTTTTCCACGCTTGCCTGCGGGTTTGCCAGCCGCTGATGATGCGGAATGCTGGCCGCAAGGCGGAGGATATCGGTGTTATAGAGGGACGCGCTCATGGCTTAGCCATGTAGGGCATGGAATGCCGAAAAACCAACCTCCTAAAGGTCAATCTCCGCAAACATTCTCACTCGGCATGTTCATCGACACGACCGGCATCGCGCCGCTCATCGACAAAAGCGCTGATCGCCGACCCGCTGGCGCTGAGTAGTGGATAGCTCCGGGAATCGGCCAGCCAGTCGGGCCGCCGCGCTTCGCCACCATAGATGGTGTCATAGACCAGACTGAATGCGAGAAAGACGAGCGTCGCGCCGATCAACCCCTTGACCGCGCCGAAACCTCCACCCAGCACTCGGTCTATCGGTCCCAGTATGGATGTGCGCGTCCGCGCTCCCAGTGAGCGGGCCAGAAATTTACCGGCGAAAAATGTCACGCCGAAAACCAGAATGAATGCGAGCAACGACGCTCCGCTTTCCGTACCAAGAAATGGCGTCAACAATCCGGCCACAGGCTCCTGGAAAAGACGCACGGCAAAAATGCCCAGCACCCAGGCGATCATGGAAAGCGCCTCGCACACGAAACCGCGCAACAGGCCGAACAATGCGCCGCCGCCAATGGCGAGAAGAACGAGAATATCGAGTGCCGTCATGCTGGCTGAAACCGCTATCCGCGCCCCAGCATATGGTCAACAAAATGCGCAAGCGTGCGATAGCCGCTGACCGAAATCCCTTTCACCCCGTCCGCCACGGCAGCAGGGAGCAGCGCCCGGTTGAAACCGAGCTTGGCCGCCTCCCGCAAGCGCAGCGGCGTATGCGATACCGGCCTGATCTCACCGGACAGCGCGATTTCTCCGAACAATACCGCGTCTGTCGCTACCGGCCTCTCTGCCAAGGCGGAAATCAGCGCGCCAGCCACAGCGAGATCAGCGGCAGGATCGGAGATACGATACCCGCCCGCAATGTTCAGATAGACTTCGCACGTCGAGAAACTCAGGCCGCATCGCGCCTCCAGCACCGCCAGAATCATCGCCAGCCGCCCGGAATCCCATCCCACGACCGCCCTTCGCGGCGTCGCGCCGCTGGCCAGCCGCACAGTCAGCGCCTGAATCTCCACCAGCACGGGCCGCGTTCCTTCCAGCGCCGGGAATACCGTCGCCCCCGTCACCGTCTCGTCGCGATTTGTCAGGAACAGCGCGGAAGGATTGGCGACTTCCTCCAATCCCTCCTGCGCCATCGAGAATACGCCGATCTCGTCCGTCCCGCCGAACCGGTTCTTGATCGCGCGCAGGATGCGATATTGATGGCTGCGCTCCCCTTCAAAGCTCAGCACCGTGTCCACCATATGCTCCAGCACGCGTGGCCCAGCTATGCTGCCATCCTTTGTAACATGCCCGACCAGCACCACGGCCGTCCCCCGCTCCTTGGCGAAGCGGATCAACTCCTGAGCCGACGCGCGCACCTGACTGACTGTGCCCGGCGCGCCTTCGATCAGGTCGCTGTGCATCGTCTGGATGGAATCGATCACCACAAGCGCGGGTGGTGGCCCGTTCGCCAGCGTCGTCAATATATCGCGCACAGACGTTGCGCTTGCCAACTGCACCGGCGCATTGCCCAATCCCAGCCGCCGGGCGCGCAATCGCACCTGATCTGCGGCTTCCTCGCCGCTGATATAAGCGACCGAAAGGCCACGCATCGCCATGCGCGCCGAAGCTTGCAACAAAAGTGTGGATTTACCGATGCCTGGATCGCCCCCGATCAGCGTTGCCGATCCCGACACCAGACCACCGCCCAGCGCCCGGTCAAATTCAGCAATGCCGGTCATTTCGCGCGGCGGCAACGCGACGTCGCTGTCAAGGCCGATCAGGGAGATTGCTCGCCCGCCCCCATGAAGGTCATGCTTTGCGGAAAAGACAGTCTCAGCCGCCTCCTCGACCAGACTGTTCCATTCGCCACATTCGTCACACTGCCCCTGCCAACGGTGCGCCACCGAACCGCATTGCTGACAGACAAATTTCCGCTTCGCTTTAGCCATGGACTTCTACATATCAGAACAAATGTGGAACACCAGCCCACTCCGCTCTATTGATTGGAAACAAGCGCCACTCTCAGGCATTGCATGGTGATGAGCCGTCAGACAATCCGCGTCGCCAGCTACAATATCAGGAAGGCCATAGGCACCGACCGCCGGCGTAACCCGGAACGCATTATAGAGGTGCTCAACGAAATTAACGCTGACATCATCGCTCTGCAGGAGGCCGACCGGCGCTATGGGCGGCGCGTGCCTGCCATCCCGCATTTGTTGCTCGAACAGCACAGCGCCTATTGCGCAGTCCCGTTAAACGTAAATGCCGACAGTATGGGATGGCATGGCAACGCCATCCTGGTGCGGTTGGATGCTCAGATCCATGCGCATGATGCGCTCCACCTCCCATGCCTGGAACCACGCGGGGCAATCATGGCGGAAGTGGAGACCAACGACCATCATTTGCGTCTGTTCGGGATGCATCTGGATTTGTCAGGTCTATGGCGGCGCAAGCAAGCGGCTGCAGTGATCCACGCCGCCGCTCTGGGGCGGGAGATGCCCACAATACTTATGGGCGATCTTAACGAATGGAGCGCAAATCGCGGCTGTCTGGCCGACTTCGCGCACCATTACCGTTTCGCGCCATGCGGCCGAAGCTTTCACGCGAATCGCCCCGTCGCTCGCCTTGACCGGATCATGTATTGCGGCCGTCTTGAGTTGATTGACTGCGGCGTACATGAAAGCAGCGCCGCGCGCCGCGCATCGGACCATCTTCCAATATGGGCCGAATTCAAACTCGCCAGCGCATAGCCCATCCGGTCTATGGGTAATGGGAGATCGAAAGCCATATTGCCGTTGGCTCATAGCATGGCTACATCCCACTAAATGCCCGAAAAAGAAGACGTCTCAGCCATCGACCGCCCCCTTTGGCCAGCGGTTCGACAAGGGTTATTGAACCAGTGCCCGGCATGCGGCGTTGCTCCCCTATTTCAACGCTTTCTGCGAACTGGCAGCCATTGCGCCGGATGTGGACAATCCTGGGAGCATCACCAGGCCGACGATTTCCCCGCCTATATCGTCATCCTGCTCCTTGGCCATATTTTGGTGCCGCTGATGATAGAGGTGAATTTCGCCTTCGCCATACCCATGCCGGTGCAGGCCGTCCTATGGCCGGGGATCGCATTGGTGTTGGCCATTGCGATGATACAACCAGTAAAAGGCTCCGTTATCGCATTTCAGTGGAGCCGCCGCATGAATGGCTTTGCCATTCCGAAGGACTGACTGCCTGCTCATGCCGCCAATATGCAAAACTGTCGCCACAGAGCCGTGCCGGTCGGGGCAGCGTGGCGCTTGGCGGATCATCCTTCGACCTGTAAGGCCCTGGGATCGCTTTCCTCGAAGACTGGACTTCGACCGGCAATGCCTGCGCGTAACACCCTTACGTTTCTATTCTCTCTTGCAATGGCGGCAATGCTGGGAAGCTGCTCGCGGGATGAACAGGTCGGCCCAGTCATTGTCAGCGTCATCGGAACGGACAAGCAACTTGCTGAACCGCTGAAATCGGTGATGTCGCCCGCATCCAAGCTGATCCTTGAAGCAACTGCGCAAGGCGTTGTCGCGTTCGATGAGTCGGGCCAAATCGTACCGGCTCTCGCGCAGCGATGGATCGTGGAGGATGAAGGACGAAGCTATATCTTCCGCCTGCGCCGCGCCCGCTGGCCGGACGGTAGTCATATAACCGCCCCAGAAGTCGCCCGGTTGCTGGAGGCGCGGATCAAAGCGAATCTTGCCCTTGATCCACTTGGCGATCTGGAAGTCGTGCGGGAAGTCGTGCCCATGACAGGCGAAGTCATCGAAATCCGCCTGTCGGCAGCACGGCCCTATTTTCTTCAAATGCTGGCGCAACCACAGATGGCGATCACCGGCCCGGACGGTGGAACCGGTCCCTATCGCAAGCAGAAAAGAGCCCATACCTATTTCCTGCGCCCGGTTGACGATCCGATGGCGCACGCCGGGGAGGATATGCCCGAAATTCCCGCATGGCATAACCGGGTCGTCAGGGCCGAGCGGGCCGCCAAGGCGATCAGCCGCTTCAAACTGGGGCTATCGCAATTGGTGCTCGGCGGCCGCCTTGCCGACCTCCCGCTTCTTTCCAAATCCGGCGTGGACAATTCATCGGTTCATATCGATCCCGTGCAGGGCCTGCTGGGGCTAGCGGTGACGGGCCGAAGCGCGTTTCTGGATGATGATCCGATCCGCGAAGCCATATCCGCCGCCATCGAACGAGAAAGGCTTCTGGCCAATTTCGCGATCGGCGGTTGGGGCATCACTGATATGCTCATGCCCCAGCAACTGGATCTGCCTCGCCCCCCCACTGCGCCGCGCTGGCACGGCCTGTCCATCAATGAACGCAGGAACTTTGCGGCCAACGCCGTCAATCAGTGGCGCTCCGCCAATGGAGCGGTGCCCGTCCTGCGCATCGCACTGCCGGAAGGCGCGGGCGCGCGCATATTGTTCCAACTCATATCGTCTGACCTCCGACGAATTGGCGTCCCGTCGCGGCAGGTTCCAATCGATGATGACGAAGCGGACCTGCGCCTGATTGACGAAGTCGCCGCCTATGACAGCGCAGCATGGTATCTGGGCCGATTGAGTTGCGCCCGAAAGGTTCATTGCAGCGAGGCGGCCGACGTCAAGCTGAGCGAAGCGGCGATCGCGCCCACCGAAGACGCCCGCTTTGCGTTGCTGGCGGATGCAGAAGCGTTGGTGGTCGCGCATGCGGGATATATTCCCTTGGCCGCACCGGTCCGATGGTCCCTCGCCACTCGTCTGTTGAATGGCTTCACATCATCTCCCCGTGCGCGCCACCCATTGAATCACCTGTTTCGGGCCACCAATTAAAGGCAAAGGAGACATTCCGATGCCGGTCGCCCAGGATCAGTTCGAGCGTATAGCGAGGGATTTGCCTGGCTTCGGCAACGACCCGCATTCAATTCGCCAAAGGGTTGAGGCGATGGAAACCCTTTTGGAGGGGCTTTTCGTTATCCCCGGCACCAATCGGCGCGTGGGGCTGGACAGCCTTGTCGGCCTAATCCCTGTCATTGGCGATTTCGTCACTGCGGCAATGGGCGCATGGATTGTGTGGGAAGCGAAAAACCTGGGCATGCCCAAGTGGCAGCTAGTTCGCATGTCCGCCAATGTCGGCGTCGATACGGTGCTGGGCGCCATTCCATTTGTTGGCGACGCCTTCGACTTCTTCTTCAAGTCCAATACGAAGAATTTGCGGATTATCCGCAAGCATCTGGATAGGCATCATCCCGAAACGATCATTATCGAGGGATAATGATTCACGCCTGAGGCAATTGAATCTTGATCGGGAGCGCTGGACGCGCGCCGCTGGACCCGGCTTTGCAGGCAACAGCCCTGAAGCGCTTGTCCAAGCATAGCCAGATTTCGTCCAGCCATCCGCCGCGAGCGACCGTGATCCGCATCATGTTTGCCCGCATCCCGGGATTTGCCGCGGCAACCGCGTTGGCGACATCTCTCACTAGCAAATTCCGTCTACGCGACAGGATCGCCATATCCGGGAAATTCAGCTTCTCATAAAGCTTGCGGGACTGATCGAAGTAGACGGACGGACGCGTGGTCATGCAGGTTCCATGCTTCGCCCACTCATGCTGGATCAACTGCGCCGAAGGGGTGGAACATATGTTCGCGCGAATTACCGGAGGCGGCAGCGATGCCGCTGGCCGGCAATATTGCGGCCAAGTCTTTCCGGCTCCGTCCGGCCAAAGCCCATGCAGCGTAAAACCGAACCGCTTTCCCCCGTCGCCACAACGAAAGGCATCTCCGGCGCGGCTGGCACGCGCACATATCTGGGGGGACCAGGTCAAAGCCAGCGTGTAGCCAG
Source organism: Sphingobium phenoxybenzoativorans (assembly GCF_001757355.1). Taxonomy (GTDB): domain Bacteria; phylum Pseudomonadota; class Alphaproteobacteria; order Sphingomonadales; family Sphingomonadaceae; genus Sphingobium; species Sphingobium phenoxybenzoativorans. The sequence continues at coordinate 47,190 of NZ_MINO01000021.1, forward strand.
CGATCGGGATATCCCGCTTCGGCTCCCTCGCCGTCGCACCTTCCACACGCACATGCGGAATGGTGCTGGGCGGCCTGCATTGCCAAGCCTGCGCTCGCGCCGTGGGCGCGAAAGTCATAGCGATCAGGACAAAGGCCAACGGCCTATGCATTGGTAAAATCCAATCCGACATCCGCCGCAGGAGCGGACTGGGTCAGACGTCCGACACTGATATAGGTCACTCCGGTCTCCGCAATCGCCCGGATGGTATCGAGACGCACGCCCCCTGACGCTTCCGTGGGCACGCGGCCGCCAATCAGCGTCACTGCGCCGCGGAGGGTTGGCGGGTCCATATTGTCCAACAGGAGATGAGTCGCTCCGGCATGCAGCGCCGGTTCAATCTGGTCAATTTTGTCGACTTCAACGATTATGCTGGCGATGCCGGCCTCCGCCGCTCGTCTCACCGCTTCCTCCACCGATCCGGCAACCGCAACATGATTGTCCTTGATCATGGCTGCGTCCCATAAACCCATCCGGTGGTTTGTGGCGCCCCCCGTGCGCGTCGCATATTTTTCCAGCACGCGAAGGCCGGGAATGGTTTTACGCGTATCCAGCAATATAGCGCCTGTTCCGGCGATCTTGTCGACATATTGCCGGGTCATGGTCGCGATCCCGGTCAGATGCTGCACGGTATTGAGTGCGGACCGTTCCGCAGTCAGCATCGCACGCGCCTTGCCCTTCAAGCGCATGATGTCCGTTCCGGCCGCCACTTGCTGCCCTTCGTCGACCAGGATTTCCACCGTCACCTGCGGATCGAGATGCCGGAAGAACGCCTCCGCAATCGGCAGGCCAGCCACAGTCACCGCGTCCCGGCTGTCCATCACGCCGGCAAATACCGCTTCTGCGGGGATTACTGCGTCAGAGGTAATATCTCCGCCCTCCCCCAGGTCTTCCGCCAGGGTGGACCGGATGAAGGCGTCAAGATCGAAACCGGGGAGCGTAAATGTCATGTGCGCGCCATAAACGAGGAAATGGCGCTGGAACAGCCGGATGCTCACTTCATTTCGGAGGTTGAGCAGAAATTTCTTAACCGCCATCAACTATGTAGCGGTCATGACCCGACGCGCCGCACATTCATCCGCCTGCCCGCTCGACACGCATGACGAAGCCAGCCGATTGGCCGTACTTCAAAGCCTTGAGCTGCTCGATACGCCTCCCGAGCGGGAATTCGACGCCATCGTGCAATGCGCAAAGAGCGCGTTGGATTGCCAGATAGCGCTGGTATCCATCGTCGATGATCACCGGCAATGGTTCAAAGCCAAATGTGGTCTGGACGCGGCCCAAACACCGCGCGAGCAGGCATTTTGCGCCCATGCCGTAGCCGCGGAAGCTCTGCTCGTCGTGCCCGACGCCACGGCTGACCCACGATTTGCCGCCAACCCCCTCGTAACGGGCGCTCCCCATATCCGATTCTATGCAGGTGTGCCGATCTATGCGGACGGCGGCGAGATGCATCCCGGCGCCCATCCTCTGGGCACGCTCTGCGTCATCGATGATAAACCGCGGAACCTCTCAGCAGTCGACGAGAAAATATTGCGGGATCTGGCCAGCCTGGTGGAATCGCTCATAGTCGCGAGGAAGACGGCAGCCAACGCAATCCGTCTGTCGGAAGAACGGCGTGCTATGCTGCAGCAACTGGATCTCAATCACCGCCAGTTCAAGCAGGCGGAACGCATGGCCAATATCGGATCATGGCGGCTCGATCTGCTGGAGGAGAATCTGGAATGGTCTGATCAGGTCTACGCCATTCATGAGCTGGCGCGCAGCGCGATTCCCCCTTTGGTGAAAGCGCTGGAATATTATCCGCCTCAAGCGCGTGCGGCTGTCTCCGCCGCACTGACCCGGACGATCCAGACCGGCGAGTCGATGGATGAGGAGTCGGATTTCATCACGGCGCGTGGCGCCCTGCGCCGCGTTCGCACTATGGGAGAGCTTGAGATGCGCGATGGCCAGGCCGTCGCCGTCATCGGCGTGTTTCAGGACATTACGAGCCGCCATGCGCTGGAGCAGGCTTTGCGCGAAACGGCGCATGTCGATGACCTGACCAAAATCGCCAATCGCGCGCATTTCAATCAAGTCGCGGATCAGGAAATTTCAGCGGCCAGGCAGCGTGACGAGAGTCTTGCCCTGATCCTGATAGATCTCGACCATTTCAAGACTGTCAATGATCGCTGCGGCCACATGGCGGGGGATGATCTTCTGCGGTTGATGGCGGCCAAGCTGCGCGCGCCCTATCTGGCCGAATGCTTTGCCGCGCGGCTGGGTGGCGACGAATTTGTCTTGCTCATCCCTGCGCGAAAGGCGGGAGGCAATCTCACACGCCTTATCGGCAGACTTCTGGGAGATTTGCGCCATCCCGTCAGACATGATGATGGCATAATTCCGGTTTCCGGGACCATAGGCGCAAGTTGGCTGGACGACACGGTCCGGGACCGTAGCGAATTGCTCCACAGGGCGGATGTGGCGCTTTATGAGGCGAAACGGATCAGTCGTGGGACGGCAACCATTTTCGGACAGGCGGGGCTGATCACGCCCGGCGACGGCAAGTCAACGCCAGCCTTGAGAGCCGTTCACTAGCCGCCGGAATTACCGCCCAATCAGATTGAGGGCACCAACGCCTTACAGGGAAAACATGCCCTCAATCACCGTGCGGCATTGCCCGGTCAGGACGACCCGATCGTCTGTGAGAAGGCAGTCGATATACCCCCCGCGACGCGAAGCCTGAAAAGCCGTGATGGAAGGCTTGCCAAGGCGCTGCGCCCAATAAGGCACGATGATCGAATGGGCCGATCCCGTCACGGGATCCTCGTCTATGCCAGCGCCCGGAGCGAAAACGCGGCTGACAATATCAGTCCCTGTTCCGGGAGCCGTGGCGATAAGCAAAATGTCGCCATGCTCCTTCAGGGAGGAGAAGTCAGGCGTCAGCGCCTCAATCGCATCCTGAGCCCGATAGAGGAAAACGGCATAGCCGCCGTCACGCCAGAGCGTTTCGACAACATCTCCCCCCATGGCTTGGGCCAGTTCAGGCAATGCTTTATGCGCCGGCGCCCAAGCGGGGAGAGACAGAGCATATCCGTCCTCCCGTCGGCTGACGTCCAATACCCCGGCATGGCGGGTACGGAACCTGATCGAGTCCCCAGCCATCAGAACATGCGCGCTCGCCAGCGTTGCATGGCCGCAAAGCTTCACCTCCACCGCCGGCGTAAACCAACGCAGTTCGTAATCCGCATCCGCATCGCCCACTGCAGGAATGGTAAAGGCGGTTTCCGCAAGGTTATTTTCCGCGGCGATCGCTTGCATCACGTCATCGGGTAGCCACTGCTCGAGCGGCATTACGGCAGCCGGATTGCCGGTAAATGGGTCAGAGGCGAAGGCGTCGACCTGGACGAATGGCAATTGCGGCATGATGAAGCTCCTGATCAGGCTCCCCTTTTCCATCGATGCTCACCGGCGCCAAGGGCCATCATCTTCGGATTGGACCGGTCAGGGATAAAGCAGCCCTTCGTCCCAGCCTTGCCCCGCACGTTTGAATAGACGTCGTTCGTGAAGCCGGTATTCGCGGTCCTGCCAGAACTCGATATGATCAGGCACAACGCGAAATCCCGACCAATGCGGCGGGCGGGTAACCTCCCTGCCTTCAAACCGGGCTTTCTGCTCATCAAAACGACGTATGAAGGTCTCGCGCGATTCCAGCGGCCGGGACTGATCCGAAGCCCATGCGCCAAGCTGTGAATCCCTGCTACGCGTCGCGAAATAGGCGTCGGCTATGATGGGATCCACCGGCTCAACCCTGCCCTCAATCCGGATTTGCCTTCGGAGCGACTTCCAGTGAAACAGCAATGCAGCGTTGGGATTGGCGAGAAGTTGCTCCGCCTTGCGTCCTTCAAAATTCGTGTAGAACACAAAGCCTTCGGGGCCATGCCCTTTCAGGAGCACCATACGGACCGATGGCCTCCCCTGCTCATCTGCGGTCGCCAGAGCCATGGCATTGCTGTCATTGATTTCGCGATCTCGCGCTTCGGCATACCAATCATCGAACAGGGAGAATGGGTCTGTAGGCATTCAGCTTGTCTAGAAAGGCTATGCAGGACTGTCGAGCGAAACGGCAAGATAGGCGCTCTCAAGCGGGCAAAAGAAAAGCCCCTCAAAAGGGGCTTTTCCAAGAGTTGAACTTGGCTCAGCTAGTGGCTTAAACGTAGCCGCCGCCGAAGAGCCAGCCCCAGAAACCTTTGTGACCGGTTGTCTGGGGAGTTTTCTTCTTCTGCATAAAAACCCCGAATCATAAACCGCAGCTTCCCTAGCTGCAGAATCGGGGTTAATCTAAACAGGGGTGGTTTACAAGATTTTAACCATCCATTTTAACCAGTAAATGCCCAGTGTTTCTGCGGTTCCAGAAGTTCGAGCAGCGATGTACCGTCCGCGGGCCTGCCGATATGGTAACCTTGTCCGATGTCGCATCCCATGCCGGCGAGCATGTAAAGCGTCTCCGCCTGCTCGATTCCCTCGACCACAACCTTCATGCCCAGCGCATGCGCCAGCTCGATGGTTGACCGCATAACCGCCTGATCCTGAGCGTTGGTGGCAAGCGCAGAAGCGAAGCGCCGATCCACCTTCAATTCGCTTGCCGGAATGCGGCGCAGATATTCGAGCGTCGACATGCCGGTGCCATAGTCATCGATCGACAGGCCAACGCCCTTTGCCCGCAATTCCTCCAGCAAAGCCTGCGCCGTGCCTTCTTCGGCCATAGCCGCAGACTCAGTGACTTCCAGAATCAGGCTCTCTGCCGGGATATCGTGCCGCAGGAGGACGGCATCAACCATATCGATGACTTCGCGGTTGGTAAGCTGGCTCGGCGATATATTGACCGAAACCGTAAAGTCCGGGACCCACTGCCGGGCATCTTTCACCAGTTGAGCGGCATCCTCCAGCACGAAGGATGTGATCTTTCCAATCCGGCCATGGCGATCGGCCACCTCAACAAACTCGGCAGGGTTGATCGGCCCGCGGGTGGCGTGTGTCCAGCGGACGAGCGCCTCCGCACCGACAAATGTGCGCGTGGCAAGATCCAGCTTGGGCTGATAGGCAACCCATATCTGGCCGCTCTGAATGGCTTGATCCAGTTCGCCCAGCAGCGACAGCGTCCATTCCTTTGCGCCCGAGGTCGCCGGATCATGAACCTTCCAGCCGACGCCTTGCTGGCTCGCGGCATGCGCGGCCGCAAGCGCGCTTGCCAGACGATGCGACAGCGGCATATGCGTTTCCTGATCCAGCCCGAACGCCACATCCACATCAAAGCTGCGATCGAAAACCTGGATCGGCGTACGGAAAATAAGCTGAAGCGCCTTGAACTGGTCGATCACCGTCGCCTGTTCAGGGGAAGGCGCCAGCCAGAAGAAATTGCCATCATCGCCATGGAGCAATTGCGCCCCCCCGGTCCCAAGCGTCATCCGCGTGACGATCTGTTTCAGCAGTTCCCTTTCCCGATCGGGCGGCAAGGCGCTGATGATGTCGATAAAATGCCGCACGCGCACGGCAACAAGGAAACCGGAATCCAGTTGGTCTCCATGCAGGATGGCGGTGGCCGTGGGCAGGCCCGACACGGGATTGGTCGCGCCCTGGCTGCGCTTGCGCGCGCCAAAGCGGAGCCAGGCAGCGGCAACCATCGCGGAAAGGATGAGCACGATCGCAGGTGCCACGTCGATGAAGATATTATTGGCCTCCAACAAAAGAGGCCCCACCAATACCGCAGTCAAAGTCACGAAGGCAGCCGCGCTGCCCCATATCCGGCGCTTGGCATAAAGCAGGCAAGCCGCACCGCCCACGGCCAAGAGCCAGCCAGGCCACCAACCCAGCACCAGCGGGCGTCCGCGAAGCAATGTTTCGGCACCAGCCACCACAATGAACGGCCGCGCCGAGCGCGTCTGCCCCGGAACGAAGAACATGTCCCCCGTCGTGGGAGAGTTGATCCCGATCAGGACATCGCGCCCCTTCACCGAAACTGCAGCGTTCGTATCAGACAGGACGTGCGCAGCGCTCAGATAAGGGATGGAAGCCACCCGGAACGAGTAATCGATGGGATATTTTTCGTCGACGCCACCGCTGACGTTCGCAATCGCCGATTCCATGGAGCGATGAGGTTTCCCGTCAATGCTGCTGGCATAAGTCAGTGTCGCCACGCCATTCCAGAACTCAAGCCATTTGAGTTCGCTGACGGTTTCGGACACCTTGGCAATCTCTGGCATAGGCAAAACGAACTTGCCGGCCTGCGCGGTGCCGGGATTACCCAACCCGCTGGTCACCAGAACGCGGCCGGGATAGCGCGCGACCACCTGCGCCAACTGGCGATCGCCCTGCGGTTCACCGGAACGCAGAAAAATATCGATGAATACGCGGTTCGCGCCATTGTCGAACAGCCGCTGGGTCAGGGTCGCCAGCTTTTCCCGGTTCCACGGCCATGGGCCAACCTTCATCAGGGAATCGTCATCAATGCCGACGACCACCACTTTGCCGCTGACCGGCTGGGAGCGGATTTTATTTCTCAAGGTGTGAAGGGAAAGATCGAGAGGTTCACCAAAAGCCGTGACGCCAACGAGCAAAGACGCCAGCGCCAACCATATGAGAAGTTGGCGCTTCTTGAACAACGCTTTAGCGCGTGCGCGGAACGGTGCAGGCGGCATTGGTTAAATCCTTCCGCACCACAGTAGTCGGCAATCATTATCAAAGTGCAAACGCGCCTATGGGCTTCGCATGGCAACGATCTGAAAATTCAGCCTATAGTTGGATGGCGGACACTGATTGTCTCCGAAACGGTCAGACTAGCGACACCCGCACAGAACGCTCGGCCTAAAGCGCGCCACCCCCTTGACGCGCCGGACGCTCAACCGTAAACGCCGCCTCCTGCAAATGCCGGAAATTCGGCATAAGGCCCCTTCGTCTAGCGGTCAGGACGCGGCCCTCTCACGGCTGAAACACGGGTTCGATTCCCGTAGGGGTCACCAGCTAAGTAGTTGATATTGTTAGGGGGAATCGCGAAAATGCGGTTTCCGTGGCACTTTCGTGGCACATTTGGCGTTTTTCGAGGCCACCCCAGCCCCCGTTCCAGGCTCTTTTAGATCACCTCAATAGCTGCCCAGTAGACGAGGGATTCGTTCGCGGCAGCCGCCACCGACAGGCAAGCCCTCCCCACAGACCAGCCAGACATCCGCGTCAGGAACCGTAGATCTGATTGAGCTTGGCTGCTTCGCGGCCATAGTCCGCGTGATCGATCCATTTCGAGTAGTGCCGGAACAGCATTGCCGCGCTCTTGTGGCCAAGCTGGCGGGCGATATAGGCCGGGTTCACCCCGCCCATCAGCGCCGTCGTCGCGTAAGTGTGGCGCGTTTGATAGGCATCACGGCTGCGGATGCCGAGCGCACGCAGTGCGGGATGGAAATAGAGCTTCCGCTGATCCTGCACGTCCGGCCACGGCGTGTTTGTGACCGGGTTGATGAAGATCGGCGAATCGAGCCCCCGCATGAAGCTGTGCGCCTTCTGGCGTCTAAGCACGGCCATCATTCGCGGAGTAAGATCGACGTCGCGCACGGTCCTGGTCTTGGTCGATTTCTCCACGGCCCGGACGCGGGCACGCTCGACCCGGATGGACTGGCGCTTCCAGTCGACGTCGCGCCACTGGACGACGATCTGTTCGCTGGGACGCATGCCGGTCCCGAAGGCGAACTCATACCAGTTCCAGACCTGCTCGTCGTAACGCTCGTGCATATAGGTGAGGATGCGTTCGGTCTCTTCCCGGTCGAACGGGTCCGGCTCGCGTTTCTGATGCTTCTGGCTCTTGATCCGTTCCAGCGGCGAGCGGTCGATCAGCTCGTCGTCGAGAGCCATCTCGAAGATGCCGCGCAGCGGAATGACGTTGTTGTTGATCGTCTTGCCGCTGACCTGCTTCGCCCGGTCGGCGATGACCTTCTTGATCTCGCTCGGCTTGATGCTCTTGAGTTGCCGCTCACCGAAAGCCGGCGACCAGACATTATTGATCGCCGACACATAGTCGGACATCGTCGATTTCTCGACTACGAGCGTTGCGAGCCACTCTTTCGCATAAGTCTTGAAGCCCGCGTATTTGTTCCGGTCGGGTTTGGCATCACCCTTGGGAAACGTGCTTTCATAATCGAAGACGCCGAGATCGATTTCCTGATGGACACGGGCCATCAAGCGCTCGGCCGCCTTGATGTTAGCGGATGTGGGTTGGAGCTGGAGCGTTTCGCGATAGAGCCGCCCGTTCCAGCGGAAGCGGACGCGAATGCAGCTTTTCAGCGGCTCGACGCCAGTCCCTGGCCGTTTTCTACCCATTTGTGGAAGCCTTCGAGGTCGATGCAGATGCTGCCATCGGGAGCGCGGCGATATTCGCGGCCCTGAATCCACACGCCGTCGGCGATCTTTCGATAGACCGCTTTCTCGGTGTAGCCGGTCAGCTCGGCGAAGCGCTTGATGCGCACGTAGCGCGCGCCCGTCATGACAGTGCTCCGGTTGAGGAAAGGAAACCACGGACAGCCAACCGTCCGCTGCTTCCTCTCTCCTCCCGCTCCCTTCCCTTCCGGCCGATCTGCGATGACCGCATGGCCGGCCGACCAGGACGGGCAGGCGCTCGCGAACGTGGGTCTGGATAATCCTCGCAGAAATGGCGCATGGATCGCTGGCCTGTTGGGCAGCGCAAGCAGGCCATGACGCGACGTCAGTCTAGCATTTCGATCCTGGTCCTAAAAAGAGGCCAAGATCGCATATTTGGGCAACCCACTGCCTAATCTCGTGCTTTCGCCTGTCAGCCTATTGGCGTTGTCGCGCCTTGGAAGAGACTCGCAGCGTTCCACTCGCCGTTGTTGATGGCCTCGAAGAATGGGACAAATGATCGGGACGCATGGCGGCCTGCCGCGCGCGATCGCGGGCGCGCTGATTGACAGGAGGGGGTGGAGCCTCGATCGTCTCGGCGTCATCGTCAACATGACCGGTCCGCTCGCCGGCATGGCCTCCGCAATGCTCACCGGGTGGCTGGCCAACAGGCTCGGTCGGCGGCGGATACTTCTTGTCGCAGCGGCCGTTCAGCTTCTAGCCGTTTTCGCCGTGGCGGCAGCGGTCATGGCGACGGCAATCCCTGCCGCTGCCGTCGCCGCATGTGCAGTCGGTTATTTTCTCCTCTACACGCCCGCCGCAACCGCCCTCGCCGTCGTCATGATGGACCGCACCGCCGGTGAGGCGCCGGCCACGGACTATTGTCAGGATGTTTGCCGGGCGCGCGCCGCGATACGCTTGCGGGCCATGCCGATATGCTTAACCGGCGGAGCGTCGATGCCGCGTTCTTCGTTGGACCGATGATCGACGCGGACATCATAGCCGAGCGCCGCGAACTTATCGTTCAGCATCATCGCCCAGGCCGCGCGGATTTCGAGCAGCTTCACGCGGCTGTTCCATTCGCGCGGTTTCCGGCCGAACATGCCGTCGACAATCGGACGGGTCGGTATCAGCACATAGCCATGGTGGCGCTTGCCTCTGGGCGTATCGCCCATTTCGATCAGTGTCAGGTCGGCGGCAAAACCCGCGATGCAAAATATCTCGCTGGCGAAACGCTGCAGAACCGCGATCGACGCCGGCAGGTCCAGTTCATCGGGCAGCGCCACGTCGAACTGACGGCCAAGCTGCGCATCCTTGCGGATTTCGGCGGCTTCGAGCGCGTTCCAGAAACACTCGCGATCCTCCCACTGCGCGGGGCCCCCGGACGGCAGTATCAGCGCAGACCAGGCAACCGCCCGCTTGTTCACGAAATTGGAAAACCGGCCGTAGCGCTCATCGTACAGGCGGCAGCTGTTTTGCCATGCCGCGGCCGCGACGATACTGCGTCCGGCGCCGCGGCTGATGATATTCACATGGAAATGAAAGATCGCCATCTTTTCCGCCTGTCCCAGCGTCACGCCCGAACCGGACCGTCAATTTTCATGACTGGTCCTTCCCGCCGTCCCGCTACCATTCGGGTGAGAGGTCCTGTTTCAGCCCGGCGATCACCGCATCCGAGATCGCCTCAATGCATGTGCGTTCGATGCTGGCCAGGTCACCGTGGATCAGTTGCCGCGGGAACCGCATGCGTTGGCCCGCATAGAGGACAGGCAGCGCGATATGCGCGGTCGATGCACCGAGCCGGAGCAGTGCGATCAGATGATCCTCCAGCCTAATCCCCGGATCGCCGGACTCGATCGCGCGATACCAGCGCAGGCTTCCGCCCATTTCGGTGGCGACCTCCAGCTGCGTCAAACCGAGCGCCTTTCGCGCCTGCCTGATCTTCTCGCCGGAGAGCTTCTTGAGTTCCTTGAAGATCGACAGGTCGACGTCGGCGAATTTTCCATCGGATGCCATATGTCCTTCCTCCCCGGTTCGGCCCGTCGGGCTCTGTGGGTAATCCGGCAAAGGTAGGATCGTGGAGTAACCAGCATCAAGAATAGATGCCGATGATTTTAGAGGAATATCTCTGCCCATTTATAGCGGATGCGCGACCATATTTATGTTTCGACGCACAATGAGCAGTTAATTTCCATTTTCCTCCAAATCGGATCATTCAGGAACTTTATTGCCGAACCGGCACCAGATCAGTCCATGTGATCCCGAAAGCGAATTTATAAGGCTAAGTTCGCATATTTACGGCTAATATCGCCATTTCAGGCACCCCACTGCCGGGGCCTGTTGCAATCCTCTTCGTTTCAAATCACTCAGATCGTGTTGCGAGGGTTCAAGTCGAATCGGACCTGATACTTCGGACCATTAAGTATTCATCAACCATGGCGCGGGGCGCCAACATGGAGTCGTGCATGATGCCGATTGCCAAAGCGATGACGGCTGCCCTGGGCACACTGATCGTCACGACGACAGCCTGTGCCGGACCCGGCGGACATGGCCGACAGACAGTTATCGCGCCGGTGGCCGAGCAGCCGCGCATCGTGGTGGCGACGGTCGATGGGTTCGTTCTGCGCGCCGCCGTGACGAACCGGATGGAGTCGATGCCCGCACCCGTCACTGCCGAGCACATCCCGGTGGGGTCGGGCACGCATGTCGATGCGCGCCTGCTCTCCCGCCCTGCCAGCACTCTTCAGGAGAGATCGCATGCACATCCATAAGCCCACCCGCCTGTTTGGTGCGGCAGCCCTCGTCCTCCCCTTGTTGCTCGCTGCTCAAGGCGCAGCGTTCGCGCAAGCCGCCGATCCGCTTACCGCCGCCGCGCGCGATGCCGAAAGCGAGTTGCGGCAGACCTTCGTCAATCTGCAATTCGAGGATTTCGGGCCGGCGCCCGTCAAGGGCCCGATCTATCAGGCGACGGCGGGCGGCCGCATCATCTACTATGCGCCTGACAGCGAACATCTGTTGTTCGCGGAAATCTACGACCGCAACGGCCAGAACCTCACCGCGCTGGCGCAGAACGCCGCTTCAGCGAAGAAACTCGCCGGGATCGACACCGGCATGGCCCTCGCCATCGGTCCGGCGGGCGCGCCCACGGTGATTGAGTTCACCGATCCCGACTGTCCCTACTGCCGGGCGCTCGACCGCTTCTGGGCGGCGAAAGCGGCCGAAGGCAAGCCGGTGCGGCGCCTGATCTTCTTCGTCTCCGGCATCCACGCCGAGGCCGCCGCCAAGGCCGAGCATGTCCTTTGCTCCCCGGACAAGGAAGCGGCGTTCAAGGCGATCTACGCCGGAACCGCGCCCACGCCTTTGCGCACATGCGCGGAAGGCAAGGCCAGGGTCGAGGCGCATGCCGGAATCGTCGGCAAGACCGGCATCACCGGCACGCCGACCCTGATCGCGGACGGACAGATGATTTCCGGTTTCCGGCAGGCCGAGATCGAGGCGTTCCTCGACGGTAAGAAGGCGCTCGCCAATGCCGGCCGCTGATCGCCTTCCGGCTCCTCACATCGCGAACGCGCGGTGCATCGGCTCTGCCGCTGCCGCGCAAATCCCAATGCCGGCGGCGGGACCCGAACCGGGCCGTCCAGCCTCGCCGTCGGCCGACAGCGATCCTCATCGATGCCGGCAAGCAGTCCCCGGAGCGGCCCATCTTCCCTGGAGCAAGTGCATGTTGAAAACACTCGGCAGACAATCCGCCTCAATCGCCAATGTCGGCATTCCCGTAACCCTGCTCGCGCTGCTCGGGGCCGGTGGGGCTCACGCCTTCTCGGCGCCGGCGGCCGGCGACCTCGGCTACGACATCTACGATATCGTGGTCAATCAAGGGGTCAAAGGCCCGCTCGGCTTCGTCGGCGGCGTCGCGGCCTTCCTGTTCGGCGTGAGCAGGCTCTTCTCGAACATCATGATCGGCATCCCGACCATCGTGGCGGCCGTCTGCCTGATCAAGGCGGACTCGATCCTCCAGACATTCGGAATGGTCATCTGACGGATTGGTCCGCCGCCGCGCCTGGGCGCGGTCGGCGGACCTCAACGGGCCAGGGCGCATGAGGCGCACTGGCGGGACAACCCCCGAAGTTCAACCAGCTTCGCAGGGAGGTCACGACGCAAGGAGGAGAAGGCTCGTGGACGAGCGGCTACCCCAATATCTGCACAAACCCGTCCAGATCCTGTGGTTCGGATCGGACGAGTTCGTGCTCGTGATCACGGTGATCTTCGTCGCCGTGATCGTGGGCGGGATGCTCGGTTGGGCGCTCGTCGCGGGTCTTCTCCTTTTCGTTCCCTGGCTCCGCACCAAGCCGCGCGGCTTCATCCCGCACATGGCCTGGCGCTGGGGCCTGGTCCGCTGGTCCAACTATCCGGGTCCGACCCAGACTCGGTTCTACGAATGAGGCGGGCCATGTTCGGACGCAAATCCCCCGGCACACCCCCACGCGATCCGCTGATCGGCAAGCCGGGCAGCTATGGCATCCACCGCTACCTGCAAGGGGCGAGCAACCTGTTCGAGGAGAACCGGCTGTTGAAGCTCGCCGTCATCGGCCTGTTCGGGATCACGGCGGTGCTGGGCACGGTGATCTACACCTCCAACCAGAACACCCGGACGATCATCGTCCCCTACGGCGCGGGCGGCGACCTCTATGTCACGGGCGGCGAGCCGTCCGAGGCCTATCTGCGCTCGATCACGCGCAATGTCGTGTCGCTCTCGGGCACCTACTCCGCCTACTCCGCGGATCGGCAGTTCCAGGAACTGCTGAGCATCACGCACCCCTCGACCTACAACAGCCTGCGCGACAGCCTCAACCGGCTGCTCGACGAACTGGCCAATAATCCGACGCTCTCGATCGCGACCTATATCCGCCCCGACCAGCCCGTCACCTGGACCCGGACCGAGATTCTCGTGCCGGTCGAGAAGGTCCGGGTGATCGGCGGGGTGATCCGCAAGTTCCGGGGCAATCTTCGGATCCGTTACGTGATCGACAATGGCCGCTTCTGGCTGACCGCCCTCAATGAGGAAAATTTCGATGTCCAGCCTCGCTAAGTCCGCGCGGCCGAGCCTGATGCTGCTCGCCCTGTCGCTTGCCGCTCCGGCCGCCGCGCAATCCATCATGGTTCTGCCCGACCAGACCAGCACGATCCGCCTGTCAAACCGCGACATCAACCATGTCATCTGTTCGGGCGGAGAAATCGAGGACGTCAGGTTCAGCGCCGAAAAGGCGATCGCCGTGGAGCGCGCCGGTTCCGACGCCTGGATCAAGTTCCTCGTTCGCGAGATCGACGACGCCGGGATGGTGACGCGCAGCTTCGTCACCGTGCCGTCTGAGTTCTTCATCACCTGCAACGGCGCGGTCTATGCGCTCTATGCCGAGCCGTCGGATATTCCGGCGCAGACGGTGATGCTCCAGCCCGGCGCTCCCCAGCGCGCCCGCGCCAATGAGGAACTGCTAGGACCCCTGGTCGAAGAAGAGCGTGCAGTCTCGATCACGCTCTCGATGCTCCAGGACCGGATCCCGGCGAGCTTCACCAGCGTTGCGCCCCGATCCGGGCCGATCCGGCTCGCGACGCTGCCGGGCGCCACGCTGGAGGAACGACGCCGCATCGAAATCGACGGGTCCGGCCTCTCGGCATCGGAATATCTGGTC
>NZ_MINO01000022.1 GCF_001757355.1 Sphingobium phenoxybenzoativorans
CCGCTGCTTGGCGCTTTCGAATGCAGAACGCGCGGCCGACTTCGCCTGACGGTTCAGGGTGCCGCTATCGCCGGTGATGTTGGCGGCCTGCATCGCGGCGTCGAGATGGTTATGGATGATGGCGAAGGCGCCGGCATACGCATCGTAGATGCGGGCTTGCTCGGGCGTAAGCTGGTGCTCGACCAGTTCGTATTCAACGCCGTCATAGGAGAGCGACCGGGCCGTGTAGAGGCCGAGCGCGCGCAGGTCGCGGGCAAGCACCTCCATGGCCGCGACACCGCCATTGTCGACGGCCTCCACGAACTCGGCGCGGTTGGCGAAGGGAAAATCGTCACCGCCCCACAGCCCGAGCCGCTGGGCGTAAGCGAGATTGTGGACTGTGGTCGCGCCGGTGGCAGAAACGTAGACGACACGCGCGTCCGGCAGCGCGTGCTGCAGCCGCAGCCCGGCACGGCCCTGCTGTGAGGGCGCGACATCGCCCCGTTCTCCCTTGCCGCCGCCGGCGTTCTGCATTGCGTGCGACTCGTCGAAAATGATGACTCCATCGAAGTCGGAGCCCAACCATTCGACGATCTGTTTGACGCGCGAAAGCTTCTCGCCACGGTCGTCGGACCGTAGCGTGGAATAGGTGGTGAAAAGGACGCCTTCGCTGAGACGGATCCGCGTGCCCTGAGGGAAACGGGATAGCGGCGTGACCAACAAGCGCTCCATACCGAGCGCCGACCAGTCGCGTTGAGCGTCTTCGAGCAGCTTGTCGGACTTCGAGATCCATACTGCCTTGCGGCGACCCTGCAGCCAGTTGTCGAGGATGATGCCGGCGGACTGACGGCCCTTGCCGGCGCCGGTGCCGTCGCCGAGCATGAAGCCCCGGCGGAAGCGGACGGCGCTTGGAGCGTCGTCCGGCGCGGCGGTGACGAGATCGCCGGTCTCGTCCACAATCCAGGCGCCTGCGAGGTGTTCGCTGTGAGCTTCGCCGGCATAGATCACTGTCTCGAGCTGGGCGTCGGACAGAACGCCCCCGGTGACGATCGCGGCTGGAAGCGTCGGGCGATAGCTCGGCTTCGGCGGCGCGACCGACGCCATGGCGGCCGACTGTACCAATTTGGTGGGATGGGGCTGCGCCTCCGGGATGCGGACCGACTGGAGCGCATAGGCCTCATAGATCGAGTCCGACAGTCGGCCATCTTCAAGAGGCATCCGCTCCACGGTCTGATAGTCAAGCGGCAGGCCTTCGATCTCAGCCGTGGGCCGGCCGTCCGTGGATGCTGCGGCCTTGGCGAGATAGCCGCGAACGGTGCGCGGCGCCGTATCCGGGGAGATCTTTGGCAGCGCGACCGGAATGCGCGGGGGCAAGTCGCGTTCGATCCAAGCGAGAAGCGTCGCCACGTCGGGCGCGATGCCGAGAGATGCCGGGAAGCGTGCATCATCCTCGGCCGGCGCCTTGTCGATGACGGTCAGGCGGGTTTCGATGGTCGTGCCTTGCTTGGCATAGACAGAGCCCGCGATCGCCGCAGTGAACACGACGCGGCCGCGCTCCTGCAGCCGGGCGAAGTGGTCGCGCCAGGCCGGCAGCTCGGGCGAGAAATTCGCGCCGGTGATCGCGACCAACCGGCCGCCTGGCGCAAGCCGCGCCAGAGCGGAAGCGATATGGCGATAGGCGGCGTCGGCGACGCGTCCGGAGACATTCGCCATAACCGAGAACGGCGGGTTCATGATGATGACGCTGGGAATGGCGGTGCGGTCGAGATGATCGTCGATCTGCGCGGCGTCGAAACGCGTGATCGCATTGGCCGGAAAGAGAGAGGCAAGAAGATCGGCGCGGGTCTCGGCCAGTTCATTGAGGATGAGATCGGACCCGGCAATCTCGGCAAGGATCGCGAGCAGGCCCGTGCCGGCTGAGGGCTCCAGCACCCGGTCGGCGGGCGTGAGCGCTGCGGCGGTCAAGGCCGCGAGACCGAGCGGCGTCGGCGTCGAGAACTGCTGACGCGCCTGGGCCTCCTCAGACCGGCGCGTGTGCGTCGGCAGCAGCCCGGCGATCTTGCCGAGCGCGGAGAGCCGTGCGGCCGGAGACGCGGCTTTGCGGAAAAGCGGCTTTCCGTATTTGCGCATGAAGAGGACGGTTGCCGCTTCGCAGGCGTCATAGGCCGTTTTCCAGTCCCAGGCGCCGCTAGCGTCGGACGCGCCGAAGGCCTGTTCCATGGCCGAGCGCAGTATCGCGGCATCGATCGCGCGGCCCTGTTCGAGATGAGGAAGGAGATGGCCGGCGGCGGCGAGAATGGCGGCCGCCGGCGGCGCGTTCGGTGCGAGCGGAAGCAAGACCGCCGGAGCGGCACCAGAGACGGGAGCGTGGAGCATGGAGGATACCTCGAAAGAGCGGGAGACGGGCGAGCCGGGCCGGCGCTTTCTCTCGACCGGACGGGCTCAACCCCGTCCCGGCCGACCTCTCACTCTGACGCGGGCAGCGGCCATCGCTCCGGCTTGCGGCAAGCTCGCCTTCGACAGTTGCGTCATGCCGGCGGGCGATGCGCCGCTCCCGGCTAAGGATCGCACTATCGTCGCGGATCTATTCGAGCGCCCGCCTCAGGTCGGGGCATCGGGCGGGCGGTAGAGCTCAAATGGGTTGCCATCGGCGAGATGGCCGAATGGTGTAAGAACATAGTCGCTGGCGTCACGTCCAACGGCGCAGATGACGTAGCGAACCTCGCCCGTCGCAATCTCGGTGCATTCCATCAACGCCAGGTCGCCGCTGGTCGCGGCGTGCAGCAGCGTCTCGAAATTGGCGCGGGCATGGTCGGGAATGCTCATCGCGCGCCTCCCTCGGAAAGCCGGTCGGCGAGCCAGCGCCCGGTGCTGATCCATTCAAGCGTACGGCCGGTCGAGAGATCGAGCAGGTGGGCGCCGCCGGCGAAGCCGTCGATGACGGGAGCCGAGGCAACATTCGCCCACTGGAATCCCCAACGTCCAGTCAGGCCGAAGGCCTCGGCGCAGCGCGTCACGAAGGTGATCGCGAGTTGCTGGTCGGCGCTGCCAGGATCGCGCAGCCACAGGCGAGCCGATCCGTATTCGGGCGAAAGGGAGAGCAGGAACGGCTCGGCCGGCGGATCCTCTCGGGCGTTCTCGGCCATCAGCGTTGCGTAGATCTCGAAAGCGCGCGCCGCGTTGGCGGCAGTGCCAACGTCGAGCAGGCAGGAAAAGCGGGTCAGAAAATCGGTCATGGCAGGCTCCAGAAACGAAAAGAGCCCGGCGCTAGGCCGGGCTCGGAAAGGATCGAAAGATTGTCCGGCTAGTAGCCGAACCGCCAGGACGGCCAGTCTTGACCGTCGTCGGCGGCCTGCACCGCCTCGCTGAGATAGGCGGGATCGCCCTCGACGATGGCGGGATCGCGGACTGGCGTCTCGTCGATGACCGTGACGCAGGCGACGAGCCCGTCCTCGACCTCGACCTGCACGGGAACGAGATATTGGAAGACGACGCGCCGGGGCGGCGGGCTGGATTGCGACATGACGTAGCTCCTCGATTGGGGGAATCGGCGGAGCGGCCGAAGCCGCCCCGCCTGCACGATCATTCGGCCGCGACGAGGTGGCGTTCATCGTCTTCGCCGGCGGCCTCCTCGTCATCGCCCGCGAGGAAGTCAGGCAGCGCTGCGCTGTCATCCTCGCCGCTGGTCTGGGTTTCCGCCGTCGACGCCTCGACCTCGGTGACCACGCGAAGCGGTTCCGGCAGCCAGCCGGTGTCCGCCAGCAGGCGCTCGGCCTCCTTCGCCATGTCGCCCTTCTTCAGATGGTCGATGAGTTGCGCGGCCTGCTCGCCGGCGCCCTCGCGGACCGCCTGCAGGATGCGGGGCTTTGTCACCCGGTTCAGGTAGTTGCCGAAGGTCGGCCGCCAGCCGACCTCGACCAGATCGAGGCCTGTCGCCATCGTCAGGCGGTCGGCCTGCGAAAGCCTCATGTCGAGGGTATGCTGGGATACACCGCTGCCACTGTGCGGGTTCGGCCGCTCATAGAGCGCATTCACGCCGTAGCTGACGCAATGCGCGAGAAGAGCCATGCGGCTGGGCTCATCCAGGTCGGCGAGCCAGTCCCATAGGGCAGCATCGTCCTTCGGGATATCACCCGCCCAGGCGGCGTGGCGGTCCTGCACCGCACGGGCGGACGGGCTGTCCTTCAGCGCATCGTCCTGGGCCGGGAAGAAGACGTGCTTCACCCCGGCTTCCATGGCGCCCGTATACATGCGGGTCATGAAGGTGTCCGAGACGAGCTTGTGGAGGAGCGCCGTCATGGCGACGTGCGGGTTCTCCGCGACGGCGTTGCGCAGCGCGAGCGTGCGATAGGCCGTCAGCTCGATCACCAGACGCTCCGGCAGCGGCTTGATGACGCCGTCATCCTCGTCGTCCTCGGGCTCGGCAGGCTGGCCGCCGATGGTAATGACCGCCCTCTGCACCGACGGCTCGGCCGGATCGCCGTCGGCGTCCACGCCGGTCTCGACCTCGGGATCGATCGGCGCGTCATCCTCCGCCCGCACGTAGCCACGGTCGATGGCGACGCTGCCGTCATGGGCGATGCTGATGAAGACGCCCGCGCGAGGGATATCGTCCGCCTCGTAGCGCACCGGCCGGGTCTCGAAGGCGGCTAGTGCCGTCTCGATCTCGCCGAGGCGCTGGTCTACCTCGTCCGGCAGTTCGTCGGCGCCTTCATACTCGGCTTCGAGCTTCTGATACTCGGCATTGAGCGCCTCGATGGTCGCCTGCTCCTCGGCCGAAAGGTCGAGCGGCTCGCCCTGCAATTCCCGCAGGCCGCGCGTCGTGTCGTAGGGAAAGCTGACAGCGACCTCGATCCACTTCCAGCCTTCGCCGGCGATCGTCTCGGCAGTAGCCCTGAGCTTTTCGGCGACCAGGCGGTCGAGCAGCCTCGCGTCCTGCAGCCAGCCGCCATCATCGGACTGGAAGAGATCGCGCATGACGACGCCGCCCGCCGCCTCATAGGTCTCGATGCCCACGAAAACCGCGCGCTTGTCCGAGGCGCGGACGGTTGTCTCGGTCAGCATGCGCCGGATCTGATAAGGCTCCTTCGACCAGGCGTCCTTGATCGCGTCCCAGACCTGCTCCTGACGGGCGTGATCGCTCGACACTGTGAAGGCCATGAGTTGCTCCAGCGTCATGCCGTCTTCGGCATAAATCTCGAGCAGCGCGGGCGACGCCGAAGCGAGCCGCAGCCGCTGCTTGACGACCTGGGCCTGCACGAAGAAGGCTGCGGCGATCTCCCCCTCGGTCATGCCCTTGTCGCGCATGTCCTGGAAGGCGCGATACTGGTCGAGGGGATGGAGCGGCGCGCGCTCGATGTTCTCGGCGAGCGAGACTTCTTCCGCGAGGATCGCGCTGTCGCGCTCGCGCACTACGCACGGCACAGGCGACACCTTGGCGAGGCGCTTCTGCTTCACCAGCAGTTCCAGCGCCCGGAACCGGCGTCCGCCGGCCGGCACCTCGAACATGCCGGTCTCGTTGCCTTCGGCATCGACGACGGGGAAGACGCTGATACTCTGGATCAGGCCGCGCCGGGCGATCGAGGCCGCTAGGTCTTCGATCGAGACACCGGCCTTGATGCGTCGGACGTTCGACTGGCTCAGGACCAGCTTGTTGAAGGGGATGTCGCGCGAGGGCGACAGGACGATCTTTTGAGCGGCAACAGCCATCGGGATATACTCCGCGACGGGCGGCCGAGAGCCTCTCTCTCGACCTCCAACCCGTCACGGAAACCCCGTCCTCCCTCTCACTCTATTTCTGGGTGCGCCCGGTGAGACGCCGGAAGGACAGCGGCGCGATCAAGGAATTTGGCAAGCCCCTCATCCTCAGGCGCATCTCGGTCGAACAGGATGTATTCCGCGCCGAGGCGCCGCGCGTATTCGGTGATCCTCACAAGATCGGCAGGGAGACTATCGCGGTCGCCTTCTCCGACCCAGATAAACCAGCCGTATGGCGTCGCCGCGACAAGCTCGTCGCCCTGAGCGGCGTGAACATTCAGATAGGTGCTCGACGCCTCCGACAGGTGAGCGGTCGAGCAATCGAAGAAGACCCGAAGCGGGTACGAGACCTTGCTCATGCCACCCTCCTTTCAAGCTCATCTGCGGTGACGACGTGGGCAGCGCCCTCAGGCGCATGGGCCAGCAGCCAGTCGGCCGCCTTGCTCGCCTGACTTGCGGCCCGAACGATGGCGCGGTTGTCCTCGCGCAGGACCTGCAGCCACGAGCCGATATAGTCGGCGTGGCGGACGGTGGGCACGATGCCGAGCGAAGCGCAGCAGAAGGCCGCGTTCATCTCGGCGACCAGTTCCTCGAATGCGTATTTCTTGGTGCCGAAGCCGCCGGTCAGGTCGCGGCCTACTCGGCTCGAGTGACCCGTCGCGTGTCCGAGTTCATGCAGGGCCGTGCGGTGCCAGTTGATCGGCTCGAAGTAGGCTTGTGGCGGAGGGACCTGCACATAGTCGAGCGCAGGCACGTAGAACGCCCGATCACCTGCGATGCGAAAGTCTATGCCTGAGGCGCGGATCAGCGCTTCGACCTGTGGTTCGATCATCCCTTGCGGCGGCGGGGGCGCATCGATCGCGACGTCTTCCGGCAGTCCTTCGCACTGGGCTGCGTTGAACACGGTGAAGCGCTTAAGGAACGGGATCGCCTGCGCGTCGTCACCGCTCTCGCGGGCGCGGCGCTTTTCGTCCTCCGGCGTGAAGCGGTCCGCATAGACGACGGTCGTGCCGCGCGCGCCCTTGCGGACATTGCCGCCAAGCGACAGTGCTTGACGGAAGGTGAGCCAGCTCTGGCCCGGAAAGCCGTGTTCGACCACGGCGCCCCAAAGGATCAGGATATTGATCCCCGAATAGTGCCGGCCGGTGGCGGCGTTTCTCGGCATGGCAAGCGGGGCCTTTGCGGCCGTCGTTCCCCACGGCTGGACCCAAGGCACGCGACCGGCCTCCAACTCGGCGACGATCTTATCGGTGATCTCGTCGTAAAGGCTCGCCCGGTTCTGGCCTGGACGTGGCAAAGCAGTTCGTCTGGACATCGCGGATCTCCGCGACGGGCGCCGGAAGCCTCTCTCCCAGCTCTCAACCCGTCACGGCAATCCGGTCCGCACTCTCACTCTCGGGGGGGCGTTGCGGGGTCTCCCCCCAGAAGGGGTCGGCAGAGACCTTGGGCTCGGCCGTAGGGGAAAGCCTTCCCCCCTTGAAGGATAATGAAATGTTTATCGTGTTCAGAGGTCAGCCGTTAAGCGAACTCCGATTACCGTCAGCCTTGGCGAAGTGTGTTCCTGGGTGACCCGTCGTTGCTGCGCTTTCAAAACGAAATTCTACGGATGATCGCGAACGGTGAGCCGCTCTTCGACACGATGCGGCAACTTTGCTTGCGGGTCGAAAAGACATGGCCCGGTGTGCTCTGTTCGGTGTTCGCCATCGATCGAACGGGCATGATGCGGCCGTTAGCGGCACCGAGCTTCCCGGAGGCCTACAGCCAGGCGCATGACGGGGTTGCGATCGGCGCCGACACCGATGTACCCGGGAGAGCCGCGTCTTTACGCCAGCCAGTGCTCCTGGAGGATCTCGCGTCCGACCCTCGCGCCTCCCATAGTGCGGCGATCGTTCACGGGCTTGGTGTATCGGCGTGTTGGTCACTGCCTGTGCTTGGGGCGGCAGGCGACACGCTAGCGGTGATGAACCTCTATTTTCACGGTGCGCGTCAGGTCGCAGATGTCGAGCGAGAGGTGGCTGAAGCTTGCGTGGAACTCTGCGAGACGGCCTTCCGCAGACACGAGAGTACGCTCGATCGGGACCGTCGAGCGAATGTCGATGCACTGACGGGCTTGGCCAACAGGGCAGCCTATAACGGCGCGATGACTCAGCTTCGCTGCGACGATGTCGGGTCGTGGGCACTGTTCATCATCGACCTCGACAACCTCAAGATCGTCAACGACACGTTCGGCCATCTGGCGGGCGACGCTCTGATCCGTGCCGCGTCGGCGCGTATCGCTCGCGCGATGGCGCCGGACGTCACCTATCGGATAGGAGGCGACGAATTCGCGGTCATCCTCCAGCAGCCGGCAAATGTCGCCGACCTGAATGCTGCGGCCGAACGCGTCTTCGACGAGCTCGAGGTGGCGGCGGACTGCGACGGACACACCGTTGTACCTCGCGCGACCATCGGCGGCGCGACGTTGAGCAAGACCGAACGCACAGCGACGAGCGTCGGAGAAGCGGCCGACTTCGCGCTCTACCATGCGAAGGAGACGGGCCGTGGCGGCTTCGTTCGCTACTGGCCTGGCATCGGCTCACGGATTACGAGCCGGCGCGCCGCGATCCGGGATGTCTCGGAAGCCTCGGCCGAGGATCGTATCGAGGCGCACTACCAGCCGATCCTGAGGCTGGACACCGGCCTCATCGTGGGGCTCGAAGCCCTGTGCCGACTGCGATCGCGAAGCGGCGATCTTCTTCCTGCCGGCTCTTTCCACGAAGCAACGACTGACGCTCATGTCGCCTCCGAGTTGACGGCCCGCATGATGGCGATCGTCGCTGACGACATAGGTCATTGGCAAAACGCGGGATTGCTCGTCGAACAGGTCAGCCTGAACGTGTCGACAGCGGATTTCTACACAGGCAGCCTCGCCAAGAAGGTCTCCGAGACCTTCTCCAAAGCCGGCATCGGGCTGAACAAGATCGTGTTGGAGATAAGCGAGGACGTCTATCTCGGGCGGAATGATCGCGTCGTAGCGCGGGAGATCGAAGTGTTGCGTGCGGCCGGGGTGCGCGTAGCCCTCGACGACTTCGGCACGGGCTACGCCTCGCTGACGCATCTGGTGAACGTGCCGGTCGATATCATCAAGATCGACCGGGCATTCGTCGCCCGGCTGTGGCCTGACGATCCGAGCACCATCATCGTGGAAGGGCTAATCGAGATCGCCCGCCGTCTCGGCGTCGCCGTGGTCGCGGTAGGCATCGAGACCGAGGTTCAGGCGAGTCAGCTTTGGGCGATGGGCTGTGGGCTTGGTCAGGGCTACGCATTCGCATACCCCGCCGATCGCGATGCGACGGGCACGTTGCTCTACCGGCATGCAGCGTCCGGCGTTGGAACCATGCCGCTCTATGCCGCTCGGCAATCGTCCGGTCTGGCTGAGCTTGTCTCAAGGCGCCGCCTTTCAACGAGATGAGCGGCCCTTGGTGGCAACGTCCTCACCGGTCGTTCCAACTAGCCGCTAGGGCGCCCAGAGGTTGCCATTGAGGCATAGCTCGCAACGTAGCCACTTTTAATCTAAGCAAGCACAATCAAGTATGTGCGACGTCGGCAAAATGATTAGTCTTGAGCTTGACCCGCGATAGACCGCGCGGGCTATTCTGGCTCGGGGGTTGATCCTTTGAAATCGGTTTTCTGCTGGTGCCCGGAGGGGGCGTGTCGTTTACCCTACGGGCGGATGGGTTTGGACAGTATTGCGGTGTCATCTTGTGACACCAACGTTCCGTTCGAACTTGCGACACTCGACATTCATACGAGGATGCCCAATCGAGAAGAGCCTGATCCGGGCCGCGCAAGAGAGGTTCGATGACCGGTACGCCCGCTATCGGATGGTTCATGCTCTCAGAGGCCGATCGAGATGCGGCTCACCGATTTCTGTCGAAGCTCTCGTCGGACGGGACGCGCGACGAGCTCGGCTTTGCACCAATCCACTTCGCGTTCGCCGACCGCTTCTTCCCAGGCACTTCGGTCCAGCATCAGCAACTGCGCTATGTATTCTTTGTCGCCTGGGCGTATCAGGAGCTATTGGCCAATAGCGACGGCGGTCGTTTCGACCGCGACCGGCTCTTCGAGGTAGAGCGCCGTTACTCTCTTCGATTGATGGAGGGTGTTCCGCAGCTACAGAACTCAGGCATCTCGGGATGGATGAAGTATCAGGCACGGGAGCGCCCGGTTGTTCGCGCGAGCACGATCTACTGGACCGCCCTCCGCTCCTGGCAGATCGCAACTCCTATCGCGGGCATGGACTACGCCCCGACCGAATCGCAGCTGCAGGCCGCTTGGCCAAGGCTTATCACGCGAGACGACAGCGACGCGCTGAGGGCATCGGTCACCGATCTATTCGAAGACATCCCGCGCGCGCCTGAGGGTTGGCGGCACAAGTCCGGCGCTCTCGATTTCGAACTCCGTGGCGTGGAGGCGGAGTACATCCGTCGGAAATGGCGGCAGGCCGGTCCAGGTGGGACGCGTCCACTGCTCAGCCGCCTCGCAGAAGCCGGCGTGTGCACTGTATCGCTTTGGTCGCGGAAGGTTCAGGACGTGGCCTCTACCGAGGAGCGGGATCTGCTCGCGCTGGCACGGAGGGCGGCGTCGATCGCCTGTATTGCGCGTGCAGCCTATGCCGCACTCGTCGAGGCGAAGCGCAACGTGGACCTGGAAATTGACGAACGGCTCCATTCCGACGCGCTGCCTGAGCTCATTGCGCAGCATGGCGAGGCCGCACTGGAGACCAACCTCGACGCCCTGCGCGCGGCCACCCGCATGGATGGCAACCTCACGCGCTTCGTGCAGGAGGTGCTCGAATGGGTTCGCTCCGGTAGGAAGTTGGACGGCATCTCCCGTGCCCTCGAGACCCGCGAGCGCGAGCTGAAGCGGGAGCGGGCGTACCTGCTGAACGCTAAGCGGCGCGTGGACTGGCGCAAGGACGTCGCAGCACCGCTCGACTATCGGTGGCCCGTGGTGCGGGAGATGATCATCCGCGTCGGAGTGGGCGTATGAGTTTCGACCCGGGCAGCCGCATCTCGGTTTTTGGCGCACTGCGGCCCTACGCTGGGCAATTCGTCTCGCGAGCGGTCGTCGCCACCTACTCGCTCGACCTTATCGCACTACTCGGACTCGTCCTTGCGCTTGGCGGAGATGCTGAGGCCGAGTTCGAGAGCTCCCCGCTCGGTCTCGTGAAGGCCTTCGACTGCGTGCGCGGCAAGCTCCGCGTGCTGCATCAGGTCGGTCGCATAATCGCACCCCGAGCGCACAGGTCGATCCTGCCTCTGCTCGACACGATGATTGAGGCGATCCCGGCCAACGAGCGCCGCCAGAGCTGGCATCCAAAAGTCGCCCTCGTTCGATACGATGGCGATCCCGTCCAGTGGCGATTCTGGATCGGCAGCCGGAACTTGACTGGCTCGCGAGACCTAGACGCCGGCCTTCTCGTTACGTCCTCGCACGATAAGGCGGCGCGTTTGGTTCCGGACATCGCCGAACTGGCGCGTGGCCTTCTGGTCGAAGGCCAATTCACTGCGACTGAACTCAACGAGCTGCGCACTGCGCGCTGGCTCGCTCCTGCCGGTACGGCCATTCGGCGATTGCTGTGGCGCAGGCCGGGTGGAGACACGTCCTTCATCTCCGCGCCGTTGCTGGGTGGGGCGGAGACGGCCAGCGCGGTCAGCCCCTTCATCGATGTGACCGGACTGCGAGAGGTGCTACGCGCGGGCGCCCCCTCCGTTACCCTGCTGACGAATGACGTGTCGGCTGGCAGCTGTGCGCCGATATCCGGGATCGTCTTTCGGACAGGTGCGGCGCCGGAGCCGGAAACGACTGTCTCAGTAGACCAGCAGACCGACGACAGGACCGCTGAGTTTATCGAGCCGCTACCGGCGGGTGTTCACGCCAAGATGATCGCCGTCAGCAAGGGGAAGCGGTCGGCCATCATGCTCGGCAGCGCCAACCTGACGAAGCGCGGATTGCTTGGTCCAAACGCCGAGGCTGTCGCCATCCTCGACGTCATGGACACGGCGCTAGCCAGCTCGCTTCATAGCTTCGTGCAATCTGGCTTTGAGTTCGACTATTCCCGAGTAGACGAGGATCTCGCGAGGCTTGAGGAAAGCCAGCGGCAGCTGGATGAGCGGATCGCTCTCCTCCTCGAATGCGAGCTCGCCCTTGAATACGAGGACGGCGGACTGATGCTTACAGTCGGCGAGGGAGCGGACGCCGCACTCGCGACCGCGCGGTTCGAGGCAGCACCGTTCCTCGAACCCGACGCCTGGGTCTGGATCGAGACAGGTATGCGAAAGGTCCGACTTCTGCGCGGGAATGTCGTGCCGAGCGAACGGACGTCGCTCGTCTCGTTCCGTGCGACCAGCCTAACGGACAGGACGATCCAACGATGCTGGGTGCTCTCGCTGCCAGTTACCGGTCTCGACCACGACCGGCGCGACCTCGCGCTCCTGACCCGATACGTTGGGGCCAGCAGGTTCCGGGATTGGCTGCGCTCGCAACTCGACGGTCTCGACGGCACGGCAGGGGAAAGGTGGTCCGACCGGCTGCATAATACCCATGAGCGCGAGCCCTCTAACGTGCCCGAGATGTTCACGCTTGAGACGATGCTGTCCGCCTGGGCCCGCGATCCTCGAGGCTTCGAGCGACGTACCGCCGGCATGATGGCGATGCTCGACTCATTTCGCGAGACCTTCGAGGAACTGCCCGACGAGGAGGAGAGGCGCGCTGCTCTCGCGGACCTGTCCGAGGTGCGGCCTTTCCTGCAGGCCGTCCACGACGCCATCCACCGGGACGTCTGATGGAGCTCGCACCGTTTCAGTCCCGCACCGTCGAAGTGGCAAGCGAGGTTCTTAAGGCAAACGGCCCGCGTCGCTTCCTCGTCGCCGACGAGGTCGGGCTGGGCAAGACCGTCATTGCCCGGACGATCGCCCAGCGGCTGCGGGCGGGACGCAGACGACTGAACGTGATGTACCTCTGTCCGAGCCTCGAGATTGCCGGTCAAAACCGCCCGAAGTTTGTCTCGCTGACTGGGATCGACCCCGATGAATACGATCCCGGTGGAGATCGTCTCGCGCTGGTCCCCGGCTGGCTGCCCGAGGAGGGGAATGGATTCCGGGTGTTCACCTTCACCCCGGAAACGAGCTTGCCCGGATGGAAGCCGGGCCCGAGGACCGGCCGGAAGACGGAGCGCGAACTGATACGCTCGGCGCTGGAACGGTTCCCTGCATTATTGTCTGCTGTGAAACGGCTCGACCGCGAGCGAGCCGCGGGAGGACGGCGATTGCTCGCCGACCGCGGCGACCTTAAGGGCTTCACCGCAATTGAGATCGAGCGGGCAATGCGGGACATCTTCGACTGCCAGTCGGGGAGCATCGAGAAAGCCGCGTTGAAATGGCTCGAGCGCGATGACGTGGATGTCGTCGAGTTCGTCGGCCGCTTCAGATCGGTCCTCGCGCTGGCAGCGCTGCGCCTCAAGAAGGTGAAGCCCGACCTTGTCGTTCTCGACGAGTTCCACCGATATGCGGATTTGATCGTTCCGAAGGCCGAGACTTCGAACGTTCGGCTAAAACAGGAACGAGCGCGTATCCACCGGCTCCTCGTGGAGGCGCTTCTCGGCGGCGACGAGAGACCGGCGGTGCTTCTGCTCTCCGCAACACCATACAGGCTGCGACGCCTTGGCGGCGACGATATCCATGAGGTCGACCACTACCGATCGCTCATCGATCTTGCCGGCTTCCTCGCTGACGACGAAGGATGCCGGGCCGCCGTCGAGGAGGCAATGCGTGACTACCGCCGTGCCTTGAAGACGATCGGGACGGGGGACGCAATCCGCGCGTCGGTCCTGCGCGCCAAGGAGAGACTTGAGGCGCTCCTCCGGCCTTTGATGGCGCGGACGGAGCGCGCCTTGGTGCACAAGGAGGACCTGTTCGACCGCGATAACCCGCAGGTCTCCGTTGAGACTCAGGACCTCGTTGTGTTCAAGCACTTCGCTGAGACTGCCGGCGCGGAGTTTGCCGGCTGGGCGCCAGCGATGTGGACCTCGATCCCATACCCCGCGCAGACGATGCACGGCTACAAGATTTGGAAGTCCCTTCAGGCCGCCAAGCCCGCTCCGATCGAGGCCGGAAGCGGCAAGGGCAATCTTGCGCACCCCCAGTTGCGCCATCTCGCCCATTTGGTCGGAGATAAAGCTCATCTCTCATTACCGTGGCAGCCGCCAACTGTTGCCTGGTGGCGACTGGAGGGGCCGTGGTCAGGAAGGCGGCCGCTTCCAGGCAAGACGCTGCTTTTCAGCAGGTGGCGCGGCGCCCCGACGGCCATCTCGGCCCTGCTCTCGATCAACCTGTCCGGTGGACTGCGAAAGCCGAAGGAGAAGGCGCCAGTCGCGCTCTTGCGGCCCGGGGGCAGCGAAACTGGCGCTCTGGTCGGGCTCTTCATGCCGTGGCCCAGCCTGCCACTCGCGATCGAACCAAGGAAGTCGAGGGGCACGACGCTTGCGAGCGTCCGGGCGGACGCCCGTCGACAGCTCGAGGTATATCTCCAAGCGCGGCGGATTCGCCTCGACGGGACAGAGAAGCGTCCGACCT
This sequence comes from Sphingobium phenoxybenzoativorans, assembly GCF_001757355.1. Classification (GTDB taxonomy): domain Bacteria; phylum Pseudomonadota; class Alphaproteobacteria; order Sphingomonadales; family Sphingomonadaceae; genus Sphingobium; species Sphingobium phenoxybenzoativorans. The sequence goes on from NZ_MINO01000022.1 coordinate 14,352, forward strand.
GGATCGTCGCGGCCGGGATCGAGCGCGAGATTAACGGGACAACATACCAGAGGGTTTCATCGCTGGCCGACAGGGTGAGCCGGGGCGCGAAGGCCAAGAACTGGTCCAGCCTGCCCAAGATCAACAGGGTCTCACCGGCGGAAGTGGCGGCGCTCAGCGACCACCTCCTGTCATCGCCGGGCTCGATCCTTGCGCGATGCCTTGTGCGCCACGATGTTCCGCAGGATCGGCCCCGCGATCGACAGCGGACATTCGCGTTCTTATGGGAGAACCTGCGGCCTTATCTCGGCCACAGGGCCTTCGCCGACCTCATCCAGTCATCGTCCAAGAAGAAGCGTTATCCCGACGCGCTCGCGGACGCGATGCTCAGGGGCGGCTTCGAGGCGGTACTGGACGAGCAGATGTGCCTCTTATCCAGTCTGGGCGATGCCGAAGGACAGGAGATCGTCGAACAGCTTTCGGCGAGCCTGCTCGACCGTCCCGGCCTCGTGCAATTTCGCCGCGGCAGAACCAACCACCGCGTCCCAGTGCAGGCCGTGACTCCCTTCGCCGGAGGCGAACAGAGCCGCGGCGGAAAGAAGGGAATAAAGCGCCTTCGCAGCAACACCCTTCGCCGCGCGTTCAACTCGCCTTTCTGGCCGCACATGCTCTGCACCACCTCGATCGGCCAAGAGGGATTGGACTTCCATCTCTGGTGCAGCCGGATCGTTCATTGGGACCTCCCGGGCGATCCGGTCGACTTCGAGCAGCGCGAGGGCCGCATCGCTCGCTACGGGAGTCTCGCGGTCCGGCGCTCGCTGGCGCGTGAGCATGGCGCGCAATCGCTCGCTGCCGCCCGTGGCTCGAGCCCGTTCGGCGAGTTGATCTCTCTCGCCAAGAGGGTCGATAGCGACCGCACGGGGCTCGAGCGGTGGTGGCTTCCAGTCGAAGGCCGCCCGACCAGCGTCAGCTTTGACTGGCGGTTCAGCCACCGAGCGGCCCGACGGGACCGCATGCTCGAGGACCTGCTCTACTACCGGCTCGCGTTGGGACAGCCAGATCCCAAGGCCTTCGTCGCGATGCTTCGCCGCGTCGGAGCTGACGAGACCGGAGCGCGGGAACTCGCGATCGACCTCTCGGCTATCTCGCGTGCCTCTGCAGCGGTCGTTACCGAAAGTCTCTCGTCTTTACCTTGATCGTGTCCAAGTGGAGGTCTGGGATGAAAATGTCGCGCGGCCGAACGGTCCGGGGCGGCAAGTCACGTGGATCGGGCGTCGGCGAGCCATGGTGAAACTCGTCGCCGCGACCATGCGGTAACGGGAAGGCGGTCTGTCGATCGCCGACGCTCGCCAGATCGGCGGAGAGGTCCGTGAGCCGCTGGGCGACGAGATGGACCACTTCACCCTCGCGCTGGACGCGACCGCGAACCGCGATCATACCTGCGGACAGGATCGTGCGACGGTTCTGCTCGAAGACCTTAGGCCAAACCACGAGGTTCGCGATGCCGCTTTCGTCTTCCAGCGTTATGAACATGACGCCCTTGGCAGACCCTGGCCGCTGTCGGACCAGCACGATGCCGGCCGCTTCGAGCCACCGGCCGTCACGCGCCTCCATAGCTTCGAGGCAGGTGACCATTCGGCGCCGCCGCAGGTCTTGCCGGAGGAAGGATACGGGGTGATCCCGTAGAGACAGGCTGACGTGGCGGTAGTCTTCGACGACATCGCCACCGGCCGTCATGGGTCGGAGGACGATGGCCGGTTCGGCAACCTCGGGCACGATTTCCGCTTCGCGGGCCGAGGCCGCAGCAAAGAGCGGCAATGGCTCATCCCGAAGTGCTTTGATCGCCCAGAGCGCTTCCCGACGAGCAAGACCAAAGGGCGGCCGGAAACCGTCCGCCTCAGCGATCTGCGTCAACGCGCCCACAGGCACGCCAGCTCGGCGCCAGAGATCGTCCACCGACATGAAGGGATGTCCCGCCCGGGCAGCGACGATCGCTGCGCCATGGGCGTTCGCCAGACCCTTGACCATGCGCAGGCCGAGCCGAACAGCAAATCGGCCGTCATCATCGATCGGCTCGAGCGTGCAGTCCCAACGGGACGCATTGGCGCACACCGGTCGCACCTCGATGCCATGATCTCGCGCATCACGCACGGTCTGGGCCGGCGCGTAGAACCCCATGGGCTGGCTGTTCAGGAGCGCTGCGCAGAAAACGTCGGGGTGCCAGCACTTCAGCCAGGCCGACGCGTAGGCGATAAGCGCAAAAGAGGCTGCGTGGCTTTCCGGAAAGCCGTAAGAGCCGAAGCCTTCGAGCTGCTTGAAGGTCTGCTCGGCGAAGGCAGCGTCGTAGCCATTGGCCACCATGCCGGCGATCAGCTTGTCCCGGAAATGCGATACACCCCCGGTGAACTTGAAGGTCGCCATCGACTTGCGCAGCATGTCGGCTTCCCCGGGCGTGAACCCGGCGCATTCGATCGCGACGCGCATCGCCTGCTCCTGGAACAGGGGAACGCCGAGCGTCTTGCCCAGAACCTTCTCGAGCTCTGGCTTCGGATAATGGACGGGCTCCAGCCCCTCCCGGCGCCGAAGATAGGGGTGAACCATGTCGCCTTGAATCGGCCCAGGCCGGACGATGGCGACCTGAACGACAAGGTCATAATAGGTACGCGGTTTAAGGCGCGGCAGCATGGACATCTGCGCACGGCTTTCGATCTGGAAGGTGCCGAGCGTATCGGCCTTCCGGATCATCGCATAGGTGCGAGGATCCTCGGCCGGGATGGTAGCCAGATCGAGGTTTACGCCCTTGTGCTCGGCGAGCAGATCGAGCCCTTTCTTCATGCAAGTCAACATGCCGAGCGCCAGGACGTCGACCTTCATGAACTTGAGAGCGTCGATATCATCCTTGTCCCATTCGATGACCTGGCGATCGACCATCGACGCGGGCTCGATCGGCACGAGATCGTCGAGGCGGTCATGGGTGAGCACGAAGCCGCCAGGGTGCTGGCTGAGGTGGCGGGGAGCGCCCATCAGCTGTCGGGCAAGGTCGAGCGTCATCCGAAGGCGCCGGTCGGCGAGGTTGAGGTTCAACTCCTCGACGTGACGCTTCTCGACGCCTTCCTCTGACCACGCCCACACCTGCGACGACAGCGTGCCGATCAGGTCTTCGGGCAGGCCGAGCGCCTTGCCGACGTCCCTCAGCGCGCCCTTGGTGCGATACCGGATGACGGTCGAGCACAGCGCGGCATGCTCTCGGCCGTAGGTCTCGAACACCCACTGCATGACGATCTCGCGCCGCTCATGCTCGAAATCGACGTCGATGTCGGGCGGCTCGCGCCGTTCCTCGGAGATGAATCGCTCGAACAGCAGGTCATTGCGGCCTGGATCGATCGAGGTGATGCCAAGAACGTAACAGACGGCGGAGTTGGCGGCCGATCCGCGACCCTGACACAGAATGTCCTTCGACCGTGCGAAGCGAACGATGGAATTCACGGTCAGGAAATAAGGCGCGTAGTCCAGCTTCTCGATCAACCGCAACTCATGCTGGAGGGCGGCGGTCACGCTCTCGGGTACGCCTTCGGGATAGCGTTCAGCCGCCCCTTCCCAGGTGAGCTTCGCCAACGTCTGCTGGGGCGTGAGTGCGGGATCGTCGCGCTCTTCCGGATACTGGTAGGCAAGCTCGTCGAGGCTGAAGCGGCAGCGGTGCGCGATCTGCAGCGTCCGGGCAAGGGCCTCGGGATAGCGGCTGAACAGACGATGCATTTCGTCCGGCGGCTTGATGTAGCGGTCGGCGTGTCGCTCTCGCCGATCGCCAAGCGTATCGATCGTGACGTTGTGGCGGATGCATGTGACGACATCCTGCAGGATCCGCCGGGCCGGCTCGTGGAAGAGGACGTCGTTCGTCACCACGGTGGGCACGCGCATCTGTGTGGCCATGTTCGAAAGCTCATGCAGTCGGAGTTGATCGTTTGGCCGGCGGCGCAAGGTGAGCGCGAGATAGGCTCTGTCGCCGAAAGCGTCCCGCAATCGCCGGAGCCGGAACGCGCACTCGTCATCCGCAAGGTCGGGAACGAGCGCGACGATCAGGCCATCGCCGTAGGCAACGAGATCAGGCCATTCGAGAATGCACCTGGCCTTGCCGCCTCGTTTCTTACCGAGGGAAAGAAGCCGGCAGAGGCGCGAATAAGCGGGTCGATCCGCTGGATAGACCAGCACGGATGTCCCATCGGCGAGGTCGAGCCGGCAACCGACAATCAGGCGAACGCCGGTCGTCTTGGCCGCTTCATGAGCACGGACGACGCCGGCGAGCGAATTCCGATCGACGATGGCGACGGCCTCGATCCCAGCCAAGGCCGCTTGCGCGAACAGTTCCTCGCAGGAGGACGCGCCGCGCAAGAAGCTGAAGTGTGAGGTGACCTGCAGTTCGACGTAGCGAGGCGACGTCATCCGAAGACCCCGTGGATGAACCAGCGGTGCGATCCCGTCGCTGTGTCTTCGCCGTCACCGGCACGATAAAGCCAGTAGCGTTCGCCGGCGTCGTCCTCGACCCGAAAATAGTCTCGGACGGCGACCAACTCCGCGTCGCGTTTCCACCACTCGCCGAATACGCGCTCCGGCCCATCTCCGCGGCGCAGCCGACGACGGACGCCGCGCCAGGTAAATGAAACGGGTGGATGGTCGGGCAACAGCGCTACAGTCTCGACCTGCTCCGGATGGGCCAGCAGACGCGAGGGCCGGGGCCAATGGCCGGGCCATGCTGCGCCTGTATCGGCGGCCATCGCCGGAATGCGGCCAACGGAGCGTTCCGGGACGTCGCTCGCAACCGGCGCCAGCCGATAGAGCGCGTGCTCACCTACCCGGTTCATGAGCGTATCGATCAGGTCCGAGACGTCCGGTGTACTCTCCTCTATCAGCGAACTGACGGTCTGCCGGCGCTCGATCGGCTCGGCGACGCTGGCTGCAAGCGTCATCACCTCGATCCCAAAGCCGGGCTCGATCGTCTCGATCTTGTCGCATAAGAGGCGCGTCAGGCGCTTTGTATCCCGGACCGGCGTCGCCATTCCAACCCGGACCGCCTGTGAGCGACTGTCGACACGGTGGCAGATGAGGTCGAGCCGTCGTGCGCCGAGACCAGCTGTCTCGAGGCGGTCGCAGAGCTGATCGACGAGCTTGGCGATGTAGCGGGCGATGGTCTCCGCCGCGCCGATCGGTTCCGCGAACGATCTGCGCACTTCGATCAGGTCGGCGGGTCGAACCGGATCAATCGGCTCTGACAGATCGCCGAGCGCTTGATCGATACGGCGGCCGATTGCTGGACCGAAGCGCAGGGTGAGCGGCGCGCGCGGCTGCGAGAGGATATCGCCGATGGTTTCGAAGCCAAGCGTTCGCAGCGCCGCGACGATCGAAGCGTCGATGCGCAGCGAGGCCAGCGGAAGCGGTTCTAACAGCGATGCATCATGACGTTCAGGAGCGATTATCGTTGGACGGGCTGCAAACCGGGCCAAGGCGTGGGCTGCGCCCCAGCTGTCGGCGATCGCGCCGCGAGCGGCGATGCCAGACATTGCCAGCCTTCCGATCAGGCCCTCCAGCATGGCGGCTTCGCCGCCGTGAAGGTGATCGGCTCCGGTCGAGTCGATGATGATCCCGTCTGGAGGATCAGGGGCCACGACAGGCGCGTAGCGCAGGAGCCAGGTGGCGAGCCGATCAAGTGCCTCCACATCGGCTGCCGGCTCGGCATCTTGCACGATGAGGTCTGGCACGAGGACCTGAGCCTTGGTCACAGGCATGCCGGGGCAAAGGCTGGCGGCCACGGCAGCGGCATTCGCCGCCAACACCACCCGCCTGTTTCCTTCCCGGCCAATCAGGACGAGCGGCGCCTCAGCCGGAGGCGCCGCGTCGCCAGCCTTCCGCCGGAGCCGGTCGGTGGACCAACTCGGCAGGAAGAGCGAGACGACCCGTGTCATCGCACGCCTCCAACTCGAAATCTGCACTCTCGCCCGCGCGTGCGCGGATCAGTTCGACTAGCCAGCGGGCACGCCCTACGCCCGGAACAGGCAGAGGTGTCGATGGCACCATAGACACGCGCCAGCGTGTCATCGCGGCGGTGGGTTGGCCGAAATCAGTGGCTTCGGTCTGTCGTCGCCAACGCCGCAGCGCGATCCCGATCGATCCGCTTCCCTCGGCCGCCAACTGCAGGCGGCGCGAGGCTGTCATGGAAAGCCGCGCCACCTCACCGAGAACCGCCCCTAGGCCACCATGGCGCAGCCCTTCCTCCATGCAGGCCAACACGGTCTTGTCATCGCCGGCTTCGAGATAGATTACGCGATCGGACGCGAGACCAGCTTGAGCGATCGCCGGCGCGAAGAGATCTGGACGCGTGATGCACCACAGGATCTTGCCCTTGGTCCGTGCCGCGACACCCGCGCTGAACAATGCCGCCGCCGCCCCATCGACCGCGCCGTTCCCGCCCCCTGCGATCTCATGCAGGGCGCCAAGCGCCAACCCGCCACCGGGGAGTCGTGAGTCGACGTCGGCAATCCCAAACGGGAGAACCGTATTGGCGCGCCGGCTTCTGCCTTCGATCTTTTCGATCTGCGCGCGCAAAGACTCTATGGCGGGCTCGGGCCGCACTCTTTTCCTTGACCTCCGGAGACGGGTATAGCATTGTGTTCATGTTTTGTTCTTTGATGGCTGGAGAGTCAAGGCTGTTTAACTCCGCACAATGCCAGTTGAATTTTTAAGGACTCTCGGCCAAGATCGATTGGTTGCCGCGGAATGCCGCGGATCGCCGCGGAGGTTGGAAGCTTGGGCAAGGATGGGCGGGATGCCGAGCGCGTCACCACTACATTGGCCAGGCGTCAGAAGGCCGAGCTTGATAGGCTCGCGAAGGCGCAAGGGGTCAAGGTAGCGTGGCTGATCCGGCGTGCGATTGAACGATATTTGGATGAAGCGGCTGGTGGCCCGATGCTACCGCTCGAACTAGAAGGAGGCGGAGATGTTAAGCGCTGAACTCTTCGCCGGTTGTGGCGGGCTTGCTCTGGGGATGTCCCGGGCAGGCTTCAAACACGCATATATGGCTGAGTTCGATCGTGACGCGGTTGAAACGGTTCTTCATAACAAGCTGAATGGCGTCGAGCACGTGCGTGACTGGCCTATGGGTTTACAGGACGTTCGTGAGATCGATTGGGAGAAAATTGCCACTCTTGACCTGATCTCCGGTGGGCCGCCGTGTCAGCCATTTGGGATAGGCGGAAAAAAGCTTGGCCAGGACGATCATCGCGATATGTGGCCAGAGGCTATCCGCGCCATTCGTGAGGCCTCACCGCGGATGTTCCTGTTCGAGAACGTTCGCAACCTCGCTGGTCCGCGTTTCCAACCGTACCTCAACTGGATAATCGCGAGCCTAGAGCGCCCAAGGGTGCTTCGGCGCGACGGCGAAAGCCATGGGTCGCATCTAACGAGGTTGAACGCCTCGCGATCGAAGCGCGAATATCGCGTTGTTTGGCAACTGGTGAACGCCGCTGATTATGGCGCGGCGCAAATTCGCCATCGCGTCCTTATCTTCGGAGTTCATATGAGCGTCGGTGTTGCGCCGACGTTGATGGTTCCGACGCATTCTCGAGATCGGTTGCTGTGGGATCAATTCGTAACAGGCGAATACTGGAAGCGTCATGGTTTGAAGCCACGTAAGGAGGCTGTCCTTGAGCAGGATCGACGCCGCGTCGCGGCTCTGAAGAAGCTCGCGATTGCTCCATCAACACAGCCTTGGATGACCGTTCGGGATACATTGCTTGGCCTCGGCGAACCCAATGGAAAACGCAACCATGTTCTGCAGACTGGTGCGCGGGTTTATCCTGGACATACGGGTAGCCCCCTCGATCTGCCTGCAAAAGCACTGAAGGCAGGAGACCACGGCGTTCCCGGGGGGGAAAACATGATGGTTCGAGACGACGGGACCGTCCGCTATTTCACTACCCGGGAGGCTGCTCGCCTTGTGGGGCTCCCTGACGAATACGAATTTCCCCGCTCTTGGACGGAAAGTATGCGCCAATTGGGCAATGCGGTTCCCGCCCAGCTTGGAGCTGCCGCCGGGGAGTGGCTTGTGGGTCTTGCGGCTGGTGGAGCGCAACCTTCGCTAGTACCAGCAAGAAAGGCGGCGTAAGGATTGAGCCTTGCCGTAGCCGGGAGAACGAGTCGCGACCAGAAGACCTCGTGTCGGCATACCGAAGAGGGATGAAGGATGGCGCTCGCACCTGATCGCGCTGCGATTAAGGCACTCGAGGATGCGTTAAGCGCGGTGCTAGCTGCTGCTGGCGAGAATCCGCCACAAGCCGTGGTAAGGCGTATACGAGAGGGCCTCGCCTCGCATGCGGCGGCTCTCGAAGCTGCAAGATCGGCCACCGATCCAATTCGGATGCCGAGAGCAACGTTTGATCCGGCCGATCCAAAGGCCATCGGGCGCATGGTCTCAATCGCCCTTCTCGCTCAGCCTATGATTCCGCTCGCCGATGTCCGCACAGCGTATGGCTCCGGCGTGTACGCGATCTACTATCGCGGCGAGCATCCACTTTATGCGGGCATCTCTGGGTCGGAAACACCAATCTACGTCGGCAAAGCCGATCCTGCCAATGACGATGCAAGCACTACCCGTGAACAGGGTGCAAAGCTGACCGCGCGCCTGCTGGAGCATGCGGGCACCATTGGTACGGCCGAGGCCTACACCGATCGACTGCCAGAACATCTCTCACCCATCAGACTGGCGGATTTTCGATGTAGGCGTTTGGTATGCGCGACGAACGCGCAACTCGTGGCTGAAAAGCATCTGATCCGCACGTTCTGGCCGATCTGGAATGCCGAGACGAAAGCGTGCTGGGGCATGAGCAAGCACGGCGATGCGGCGTCCACACGCGCCAACAAGCGCTCACCTTGGGACGTGGTCCACCCTGGCCGCGCCTGGGCAATGGATGAACGACTGGTCGATTCACTCAGTCCCACCGAAATTGAAGGCCGCATCCAGAGCACCTTGCAGCGTGTGCCCGCGCGGTTGGATCATGCGGCGCTCTTGGAAGAGATGCTGGAAGGGTTCCGCCAAGACGACCTAGTTAGCCGAGAGAGTGAGGAACCTCCAGTCGGTGAGGAAGCAGCTGGGCCAGCGCCCGACGAGGCTGGTGGTGCGGAAGACGAATGAAACAGACAAGGCCAGAAGCGCTCAAATGGCGCTTATCAAGGCGCGGGACACAAAACCTGAGCTGAAGGTCCGGCGCGCGATGCATGCGGCTGGCTTACGCTACCGACTTCACGCGAAGGATTTACCTGGCCGGCCTGATTTGGTGTTTCGTTCACGGCGTATCGCGGTTTTCGTGCATGGCTGTTTTTGGCACCAACATCCGGATCCCGCCTGCAAGCTAGCGCGAATGCCAAAGTCAAAGCTTGACTTTTGGAGGCCTAAACTAGTGGGCAATCGCGAACGGGATTTGAGAACGCGCGGCGAGCTGGAGGCGCGTGGCTGGTATGTCCTGGAGGTTTGGGAATGCCGGACGGGTGCCGATGATTTGGACGCTCTGGCGAGCAAGATAAAGAGCGCGCAGAGCGCGTTGCCGCTACGAAGGGGGAACGAGATAGAATGAGCCAGGAATTCGATCTGACGCCGGACCCCCGCGTCCTGCAGATGCTGGGTGAGATCAACCTTCCTCAATGGCGGTGCCTCGCGGAGCTAATCGACAACTCTATCGACGGGTTCGTCCACGCGACGCGATCTGGTGACCCCATCGACGCGCCAGAGATTAGCGTCGCGCTACCGACCGCCGATAACGAGAACGCGCGCGTCACTGTCAGGGACAATGGCCCGGGGATGTCGTTTGAGTCTTTGGAAAACGCCGTTCGAGCTGGCTGGTCTGGCAACGATCCATTGTCGAATCTCGGCCTCTTTGGAATGGGCTTCAACATCGCGACGGCTCGGCTGGGCCTAGTGACCGAGGTTTGGACTAGTCGCGCCGGCGATCCCGAGGAGGTCGGCGTGCGTATCGACCTTGATGAGCTGCGCACGACCCGTAGCTTCAAGGTCCCCCGCCAGACACGCGCCAAGCCGGATCACAACGCGCATGGGACAACGATTGTAATAAGCCGGTTGAAGCCGGATCAGCGTGCATACTTGGCGCGAGGCAACAATCAGAAAACGGTGCGCAAGCACGTCGCGCGAGCGTACTCCTCGCTGCTCGGTCAATCAGAGGCCGGCAAGATCCGCCTGATGGTGGGAAGCACGCGCTTGGCGCCGAGGCGTCACTGCGTTTGGGGTGAGGATCGCACGGTTTCGTTTCCAGATGGCACCGTCGCCCGGGCGGTGGAGCACATTGACTTCAAGCTCGCGCCGCGTCGTTACTGCATCCACTGCATGAGAACGCTCGCGGCGGCCGAGGAAACCTGCCCGACGGGGAGCCCGAGCTGCGAGGTGGTCGAGGCTGAGCGCCGGGTCCACGGTTGGATCGGCCTCCAACGCTATCTTCACAACACTGAGTTCGGTCTGGATTTCATCCGAAACGGGCGCAAGATCGAGATCGCGAATAAGGATTTGTTCGAATGGAGCGACGGCGACACGGCTGAAGTGGAATATCCCACCGACGATCAGCGAGGACGCGGTCGGTTTGTTGGCGAGATACATATTGATCACTGCCGCGTAAGTTACACCAAAGACCGCTTCGAGCGGGACGATCCCGCATGGAGTGAAATGTTGCGCGTCGTTCGTGGTGACGGGCCGCTCCGGCCTATCGTCGCCAAGCAACGGGGTTATGCTGGCAACGACAGCCCGCTTTACAAGCTCTACCAGACTTTCCGTCGGTCTAGCCCTCAAGGAAAAAACGGGCTGTGGTCACGTGTCTTGGTCGTGAAGGATAACGACCGTGCCCAGCAGATGGCAAACCTCTTCGAGGAGGATGATCCTGACTATCTGACAGACGAGCGCTGGTGGCAGCTCGTACTTGAGCAGGATAAAGAAGTCTTGGGTGAGAAACCGGCCGAGGGAGGCGATGCGCTCTTGCCGCCGGGCTTCGTAGATGAGCCGCCTGCGGGTGATCCGGAAGACACCACAACGACCGCACCGCCCCCGCCGCAACCCGAGCCGCCAGCGCCGCCGCGTCGGCAAATCCACGAGCTATCCCGTAAGTATGTGCATCCGACTTTTAGGGTCGAGTATGAGATTCAAGCCTATGGGGTCGCCAGCAATGACCCTGATCTTCCGGCCGGTCTCCCTTGGGTTCTAAAACTTGATGACGTCGCAACCAGGACTTACGGTTTTTTGGTCGACGTGAGCCATGATGTCTTTCGTTCTACCACGATGACCCCGCTTGACGGACTTCTCACCGAGCTCACTCATCGTACGGTCGAGTTCCTAAAGGGGCAGGCGCAAGATCCCTCAGTCGCTGGCGTACTCGCCGATTTTCGTAAGCTGTATTGCCTAAATAGCCGACTCGATCCTCAGGAGATCATCACGCTGGCGACGTCCGTCCTCAGCGACATGGCACGCGCTATCCCCACCCTTGTCGCGGACGGACAGGGCGAGGCAATGTTCAATGAACTCGAGAGCGCTGAACGCGATGCCGTCGCCCGCCGAATGGCCAATCGAGGCGTACCTGATCATAAGGCCTTAATCGCGGATGGGCGTTTCTGGGATTATGCGGACCCGGAATCCCTGAGAGAACTTTTTGCCAGACACCCTGAGCTGTTCCTGGACGGCAAGTATTGGGACGACGCTTACGGGAGCTTAGATTTCGGCAGTGACGTGATCTCCGAACAAGCCCGTTCGGCGGTGCGCTCACGATACGACGCGTATCTCAGCGATGCCGTGTGGCTCGCCAATCAATCGCCGGCCGATATTGAGCGTGCGAGCCGAGATGCGGTGATCCGAGCGAGCTGCTCCGTGAGGCTGTTAAAATCCGACGTGTCCGACTGATGCGCGAGCCCTTCCTCGACGCGGAGCGATTGTTAAAGGGGCCGTGGCAAGCCTTTGAGCGGGACGTTGCAAGGCTCCTTGTTTGCAACGGGTTCGAGGATGTGCGGCTGGTCGCGGGTTCCGGCGATCACGGCGCGGACGTGCTCGGTGTCAAGAATGGAGAGCTTTGGGTAATCCAGTGCAAGTTTACCACCGGCGGCTACCCGTCGGCGAGCGCGGTGAACGAGGTCGGAGAGGCCGCGCGGTTCTATAAAGCGGACCGCATCTATGTAGCGTCCAGCAGGAGAGCCGGTCCCGCCACACACGATGCCATTAAGCGCTGGAAGGCGCTCGGGATTGAGATTGGGGTCCTAGAACCAGCGATGCTTCTTGAGCTCGCTCGGAAAAGTCCTGAGTACTCGGTGCATCGAAGAGAGCTGCGCGACTATCAGGACGAGGCAGTCGAGAATTTCGTGGCGTCGCTCCGCGAGACCGGCCGAGCTCAGGTTGTCTTGGCCACAGGCCTGGGAAAGACCGTCGTTTTGGCGGAAAGCGTCGCGCAACTGTTTCGAGATGAGGCGATTCCTACGGGGCGAGCGCTGGTGCTCGCAGGCACACGTGAACTCGTCGATCAGCTACAACGCTCGTTCTGGGATCAACTTCCGAAGTGGATCAGGACACATCGTCTAATGGGCGGTGAGAGCCCAAGCCATTGGGCTGGTATCACCTTCGCGACCATCCAGTCCGCTGTGTCGAGGCTTGAGGAACTCCCTGACTTCGGCTTGGTGCTTATCGACGAGGCTCATCATGTTGGCTCGGAGACCTTCCGACGCGTCACGGACCATCTCTCCGAAGCGATGATTGGCGGTGTTACGGCCACGCCATGGCGCGGGGACGGATACGATATCGACGAACTCCTTGGACCTCCGGTGTTGAAAATTGGGATCGCCGAGGGCTTGAAACGAGGATTTCTATGCGAGGCAGACTACAGGCTCCTCGCTGATAACATCGACTGGGAACTCGTTCGCTCCCAATCGCGCAACCGCTACTCACTCAGTCAACTGAATCGCCTGTTGCTGCTTCCTACACGCGATGAGGAGGCGGCGCGCGCTATCCGTGAGACGTTCGATGCTGAGCGCCGGCGGTCGGCCATCGTGTTCTGCTCTTCGGTGCATCATGCCAACAGTTTCGCGGCCACGTTGCGCTTGTTCGGTTTCCGGGCTGAGCCCATCACCGGTGAGATGAGCGCCCGCGAGCGTGATAAAGTGATGGCGGCCTTTCGCAAAGGAAGCCTTGACGTCGTAACGACGCGCGATCTCTTCAACGAGGGCGTCGATGTGCCTGACGTCGACATGATCGCGTTCATGCGCGTGACCCACAGCCGTCGAATCTTCGTGCAGCAACTTGGGCGCGGCCTAAGGATCAGCCCCAAGAAAACTAAAGTGGTTGTACTCGATTTCGTGAGCGACTTGCGGCGCATCGCAGAGGTCGTGGAGCTTGAGAAGGCCGCGCGGGGTGACCTCGAGCGTCTTCGCCTGCCGGGCATGGTGCACTTCCGTGACGAGGGCGCTGGGAGTTTCATGCTTGAGTGGATGCGGGACCAGGCCGACCTGTTCATGCGCGAGGGCGATCCCACGTTGGAGTTGCCGGCCTTTGACTTTCCCCAACCGCATAACCGGGGAACCGTGCAATGATGATGCCCGAGGACATACGAGATGGCCTGCGGGACAAGCTGTGGGGCGCGGCGGATGATTTGGGCTGGGCCTCGCTCAACGATGCGGAGCGGTCTCGGTTTTATGAAAAGTGGACCAAGGATCCGACCATTGGCGGGCAGTTGGCGCACTTCATGGACCCGAGAAAAGTACGGGTCTACATCAAGGATTCCCTGATCAAGCCATATGAGCGTGCGCGGCTGCTCGCGAGCGAACCCGAGATCTGGCGCGCGCTCGACATGACGGCGCCGACCGAGGCGGCAGAAACATTCATCAAGCCACACGGCTGCCGCTTAGAAGATGGTCGCGTCATCTGCTGGGGCAAGAGCCGGGATTGGAAACTCGTCATCATGGCCGTCTTCGAGCGAGGAAAATCTCGTCATGAGGGCAAGCCGTTTGGCGCGGTGCTTCTGGAGACAGGAAAGACGCCGGACGAAGCGACACGCAATCTCGTCAGAGATGCCGCCACCCGCCTCGGGGTCGAGAAACTCGCCTGGTTGGACTGAATCATATGCGTGACAATTTTCCAGGATGGTACCCAAAGACGCCGGAGCACATCGCGAAGCTCTGGGATACCGCAGTGTTCGTTCCCGACGCGAACGTCCTCCTTCATTGCCTCCGGCACACGACCGTCGTGCGAGATGAACTGCTACGTCTTTTCGAAGCGCTCGGCGACGCTTTGTGGATCCCATATCAAGTCGGCCTCGAATTTCATCGCAATCGCCTGGACGTCGAGTTCGGCGCCCTGGATGCCTATGACGCGCTGATCAAAGATCAAGAGGCGAACATCGACAAAGCGCGCGAACGTCTCCGCCAACTGCGCGCGCATCCGACGATAGACGTGCAGAAGGAACTGGCCGCGCTCGATATGTTTGTATCGGACTTCAAGGGGCGCATGGAGGCTGCACGTGATGCCCATCCCTCTGTTGGGGCCGAAGGAGTCTTAGAGAAACTGACCTCGCTCCTTGGGCATCGGATTGGAGATAAGTGGCCGTCGGAGAGACTTGCTGCGCTGAAGAAGGAGGGCGAAGATCGTTACTCCAAGAAAATACCGCCGGGTTACAAGGACCAGAAGAAGGACGCGGGAGAATACGACAAATTCGGCGATCTCATCATCTGGAAGGACATGATCGCCAAGGCGAAAGCCGACAATCGGCCTGTGATCTTCATTTCCGATGACGCGAAGGAGGACTGGTGGTGGATACACCGCGGGCGGAAAATGGGTGCTCGCCCGGAGCTGATTGAGGAGTTTCGCTCGCAGGCCGGCGAGGATTTTCACATTTATGAGTTCAGTCAGTTCCTGCGTTTCGCAGCTGATCGGTTCCCCGATATCAAGCCCAACGTCGCGCGGGTCGAGGAAAGCATTCTCGCCGACGAGAAGGCTCGCCGGCGGCAGGATGACGCAGCAGCGGCGCTGGAACGTGACGCGACACTGCGCACCTTCGAAGATGAGCGTGACCACATCGTGGGTATACTGTCAGGGGCTCCGGGCGGCATCGGGACTGTGTCAGGTGATCGCGCGGCGATGAGGGCACGGCTTGACGAACTGAATAGACAAATCAAGTCGATGTCCGAAGTGGCATTACAAAACGGTCAGGACGTCGACGGAGACCTTGGCGGTGACACAGTGCATAAGCCTTGATTAAAGAAGCGCGATGGCAGCGAGCGTTGTCCTCATCCACGCTGGTGCCTGGATCGCCGCATAGGCCAGTGTCTTCTTATCGGGTGCCGAAAGCCGGCTCGCCGCGACGCTCGCGACGTCCGCCGCTCGGAGGGGGCCGACATGCCGAAGCGCCTGGATCACCGTCCCGGCGGGGCTGCCTGGCGCGATAAGATGTTTGGGCGAGGCGTGGCGAAGATCCACGACGCGCGTTCCTAGGACCACGCGACGCGATGGGCCGTCGGTCAGATAAGTGCTTTGTGCCGGGACTTGGGTTGAAAGGCCGAGCGCGTTCGCCGCACGCGCTCCGGCGATCTGCACCCGCAAGCCGGTCTCTCGCGCAAGAGCGAGTGCAACCTCGTCGGGTGCGGGTGACAACGCCCCGAGTTTCGGGTGTAGCTTCGGAAAGTCGTAGAGCCCACGCGCAAGCCGGCGGAGCTGTCCGGCCGTCACTAACCGGGAGAGTGCTTGATCAACAGAGGAGCGGGTGGCAACTGTGAGGAAGTCGCTAGGCGTGAAGACGCTGCCACGTCCGCTAGCGCGGACGCGCTTCATAACCCGCTCGGGGACTGAGGCGTTTAGCGTCTTCACCTGTCAGAAAATGAGGCAAGTTTTTCTGACATGCAAGTAGCGGCATTCCCGGCAGAATTCCACCGCCACTTGCTGAGCGTTATGCAGCGGCTCGCTGTTCGTCATTCGCCGTGCCGACGGCGTCCGCTGCCGTAGCCTGCTGTAAGAAGCGTGCGAGCGCTGCGCGGCGCGACTCCCGATCTACGGCATATGCCGTCTGCTTGAATTCAATGCCGTCCAGGAGGCCCTGGATGTAGCCAGAGATGGTGTCGGCGGCCATGATCAGTGCCGTGTCGAGCGTGTGTATGTAGTTGCTGGTGACGGAACCCTTCGAATGTCCAACCAGAGCAGCGATGGTGACCTCCGTAAAACCAAGATCATTTGCGATGCTGGCGAAGCTATGTCGCAGGACATGAGGCGTGATGTCGGCGAGCGGCGTACCGTCGAATATCTGCTCCCAATGGTTCGGCAAGCTTCCGAAAGCGTTATCATCTCCTTGTCCCGGGAAGACGTAGGTGCCTGCTCTCGTTTTCCGGCGCTTCTCGAGATACTCCACGACGGGCAGGCCGATTGGGCGGATAGATCTCCCCTCTTTGCTGTCCGTCAGTCGCAGGCAGCTTGAATCGGTATCGGCTTCGGCCCAAGTCAGAGTGACCATTTCGGTTCGGCGGCAGCCCGTGAGCGCAAGTTGGCGGATCAAATCGACCGAAACCTCATATTTCTCGTTCTCGACCGCCTTAGCGAGCAACTGGCCAAGCACGCGATATTCGGTCTCGCTGAGCCTCCGAGCGCGGACGCTGTCCTTCGGTCGCCGCACACCGTGTGCAGGGTTCACTTCGATAATGCCAGCATCCACGGCGTAGGTGAGAATTCCGCCGAACAAGCCGATCGTACGGGTAGCCGTCCCGGCTCCGCCCTTGACGATCGATTTTCCTCGCAGCTTCTTCGTCTTGGCAACGAGTCGCGTCTTGCCCGCCATGATGTCCTTCATGGCCTTGTTGACTTCGGCCTTGGTCAGATCCTTCACCCGTCGGGAACCGAGCAAGGGGACGATGTGCCGGTGGATTCGGCCAATGTCCGAGGCGATCGTGCCTGGCTTCTTGGGGCGCCCGCCTTTTCCGAGAATGAGGCCGGCGTTCAGGTCGGCGAGGTAGAGGTCGCACAGCTCTTTGACCGTGATCGCCCTGTTGTCGAGCTGCTTCTCTTCTGCCGGGTCTTCGCCTTTAGCGATACGCCCCAGTTGCACCTTCGCTTCCTGGCGGGCCCGCTCGGGCGTCCAGACGCCGTGCAGGCCAATCGTGAAGCGTCTCGATCGCTTGCCGAGCCGATACTGAATGACGTAGCTGCGCTTGCCGGAGGCGAACACTCTGAGGCCGAAACCGGGCAGCTCGTCGTCCCAAATGACGTAATCTTTTTCGCGACTATGTGTGGCGTCGACGACCCGTTTAGTGAGCTTAGGCATGGGCTTCCTCCGACCCTACCGTTTCCTCTCGCGTAAGCACCACGTAAGCATGCGGGCGAAAACTGTGGCGGGGAGAAGAGTAGCTTCGGCGGAGAAGAAATTCAAATTGTTTAGCGTTTACAGGGAGATAGGCGGACATTGGCGGCTCCTTGCGCTTTTTGGCGGAGCTAGCCATATTCCCTCCGAAGGCAGAGGCCAGAGGTTCGAATCCTCTCGGGTGCGCCATTTTCAACCGTTGAAAAACGCCTCCAGCTCTGGCTGGCCCCGTCCCGCCGGAATCAGGCCGTTCATTGCGCGGGCATTGTGCCGGGGCGCAAATAGGCGAACATGTGGGTGACATAGTCGGCCTTGCCCAGATCGACCCCCTGGTTCCGCAGGATCGCGTAAGCGGTCATGATGTGAAAATAAAATTGGGGCACCGCCCAGTCGCGCACATAGTGTCCGGCCGACAGATCGAAAATCATGCCCGCCGGAAGCGCGTGCGCAATCGGCCTTTCCGGGTCCGGGTCGAACGCACCGGAGGCCAGCGATTCCACCAGCGCGAGGGTCTCGCCGATCCTAGCCTGCGCGTCGGCGAGCGATCCCGGTTGCGCGGCGGCATTTCGCCCTTCGTTCAGCAGAATGTCGATCGAGGGCGGAAACGGCTCCCCTTTCAGCCGGAACATGCCCTCCTGCGCCTGCACGCACGCAAAGCGGATCTGCGTCGACAAAGGAAACATGTCGGGCGCAAGACGCGCGGAAAGCAGCGCCTCCGCCCTGCCGCCCGGCATCTGCGCCTCCGCCTTGCCAAGCCAGCCCGACAGCGCTTTCAGCATCTGCAGATAGGTCGGGATAAGAATGTCCGTAAGCGCCATGACGGCCCCTTTTCTAACCAGAAAACAAGCCGATCCCGCCTGCTCACGCGGCTCTATAGGTTTTGCGGGGAGCCTGCGCCAGAGATACGCAATCGGCGCGAGGGCCGGTTTGCGTTTGCGCCGGACGGCCATGCGGCTTGTCCGGCCGCGTGAACGCGGCCTATGGAAATTCCGGCCAAAGGGAGCGGGCGTCCCGTTCGCGAAATTTTCAGGAGCATGATCGTGGCGGAACGTACGGAGGCGCAGCATACCGAAAAGATGAAGAAAAGGCAGGCCGCGCATAACCGCATCGTTGCCTCCAAGACCGTCGAGAAAGGGTTGCTGATTGTTCATACCGGCCCCGGCAAGGGCAAGACCAGCGCCGCGCTGGGCATGGCGGTCCGGGCGATAGGTCATGGCAAGAAAGTCGGCGTGGTGCAGTTTGTGAAGGGCGCGATGCAGACCGGTGAAAAGGCCGTGTTTGACCGTTTCCCCGACCTGATCGAGTTCAAGCCGATGGGTGAGGGCTTCACCTGGGACACGCAGGACCGCGCCCGCGACATCGCCGTTGCCCGCCTCGCCTGGGAGGAGGTGAAGCGGATGATCGCCGACACAAGCTATGCGATGGTGATAGCCGATGAACTCAATATCGTCCTGCGCTACGATTATCTTCCGCTGGACGAGGTGATCGAAGCGCTGGCGGCCAAACCGGCCATGACCCATGTCATTGTGACCGGGCGCAACGCCCCGCAGGCGCTGATCGACATGGCGGATCTGGTGACGGAGATGACGCTGGTCAAACACCCGTTCCGCGACCAGGGGGTGAAGGCGCAGGCGGGCATAGAATTTTGACCTCCAGCCCGCTGATTTCGCCGATCGATGCGAAATCGAAACAAATTGAGTCGCAGGGGCGCAAAGCGGCTTAGGGTTAGCATCATATTAACCTTAAGTTTCTAGCGATTCCGGGGTGTATGAACTCGGTCATGCACATCCGATCGGGTCCCACACGTGCAAGACGACATATTGAAACTGGCGTTCGAAGTGCATCGCGCCACCGAAGAAAAGATCGATGTCATCGACGCACTGACGCGGCGCACCAAGACGCTGGCGCTCAATGCCCGGATCGAGGCGGCGCGCGCGGGACAACAGGGCGCGGCCTTTGCCGTGGTCGCACAGGAAATGTCGGATTTCGCCAGCGAGGTCGCGCATCTCGCCACAGAGCTTCGCAGCGTCATCGCATCAAACATCACACAGATCGAAACCGCCGGGGAGAAGATGGTGCTGGACTTTCGCGGGGCGCGCTACGCCGACCTGTCAAGGAATGTCGTCGAGATCATCGACCGCAACCTGTATGAGCGGTCCTGCGACGTGCGCTGGTGGGCGACCGACAGCGCAGTGGTGGACGTGGCGTCCGGCCTGACGGACAATGACGCCGCGCGCGAGCGCGCCAATGAGCGGCTGGCGACGATCTTGCGATCCTATACCGTCTATCTCGACCTTTGGGTGGCGGACATTAACGGCCGGGTGATCGCGCAGGGCCGCGGCAACCGCTATCCCGGCATCATCGGCAAGGATGTGTCCCAGAGCCTGTGGTTCAACAAGGCGTTGCAGACCACGTCGGGAGACGCCTTCGCCGTGTGCGACATTGCCCGCGAACCTTTGTTGGAGGACGCCGCCGTCGCAACCTATTCCACGGCGATCCGCGCGGGCGGCGAAGTGCTGGGGGAGCCGATCGGCGCGCTCGGCATCTTTTTCGACTGGGAGCCGCAGGCGCAGTCCGTCGTCCGCGACGTCGCCCTGACCGAAGAAGAACGGCGCGCCTGCCGGGTCATGCTGCTGAATTCCAATTTCCAGGTCATCGCTTCGTCGGACGGCAAGGGATTGCTGACCGAACGCTATCCGCTGGACATTATCCAGCCGCAGCGCGGTTTCTATCGCCAGCGCGACAAGCTGATATCCTACGCCCTGACGCCGGGATATGAAACCTATCACGGCCTTGGCTGGTATGGCTGCATCGAAAGCCGCTGATACCGCCGTCAGGACGCCGCTTCGCCCGCTGTGAGCGCGGCGCTCATATCCGCGACCACCGCGCCACGTTGACCCATCGGCCGTTCCCGCCCTGTCGTCGTGTCGCGCGCCGTCTGCCGCTCCGCCTCCGCATTGACCAGCGCGCCAAGCAACGTGGCGTAAGCCGACACATATAGCCACATGAGCAGCACGACCACCGCGCCCAGCGACCCATAGGTCACGTCATAATCCCCGAAACGCGCGGCGTAGAAGCCAAAGCCCAATGTCGCTGAAAGCCACAACAGGGTCGCCAGCACCGATCCGACGCTGAGCCATGACCAGCGCGCATCCGCGCGATCCGGGGCGAAGCGGTACATGGCCGCCATCGTCATGCAGCAGAGCGCGCCCGCCGCTATCCAGGTCGCCGCGCGGACGACCCCCGTGGCGACCGGCCCTATGCCCCCGATCAAATCCTGCGCATAACCGAGCATGGTCGCGGAGAGGACGCCGATAATCCCGATCATGATCGCCCCGACAATCAACACAGCGGAGGTCAGGGTGCCCTTTATCAATCCCCTGCGATCCTGTTCCTCGTAGATCACATTGAGCGCCGTGATCAGCGCGCCCGAAGCGCGGGTCGCGCCATAGATGGACACGGCAAGCGCCACCAGCAGACCAATCCCCTTCTTGCCCGCCGCTGCGGTCGTAAGATTGGTAAGCTGTTCATAGATCAGCCGCGCTGCGTCGGCCGGGACCAGTTCTATGATCATCCGCATATGATTGGCGACGATCGCCGGGTCGGCGATCAACCCATAGCTCATCAACAGCGCGCCAAGCAGGGGCACGAAAGACAGGAAGGCATAGAAGGCGACGCCCGCCGACATCAGCCCGACATTATGCCGGCCGATATTCGTCCAGACCCGTTTGAGGATCGACCACCAGGCGCGCGCCGAAAGCTGGGCCGGGGACTCCGCCTCCGCCCCATGCCGATGTCCCTCCATATCGTGCTGCATGCATGCCTCCTGAAAGGAGAACGCATGCCGGGGCGACAGGCTCCGGTGCTTTCAGGCGGACTTTTTGATCAGCGCCGTGCGCAGGCACTGGCAGACCAGTTCATCCCGCTGGTTCAGCAATCTGTGCGTGAAGGTGACGATGCCTGCGCCGGGCCGCGATCTGCTCTCCTTGAGATCGGTGATTTCCGTCTCCGCCCGGAGCGTATCGCCGATGAATACCGGCTTGGGCATGACCAGCTTGTCATAACCCAGATTGGCGACCAGCGTACCGAGCGTGGTGTCGCCCACCGACAGCCCGACCATCAGCGCGAAGGTGAAGGTGCCGTTGACGAGGATCTGGCCAAATTCCGATGCCCTGGCGGCCTCCGCATCGATGTGCAGCGGCTGCGGATTATGGGTCAT
This sequence comes from Sphingobium phenoxybenzoativorans, assembly GCF_001757355.1. GTDB lineage: Bacteria > Pseudomonadota > Alphaproteobacteria > Sphingomonadales > Sphingomonadaceae > Sphingobium > Sphingobium phenoxybenzoativorans. The sequence continues at coordinate 35,907 of NZ_MINO01000022.1, forward strand.
GGTGGAAAAAAGCAGATTGTCCGTCTCCGTCACCGTCCGGCGAATCTCGTGGACCAGCGTTTCACCGATGGACCACTGGTCGAAATATTTGCCAGCCATCAGGCCTGATCCCCCTTCTCGATCTTCGCAAGCAGCGCGCCTTCGCTGACCTGCCCGCCCTCGGCCGCCTTCAGTTCGGCGACGATGCCGTCAAACGGAGCGACCAGACTGTGCTCCATCTTCATGGCCTCCAGAGTCAGGAGCTTCTGGCCTTTCGTCACGCTCTCGCCCGCCGTCACGGCGACGGCAATGATGCGGCCGGGCATGGGCGAAAGGATGGCGCCATCCGACGCGCCGCCCCCGACGCTGCCCTCCACGCGCCATTGCGACAGCCGCCACACCTGCCCATCTTCCGCGATCAGGACGGCATCCTCTCCGTCGCCGCCCACCGCATCGCCATCTACCGCATCGCCGCTGTCCCGCCAGTCCACCGTCAGCGGTTGACCGTCCAGCAGGAACAGCGCTTCCCTTTTGGGCGGCGCATTCAACCGGAAGCCTCCAGTGCCGCGCCCCGGCATCAGCGCCTGCGCCGCGTCGGCGAGAGCCTCCGCCGAGGGTCGCTCCGGCGGCATCAGCGCATCGCCCTCTCGCCCGATAAGACCCGTGTCGAGGATTGCGCCGGCAAAGGCCGGATGCTCCAGCGCCTTGACCAGAAAACCGGCATTGGTCTTGACCGGCCAGACCGCCGTGTCGGCAAGGGTCGCCGCCAGGGACCGGCGCGCCGCATCCCGGTCCGCGCCCCAGGCGATGACCTTGGCGATCATCGGGTCGTAGAAAGGCGATATTTCCGCCCCCTCCTCTACACCGGTATCGATGCGATAGGCGTCACCCAGATCGAATGTGTCGAGCAAGCCGATCGAGGGCAGGAAACCCTTTAAAGCGTCCTCAGCATAGAGGCGCGTTTCCATCGCCCAGCCGTTGATGGACAGATCATCCTGCCGTTTCGGGAGCGGTTCCCCGCTCGCCACGCGCAACTGCCATTCGACCAGATCCTGCCCGGTGATCTCCTCCGTCACGGGGTGTTCGACCTGCAGGCGGGTGTTCATTTCCATGAACCAGATGCGGTCGGCGCGCAGCCCCTCCGATCCGTCGGCGATGAATTCGATGGTGCCCGCCCCGACATAATCGACGGCCTTGGCGGCGCGCACCGCCGCCTGGCAGATCGCCTCGCGCGTTTCCGCATCCATGCCGGGCGCGGGCGCTTCCTCGATCACCTTCTGATGGCGGCGCTGGAGCGAACAGTCGCGTTCGAACAGGTGGACGACATTGCCATGGGTGTCGCCAAACACCTGCACCTCGATATGGCGCGGGTTGGTGACCCATTTTTCCAGCAGCACCTGATCATTGCCGAAGCTGGACGCCGCCTCGCGCTGGCAGGAGGCGAGCGCGTCGAGGAAATCGGCTTCCGCATCGACCTTACGCATGCCCTTGCCGCCGCCGCCCGCGACCGCCTTGATGAGGACGGGATAGCCGATGGCGTCGGCCTGCTGCTTGAGGTGATCGGGCCTCTGATCCTCACCGAGATAGCCGGGCGTGGTGGGCACGCCGGCATCCTGCATCAGTTTCTTGGCCGCGTCCTTCAGGCCCATCGCGGTGATGGAGGCGGGATTGGGGCCGACCCAGATGAGACCCGCGTCGATCACCGCCTGCGCAAATTCGGCATTTTCGGACAGGAAGCCATAGCCGGGGTGGATCGCCTGCGCGCCGGTTTCCTTCGCGGCGGCGATAATCTTCTCACCGACCAGATAGCTTTCGCGGACGGGGGAGGGACCGATATGCACGGCCTGATCCGCCTGCCGGACGTGCAGCGCCCTTGCGTCGGCGTCCGAATAGACCGCGACCGTGCGGATGCCCAGCCGGCGGGCTGTGCGAATGATCCGGCAAGCGATTTCGCCCCGGTTGGCGATGAGGAGGGAGGCGATCATTGGCCAGCGCATCCCGTGGTGCGCGACGAGAAGGTGAGGTTCATCACCTTCCACACGCCGCCTTCGCGGATCAGGTCGAAATGGTCGACGCCGCAATTGGTCACCTTGCCCGCGACACGCACGTCATAGGACGCCCAGACCATGGCGATGTCGCCGTCTATATCGATCGCCGGGTCCCAGATGCGTTCCGCAAAACCGGCGCCAAGCTTCAGGCGTTCGGCGAATTTCGTCCAGCTTTCCTGCCGCAATCCCTGCGCCCCGTCGCGGCGCGGGCCGATGGCGCTGACCCGGCCATCCGGGTAAACATGCTGAAGCATGGCGGCCGCATCGCCCTTATCCAAGGCGGCGAAGATAGCGTTGACCGGCTCAAGCACAGCCGTCTCGGCGCTGGTGTCCAGAGGGACCGGATTTGCCGGGGGCAATTTGTCGCCCGGCGCAGCGGCGAGGAGCATCGAAAGCAGGATCATCGGAAATTCCTTACATTCGGAACACGCCGAACGCTGCGCGTTCGGGGATTGGGGCATTCAGAGAGGCGGCGAAGGCGATGCCCAGGACGTCGCGCGTCTGCGCCGGGTCGATAATGCCATCGTCCCACAAGCGCGCAGTGGCGTAGTAGGGATTGCCTTCTTCCTCATATTTCGCGCGAACGGGCGCCTTGAATGCCTCCGCTTGCTCTGGCGTCCAGCTTGCCGCGTCGCGATGCACCGTCGCCAGCACGCTCGCCGCCTGCTCGCCGCCCATCACGCTGATCCGCGCGTTGGGCCAGGTGAACAGGAAGCGCGGGCCGTAGGCGCGGCCGCACATGCCGTAATTGCCTGCGCCGAAGCTGCCGCCGATCAGCACGGTGATCTTCGGCACGCTGGCGGTGGCGACGGCGGTGACGAGCTTTGCGCCATTCTTGGCAATCCCCTCCGCCTCATATTTGCCGCCGACCATGAAGCCGGAGATATTCTGAAGGAACAGCAGCGGGATGCGGCGCTGGCAGGCGAGTTCGATGAAATGCGCGCCCTTCAGCGCGGACTCGCTGAACAGCACGCCGTTATTCGCCAGGATCGCCACCGGCATGCCCCAGATATGCGCAAAGCCGCAGACAAGGGTGGTGCCGTACAGCGCCTTAAACTCGTGAAATTCGCTGCCGTCGACGATGCGCGCGATCACTTCGCGTACGTCATAAGGCGCGCGGACATCGTCAGGGATCAGGCCGTAAAGTTCGGCGGGATCATATTTGGGCGGACGCGGATCACGCAGGTTGACGTCCGGCGTCAGGTCCGGCTGCAGCGTCGAGACGATATCGCGCACGATGGTCAGCGCATGTTCGTCATTTTCCGCAACATGATCGACAACGCCGGACTTGCGCCCGTGGAGATCGCCGCCGCCCAGATCCTCGGCGCTGATCACTTCGCCGGTCGCGGCCTGAACCAGCGGGGGGCCGGCAAGGAAGATCGTGCCCTGATTGCGGACGATCACCGTCTCGTCGGACATGGCGGGGACATAGGCGCCGCCCGCCGTGCAGCTTCCCATGACGCAGGCGATCTGCGGGATGCCCCGTGCCGACAGGTTCGCCTGATTGAAGAAGATGCGGCCGAAATGCTCGCGGTCGGGAAACACCTCTGCCTGATTGGGCAGGTTCGCGCCGCCGCTGTCGACCAGATAGATGCAGGGCAGCCGGTTCTCCAGAGCGATCTCCTGCGCGCGGAGATGCTTCTTCACCGTCATCGGATAATAGGTGCCGCCCTTCACCGTCGCGTCATTGCAGCCGATCATCACCTGACGGCCGGACACGCGGCCGATGCCGGAGATGAGGCCAGCGCCGGGAATATCCTCTCCATAAAGACCATTGGCGGCGAGTTGGCCGATCTCAAGGAAAGGCGAACCGGGATCGAGCAGGCGTTCCACACGCTCACGGGGGAGCAGCTTGCCGCGCGCAGTGTGCTTCTCCCGCGCCATGTCAGGGCCGCCGAGCGCCGCTTGCGCAACGCGGGCGTGGAGTTCATCGCGCAGCGCGCGGTTATGCGCATCGGCGCGGCGGAACGCTTCGCTGTCCACCTGCGCGTTGGTGTCGAGAACCGGCGCGCTCATGCCCCTATCAACTCCCGGCCGATCAGCATGCGGCGTATTTCGTTTGTCCCCGCGCCAATGTCGAGCAGCTTGGCGTCGCGCATATAGCGTTCCACCGGCCAGTCCTTCGTATAGCCCGCACCGCCGAGCGCCTGCACCGCCTCCAGCGCGACCTTCATCGCATTCTCGCTCGCCAGCAGGATCGCCCCTGCCGCGTCGAAGCGCGTGGTCTTGCCAGCATCGCAGGCGCGGGCAACGGCATAGACATAGGCGCGGGCGGAATTGAGCGCGACATACATGTCGGCGATCTTCGCCTGCATAAGCTGGAAGGCGCCGATGGGCTTGCCGAACTGCTTGCGCTCGCGGACGAAGGGAATGACGGTATCGAGGCAAGCCTGCATGATGCCAAGCTGAATTCCCGCCAGCACCGTCCGCTCATAATCAAGGCCGGACATCAGCACGCCGACGCCGCCATTGAGCGGCCCCATGACATTCTCCTCCGGCACCTCGCAATCGTCGAATACGAGTTCGGCGGTCGGCGAACCGCGCATGCCCATCTTGTCGATCTTCTGCCCGATGGAGAAGCCCGGCATGTCCTTTTCGATGATGAAGGTGGTGATGCCCTTCGACGGCGCAGAGTCATTTGGGCCGGTCTTGGCGTAGACGACCAGCGTGTCGGCATAGGCGGCGTTGGTGATCCAGAATTTCGTGCCGTTGAGGATGTAACGGTCGCCCTTCTTCTCCGCCTTCAGCTTCATCGACACGACGTCGGACCCCGCCCCGGCCTCCGACATGGCGAGGCTGCCGACATGTTCGCCGGAAATCAGCTTCGGCAGATATTTCGCCTTCTGCGCGTCATTGCCCCAGCGGCGGAGCTGATTGACGCAGAGGTTGGAGTGCGCGCCATAGGACAGGCCGATCGAGGCGGACGCCCGCGCCACTTCCTCCTGCGCAACGACATGTTCCAGATAGCCCAGGCCAAGCCCGCCAAATTCCTCCTCGACGGTGATGCCGTGCAGGCCCAGTTCGCCCATGGCGGGCCATAATTCACGGGGAAACCAGTCCCTGGCGTCGATCTCGGCAGCGAGCGGCGCGATCTTGTTCGCGGCGAACTGTGCGGTGCTTTTCCGGATCATGTCCGCATTTTCGCCCAGCGCGAAATCGAAATCACTCATGCCTTCTCTCCTATGACGGATCGGAATAGCGCAACCGGATGCAATAGAAAAATTGAAAGACGCCAAGCATTGTATAGATAGCGTCTATGATTGACCGTTACCTTCTCCGCTATTTTCTGGCCGTGGTGGACCAGGGCAATTTCTCCCGCGCCGCCGCGCAGTGCAATGTGTCGCAACCTACACTGTCCGTCGGCATAGCCAAGCTGGAGCGGTCATTGGACGCCTCGCTCTTTTCCCGGTCCAGCCAGAGGGTGCAACTGACGGAGGCCGGAAACCGTTTCCTGATCCATGCACGGCGCATAGAGCGGGAGTTCAACCTGGCGCATCAGGCGATGGCCGGCGCCAGCGCGGCTCCCGTGCTGCGGATCGGCATATTGCACAGCATTCCGGGCGCGACGGTCGCCGCCGCCATACGGGATGCGCGCGGACAGGACCCGGACGCCACCGTCGAACTGGTCTATGGCAGCGAACGCGAACTTGTGGGCCATCTGGCGCGCGGCCGCATCGAGGTCGCCGCGACGCTGGTGGAGCGCGGCTCCGACAGGTTTCTGGAACAGCCTCTGGCGACGGAGGGCTTTGCCCTCGCCATGGGCAAGGAGCACCGGCTAGCCGCGCGCACCGACATTGCGGCCGAGGAACTGGCGTCGGAGGTGATGATCGTGCGCCGCCATTGCGAGGCGCTGTCCGAAACCAGCCGCTATTTCACCGAGAGAGGCGTGCGCCCGCATTTCGCGCTGCGCTCCACCAATGACGAGCGTGTGCTGCAAATGGTGGCGGCGGGACTGGGGATAACCGTGATGCCCGAAAGTTACGCGCATGAGGCCGTCGTGCGGCCAAAACTCGCCGGTTTCGAATTTCAGCGGACGCTGGGTTTTGCGTTCGGCCATGATGCCGAACCGCTGCGCGCGCAGCCGACGCCGCTTCTGGATGCGCTCGGCAAGGCGCTGGCGGCGCGCGCCGGTCAATCCCCTGCGGCGGCACCCTTCTGACGCAGTTTTGCAAATTCGGAACCACTGTTCCACTCCGGCCAGCGATCGCTGTTCGCCAGTTGCCCGCCGATCATATGGAATAGCGTAACATCCTGCGTCGCGCCGGTCAGATCCCAGTCGGGCGACCAGCGATCGCAGTCCTGATGATAGCAGTTGGCCGTGTAGTCGCTGACCCATTTGTCGCCCGCCGCCCGGCCGCCGGAGACCAGATCGGCGCCGCCGCCGATCGCCATCAGCAGCAGGGTCGGCACGCCACGCCGGGCGAGGGAGAAATGATCGGCGCGGTAGAATAATCCGCGTTCGGGCCGGGCGTCCGGCGTCACCGTCCGCCCCTGTGTCTTGGCGGCATCGGCGAGATAGCGTTCAAGCTGGTTCTGTCCCGCGCCGATCAGGACAACATCGCGGGCCGCGCCGGCCGTCTGCAACACGTCCAGCGTCATGTTCGCGACCATCCTGTCCGCCGGATAGAGGTTGGACCGGGCGAACCATTCCGACCCCAGCAGACCCCTCTCCTCCGCCGTCCATGCGGCGAATATAAGCGTCCGGTCCGGCCGTGGCCCGGCGGCGAAAAGGCGCGCCAGTTCCAGCACGCCCGCGACGCCGATGGCGTCATCGACCGCGCCGCGCCGGATCGTTCCCTTCTTCGGGCCTGGTTTCGGGTCTATGCCATAGGCGTCCCAATGCGCGGCGAAGGATATGGTCTCATCCGGGCGCGTGCGTCCGGGAAGTCTGGCGATCACATTGCGGCTTTCGATACGTTCGCGCGTAACGCCGATATCCGCCGACAGCGTGGACGAAAGGGCGACCGGTTTGAAGTCCCGCCCGCGCGCGGCAATGCGCAGCGCAGCCAGATCAAGGCCGGAGACGGCAAACAGCCGCGTGGCGGCATCGCCGGAAAGCCATCCCTGCAACGCCAGCGCCTCCGGCGCGCCAGCATCCCGCACCAGACCGAAATTCTCGCCGCCCGGCGCGATCACCGTATTCCATCCATAACCCGCCCCCGGCGTATCATGGACGATCAGCGCGGCCAGCGCGCCACGGCGGGCCGCCTCCTCATATTTATAAGTCCAGCGGCCATAATAGGTCATGGCGCGGCCGCCAAAGGCCCCCGCGACCGGTTCGCCCGCCTGCGCGTCGAAATCCGGATCATTGACCAGAAAGACCGCAACCTTGCCCTTCAGGTCGATACCCTTGAAATCATCCCAGTCCCGTTCGGGCGCGGTCACGCCATAGCCCACAAACACCATGGGCGCGGCGGACAGTTGCACATGGTCCGCATCGCGAAGCGTGCTGATGTAGATATCCCTGCCCTGCGCCAGCGCCTGATCAGCGCCCTTGATCGTCATGGTGACAGGGCGCGACTGGTCCAACTGCGTGCGGAGCAGCGGCACGATCTGGGTCCAGCCGCCCTTGTCCCCGCCGGGTTCAAGCCCCAGGCCCTTAAACTGTTCGACGAGATAATCGACGGTCCGAGTTTCGCCTGCCGATCCCGGCGACCGACCCTCAAACGCATCGCTCGCCAACATCCGGGTGATGGAGGAAAGCCGTTCCGGGTCTACAGCCCCGACAGCCTTGGGGGTTCGCGGATCACCTGCCTCGGACGGCAGGGACGTGCAGCTAGCCCCCAGCAGCAGGACGCCGATAATCGTCGCCAGTTTCGCCTGCATCATCCATTCCTTTGCGCATGCGCCATCCCCGCGTGTCCTGCCGGGCCGGACGCGAATTAGGGCATAATCCCCTTCGCCATCAATGGTTGCGATGAACCCGCGCTATCCGGCGATCAGGCGCAGTTGGGGGGCCGGCGCTTCCGGAACCATGTCGCCGGTTCCGTTGGACTTCATGATCCGCACCTTGTCCCGGCCCGCCAGTTTCGCTTCGTACATGGCGAGGTCGGCGCGCTCTATCGCGACTTCCAGTGACGAATCATCTTCCAGATATTCGGACAGGCCAAAACTTGCGGTCAGCGGGTAGGAAATGCCCGTGCCGTCCCAGTCCGCGCCAGCGAAAGCCCGGCGCACGGCCTGCGCAAATCCGACGGCTTCGTCCGGCCTCGTCCGGGGCAGGTGGATCAGAAACTCCTCGCCACCGAACCGTGCGGCGATCGCTCCGGGCGGAAGGTCGGCGCGGATGGTGGCGGCGAAGGCGGTGATCACCGCATCCCCCACCGCATGGCCATGGGCGTCATTGATACGCTTGAAATGGTCGATGTCGCAGATGACCACGCAACCCGGCACCTTGCCCCGCCGTTCGCGCAGGGCCACCGCATCCCAGAAACCGCGACGGTTGAGCAGCCCGGTCAGCGGATCGGTGAAAGCGTCGCGCTGATAATCGGCGACGACGCGCGAGACGCTGGCCGCCAATGCGGTGAGCGCCATCACTGGGGCGAGCATGCTCGCCAGCACCTGCATGAGAAAGGCATAGTCAGTGGACAGGAACGCCGCCCGCTGATCCGACGGCGTGGTCAGCATCACGGTCGTTCCGCGAGAGAGCGTGTCGAGCGCGACAAGGCTGACGGCCGCGAACAGCGCATGGTCGACCTTTCTGCGCATCCGCCGGGCCATGACGCCCAAAGGCAGGGCGATGAGCAGGAAGCAGCCAAGATCGGACGCGGCAAGTTCCAGCCGCAGGCTGTGCGATCCGAAAATCGCGAACGCGCAAAGGCCCACGGAGACAGCCCAGATCGCCATGCGGACAAGGCGCATATCCTTCGCGCCCGCATGCTGAAGGATGCCCTGACCATAAAGGTAGAAGGAGGTGGCAAAGAGGGCGTCGGCAAGAAGCGCCCAGAAGCGTGATGGAAAATATGGCGCTATCACGGGAATGCAGAATGCGACCCCGCCGCATAGATAACCGGCGCCCCACGGCAGGGCGTTCCGTGCGCCCCAGCGCCAGGCGAACAGGAATGCGCCACCGAAAACCGCCATGATGATCGGCAGGAGAAAGGCGAAATGTTCGTCCAAAATGTCCCCGGTCCTGCACCGGCGGAGAGTTTCCACCATGCGCCGCAAAGCGCTGCATTACGTTGCGGGGCGTTAAGATTTCATCGCCATCGCCCTTAATTTTCAACGCTTTTCACGTTTCCCGATTGATGTCCGGTAGTGATGAACGGCTTTTCTTTGGGAACTAACGTGCCTGCCGGAACGTATCCCTTTCACGTTTTCCCGGCATTGCGTCGAGCCTCTGCCCGAAAAACAGGACAGCATGGGGGCGTTTCGCGAGCGATGCGGATTATTGATGCCGGGCTAGGCACCTGCATTGCGGTGGCGATGGCGGGACAGGCTTGTCCGGTGCGCGCGCAGGATGCGCCACCTCAGAACGGGGCATCGTCCCCGGCCGTGGACGAAACGCCGATTATTCCCAACGACAGTTTCGAGCAGCGCCTGCCGCCGATCAGCGACGGTCAGGAGACGCCCCTGCCCAGTGTCGATGAATTTATGGACAAGGCGGCCGCCGATACGCCCCCCGCCCCCACGCTTCCACCCGAAACCGCACCGCCGGAGGATATGGAGCTGACCAGGCCGCTCACGCCGCTGGACGGGTTCGACGTAACGCCCGTGGAGGTCGCCGCCGACCCGACGCCCGATGCGCCGGACGCTATCGCCTACACAACCGCCATCGAGGGCTTCAAAGGGACCGGGCTGGAGGATGAGTTCAACGAGTTGAGCGCCCTGCGCAAGGGCAAGGGGAAGGCGGATACCGCCGCGATGGTGCAAGCGCGGGCGCGGGAGGATGAGGCGCTGGCCATCCGTCTGCTACACTCGGCGGGCTATTTCGATGCGTCGGCGCTGTCCACGGTCGACCAGTCGAAGGCGCCTTCCACGGCCGCTAGTTCCGCGCAGAACGCACCGCTCAACGCCATCGTCACGGTGACGCCGGGCAAGCAATATGTGCTGGGCGAGATCGTCGTGCAGGCGCAGGCGACGGTGCCGCCGGACCTGATCCGCAAGTCGCTGCCGCTGAAATCCGGCGACACGATCACGACCGAACGAATCGAGGGGGCAGAGGCGAATGTCAGCCTGCAACTGCCCCGGCAGGGCTATCCCTTCGTCAAGCTGGGAGACCGGGACATCGCTCTCGACGGGCAGATGCTGACCGGGGACTATACCCTGCCGGTCGATACCGGGCCGCGCAGCAGCTTCGGCGGCATCACGACCAGCGGCGACCTGGCGTTCGACGCGGAGCATATCGGCGTGCTGGCACGGTTCGACCGGGGCGAACTGTACGACAGCCGCAAGGTGGACGACTTGCGCAAGGCGCTGGTCGCGACCAGCCTGTTTTCCAGCGTGTCCGTCGAGCCCAAGCCCACCGGCCAGCCCGGACCGGACGGCACCGAATATGTCGAGTTGCAGGTGGAGCAGGACGCCGGACCCGCGCGGACGCTGGCGGGCGAGGCGGGATATGGCACGGGCCAGGGGTTCCGCGCGCAGGGAAGCTGGACCCACCGCAACCTGTTCCCGCCGGAAGGCGCGCTGATTCTGACCGGCGTCGGCGGCACGCAGGAACAGGGGATCGGCGCTACATTCCGCCGGGCGAATGCTGGCAAGCGCGACCGGACGGTGCAGGCGGGCGTCAACCTCAGCCACCAGAATTATGCGAGTTACGAGGCGTTCACCGCCGGGATCAGCGGCAGCATATCCCGCGCCTCCACGCCGATATTCCAGAAGCGGTGGACATGGTCCTACGGCTTCGAGATTCTGGGATCGAACGAAACCACGCTGAACGAGACGACCGGGGAGACGCGGCGGCTGACCTATCTGATCGGGGCGCTGCCTGGGCAGATCGGCTATGACCGCTCGGACGACCTGCTCAACCCGACGAAGGGATATCGCGCGACGTTGCGCGTGTCGCCGGAGGCATCGTTGCAGGGCAATGTCTCGCCTTATGTCCGGGCGATGTTCGACCTGTCCGGCTACTATCCCGTATCAGAGAGCATAGTGATCGCGGCCAGGACGCGGGTGGGGACGATCACCGGCGTCAGCCGCGCGGACATCGCACCGTCCCGGCGCATCTATGCGGGCGGCGGCGGATCAGTGCGCGGTTTCGGCTATCAGGAACTGGGGCCGAAGGATGCGAACAACGATCCGATCGGCGGCCGGTCCGTCAACGAATTCGCGCTGGAGGCGCGCTACCGTTTCGGCAATTTCGGCATCGTGCCGTTCGTGGATGCGGGCCAGGTCTATGATTCCAGCATGCCCAAATTTTCCGACATCCGTTTCGGCGCAGGGATCGGCGGGCGTTTCTACACCAATTTCGGGCCGTTCCGCGCGGACATCGCCATGCCGATTAACCGCCAGCCGGGCGAGTCCAAGTTCGCGCTCTACATCGGCATAGGGCAGGCCTTCTGATGGCGGAGGAAGAGGCCATCGCGAAACGCCCCGCGCCGGACAAGCCGCCGCTGTGGACGCGGATCGCCAAATGGGCGGGCATCGGCATCGTGGGCCTTGTGGTGCTGGTCGGCCTGATCCTGCTTGGCCTCAACACCGCGCCGGGCAAGCGTTTTCTGGTGCGGCAGATCGCGGCGCTGAAGCTGGAATCCGGCATGGCGATTGAGATCGGCCGGATCGACGGGTCGATCTACAGCGACATGACGATCCGCAACCTCATCCTGCGCGATCCCAACGGCATATTTGCCGTCAGCCCGCAGGTGAAGGTGGTGTGGAAGCCCTTCCGCTACCTCAACAACCATATCAGCGTCAGCGAATTGACCGCGCCGCTGATTGCGGTCTCCCGCCTGCCGCAGTTCAACACGGTGGAGAGCGACCCCAATGCGCCGCTGCTGCCCGACCTGGACATCGACGTCGACCGGCTGACGATCGACCGGCTGATTCTGGGCCGGGTGGTGACGGGCGAGCGGCGCATCGTCGCGATCAGGGGTAGCACCCATGTCGCGGACGGTCGGGCGCAACTGGAGACGAATGCGCGCGCCGACAGCGGCGACCGGCTGACGGCGAAGCTGGACGCCGTGCCCGCGCAGAACCGGCTGGCGATGCAGGGTGAGCTTTATGCGCCCGCAGGCGGCGTGGTCGCGCGCATGGGCGGCCTGACCGACGAAATGACGGTGAAGCTGGACGGCAAGGGAAGCTGGCAGAGCTGGGCCGGGCGTCTGGTCGCGACATCGCCGAAGGGCGAGCTGGCGTCGGTGGCGCTGGTGGCGCGGGACGGCACGTTCACGGCGAAAGGGCCGCTTCGTCCGGGCCTGATCATGGAGGGGCCGGTCCAGCGGCTGACCGCGCCGGCGCTGGATATGGACATGACGGCCGCGCTGGCCGAGCGGCGGGTCAATCTGCGCGCATCGCTCACGTCCGACGCGCTGGCGGCGAACGCGAACGGGCTGATCGACCTTGGCCAGAGCAAGTTCGGCGCGCTGAAGATCGACGCGCGGCTGCTGACCCCCGGCGCCATCATGGAGAAGGTGCGCGGGCAGGATGTGCGGGCGTCGGTGATCCTGGACGGGCCGATGGCCACGCCGTTCATCGACTATGATATTTCGGCGAGGCAGATCGCCTTCGACGCGACGGGGATCGAGAATCTGAAAGCCAGCGGCCGCGCGGTGATCGACGCCGACCGCATCCGCATTCCCGTCAACGCCACCGCCAGCCGCGTGACCGGGCTGAACGCGGCGGCGGGCGGGCTGCTCACCAATTTGCGGGTGAAGGGCGATTTCGCCTATGCGGGCGGCAAGCTGATCAGCGACAATCTGAAGATCGACAGCGACAAGATCGACGCGACCGCCCTTGTCCTGGCCGACATTCCCAATGCACTGTATCGCGGCGCGCTGAAAGGACGGGTCAATGATTACCGGATCGACGGGGTCGGCATCGTCAACCTGACGACCGACGCGAAGCTGGAGCCTGGTCCCAAGGGCGGATTCGGCATCAGCGGCCGGTTCGGCGTGCGCACGTCCCAGCTTGAAAATGCGTCCGTCCGCGATTTCCTGGGCGGCAATGCGATCTTCAGCGGCAAGGTCGGCATGACGCCGGAGGGCAACTTCACCCTCGCGGAGCTGAAGGGCGGCGCGCCCAATTTCACGATCCTGTCCGGCAGCGGGCGATATGAGACCGATGGCGCGATCGCCTTCGATACATCCGCCAACTCCCGGCAATATGGGCCGCTGGCGCTGACGGTGCGCGGCACGGTCGACCGGCCGCAGGCAGTGCTGCGCGCCGCCCGGCCCAATGTCGGCGTGCAATTGACCGATGTCGTTGCGAAGCTGAATGGCGAGGCGGCCGGATACCGGCTGGAGGCGACTGGCGGATCGGAATATGGGCCATTCTTCGCCAATATACTGGTCCGTACCGCCAAGGGGCCATTGACCATCGACATCAGCCGTGCGCGCTTTGCCGGGGTCGATATGGCGGGCACGCTGCAACAGACGCAGGCCGGGCCGTTCGCGGGACGGCTCAGCCTGAATGGCTCCGGGATCAACGGCGCAGTGCAACTTGCCAACCTGTCCGGCAAGCAGAGCGCGACGGTGAAGGCGACAGCCAGCAACGCAAGGCTGCCCGGCGACAATGATGTGGTGATCGGCCGTGCGCTCATCGATGCCTCGGTCATCCTGTACGACACGCCGCAGGTGGTTGCCGACGCCCAGTTCGCCAACACCCGCTATGGCGATCTGGTCATCCGGCAGGCGCGCGGCAAAGTGAATTATCGCGGCGGGCGCGGCACGGCGCAGCTTGTTGCGGACGGCAATAGCGGGGTGCCGTTCAATCTGGCCGTGAATGCCGCGCTACGCCCCGACCTCTATGCCGTGGCGCTGAACGGCCGCGCCGACCGGATCGACTTTCGCCTGGCCAAGCCCGCAATCATCCGCAGCGGCAGGGACGGGTATAGTCTGGAACCCGCGCAGATCGTCACGCCGCAGGGCACGATCGACATTGCCGGACGCCTCGGCAACAGGACGGAAGCGCAGGCGCGGTTCAAGGATTTCGACCTGGCCGTCGCCAATATCTTCACGCCGGGCCTGGGCATCGGCGGCAAGGCGACCGGGACGGTGGATTTCGTGCAGAGCGGCAACGCCTTCCCCGCCGCGACCGCGCGCCTCAACATCGCGGACTTCACCCGGTCCAGCCTGACGGCGGTGTCGGACCCGGTGGAGATCAGCGTCGAGGGCAAGATGCAGCAGAATGGCGCGGACCTGCGCGCGCTGATCCGCAAGAACGGCACGGCGCTGGGGCGGCTGGTGATGACGATGCAGCCGGTGGGCAGCAAGGGAAGCTGGACGGAAAGGCTGATGGCGGCACCGCTAGGCGGCGGCGTGCGCTATAACGGCCCGGCGGATGTCCTGTTCTCCTTCGCCGGACAGCCGGACCAGCAACTGACGGGAGGGATCGCGCTCGCCGCCGATTTCAGCGGCCGGGCCAGCGACCCGCGCATCAACGGCCTGATCCGCGCCAACGCCCTGACATATGAGAATGAGACGTTCGGGACCAAGGTGACGAACATGCGGCTGGACGGGCGCTTTTCCAACGACCGGCTGGAAATACGCCAGTTCAGTGGCAAGGCGGGTGAAGGCACGGTGCAGGCGAGCGGCACGGTCGGCCTTGCCGCCGCCAGCGGTTTCCCGATGGACATTAATGTGACGCTGGACCGCGCCCGTCTGGCCCGGAGCGAGGCGCTGGGCACCATCGTCAGCGGAAAGATGGCGATCACCAACAGCCAGGCCAATGGTGCGCTGGTGTCCGGTGACCTGCGGATACCGGAACTGCGCTATCAGGTCGCCTGGCAGGGCGGCGCGCAGGTCCGCGACCTGAAGGGCGTGCGACGCAAGGACCAGCAGGTCGACATCACCGCTCGGCCAGCCGCGGCCGGCCCGCCCAGCATGTTCAAGCTGGATATCAGGGTACGCGCCGACAATCAGATTTACGTCACCGGCATGGGACTGGAATCGGAATGGAAGACGGACATGCGCGTTACCGGCACCACCGCCGATCCGCGCGTGGTGGGCAAGGTGCAGATCGTGCGCGGCACCTACACCTTCTCCGGCAAGCGGTTCGAGCTGACGCGCGGCGAGATTGATTTCACCGGCGGCGCGATGACCAATCCGGCGATCTTCATCACCGCGTCCACCAATGTCGAGAAGGTCGTCGCCGCCATAAATGTCACCGGCACAGCCCAGAATCCGGAGATCGCCTTCACCTCCGTCCCCAGCCTGCCGCAGGACGAGGTGCTGTCCCGCATCCTGTTCGGCAGCAATGTCAGCAACCTGTCCGCGACGCAGGCGATCCAGCTTGCCGCTGCACTGAACGGCCTGCGCGGGGGTGGCGGCGGGCTGAACCCGCTCGGCAAGCTGCAGGGCGCATCCGGCGTCGACCGGCTCCGCATCCTCGGCTCCGACAGCGCAACGGGACGCGGCACGGCGCTGGCGGCGGGGCAGTATCTGACCAACAATGTCTATGTGGAGATCATCACCGACGCTAAGGGTTTTACCGCGACGCAGCTTGAGGTGGCGCTGTCCAAGGCGCTCAGCATCCTGTCCCAGACCGGCGGCACGACGGGCACTTCGGCCAATCTGCGCTATTCCAAGGATTATTGATCGAGGCGGGTGGTGTCGATCTTAGCGTCGTTGCTTTGAGATTAGCGTGCTCCTGCGAAAGCAGGAGCCCAGTTCGGAGGGCGGATCTGGGCTCCTGCTTTCGCAGGAGCACGTTGCTCTCGGTTCAACCGCTGCTCATCGATTCCCTGTGATTTTTTCGATGCTTGGTTTCATACCGGCACGGAAACTTCCGCCTGTTGGCGTGTTAGCATGGGGAGAGAAAAGGACCGGCCTTGAACATCCAGACATGTCCCGCGCCCACGCGCAAATCCCGACCCCCGGCCGTTGGCCACAATATCCTCTATCGCAAGGCTGCGTCTAACCCCTGCCCCGGTTGCGGCAAGAGCCAGTGGCTGGTCGGCAGGGTCGTGGCGGAGTGCGCCTTTTGCGAGACCGCGCTGCCGCTGGAGCATGGGTTTCGCTTTTCCGGGTTATCGGTGGGTTGAGCAGATTATCTCAATTCCGTTCGCCCTGAGCGAAGTCGAAGGGCTCGCCCGACCAGAGGGAGGGCACTTCGCTACGCTCAGTGAAAGGCTTCGACTTCGCTCAGCCCGAACGGAGCGGGGGACAATACTGGCCTAAAGCTGCTTCCGCCCCGCGATCCAGGCATCGATCCGGCCGCTCAGCACGTCGAGGGGCACCGGTCCCTGCGCCAGCACCGCGTCATGGAAGGCGCGCAGGTCGAATTTCGGACCCAATGCCTCCTCCGCCTTCGCCCGCAGCTCGCGGATGCGTATCTCGCCCAGCTTGTAACCGAGCGCCTGCCCCGGCCAACTGATATAGCGGTTCACCTCCGCATCGATATTCGCTTCGGACAGCGCGCTATTCTCCTTCATGAAGGCGACGGCCTGCGCCTTGGTCCAGCCCTTCGCATGAATGCCGGTGTCGACGACCAGACGGCAGGCGCGCCACATCTCATAGCTCAGCCGCCCCATCATCTTTTCCGGCGTGTCGTACAGGCCCATCTCCTCGCCCAGATATTCGGTGTAGAGCGCCCACCCCTCGACATAGGCGGTGAAACCGGCCGCATGTTTGCGGAAATCCGGCAAGTCCAGCTCCTGCTGCAGGGCGATCTGGTTGTGATGGCCCGGCACCGCCTCATGCGCGGTCAGGGCGGGCAGTTCCCACAAAGGGCGCTGGCTCAGTTTTGACGTGTTGACGAAATAGGTGCCGGAAATGCCGCTTTCCGGCGCACCCGGCCCGTAGTAGGCGGTCGTCGTTCCCTCCGCCGTTTCCGCCGGGATCGCCCG
Organism: Sphingobium phenoxybenzoativorans; assembly: GCF_001757355.1. GTDB lineage: Bacteria > Pseudomonadota > Alphaproteobacteria > Sphingomonadales > Sphingomonadaceae > Sphingobium > Sphingobium phenoxybenzoativorans. The sequence goes on from NZ_MINO01000022.1 coordinate 52,878, forward strand.
GACGCCGTAGGGCAGGCGCGGAAGACGCCCGAAATAGCGGGGCAGCATGCCGTCGATCGTCTTGGCCTGCCACGCCGCCGCGTTCAGCAGTTCCTGCGGCGTTTTGGCATAATATTTGGGGTCGGTGCGCAGCGTGGCGATGAAGGCGGCGCGGTCGGCATAGCCCGCCTTCTTCGCAACCTCATCCATGCGCGCGAGGATGCGCTTGACCTCCGACAGGCCGATCGCATGGATCTGATCCGGCGTCAGGCCGGTCGTCGTATGCGCCTTCACCTGCGTCGCATACCAGGCCGCCCCGCCCGGCATGGCCGATGCGCCGTCCGTCTTGCGGCAATGGGGCACATACTCCTTCGCGATATAATCGTGCAGCCGGGCATATTCCGGCGTCACCACGTCGCGGATCACCGTGACCGCACGCGCCTTCATCGCCGTCCAGTCCGCCTCGCCCATGTCGCGCGGGCGGTTGCGCAGAAACGGACCGTAGAAGCGCGTATCCTCCGGCTTGCCCGCCACGGTGGCGCTGATCGTGTCCGCAAAGCCGCCAAGCACCGAACAGGGCTGGACATAGCCCTCCTTCACCGCCCGCTTCGTGATCGCGATGCCCTGCCCGTTCTGCGCCGGGAACAGCGAAAGGCGCTTCAGATAGCTCTCATAGTCGGCGCGGGTGTAGAAAGGCAGGTTGTCGGCCATGTCGGCGAAACCCTGCTGCCAGCCATAATAGGTGGTGAACAGCATCATCCGCTCGCCATGGCGATTGGCCTCTATATCGTCGCCGAGCATCCAGGAGAGCACGGCCTTGTTCGTGCGTTCGTCGGCGCTGAGGCCCGAATCGGGAATGGCCTCCAGCCGCGACAGGAAAGCCTGTTCGGTCTTTGCATTGGCATCCCGTGCGGCAAGGCTGAGGTCGTCGATGCGATCATCATAGTCCCGCACGCCAAGGCCGGTCGCCTCCACCGGGTTGACCGAAAGCCACCAGCGCCAATGATCGTCGATCACGCCCTTAAGCGCGGGAGAGCCGCTCGATCCGGTCTGGGCGGCGGCCGGAAGCGTTGCCCCGGCGAGCAGGAGGGCGGCGACGATTTTGCGCATGACGATACTCCGTAGACAGCGCGGCATCCTCGTCCTCCATGCTTTCGCGGGCAAGGCGCAATTGATCATCGACAGAAGGAAAGAAAGAACATATAAGGAACATCATCCATATCGGAGAAGATATTCCCCACCGCCATTCTGGATGGATTTGGGAAGGTTAGAACCGTTACGGACAGGAACAGACCGCATTTCACGCACCCTTTCGGGGTCCGGGGCGGTGCTGTTCCTCCATTATGGAGGAGGCGGCTTGCGACGCCGGGCCGCGTTCCTTCCATAATAGATCGAAAGCGGATGGCGGATCTGGATCGGGGGGTACGGGCATGAAGGGCGATGAGATATTGCTGCCGGCGGATCATCCCGCCGCCCGGTTCATCACGCAGGATATTGCGCTGTGCGCCGACGACCGGCCCACCCTTTTGATGATCGCCGAACCCGATGCATGGGGATGCCTGGAAGCGGCCGCAACGGCGGTCGGCGCGCGCCTGCTGGGGTCGGTCTGTCTGGAGGAGGCGGCGATCCGGCTCGACCGCATCGCGCATGTCGACATGATCGTCCTGTGCTGCGCGCGGCCTCATGCGGCCTTGCCGGGCCTGCTGACAAGGCTGGATGCGATGGCGGCGGCGAACGACGCCGCGCTGGTGATGGTGACCAGCATGGATTGCCTGGACATCGCCTATGCCCATCATCGGGCGCCTGCGACCCAATGGCTGTGCGATCCGCGCGACACGGAACTGGCCGCCGCGATCACGCTGGGGCTGAGGATGCGCGAGCGCGACCCCCTGTTGCGCGACATCGGGCGTGAGGGCGATTCCGCGCGGATCGACCGGCTGAGCGAGGAGGTCGGCCGCATCGCCCGCGCGCTGGATGTCCTTACCGAACGCAGCGAGGCGGCGCAGCGCCCGGAGGGAAGCTGGCTGGCCGAACGGCAGGGCGGCTATGTCGCCCAGCCCGCCGCCGCATCGCTGGCGCCGGTGGGCGACGAGCTGACCGCGGGTCATATCCGCGCTCTGTTGCGCACGCGGCGATTGCGCGACCATTTCCTGCCGCCGGACATGTTCGCCGACCCCGCCTGGGACATGCTTCTGGACCTGATGGCGGCGCGCCTTTCGGGGGAGCAGGTGTCCGTGTCCAGCCTGTGCATCGCCGCCGCCGTCCCGCCGACGACGGCGCTGCGATGGATACGCCAGCTTACCGACCGGGGGATTTTCGTGCGGCAGGCCGACCCGGCGGACGGACGCCGGGTGTTCATCGCCCTGTCCGATGACGCCGCCGCGGCGATCACCCAATGGTATGTGGCGCGGCGGCGGATACTGCGTGACGAACTGTAACCGCGCGCACTCCGCGCTTGACCCTGCGGCGCTTTGCCCTAGATAGCCAGAGCCCTGGGGGCGATTAGCTCAGTTGGTAGAGCGTCTCGTTTACACCGAGAATGTCGGCGGTTCGAGCCCGTCATCGCCCACCATTCCCCTATATCGATGGCCTATTCCACCGTCACCGACTTGGCGAGGTTGCGGGGCTGGTCGACGTCCGTGCCCTTCGCCACGGCGACATGATAGGCGAGGAGCTGCACCGGCACCGCATAGACGAGCGGCGCGATCAGCGGGTGGACCTTTGGCATGGTGATGGTGGCAAGGCAACCGTCGCCCGCCGCCGCGATCCCGTCATAGTCGGAGATCAGCACCACCTTGCCGCCGCGCGCCTGCACCTCCTGCATGTTCGACACGGTCTTTTCGAACAGCGGACCTGACGGTGCGATGACGATCACCGGCACGGCATCGTCGATCAGCGCAATGGGGCCATGCTTCATCTCGCCGGCGGCATAGCCCTCGGCATGGATATAGCTGATCTCCTTGAGCTTCAGCGCGCCCTCCAGCGCCAACGGATAATCGGGACCACGGCCGAGATACAGCACGTCGCGCGCTCCGGCGATGACGCCCGCCATGCTCTCGATCGCCTCGTCATAGGCAAGCGCGGCGTTGAGGGCGGCGGGGGCTTCGGCCAGATGGCGCACAACCTTCTTTTCCTCTTCCGGGCTGAGCCTTCCTTTGGCCCGCGCCAGGTTCGCGGCGAGCGCGGCAAGCACGGCCAACTGACAGGTGAAGGCCTTGGTCGAGGCGACGCCGATTTCCGGACCGGCATGGGTGGGCAGCAGCAGGTCCGCCTCCCGCGCCATCGTGCTGGTGGGGACGTTGACGACCACGGCGATCTTCTGCCCCTCCGCCCGCGCATGGCGGAGTGCGGCGAGCGTATCGGCGGTCTCACCCGACTGACTGATGAACAGCGCCAGCCCGCCCGGCTCCAGCACCGGCTCGCGATAGCGAAACTCGCTCGCCACATCGATGTCGACGGGGATGCGGGCGAACTGTTCGAACCAGTATTTCGCGACCATGCCCGCATAGAAGCTGGTGCCGCAGGCGACGATCGTCACCCGGCGGATCGCCGACAGGTCGAAGTCCGGGATCGGCAGCGACACCTGATCGTCGATCCGGCGCATATAGGAACGCAGCGTCTGCGCCACGACCACCGGCTGCTCGTAAATCTCCTTGAGCATATAGTGGCGGTGATTGCCCTTGGAGATGAGTTCGCCGGTCACGCCGGAAATGGTGACGGGACGCTCGACGGGATTATTGTCCTTGTCGAAAATCTCCGACCCTTCGCGGGTGATGACGACCCAGTCGCCTTCCTCAAGATAGGCGATACGCTGGGTCAGCGGGGCGAGCGCCAGCGCGTCGGACCCCAGATAGGTCTCACCGTCGCCATAACCGACGACCAGCGGCGAACCGAGACGCGCGCCGATCAGCAGATCGGGATGACTGCGGAACAGGATGGCGAGCGCGAAAGCGCCATGCAGACGCGGCAGCACCTGCGCAACCGCTTCCTTGGGCGACGCGCCCTGCTCCACCAGTTCGCTCACCAGATGCGCGACGACCTCCGTATCCGTCTCGCTGGCGAAGGTGCGGCCGCGGCCGATCAGCTCGTCCCGCAGCGGCTTGAAATTCTCGATGATGCCGTTGTGAACCAGCGCCACTTCATTGGTCGCATGCGGGTGAGCGTTGCTGGTGGTCGGCGCGCCGTGGGTGGCCCAGCGTGTATGGGCGATGCCGATGTCGCCGGGCAGAGGATCACCCTCCAGCACCTTGACTAGATTGGCGAGCTTGCCCTCCGCACGGCGGCGCTCGATCGCGCCTTCGAACACGGTCGCGACGCCCGCGCTGTCATAACCGCGATATTCGAGCCGCTTCAGGCCATCGACCAGACGGTCGGCGACGGGGGAATTGCCAACGATTCCGATAATACCGCACATGGAAGGGAGCGCCTCGCAAAGTTGGGGGCAGGGATTTGGATGCCTCTATCTCCGCGCATATGCACGAAGGCTTAATCGACGGCCAGCCCCCCGCCCGTTCCTGACCTTTTTGTCATGCCGCCTTCATGGACAGTGCGAGGATGGCGTCGATATCGGCATGGGTTTCCAGCGTGGCGGCGATCTCGTCCAGCGCGGCATCGACGGAAGCGCGATAGTCGGTTCCGGTGGACGCGACGCCGATGCGGGAGAGCCAGGCGCGCCGCTGCGCCGAATGCGCAAACAGGCCGTGGATATAGGTGCCAGCGACCCGGCCATCGGCGGAAATCGCGCCATCCTCCTGCCCGCCGGAGAAGCGGGCGACGGGGCTAGCGGCGTCCGGGCCGGTGGTGAGGCCCATATGCATTTCATAGCCCTCAAACGGTTCGCCAAGCGCCTCGCCAGTTACCCGTTCCAGCGTCTTGGTGCCGCTGAGGCGGGTTTCGACGTCGAGCAGGCCCAGCCCCTCGACAGTTCCGGCCGGTCCTTCGATGCCTTCGGGATCGGCAATGGTCCGGCCGAGCATCTGATAGCCGCCGCACAGGCCAAGCACATGCCCGCCGCGCCGGTGATGCGCGCAAATGTCGATGTCCCAGCCCTCAACGCGCAGATACTGCATATCGGCGATCGTCGCCTTTGACCCCGCCAATATGATCAGCGCCGCGTCCGCCGGGATCGGGCGGCCGGGCGGGACCATGACCAGTTCCACGCCCGGCTCCAGCTTCAGCGGGTCGAGATCGTCGAAATTGGAGATGCGCGGCGTGATCGGGCAGGCGATGACCACCCTTCCCTGCCCCGAGGCGGCAGGCCGTTCCAGCACGACGCCATCCTCGCTCGGCAGGCGCGCCGCGCCGGGCAGCCAGGGGATGACGCCAAGACCCGGCCAGCCGGACC
>NZ_MINO01000023.1 GCF_001757355.1 Sphingobium phenoxybenzoativorans
GCCCCCTTGCAGCACGCGCCGGCCGGGGGACCCGGGACTGCCTCCCTCCCGGCCCGGGTCCCCCACCCTGACGCCCCAAAGAAGGAGCCCGCTCCTCAGGAAGGTCAAAAGCCATGACTTTCTCGCTTGCCAGCGCGCGCGACGCGCTGATGGGCTCGCTGTTCGCCGACACGGCCTCGGCCGAAAAGCCGCGCACGCGCTTCGCCCTCGACATGCTTTCGGACTGGCTCCCTTACCGGGTCTTCGACGAGAGCGCCGGGCTCTACCGCAATGCCCGCTCCAAGGGCTTCATCCTTGAGGTGACGCCGCTCATCGGCGCCGATGAGCGCACCGGCGAAATCCTGGGTCAGTTCTTCTCCGAAGGGCTGCCCCAGGGGGCCTGCCTGCAAGTGCTCAATTTCGCGAGCCCGCGCATCTTCAGGCAAGTCTCGCCGTGGTTCGCGCCCCGCTACGAGCAAGGCGGGATTTACGAGGCGATCGCGCGCGAGCGGATCGCCCGGTTCTACGATCTGGTCTGGGAGAGCGGTTCGGCGCACGCGCCCTTCCATGTCCGCAGCAGCCGTCTGATCGTCTCTTTGGGCGTGCCCGAAAGCGCGCATGTCACCGATGCCGAACTCGCCGAATGCCGCGAGGGGCTCCTGGGGCTCATCCATTCGCTGGGTTTGGAAGCCCATGCGCTGCGGCCTTCGGCGCTGATCGGGCTGATCGACGAGCTGACGTCGCCAACCACGGCCCGCGAACCCGAGCGCGAAAGCTGGAATCCGCTTGAGCAGATCGACGTCCAGGCGATCCGCAGCGACATCGAGCTAGAGGTCGAGGATGACCGCATGGTGCTGCGAACCGAACGGTTCCGCGAGATTGGCCGCGACCGCGCTGGCCATCCCGAAGTCGGTGAATGCCTGCCCGACAGCTTCGATCTGCGCCACTTTGCCGTGCGCGCGTTCCCCGAACGCTGGGCGCCCTGGGAATGCGCGCGCCTCATCGGCGACATGTTCACCGACAAGCTGCGGTTTCCTTGTCCGACCGCAACCATGCTGTGCTTAGTCTATCCCGACCAGGAGGCTGCCTCGGCGCGCGCGGGCTACAAGTTCATGCGCACCACGAGCCTCAGCCAAACCAAAAGCGCGCGTTTCCTGCCCAAGCTTGCCGACCAGTCGGCCGAGTGGCGGCATGTCCAAAACGAGCTGCAGGCCGGCAAGAAGCTGGTGAAGCTGTTCTACGGGCTCACGAGCTATTCGCCGCTCGGCCAAGGTGATGCGCATGAGCGGGTGATCAAGGCGATCTTCAAGGCGGCGGGCTGGGATCTCGCCGACGAGCGCTTTCTCCAGCTCCAGGGCCTGGTCGCAGCCTTCCCCTTGAGCCTCGCCGACGGGCTGGCGGACGACATGCTGCGGCTGAAGCGCATGCGCACGATGCTTTCGACCACGGCGGCCAATATCGCGCCGATGCAGGGCGAATATCTCGGCCGCGCCGTGCCGCATCTCCTGCTCGTCGGCCGCCGGGGCCAGCCCTTCTGGTGGTCGCCGTTCGAGAACGGGGCCGGCAACCACAACATCGCGATCTGCGGCAAGTCGGGGTCGGGCAAATCGGTGCTGCTCCAGGAACTGTGCGCGGCCTTGCGCGGCGCGGGCGCCAAGGTTGTCGTGATCGACGATGGCCGCTCGTTCGAGCACTCGGTCAAGCTCCAGGGCGGCCGCTTCGTCGAGTTCACCCTGGCAGCCGGCTTCTCGCTCAACCCCTTCTCGATGGTAGATGATGCCCGGGCGGCGAGCGATGAAGACTACCGGCTCGACTGCTTTGCGATGATCAAGGCGATCATCGGCCAGATGGCGCGGCACGATGACAAGCCGAGCGATACCGAGCGCGGCCTCATCGACCGGGCGGTGACGACAGTCTGGGACACGCTCGGCAGCGGCGGCAGCATCGACGATATCGCGGCCGCCCTTGGCGCGGGCGGCGGCGAGCTTGGGGCAAACCTGGCGACTGCCATCGCGCCCTATTGCCGCGGCGGCAGCTACGGCGGGTTCTTTTCAGGGCAGGCCAGCTTCGCGCTCGACGATGATTTCACCGTCTTCGAGATGAGCGACCTTGCGAGCCGGGAGGAGCTCAGAAGCGTCGTCCTCTCGGCGATCATGTTCATGACCGGCCAGGCCATGACGCGCACGTCGCGAGCAACGCGCAAGCTGCTGTTGATCGACGAGGCCTGGTCGATGCTGCGGGGCGGCTCGATGGGCGAGTTCGTCGAGACCTATGCCCGCACCGCACGCAAATATGGCGGCGCGCTCGCGACTGCCACCCAGTCGCTCAACGACTACTACAAGTCGGACGGCGCCCGCGCCGCACTCGAGAACAGCGACTGGATGCTGATCCTCCAGCAGAAGGCCGAGACGATTGCCGATTTCCGGCAAAGCGCCCGGCTCGACATGGACGATCGCACCGAGACCCTGATCCGGTCCCTGAAGCGTTCGGGCGCGGAATATTCCGAGATCTTCATCAAGGGTCCGGAAACCGAGGCGATTGGCCGTCTGGTTCTCGATCCGCTCTCGGCGACGATCTTCTCGTCCGACCCTGACACCTACGCCGCGATCCAGGCGCTTGAGGCCCGCGGCATGCCGCTCGCCGATGCCATCCGCAAGGTGGCGGGCCTGCCGTGGGGAGAGCGCTGATGGCCTTTCACCAGACGCCCTTCGACCACATCGGCGTGTGGTCGCCGCCGCAGCGCTTGCTGCCGTTTCTGCAGGGGACATGCTTCGTCCTTATTGAGGCCTCGCGTTTTGCCGTCTCGAGCCTGCTCATCGTGCTCGGACTGCCGCTTTTTGCTTTCCTGTTCCTCGCGGGCTGGGACCTGGGGCTCCTGTTCACGCAGCTCGCCAACCTTGCCGACCATTACCGCGAAGCGAGCGCGATCCGGCGGATCGCCTTCTCGCAGGACCTCCTGGGCGTGTTTCTCGCGACCTCGCTCGGCGTGCTGCTGGCACGCGCGCCGCGGTTCCTGAACCGCCTCGAAACTGCGCTCGCGCCGGCCGCTCCCCGGGAGACCGACAATGGCTGACACGACCCTATTACAATCTTTTAATCGCACGCTGGCGATCCGTCTGGGCGCGGTTCTCCTCGCGGTCTGCCTCCTTCTGTGGGGCGCGTGGGTCAGCCGCGAAGTGGCGCGCCCCCGCGAGCAGATCGTCACCGTGCGCCTGTCTGAAACGATCGCGCGCTTCGTCGATGCCGAAGCGCGCAGCGGCAAGGCGCCCGAGGATGGTCAGGCAAGGACGCTGGCCTACCTCCAGGCCGCCGAGGCTGCGGTTCGCGAGATGGGCCGCAATGGCCGGGTGGTGCTGGTCGCCGAAGCGGTGCTGGCCGGCGATGTCCCCGATGCCACGGCTGAACTCGAGCAGCGCGTTGCGGCCAAGCTTGGGCGGGAGAAGCGGCCATGACGGATCTTGTCGCCCGCACGCTGCGCCGGGTCCGGCGTCCGTTGCTCCTGACCGGGATTGTCGCCTTGCCGTTTGCCTGGGCGCCGATTGCCGCTTTCGGCGAAGATCATGCGTTTCTCATCAATGCGAGCCCGAGCCTGCCCAACTGGGCCTTCTGGCTCGACAAGTCGGCGCCGATTTCGCGCGGCAGCCTGATCTTCTTCGAGCCGCCAGCCTCGCCGCTGCTGGAGAGGCATTTCGGGAAAGGTCCGCATCTTTTCGGCAAGCGCGTGCTCGGCCTGCCGGGCGACGTGGTAAGCCACGAGGGCGCCGAGGTCCTGGTCAACGGGCGCAAGGTCGGCGCGCGTCTGACGAAAACCCGGCTCGGGCTCAAGCTCAGCCCCGGACCCGAAGGCGTCATCCCGCGCAAATGCTACTACGTCGGGAGCGACCACCCGCGCGGCTTCGACAGCCGCTACGCCGAAGTGGGCTTTGCCTGCCGCGGCCACATTCTTGGCAGCGGGAGGGCGATCCTGTGAGGCGCGCGCTTCTCCTTCCGCTCTGCCTTGCCTGCGCGACTGCGGCCGAGGCCCGTGACTATGGCCAGCAAGGCGCGGTTTTCCCGGTGATCGAGCGCGATCTCCTCGAGCAGATCCATACGCGGCTGACCGCCATGGAAAAGTCGGGCGAGACCAAGCGGCTCAACCAGGAACTGCAACGGCGCACGGCGGCCCGGGTCAATCGGCCTGAGCCCGTCGACGGGCTTGTCCGCGCGAGCGCCACCCGCCGCTGGAGCTTTGATCCGACGATCACGCTCGAGACCGATATTCGAGGGCCCAAGGGTGAGCTCATTCATGCCCGCGGCACGCGAGTGAACCCGCTCGACAGCGTGCCCCTGCGCGCCGAGCTCCTGTTCTTCGACGGCGATGATCCCGAGCAGCTCGCCTGGGCGCTGAACCAGTCTAGGGCTGCGAAGCTCATCCTCACCAAAGGCGCGCCGCTCGAGCTGATGAAGGCGCGCCAGCGGCGCTTTTACTTCGACCAGGGCGGCAAACTCATCCGCCACTTCGGGATCGGGGCGGTGCCGGCGCGGGTGCGCCAGCAAGGCCGCGCGCTCGAAGTCAGCGAGATCGTCCTTCCACCCCGTCAAGGAGCCCGCCCATGACACATCTTCGTCGTCTGGTAGCGGCTGCGCTCGGAGCGCTGGGCCTGATGCTGGCCAGTCCAGCCAGTGCAGATGCGGGCCCCGGCCGCTGCACCGGCAGCTTCGTCAACCCGATCACCGACATCTGCTGGTCCTGCCTGTTTCCGATCTCGGTCGGGGGCCTCAAGATCTGGCCGTCGAACCGTCCCGATCCTTCCAACCCGACCCTGCCGCTGTGCCTATGCGGTTTGCGGCCCGGCATCGCCATGGGGTTCTGGGAGCCGGTCCGGCTCGCCGACGTCAGCATGAAGCCCTGGTGCTTCGTCAATCTGGGCGGGATGAAGCTCGATCCCGGCTTCGATATCGGCTTTCGCTCGATCAAGGGGCCATCGGCGATCGGCGGGGCAAGCCAGAACTACTCGAGCTGGCACGTCCACTGGTATGCCTATCCGCTAATCTACTGGATGGAGATCGTCACCGATTTCCTGTGCCTGGAATCCGGCTCGATCGACATCCTCTACATCTCCGAGATCGATCCGCTCTGGCAGGACAGCGAACTCACCGCGATCATCAATCCCGAGGCGGTCCTCTTCGCCAACCCGCTCGCGCTCGCCGCCTGCGCCGCCGATTGCGTGTCCTCGACGGTCCACCTGCCGGTCGACGAGATGTTCTGGTGCGCTGGCTGCCAGGGCTCGATGTACCCGATGAACGGCAATGTTTCGGCCTCGATCGGGCATGTCCAGGCATCGCGGCTCGTGCTCTCGCGCTTTGCCTACAAGCTCCACCGCGAGCTCGTTGCCTGGGGCACGATGGGCAGCAAGGGGCTCTGCGGCAAGTACCTGATGCCGGTGATGCGCAAGCAGCAATACCGCTTCCAGGCCACCAATCCGAACCCGGCGACCAAGGGGCGCTATGCCTGCCCCCCGATCGGTGCCGCCACCACCTTTCAATCGGCCGGACAGGTCATCCCCGCGATCGGCGAGGACATGGGCTACCTCGTCTGGCGCAAGCGGAACTGCTGCGCGCTATGAACCGGAAACTTCTCCTTATCCCGCTGGGACTGGCTCTCCCTCTCGCGGGGCTCGCGCTCGCCCAGAGCGCACCCGACGGCATCGACCTCGATGCCATTCGTGCCCGCTCGGCCGAGCATGCCGAGGACGCGGCCGCCCTGGCGGCGACAGTCCGCGAGCGGGCCGAAGCGGTGCACGATGACGCACTCCAAACCCAGGACCAGGCCCAATCCGCTGGCGCGCGCTATGCCGACAGCCTGCCACCTACGTCGAAAAGCACGGACGTCCTCGATTTCGATGCGATGGTTCGCGAACGGGCCGAGGCGGAAAAAGCGCCGCTTGGCGAGAGCCCGCGCTTCATCGCCTTTGCCAGCCTGTCGATGCCGCCGGAGGCCTTGAAAGCATTGGTGCGCGACATGGGCCGCGCCGGCGGCGTCACTGTGCTGCGGGGCTTTCCATCCGGCGATTCCGCGCGGTTCAAGGCGCTCCTGACCGAGATCTGGCAAGGCGAAGATGCTCCGCAGGCGCTCGGGATCGACCCGCGCCTGTTCCGCGCCTTCCACATCGAGGCAGCGCCAAGCTTTGTCATGGTGGGGAGCGATTTTTCTCCCTGCGATGGCTTTGATTGCCAGGACGTCCCGCCGCCTCACGACCGGCTGACCGGCAATGTGTCGGTCGGACAGGTTCTCGAAACCTTCAAAGACGGTGCCGGCCCCGGCGCCGCGCTGGCGCGCCTTCATCTTGCCCGGCTCGAGGAAGGAGAGGATCGATGAGAAAGATCCTGACGCTGCTCTGCGCCGGGCTCCTATGCGCAGGCACAGCGCAATCTGCCACAGCCCAATCGAATTCAGGGCAGACGACCGCGGACGCGAAGGCCGACGGCAAGGCGTTCGGCAATTCTGTGATCGACCAGGTGAAGAGTGCAGCGACGACTGCACCCGATGCCTCGCGCGTGCCCGGCTTCAACCCCGCCGCAACGCAGAGCCTCGAAGATCTGGCCGTCAATCCGGACCGGATCGAGGGCGCGGCGCGCAGTGCAGCCACCAGCAACACGGCCGTCCGCACGATCGAAGACTCGATGAACAATCGGGCGCGCTTCTCGCCCCAGGAAATCAAGAGCATCCTCGCGCGGTCGGGCGAGATCAGCGAGACCCCGCTCGACTACACCAGCGGCATGTCGGTTTCCGGCTCGAAGGGCAATTGCGTGCCGCTGCCGCCGGGTACCGGCTCTGTCGGGACTTACATGGCGACCTGCAACACCGGCTATACGGCCGAGCAGAAGTCCGCATCCTGTCCGATCACGCTGGAGGCCAGCGCGGCCCCGCGACAAATCTATGGCTATTACTGCGTCGGCGGCAGCGGGGTCGATCCCGCCAGCATCTACGCTTGCAACCATTATCCGGCGCCGCAGTGCACCGTCACCCAATCCTGGCCGATCAATCTGTGCGATCCCTATCTCGGGATCTACTGGGGCTGCTCTTATGGCGACCTGCACGTCGACCTGGTGGGCTGCACCGCGCCGGTCGAGGGCGCGACACCCTACACCACGAACACCGAAACCGTGGTGACGACCCAGCGCAACGAGAGCCAGTGCTCGGGTCTTGTGGGCGATGCCAACTGCTCGCTCGACAGCGAGGTCTGCACCGACAGCGATCCCGTCACCCGGATCGTCGACGGAGTGTCGGTGACCCAGCTCTGCTGGGCCTGGCAGCGCAATTACACCTGCTCGGCCAGGGTCGCCGGCAATGATTGCAGCGAGCTCGAGGCGAACGGCAGCTGCCGCTTCGTGCGCGAGGATTGCCTGACGGGTGACAGTCCCTGCTCGACTGCCGAGCGCGTCTACGAGTGCCCGGTGCCGCCGAGTGAGACTTCGGGCCAGCAATATGTCTGCGACGGCGACGTCTACTGCATCGACGGCTCGTGCGAGACCATCACCCGCGAGGCCAACGACGAATTCAAGGATGCCGTGGTCGCCTTGAATGCGATGGACCAGGCGCGGCGAGAATTCGATCCTGAGACCATGACCCTGTTCAAGGGCGAGCGCGAGACCTGCTCGTCCAAGGTCTTCGGCGTGCTCAACTGCTGCAAGGGCAAGGGCTTCCCGCTCATCCCCGGCGTCCAGCTGCTGGTTGCGCTCGGCTGCAGCCGCGAGGAAATCCTCCTCCACGAGCGCGATGCGCAGGGCCTGTGCGCCTATGTCGGCACCTATTGCTCATCGAGCTTCCTCGGCGTCTGCCTGACCAAGAAAAAGGTCTACTGCTGCTTTGAATCCAAGCTGACCCGCATCCTGCAGGAGCAAGGCCGCGCGCAGCTGCCCAAGCCCTGGGCCAAACCAAAGTCCGAACAGTGCCTGGGCTTCACGCTCGACGAGTTCGCCCGCCTCGATCTCTCCCGCATGGATTTCTCCGAGGTCTACGCCGAGTTCACCGACGCTGCGCGCCTCCCCGACGAGCTGCAGACCTCCGAGCTCATCCAGCAGAAAATCCGCGACTATTACGAAAGGAGCAATCCGTGAGCGCGCTTCGCACCTCTGTGACCGCCGCCCTCATGGCTGCACTACTCGTCCCGACAATGCCGCTCGTCGCCCAGGACCATGGCCCACAGCAGGCCGTGACCGCCGGCGAGGCCGATGCCTTCTACTGCGGTGAGCGGCGTCTCGGGTACTGGTTCTACTGCGTGCGGCCCAAGCGGGCCGAACCGCGCGAGCAAGGGTCGGCCCCTCAGGCGCAGTCGGCTACGGCCCAGCTGGAAGCCGTCACGGCCGAGCTGCGCGAGTTGAAGGCCCGGGCGATCATCGAGCCGACGCCGCAGAACGTGACCGCCTATATCCGCTACCAGCGTGAGCAGCTCGATCGTGCCTCGCTGTTTTCCGACGTCTGGCAGCGCGCGATCTGGCAGGAGCCCGAGCTCGACTATACGCTCGAGCGCCCGGTCGGGACACTGGCCAAGCGGCAATGGCAGGACGCCCGGGCCGCCGAGCGCGACACGATCATGGCGCATCTCGGTGACCGCTATGGGCTGTTCTATTTTTTCGCCCAGACCTGCGGCGCCTGCGAAGTCATGAGCCCGATCGTCAAGGCAGTCGCCGACCGCTGGCACCTGACCGTCCGGGCCATTTCCACCGACGGCGGTCCCTCACGTCATTTCCCGCAATACACCGTCGAGAACGGGCAGCGGCCCCGTATGGGGCTGGAGCCCAAGATCACCCCGGCGCTGGTCCTGTGGGACAGCGAAGCGGGGCGTGCGATCCCGATCGGCTACGGCGTCCTCTCGGCCGACGAACTGCAGGACCGCATCTTTCTCCTGACCTCAAAGGAAGCCGGCCATGATTTCTAAGCTGCGCACGGCGGCGCTCGCGCTTGCCGCCACGAGCCTCGTTGCGACCCCGCTCCACGCCAATGTCGGCGACAGCATGGACCGCTTCATGAACGACATGGGCGGTGCGGCGAATGTCACGGGGCCGAGCGCCTTCCAGGGGCAGTCAGCGGGCTATTACAGCCTGGGCAATGTCTGGACGCGCTTCCCGCAAAAGACCACCAACATCGCCAATCTCCAGCTGCCCCGCGCGCGGGCCGGCTGCGGCGGGATCGATATCTTCGCAGGCAGCTTCAGCTTCATCAACGCGAGCGAGATGGTCGCGCTGCTGAAAGCGGTCGCCAACAATGCCGTAGGCTTTGCCTTCAGCCTGGCGATCGACACGGTCTGCCCCGAGTGCTCGAAGATCATGCAGGAGTTCGCGCAGAAGGCGCAGCTCATGAACAATCTTTCGATCAACTCCTGCGAGATGGCGCAAGGGCTGGTCGGCGGGATCTGGCCCAAGGGCGACCTTGCCGACAAGGCGATCTGCGAAGCGATCGGCAACAGCGAGGGTATCTTCACCGACTATGCGGCGGCCAAGCATGGCTGCGGCACGCGCGGGCAGAGAAGCTCGACCAATTCGGGAGCCGGGGCGGACTATGCCGACGTCAACCCGGCCGTCGCGCGCAACTACACCTGGCACGTCCTCAAGAAATCGGCCTTTTTCAATCCGGGCGGAACCTTCGACCGGGAGCTCGCCGAATACGCGATGACGCTGATCGGCACGGTCATCTACGTGCCGCCCAAGGACGATGAGCCGGGCAAGTTCGTGCCGTTTGCGGGCGACGCGTCCTCGACGCTGGTCACCGCGCTGCTCGATGGGACGCAAGGCCAGACCGTCCGGGTCTTTTCCTGCGACGAGGCCGACCAGTGCCTCAACCCGACCTTCCAGGACATGAGCCTGAGTTCAGCCAAGGCGATCCGGCCGCGGGTGGCCGCGCTCATTGGCAGCATGGTGGCTGCGATCCGCTCGGACACCGCGATTGGCGATGCCGAAAAGGAGCTGCTCCAGGTCGCTTCGGTCCCGCTTTACAAGATCCTGACGGTCCAGGCCGCCTATGGCCGGGGCATGGCGACCGATGATCGTGACACGCTCGCCGAGATCACCAGCATCGATCTGCTCTACGCGGTGCTCGACCGGATCGTGTCCGAAGCCGGCCGCTCGATGGCGAGCTTCATCGCCGCCGATGAGGCCAAGCTTGCGATCTGGCGTTCGCAGGTCGCGGACGTTCGCTCGAGCCTCGCGCAGCGCCAGGCGACGGGACAGGCCAAGGTCTCGGCCATCATGCAGATCATCGAGAAGACGGCGATGATCGAGAACATGCTGGCTGCCTCGATGTCGCCCTCAATGGCGGCATCGCTCGACTGGTCGCGCGCGCTCCAGTCCCGTTCCATCGTCCCCTAAGGCGAGACAAGTCATGATCGAGATCTTCACGGTCGGCGGCGGCGAGTACATCGTCAATGTCTTGAATGCCGTCGCCAGCTGGACGGGCGCGGGTGGCTACAAGAGCCTGATCCAGGTGACCATGGTGATGGGGCTGGCGCTCGCGGTCATCGTGCTGGCCTTCAACCAGGACTGGCGGGCTTGGCTCAACTGGTTCCTTGGCGCGACGCTCATCTACATGTGCCTGATGGTGCCGCGCATGGACGTTCATGTGACCGATCGGGTCAACCCAAGCCTTGCCCCGGCGAACGTCGCCAACGTGCCGCTGGGCCTCGCGCTCATGGCGAGTTTCACGAGCCAGGTCGGCGATTATCTGACCCGCTCGGCCGAGCTCGTCTTTGGCCTTCCGGACGACCTCAACTACTCGAAGAACGGCATGATCTATGGCGCGCGGCTCATGGAGGCGACGCGCTCGCTGCGCATTTCGGACCCGGAGTTTGCCGCCAATCTCGACGAGCATGTCCGGCAATGCGTGTTCTATGACCTGCTGCTTGGCCGCTACTCGATGAAGCAGCTGGCCGAGAGCGACGACATCTGGGCCACGATCGCCCCCGGCAGTGCGGCGCGGGCCCAGAAATTCCTGACGCGGCAAGCCGATGACAGCGTGACCGCGTCGATTGTCACCTGCCGCGATGCCTACACCGCTCTATCGAACCAGTGGGCCGGGCTGATCGATTCCATGGCGCTCAGCTCCGGGCGGCAGCTCTATCCGCGCCAGACCGCGGCGCTTGCCAAGACCAAGCTGCTCGCCGACCTGCCGGTCGCCTACCAATATCTCTCGGGGGTTTCGAAGAACGCGAGCGACATCTTCCGCCAGGTCCTGACGATCAACGCCATGAACCAGGCCATGCACGGGTTCGCGGGCGCGAGCGGCACCTCCAGCATCGACGTCTTCGCCCAGACCCGCGCCGACATCCAGACCGAGCGGACCTATGCCTCGATCGCGGAGAACGCGATGAAGTGGGTGCCGATCCTCAATGTCGTGCTGACGGTCGTCTTCTACGCGATGTTCCCGGTGATCTTTCCGCTGTTCCTGATGCCCAAGACCGGGCCGGTAGCGCTGCGCGGTTACATCACCGGATTCTTCTACCTCGCGGCATGGGGCCCGCTCTTCGTGATCCTGCACATGATCCTGATGTTCAAGGGCGCGAGTGATGTGGCGGCCGCCGGAGCCGGCACCGGGCTCTCGCTCGCGACCTTCGTAGGCATGACTGACGTCAACCGCGATATCGGGCTTCTGGCCGGCTATCTCGTGGCCTCGGTTCCGTTCCTGGCGGGCGGCGTCGCCAAGGGCGCGCTCGCGATTTCCGGGCAGGCGACCTCCTACCTCAACCCCTCGCAGAATGCGGCCGAGGAAGCGGCGCGCGAGGCGAGCACCGGCAATGTTTCGCTCGGCAACAGCAATCTCGACAATTCCACGGTCTTCTCACGCCAGTTTGCCCAAGGGGCACTTAATCCGAGCATTTCCTATGGCGCACCGCAGACGCGCGGGTTCAGCGATGTGGGCACCCAGACAACGAGCTTTGGCGAGGCGGAATTCGCGACCGTGCCGAATTCGCAGTACCCGTTCACGCCCACGCTGGGGCAGGATTTCACGAGCAGGCTCTCGACCATGGCGAGCCAGAGCCGGGGGCAGAGCGAGACCTATTCGAACCTTGCCCAGCAATCGACCAGCTCGGCTGTCACCCGGTTCAACGAGATCCGCAACGCCTACAGCCAGGGACGGTCGTCCGAGACGGTGAGCGGCACTGGCAACAACGACAGCATCGGCACGGCATTCAGCGAGGTCGACAACGCCTCCACGACCCTGCAGCGGCAGTTCGGGCTGTCGCGCCGGGCCGCCGACGACATCACCGTGTCGTGGTTCCTCAATGGCCAGGCTAGCGCTGGCGTCGGAGGCAATCTTGGGCCAGTTGAGCTTGGTGCCAAAGCCAGCGGCGGACGAAACCAGAGCTGGACCGACAGCGACGTCGGCATCGCTTCTGAGGATCGCAACCGGATTACCGGGACGTTGCAGCAGCTTTCGGACACGCGGAATTGGTCGAGCACGCGCGAAGGATTCCTCCGCCAGACGAGCTCGAGTTCGAGTTCGCAGGTTTCGACCAGCGCCGCGGGTCTCAGCCACTCGCTGACCGAAGCGCAGACCTACTCGGTCGAAGCGCGCCGTGCCGAGGAATTGGCAAGCCGGCTCGAGAACCAGGCCTCCTGGTACGAAGGCGCGAACGCTGCCGGTTCGCTCAACCTCAGCCAGGCTTACCGGGAATGGGGCATGGCGGAGCTCGAGGCGAACCGCGACTACTATGGCCCAGTCCGCTTCGACGACATCAATTTCCAGATGAGCACACAGGGCCAGCAGCTCCAGGCGCGGTTCGTCGAGACCTATGCCGACCGCTTGCACGATGACATTGAAGGGCAATTGACGCTGCCCGAGTTCGCGCCGGTCAGCCGTCCTGCCGTTACGAGCCAGGATAGCGTCCGCTCGCGTGGACCCAGTGGCGGCGGTGGATCAGGCAGTCTTGGTACTGCTCCTGACACCTCGGGGATCAGCGCAGAAGTCCGCGCGGCGCAGGCACGGGGCCGTGGCCGGATCGGTCAATCCAGGGGCAATCTCGATGCGACCACCCGAGGGG
This sequence comes from Sphingobium phenoxybenzoativorans, assembly GCF_001757355.1. Taxonomy (GTDB): domain Bacteria; phylum Pseudomonadota; class Alphaproteobacteria; order Sphingomonadales; family Sphingomonadaceae; genus Sphingobium; species Sphingobium phenoxybenzoativorans. The sequence goes on from NZ_MINO01000023.1 coordinate 12,996, forward strand.
CTAAGGGAGCATCGGAAGAGGCCGCAGACGAGGTCAAAGAGTGGTGAGGCCTTAAAGGATCAAATCGTTGATGATCACAAAAATGACGTACGCCGTAAGCAAAGTGAAGACCGTGACCATGGCGGCGCGCCCCCACGGATCGGCCCAGGTCTTCTTCCACGTGTACGCAGTCAGGCGATTTTCCGCGATGGCCCGGTCGATCTCTTTGAGACCCTTCCAGTCCTCACTCGCAACAGGGTCGTCAGATGACTTCAACATAGGGCACCTATTCAGCAGGCCGACTGCTCCAAAATCGCTGCATTATTGCAGATTTCCGGGCTTAATGCAGCGATTCTGACACACAAAATCATGAGTGCCAAGCGATGTTCGGCGGCATCTTCATGAACTGAGTTCAAGATATCGGCAGAAGGCATTCGCGAGTTGCATCTGACGAGGTGTGCGGCATTCGGCCTCGAAAACTTGCGGAGACCCGACAAGGATCGTGACGCATTTTGCGCGCGAGGTCGCAACATTCAATCTGTTGAGGCTGTACAGAAATTCCATCCCGCGCGGCGCATCGGCATGGGAGGAGCTGGCCAGCGAATAGATCGAGATTGGCGCCTCCTGGCCTTGGAACTTGTCGACCGTCCCGACCCGCGCTTGGGGTAGCCGGCGTTGGATCTCGAACACCTGGGCATTGTACGGGGCGATGATCAGTATGTCTGCGATTGCGAGCGGCTTTTCATTCCCCTCGCGATCGATCCAGGTCGCACCCTGTGCCAGTATGTCGGAGACCAGTTCGGCAATGACGTCAGCCTCTTCGGATGAGCAATTCTGATTGCCGGAATGCTCAACGGGAACGAACCTCAGACCCGTGCCATGGGCGATCCCCTTCGCGTTCACCCGCTGCCCGGCCGCTTCTGCCTGCGCTCCGAGCTTGCCCTCGTAGAACAGCTCGGATGTGAACGCACAGATATCCGGATGAAGTCGCCAGGTGACGTCGAGAAACAGGCCTTCGTCGGGTGCGATGGTTTGCTTGCCCGAAAGCAGGTGGTCGAGCGCAGAGCAGCCGGTGCCGTCCGGATGGCTGCCTTGCATGGGTTGGTCGAGTTGCTGCGGGTCTCCGAGCAGAACCAGGGTCTTTGCCGCCTGCGAAACGGCCAGCACATTCGCCAGCGACATTTGTGCCGCCTCGTCGACAAAGAGAACGTCGAGACTTTCAAAGGCATCCTCGGTCGACCACAGCCATGCTGTGCCGCCTGCAACGCTGCAATCCGCGTTGAGCGCGGCGAAGACCTCCGCATTGTTCTTCTTCGCGAACCGCAGCCGGTCGGTTCCTTCTTCCTTGGACCCGCCTTTCGGCTTTTGAATGCAGACCAGGGGGGTATCGGTCTCCTCAGCGACCTCAATGACTTTGTTCATGAGATTGCGGATCACCTCGTGACCATTGGCCACGATCCCGACCTTCTTGCCCTGGCGGACAAGCTCGCAAATCATGTGCCCACCGGTGTGGGTCTTGCCAGTGCCAGGAGGACCTTGGATCGGCAAGACGCCTGCTGAGATCAGAGGGGCGATACGCACACCGGCATCAAGCGGCTTTTCTTTTTCAAGCCGAACTGGGCTGCTGTCTGCTATGCGCGGCGCCACGCGCATCAGCATGTCGCGCGCTGCCTGGTAGGCTGCTCCCTCGGCCATGCCATGCTCGCACACATGGGTTGCCAGTCGGACCAGCGATTCCTGCATCGGTTTCGACGGGACATGCTCATGCACAAAGACCGCGGCCGGATGTTCGTCCGCCATCGCCGAGGCCTTCTTGATGTCGATGGTGCGCTGTTCCCTCGAGATATCCTCAACGGTGCCCAGCGTCTGACCACCCTGCGTCCGCAGCCCTTTGCCCGCGCGGATATCGGCTTCCTGCACGGGGAAGGTGTAGCGGTCGATCGGGCACTTGGCTGTGCCACCAACCGTCTCCAGGAAGGTGAGGCCTGCAAGACCGGCGCGCTCATCGATAAGCTCGTCTGCGGACAGATCACAGAGGCGGAAATATTCCCACCAGGTCGCCTTCTCCTCGCGGCGATGCCACTCGAGAAGATTTGCCAAGAGCCAGCGCGCATGCTGCTCGGCGGTGCGCTCTTCCGGATCGACAGGCACGTCGGCAGTCAGCTGCTCAATCAGCGGCGTGATCCGCTCGAGCCATTCGGAAAGGCCTTCGCTCGGTCCGCTTTCCCCTGGCTCCGGTCTCGTCACCTCGATGCCTCGATCGATGAGCTTAGCGCGTTCGGCCTCCAGCCAATCGCGCAGAGCCTCGGTCGAGACACAGTCGTCGCGGTTGTAGGCTTCGACGGTCTGCTTATCCTCCGGTAGAATTCCCGCCGCGTCGTTCAGTTCGAGGCTCACCTGCAGCCGGTTGAGCGCTAGGTTGGCATCGGGAAGGCTCGCGTCCCGAACATAGCCATAGAGCGGCTCGAGCTTCTTGATGGAATAGCTCTCTACGCCGGCCCGCAGCGAATGGCGGACCACGCTCAGCAGATCGACGAAGACAAGGCCACGCAGCAGCGAATCCAGATCGTCTTCGCGCGTGCCATATCGCCCCATCAGCCGCTTGAGCGCCCCTGGTTCGTACCCGCCGTAGTGGTAGACATGAAGCTGCGGAAAGAGCTTCATTCGCTCGAGCACGAAATCGATGAATGTCTCGAAGGCTGCCTTCTCGCCAGCCCGATCAAGCGCCCAAAGCCCGCGGTACTGTGGCTCGCCCTTCTCGCTGAAGTGGAAGCCCAGGAGATACTCCAGCCCATGCTGGCCGACGAAGGAATCCCCCTCGAAGTCGAGAAAGATATCGCCCTCGCAAGGCTCAGGCAGGCAGTTGAGGCCGAAACCTGCCACCGGCGCCAGCAGTTCGTAGCGCAGTTTGCCACTGGCTCTGGTTTCAAGCTGGATCCTGGCCTGCTCGCGGACGCGGGTCAGAGATTCTTTCGAGCCACGCTCCGGCTTCCATTGCAGGGGCAGCGGCAGTTCAGCCAGCGCCGTTGCCGTGGTGACGCCATGATCCTTGAGCTCTGCGATCTGCATCGAGGAGATGCCCGCCACGAGGCAAAGGTGATCGTCATCCCGGCGTTGCTTGTCGCAGCGCGTGCTCCAATTGCAGATATCGCAGTTTGACGTCGGTTCCGGGTAGGTCTGCCCGGGCTTGTCGGTTCCGATCGCTCCAAGCAATCCCTGCTTCACCTGACGATGATAAGCGGCGAAATCGGCGAGCCGATACCGCTCCGGTGCAAAGTCGGTCCAGGGCGGGATGACGCTGGCGAAGACCGGCATGGTGCCTTGCACTTCGCCAATGAGCTCGGAGTAGAGGCAAAGCTGGAGAACTGTGCCGCCTTTCGTTTCACGGGCGAGCTTGGTGTCAGCGGCTTCATAGGACCAATCGCCGAAGTCGCTTGGGGTCTCGACCCGCTGCAGAATGTCGGCACGGCCGGCCCAGGATCCGCCTCGCAGCGCCCCCTGGACGATCACGTCAACGCCCGCCCGCATAGCGGCGATGGTTTGAGCGACGGCCTCCTCGGTGATATCCACACCGTCGATCACAACGGAAGATAGGCCTTGGGCGCGCAGATGCTCCACATAGGCCAGTTCGTGCTGCTTGCCGCGCTCCCAGAGCGCCTCGAGCGCGGGATCGAAGAATTTCGGACGTGAAAGCTCACCGCGCGCTGCCGCATGTTCCAACTGGGTCAAGTGCCGGCAGTTCAGATATCCGACCAGATCGGTAGCGCTGAGGCGCGGCGTTCCATTTTGAATTTGCACGATTTAGTCCCCGAAAACTCAGCACACTTCAGCTTCGGCAAACTCGAGCGTGAGCTGCCGTAATTGTTGGATGACGGCCTGCCGGGAGCCGAGTTCGACGCTCATCGTGTGGAGCCGGGCCTGATCCGCGCCGATCCGGTGCGAAGCCAGAGCACCAGGGCCGTCAGCCAGTGCGAAGTGATGCGGATAGAGCAGACTGAGGCAGTTGCAGTGGTAGATCTGACCATAGGCCATCATCTGATAGACGTCGGCCTGGGAGACCCCCTGCTTGGGATCATCGATCCGGGAGGAAATCCGCTTCCACTTGGTATCGATGATCTGCACGACCTCATTGCCACGCTTCACCAGAATATCGGGCCTGGTCTGAAACACCTGGCGGCCATCGGTCTCATTCTCGAGACAAAAGAGACGTCCACCTTGAAGGCTGACGCTAAATCCTGTGCCTGAGAGCGCGCGCTTGAGCAGGCGCCCCACATACTCCTCGAACAGCGTGTTCATCTCAAAAAGAAGCGAGAAGCCATCCTGCCGGCCCATCGAACTCGTCTGGAACCGGTCGCCCAGGAGAAGCCGAGCTAGCGTGATCAGCTCCTTCCAGCGCGCGTTGGTCCGATCAAGATGCACGTCGTCCCAGCGCAATCCGCTTACCGGAACATCGGCAATGTCGGCATAGGCGAAGCCCAGCTCGGCCAGCCTGCGCTGGTTGTCCGCATTGTTCGAAACGCGCAGCAACCGGGAGACAGCGGCTTTCATGATCTGATTGAGCGGAGTGTCAGGCGACAGTTCATCGAAACGGCAGGCGAGACGCTGGGGCGAGGCGGCGAGACTCGTAAACTGCCGCACCACATCAAGTCGCCCGCGAAGCGCGGGCAATTCATCCTCGCAGGCCATGTAGCGACGCGGCATGCCCTGACGCAGGGCGTCGGCAAGCTTGCGGGAAAACAGCCCGATCAAGACTTCGAGCAAGGTGTCGCGTTGAGAGCCAAGCGCCGTCAACGTCCCGCTGTCGATTTCCAGATCGAGCGCGACGGCCAGCATATGCACCAGCCGATCCCGTAAGTAGCCGCGATTGTCGGGATCGCTCGCTGAAGGCTTCGCATCGATCTTGGGCAGGATCTCCAGCGCACACCCATCAGCGACAATCACGCCCACGACCTGACGCGCCCCAAGGGAATGCCGGCCATGCTCCAGGATTCCCTTGCCATTCTTGCCGGCCAAAGGAGAGCGGCGCGCAACGGCGACAAGCCTGTCTGCTGCCCATTCAGGGATGCATTCCTCACCCTCGCCATAAGCGAGCGATTGCCATTCGAGGAGCGATCGCCGGATCACGCAAAGCCCTTGTAGGCGTCGTCTGCAAACGGCTGCCGGACCTGCCAGCGCCAGCGAGCTGGAGCGTCGCCATCGGAGTCGAGGCCGTTGGGGGCCTTCAGTTCCCGTCGTTCCAAGAAGCGCTCGCCCGTCGTATCGCCAAGCACGGCGGCGACCTTGGACCAGTCCTCGTAGAAGTACTCGGCGAGGAGTGGGATTACCTTGTGTCGCATGCATTCATCGACGTCGGAGCGGGTCGCACACCCCATGAAGTAGGCGTGCCCGATCTGGTGTTCCCGGTCGAAGAGATACTCGATGCGCTCGTTGAGAATGGCAAGGAGCTTTCTGAGCGCAATGCCATCGACATCCTTAGGCAGCGCCTCGGTGTCCGGCATGAGCTCTCGGAAGGTGAAGCGCCGGCGCAGAGCGGTGTCGAGTAAGGCGATGGAGCGATCCGCCGTGTTCATCGTGCCGATGATGTGGAGGTTCGACGGAACGCCGAAGATCTCGCCCGAGTAGGGCAATTTCACGCGAAGCTCGTTTTCCTCGCCGATCCGCTTGTCCGGCTCGAGCAAGGTGATGAGTTCACCGAAGACCTTCGAAATATTCGCGCGGTTGATCTCGTCGATGATGAGCACGTAGGGTTCGGGAACACCCGTGGTAGCCACCGCATCGCCACCTGAGGTGACGATCTGTTCCAGCGCGTCCCAGTCGATGTATCGGCTGTTCAGCTGGTAGACGGAAACCTGGCTGAAGATCTTCCCGTAAATGCGTTCGCGCGGGAGGCTCTCATCAGAGTGCCACAGCCATTTGACCGATCGGCGATGATTGTACTCACCGTTGGGACCGGGCACGAAACGATAGCCCCCGGTGACCTGGCCAATCGCCCGGAATTTCCTGTTGCCGTCCGACACAACGACCAGCGAGCCGACTTCCATGTTGATTCTGAAGGCGTACATCTGGGACATGTTGGGATCGTTGCCGGTCGCCTCGGGGTGATCCTCGCGCCACCGTTCCTTGATTGCCTCCCACTTGTCGAAACGGGGATCGGACCAATCGACGTCGCCGCCATATCCCAGGACAATGTACCCATCGCGGATTGCATCCTGAAAGATTGCGTCATCTTCTGCTGCCCAGCTTCGCCCGAGCGACATCTTGAAGATCTTCTGGCTTCGATCGAGCAGCGGCTTCTCGGCGTCGACTGCATGGCCACGGTTTTCAGAGGCAAGATTGGCAATCTGCTTGAAGATGCCGTCGTGGGGCTTCAGGCTGAACCCTCCACTGGCCGGACCATCGTCGCTCTCCTCGCCCGTGACGGGCCTCAGTCCTTCGACGAACTCTTCGTAGGAGAAGGACTGGTGAAACGTGACAAAGCCGATGCGCCCCTTGCGATGCAGGGACTGATAGACATCCATCAGTTCCTTGCGGCCAAGCTGCGCCGATCCTGGACCGTTGCAGATTTCCACGGCCTCGGCGGCTGTCGCATAGGTCTTTCCCGTTCCCGGAGGCCCGTAAAGGATCAGGTTGGTTGCAGGCGGCATGGCTGGCCTCATTTCTGAAATTTCTTGCGTTGCATCAGCAGCTTGGTCTTCCTGGCTCACGACCCAGAGGAAGCTCTGGACGTCCCACAGGTCTCGGGGCTGCCATCCCCAACCGACCATTTCCTCGTAGAGCTTGTGCGCGAAGCGGAGCACTTCGGCATATTCTTCGGCTGACAGCGGGCTCCAGCCGAACAGCGGCTTGTGAACCAAAGCCTTATAGGCCCTCGAGAGCGGGTCGGTGTTGATGCCCAGGGCATCGCGCGGTCTGACCAGCGCCAGGAACATCGACGGGATATTGCGGCTCTCCGAGTAGGGCTTGCTCTTCTCCTGGCCCTCCAGAAGGACGGGCCAGATCGCGTCGACCATTTGTTTGGCCGCCGCCGGCGGGTCATCGCTTGAGCGGGCCAATTGGGCCGCTGCCAGTTCGAGAACATTCGGATGCTGCTGGCGAATGGCGGCGAGACGGTTGTTGGTCCGCCAACCGGGAAGATCGATACCCGTCAGGATGTCGAACAAGGCGCCGCCCAGCGCCTCGGGCGCCAGCGGCGGCTCTGACTGCAGGAGCGCCGCAACCTTGGCGACCGCCTCCCGCTTGTAGTTGATGACATCGCTGAAAACTTGCGAGGTCGCACCGGCAAATCCTTCCGGTTCAAAATCGGGATAGGTCCGCAGGAAACGAGCCTTGAGGTCCGCAAGCACGGCGGCGTCGAGGATCAGGTCATTCCCGTGAATTGAACCCTTCGCGGGAATGCCCAGAGCTTGGGCAATCTCTGGGTCGATTTCATAGGAAGTCAGTTTCTGTTTGCCGTATCCCAGATAGGGCCGCCGGCCGTTGTTGGACCGCAGCACCCGGACCAGACGCTGTTCCTTGAACAGAGCCCGAGCCACCGCCAAGACATCGTCGGTTTCAATGGCATCTTCAGTTTTGTTCGAGGCTCCCATGATCCGGAAAGCTTTGACCCCCGACTGCCGGTTGGTTTGGCGAATGGGCCAGTGAACCGTCCTGGAATCGTCAAAGAGTGCGATCCGCTTCTCGGCATCGACACTGTCAAACCCTTCTCCCGCAGACCCTGACCGGAACTGGATGTAGTAATTCAGCGTCGAGCGGTAATGCGAGAGATTCGCATAGAGATTGCCATCAATCGGAAAGCGAGCCGGGTTTTCCCGGCCGGCACGCTCATCGGCCTTCGAATAGGAAAGTTGGGCCTTGATGCCTTCGAGGCCATCGGCGTCATAGGCTTCGTCGAGATCGCCATAGTGCGCCTCAAGACGCTTCGCGTCTTGCGCCTGGGTGTTCTGCGTAGACAAGGAATGGCCTTGATCCACCATCCACTTTCGAAATTCGGCTTCTTGCATCAGTGCTTTCTCAAAACGCTTTGAATCGATCAGACAAAGGGTTGCAGACTATTTTGTATCTGTGAGGTGGCGAACCACTTCGACCATGGCGAATGTGTCTTTTGCACAGTAAGTTCTGAGCGATTGCGCTAATTCAGCCACCCGGGCCTCGGTCGTGACCGGCGCAATTGCTTCGAGGTAGGCAAGCTGCGCCGCAGAACCATCCGCGACATCCAGCGCGGCGTAGTCGCCGCTATTGCTGATGGTCGGCAGGACAGCCTTGATAGACCAACTGCCGCCCTGATCGCGGTGGTACCAGTGCTCGCGGGTAACCGGCAGAAGATCAACAATGCGCGCTACGATCGCCTTGAGATCGTCGGCGAGATCCGAAAACCGCTCCGCCAGCCGGAGGATGCATGTCCGCTCGAAGGCTGCATTGTACGCGATGACGGTCCCATCCTGGGGGATCTGGGCCACCAGTACCTCGGCGCAGGCGCGACGAGGATCTTTGCCATCCAGGCTCAAGAACTCACGATGAGTGATCTGCCCTTCGCAATCTTCGATGTGGGCTGAAAATTGAAAGGGGACTTGTTCCCAGGGTTTCGTTCCGAGCCAGCGAGGCAAGGCGAAGGCGATCGTCTCGAAATCGAGATAGGTTCGAGGAAATGTCCAATTGTCGACGATCCGCCGCGCTCCGTCGACGTCGTGGTAGGGGATGCCCGACAAGGTCGCTTCATGAATGCGCGCGTGGACGGCATTGGTGAAACTGCCAGGCGGGACATCCTCAAGCTCGACAATGCCGTGTTCGGCCCACTTGGCGGCAAGTTGCCGACCCGTTCGGGGCAGCGAGGAAACTGGATAGCGCGCCGTTTCCAGATCGCGCGAGCAATAGGCCACAAATTCGCACGGGAACGGATCATGGCAATGACCGCCGGGATCGCGAGCGGGCTCTTCCCCATCAAGGACAGACCTGATTTCAGCGACCAACTTTGGGCGCTTGAGGGCGATCAGCTTAGCATCCTCCAGAGATGGCGTATCCACGAATGCGCCATGGTAGTTTCCCTCCTCCGTCAGGAAGAATTGGTTGTTGAGATGCCGGATGGCGGCCGAACTCACCTGGACCCCAGCCTCACGCAGCACCCAGAGCTGGGTCGCCAGATCGGCGACATGGTAGTCCTTGCGGCTCGTCGAGCTTTTCACTTCGGCAACGTGCCAGCCCCCAAGCCCGTCGGGTTCCATGATATCGACGCGAACGAGCACACCATCGTGGGCAAAGGTAGCCTCGAACAGCGGGTCTTGGGCTGATGCGGACGTGAGTTCCTGGGTCCGCTGAAGCGCAGCGGCAAGGTCCGGCTCGGCCTCGATCATAATGCCGCCGGAGCACAGTGAGCAGGCAGCGTCCCCAACTTCATGACCAGCAGCGAAGCGCGCCTCAGCACCTGCATCGAGCTCTGCAAGGTCAGGCCGATGCGTCTGCAGCCACAATCGCTTCGGGCACTGCTCGAAGGAGGTGATCTTCGATTTGGAAAGGCCGAACTTCCGGCTGCCAGAACTCATTGAACTACGTCATGCCCCCTTATTCCCAATGCCCAGCGTGCACTCTAGCACTGTGGGATGACAAAATCTGTCACCTCGGGCTTAAACATCATCCTTCGAGATGAAAGAGATCGGGGCGCTCTGCTGATCATTGATCAGCGGGATCTCCGACGGTCGGCGCAGTTCGAGCTGCTCGGGAATGTCCGAGGTAAGGCCATAGGCGAGGAGCAGTCGGGAGGTATCGCATTTAATGCTCGTCATCTGCGCGGGAGGGCTTGGGTGCATGAGCTTTAGATCGCCGAGTGTGGGGTGCACCCGAGCAATAAATTCCTTGTGCACCGCGGTCTTGCAACCGCCACCGATCGCCATAAGCTGCACAGGATTGCGGCGCAGGGTTGCATCGAAATTGCGCGGAGCAACGCGGGGATGCCGCGCATAATTGAAGACCTGATCGTATTGCTCGATGCAAGCCCGCCGAAACAGATCATCCGGGAAGCCGTCGCCTCGCGCGGCTTCAAGTGCTGCGGCGCCGAGCAGATTTACCTCAGCGGCAAAGGCTGCGACGCGCTCGCGATTGACGAGGTTGAAGGCCACAACGTCGAGCGTCGATGCGCCAACGTCGATGAGGATATGAGCGCCGTCCCTAGCAAACGGCTCATTGGCGTAACCTGAGATGGCTGCGGTGAGCTCGGGCACGAGGTCAAAGCCAGCCGGCAGATCGTGCGTTGAGGCCTGATAGCACTCTCGAACCTTGCTGTGGGTGAGGCAGGTCGCATGAGGCATCAACGCCCGCGCGGCGCTCACGATGTGCCTGAAATCCCGGTAGGTTTTGGTGTCGTCCTGGGCTGCGACCGGAATTCCGATGTTGATAGCCAGGACGTTCCTGGCTGCATCTCCCCCCAACGGCAAGGTCTTCCCATACCAGCCAAGGCAATGCGCCAGCTGAAGCGCAAGGAACGCTGCCGCGGCTTCGTTTCGCGTGACAGCCAAGTCAGGCAGAATGCGCTTGCCGCCGCCACCGGCGAGAATGCCTGCCTTGAAGCCTTCCAGCGCCACCTTGCCTTTACCGGGCAGCAGGGAGAATTCTTGGGTGTCGGGCGAAAACCAGATCACGCTTTGCCACAAATAGGGATGCCGGTTCGATTGCAGCAAATTGGGTGCGGGCCGTGCGGCGGTCGGATTGCCCGCCCGGTAAGGCTGGCGAACGGCGAGCTTGATTGAACTCGTTCCGAAGTCGCAGCCAATGATGTACCCCGAATGGTCAGGCTCCGGCTTTGCCCGAATGACCTCGGCACCGAACGCGATGCACTCTTCGACGCCCGTACGAACCCAGGGGAGCGCGCGCTGCGGCCGTGCTTCGATCGGAGGCGGCGCCTCACCAAACAACACCCGAATTCGCTCAATGAGCTGTTTGGTCGTTGGCGGCGGCGGTGGTGAAGGGGCTACCGGGACTGTGGGTGTCCTTTCGACCGGATGCCGGACCCGTTTTGGCTTGGCGACGATGAGATTAGGAAGGAGTGGCAATCGAGCCTTGCCGTTAGCTGCCTTCTTCCCACTGACGGCTTCAGCCTTTGGCGGGGGCAAAGCGGCGGGCGGACCCTGCATGGCGATGGGCGAGGAAAGTTCGGGTTTCTTGCGTTCTTCGAGAGGCCGCTTGGGTAGCAAACCGGCCTTGATTTGATGCGGGAGAGGCGCCGCCGTCTCGACCGGAACGACATTGGATCGTCCGCGGCCAGTCGGCCGAACCTCAAACTCCTGACGCTTGGCTTTCGGCGGCGCGCTTGCGACCTGACCTTCGGCCTTGCTCTTCATGGCTGCCTCGACATCGGCAAACCCGTTTGTATGGGAGTGATTGGGCTTTGCTCGCGGGTCGATCCGCCGGTGCTGAGCAGCGCCGGGCGCGCACTTGAGTTTTTTCAAAGCCTCGGCTGCGTCAGCAAACGATCCGAATGTCTGCCCCTTCTTTCCCATGCTCACCGCCCCCCAACTTTAATGAGCGCAATGCCTGCGAGGATGGGCTCCTCGAACGTCAGTCGCCTTTCTCGCTCGGCGATCTCGTCCAACTTGACGTCCATTCGGGCGAGGAACTTGTTGAGCTTGCCTTGCTCAAGAAGGGCAATGCGCATGCGTCCATCGCCGCCGGTCAGCCGCAGATCCCGGATCCTGCTCTCGGCTTCGCGGCGCCTGCGCTCCTTATGTTCGACAATCAGCGCGCGTTGCGTCTCGACGCGGTCATAGTGATCGGCGGCGGTCGCCTGCTGAAAGTCGTCCCACATGGCCTCGAGCGACGGCAGAAGCCTATCCGAGATCACCGCGCTGGCTGAATCGCGCTCGGCCGGATCGAGGCCTTGCAAACACGGCGCGGCGGCGAGCGCCTCCATGAGAAGGCGTTCTGCATCGTCTTCCGGGACAATGGTCTGCGTCGACAGGTTCACGCCCAGAAAGGTCAACCGATCAATCGGCAAGAGCCCGTCAATCGACCAGCGCTGGACAGCCACAGCATAGTTGCCCGCCTTGAGTTTCAGTCCGGCAGGCTTTGCAATATGGAACGCAGTGGCCGGGCGCGGAGCCATCCCTGCCTGTCGATCATCAAGGATCCGCGCACAAAACCTCGCCAACGGATGGGTCATCGGAACTGCTTCTAGCGCACGATAGCGCAAGGGCTCGGGATTGCTCCCGAATATGACTTTCACCCCGCTCGCAGCGTCACGGCTGAAGCGCGTGGGGTAGCGGCGGATGTGTTGCGAACGGTAGCGTTCGAAGTCGGCCTGCCCTTTCGGTGACAAGCGGATGTCGTAGGCGTCGATGTCGAGGTTCGCGATCGGCTCAATCCGTGTGCCGGGATAGCTGTGTGTCAAGACAGCGGACACATAGTCCCGCAAATCATCGCCGGTCAGCCGCTTGTAGGGTGCCTGAGCATCCTTAATCTTCTGAAGGATGCTATCGCCATGGGCAACCAGACCCGGTGCTTCGCGTTCAAGTTCGTCGCTCTCGCGCTTACGCTGTTCAGCAGCCTGGGTGGCACGATCGAGCTCTGCAGCCCGCCGGTCGGGGCTGAGCTCCGGATCGGTGAGAACCAGTTCGATGTCGCGGATGATGTCGCCTAGGATCGGCTCGAAGTCGCCAAGAGCTTCACGAATGATGCCCAAGCGCTCGTAGAGCCGATTGTACACCTGCTCCTCGATTGTATCGGCGGCGATCAGATTGATGATCTCGATCGACGGGGATCGCTGGCCAATACGATCGATACGACCGATGCGCTGCTCGACCTTCATCGGGTTCCAGGGGAGATCCCAGTTGAAAAGGATGCGGCAGAACTGAAGGTCGAGGCCTTCACCGCCGACTTCCGAAGTCAGCAGGATGGTCCCGCCGGGTGATTCGGCAAAGCGCGCAATCGTCGCCTGGCGATCGTCCTTGATGCCGCCGTGCAGTTCCATCACGCCAAAACCAGCGGCTTTGAGGCGACGAGCGAGGTACGAGATTGTCCGGCGGAAGCTGGAGAAGACGATGATGCGTTGATCACCGTCTGCCTCACGGACACGGCCGAGCCATTCGACCAATCGCGCAAATTTGGTGTCGGAGGCTTCAAGCTCCTTGAGGATGGCGGGATCGTCGCAAATCTCGCCGAGAGCCTGGATCAGGGGGCCAGGAACTTTCGACGGCGGGCGGTCATCCTCTTCCTCATCGAGATCGAGTGAGCCGCTGCGCTCGCCCCAATGGCGATAGGCTGAAGGCAAGCTCGAAGCGAGAAAGCGCTGGGTTTGGGCGAGTAGAAACCGCTCGTTGATGTCGTGGGTGTAGGCGTATTCCTCGATCCGTTGCGTCGCGGCATCGTAGAAGTTGCGCTCGGTATCGGACATTTCCCAGCGCGGCGCCTGGGGACGGCGCTCCACGCGAAACTCGGCGACATCGCGCCGGCGCGTGCGGTTGATAAGCGAGCCCAGCAGCGACATTTCCTCGATGCGGGCTGCCACTGCCACCCGATTGGCCGGCGTATCCTCCATCCCCTGCGCGAGTTCATGGCGTAGGCGCTTGAGGCGCCCCCCGGTCTTGAGCACCTGGCCTTCCGGCAGCTCATCCACCAATTTGATGAGGTCACCCATCGATGTCCGCGGATCGCGCGCCGCTTCCCAGGCTGCGATCATCGGAGCGTTCTCGGCCTGAAGGACGTCGAAAAGCCACTCGCGCTCGAATGTTTCCGGATCGATCAGCTTGAGGATCGCGCGGAGGTCGTTTGCCCGCAGATTGATTGGAGTAGCCGAGAGGAAGACCGAATAGTCGGACGCCTCGCTCACCATCTGCCCGAGCTTGTGATTGAGCGTTTCGGTGTTGCGGAGGTGATGCGCCTCGTCGAACACAGCGAGGTCGAACAGTTCTTCCTCGGCATCGGCCATGTAGCGTGCAAGCTCTGCTCGCGGCCCCTTGGCGGGTTCATCAGGATTGTTCCAGTTTTTGGGTGGCCGGATTGCCGAGATCGAGACGATCGCAGCGAAACCCTCACGCCGGACCTGGTCGTCCTTGATTCGGTCCAACAGGTCAGCCGCATCGCAGATGCGGGCGTCGACATTGAATTTCGAGCGGAGCTCTTCTCGCCACTTTTCCGTGAGCGGCTTGGGGCAGACGATAAGCAACCTGCGGCTATCAAATCTTGCGACCAGCTCGGTCCAGATAAGGCCAGCCTCGATGGTCTTACCAAGGCCCACCTCGTCGGCGATCAGCACGCCGCGGGACGGCGAATTGAGGAGCTTCAGGACGGGCTTGAACTGGTAGGCATGGAATTCGGTGTTGGTCGCGCCGATGCTGTAGATGATGTCAGCGAGCTTGCCGGTCATGCGCATGTGCGTCAGCGCTCGCCGCAGGTCGTCGGGCCCGGAGAGCTTGCCGGTTGTAAAATCGGTCAAAGCATCGGCAGTCTCGGGCACTTCCTCGAGCTCGATCAGCGGCACCGTTCGCCGGCCAGCAGGCAATTCGATCTCGATGAAGGTGCGTCCGGCCCTTTCCAATGGGGGCTTTGACGTGATCACGCCGATGGACGACGGATCACCTTTGAGCCGAACGCGGGTACCAGGTTCCAAAGTCTTCCCCCAAGCTAGGAGTGGCAAATCTGTTCGAAGCACACCTTGGCGGTCAAGTCTGACTGCTCAGTAAACCATCAGAATTTAAGTCGATGATGACGATGTGCCGCAGTAATAAGTGCCCCGTCGTCGCCTACCACGAGGTAAGCATCGAGCGCCTTTTCCAGCTTGAGGAACGCCGATTTGCCTATGTCCTTGAGCATCCGGGACCGGCTGTGCCGGGTAAGATAGCAAATCTCGGCGCCGCGATGACGACGATACTCTCCATAGGCCATCAGAGCATCGACGGCCTGATGAGAAATCGCGCGCTGCTGCATGCGGGCTTCGGCGTGGTGCGTAAACATCTGATCGTCCTTTCCCTTGATGGTGATTTGTGTCTAAATCATCGGGGTGACAGAAACTGTCATGGGGGCCCTCTATGTCATTTGCCAAGGCGGTGGATCTCTTGCGTCTCGCGATGATGGCCACGTCCCGCCAGGGGGTTTGTCTTAGTGATGTGGAAGCAGAATTCGGCGGTGTCCGGCGGACGGCACAGCGCATGATCGCGGCTCTCGAAGAGGCGTTTCCTGCGACCGAACACTATGTGGGTGACGATGGCCGGCACTATTGGCGCCTGCCGTCTCGGGCGGTCGCGCCACTCCTCACCCCATCAGCAGAAGAGCTTGTAAGCCTCAGGTCGGCGATCAGCGAACTCGAGCGGGTGGACATGAACGGCGAGGCTGTCCAGCTGCGTAGCCTTGAGCGCAAAGTCCGTGCTCTGATTCCCAGCGACCGTACGCTTCGTCTGGCGACCGATGAGGAAGCTCTGCTCGAAGCCATGGGCTTTGCTGCCAGACCTGGCCCACGCCCATCGCTGAACGAGGCAGTCGATCTCGCTATTTCGGAGGCAATAAAGGGACCGTTCGAGCTGAGAATTCAGTACCAAGGCAGAGGTGATACGAAGCCAAGTTGGCGAACAATCGAGCCGCTCGGCCTGCTCTTGGGCTCTCGCCGTTATCTCGTCGGCATCGATACGGCCAAGCGTGACGGGCGCTATCGCCACTACCGGGTCGAAGACATCATGGAGGCGCAGGTGCAGGCGAAGGTCTTCGCCTATCCAGATGAATTCGACCTCGGAGAATACGCGACCCGTGCCTTTGGATCATATCATCACGAGGCCGAGTACGGTGAGGTAATCTGGAAGTTTGCGCCCGAAGCGGCTGATCGAGCGGCAAGGTTCCAGTTCCACCCGAGCCAAGCGGTTGAGCGCCTAGATGATGGATCTATGCTGGTGCGCTTCACGGCTTCAGGGCACCTCGAAATGAGTTGGCATCTCTACGCTTGGGGCGACAGCGTCGAGGTCCTCAACCCTCCGGCTTTGGCCGACATGGTGCATCCTTACCGGAGGTCCGATTTTGCAGCGCTGCCCTGATGCCCCAATCCGACAACCTCATGTTAGCCTCTGACGCGTAACACCTAGCCATATTGAATATTTTTGAATATTTTACCTTAGGGTAACGCGCGGGGTTAAAAGATGCCCGAGGAAATTCTGACCGTTCGGGAAGTGGCCGAGTTTCTAAAGGTCACAGAACGAACGATTTATCGGCTCGCGACGGAGGGGCAAATCCCTTCGTTTAAGGTTGGAGGATCTTGGCGCTTCCAACGCTCTGACCTCATTCAGTGGATGAATGACCAGGCGAAGGCGCAAACTGATCGTGGCGGCCAGCCGCACGGGGAGAAAGACTGAACATGTTGGGCCTGACGCTAAGAGAAGAATTCCGGAGCAAGCGCCTCAAAGGCACCGCGATCGAACTCTCGAACGATTCCAATACTGGCGCGACCCAAATCGCTGCGCAGGAATTCCTCAACATCACATATCCAACACACGATTTGCTGAAGGGCATTGAAGCTGTTGGGCCTGGCCAAGGGCGCCCGGTAGTCGTTATCGGTGAGCGCGGGCTTGGTAAATCGCACTTGATGGCAGCGCTTTTTCACGCTGTGAATGATGCCGCGTCTACTGGCGCCTGGCTAAACTCGTGGGCAACCACACTGAGCGATCCAAAGATTGCCAACATCGCGTTGCGCAACGGGATGCAGGTGATTGGCGAAAGCCTTCACCGCCAACGGTACAAGTTTTTGTGGGATCTGCTGTTTGATCGCCATCCTCATGGGACGTACATCAAGGGCAAGTGGGAAGGCATGGGTGCGGCAAAGACCGATATTCCTTCAGACAAGCTGATTATGGAGATGCTCGAAGCCGCACCGACGATGCTGCTTCTGGACGAATTCCAGACTTGGTACGACGGGCTCACTAACACCAAGCAATACCCCTGGAAGAATTGGGCATTCAATTTCATTCAGATTTTGTCCGAGATTGCCAAGGATAGGCCTGATCTTCTGGTTCTCGTGATCTCCGTCCGCAACGGCGGCAGCGACGCATACCAGCAGGTGCATCGCGTTAACCCAGTAGCCATCGACTTTAAGGCTGGAGGCAATGCCGAACGAATCCAGCAAGATCGACGGCGAATGCTCTTGCATCGCCTTTTCGACAACCGCTTGCAGATTGCAAATGGAACGATTGAAGCGCTGGTTGCACAGCATGTGGTAGAATTTTTCCGGTTGCAGGATGTCCCTCCGTCCGAACAAGATCGCAAGCGCAATGAATTCACTGAGGCCTGGCCATTCGCACCCCACCTCTTGCGGCTGCTTGAAGAGCAAGTCCTGATTGCAACCGATGCGCAAGAAACGCGCGATATGATCCGGATTTTGGCAAATCTTTACAAGAGCCGCGGGGAAGCTTCGCCAGTTCTCACGGCCGCAGATTTCCGCCTAGATGACGACGCCTCCGGCATCGGAGCTCTGCTGGATTCGGTTTCCAATGAGCATCACCGGACCCTTCGGGCGAAGGCCCAGCAGAACATCATTTCCGTGACTGAAGCTGTCACCAACCACGCCGGCCTTGCTCCCCACCTGCAAGAGATTGTCGGGGCATTGTGGCTGCGATCCATTGCGGTTGGCAATTTGGCCGGTGCGGAGCCTTCAACGCTGCAGGTCGATATCACGCGCGATAAGGCGGTCGATGACAACGCGTTTCAGGTGGAACTGTCGACCATCGTCGAGAACAGCTTTAACATCCACCAAGACGGTCCTCGACTTGTTTTCCGCGAGGAGGAGAACCCTCGCGCCAAATTGATGGCCTGTGCACGGAACGACAAGCTGTTCACCGACGGGTCCGATCAAGCCCAGCTGTCCAAACAAGTGCGCTATGTAATTGGCGGCACGGACGAGGTTGCCAAGCTCTTCCGCGTTATCGCACTACCGAAGTCGTGGCAGACCGATCCGTGGTCGACTCTCGATGAAGCGGAGCAGCCGGATCGATGGGATGACCGCCTACCGATATTGGTGCTTCCTGAAGAGCCCGACAATATTGCTCCGGCGCTGGGGCGTTGGTTAAAGGATCACCTGCAGAAGCGGCGCAACACAATCCGATTTCTGCTCCCGCGCTCCGGCTCGCTGAACGCTTATCAGGATCGCGACCTCCTAATTTTAGCACGGGCCGAAATGAAGGCGCAGGAATGGAGCGGCCAGAGCCCCGAATACAAAAAGTTGCAAGCCGAATACCAAGGCGCGCTGCGCGACTTGCTGAAAAAGCGCTTCGATCGCTTCGCTGTTCTGCATCGTTGGAATTTTGCGGATCCGAGCCAATGCTCGTTCAACGTCGAGAGCCTGAAAAAGCAAGGAGCCCAGATACCTGAGGGCATTGAAGAGGCTTTGATCAACGATCTGTTCGTCCCTGAAGATTTCGAAGATCTCGTCCTGGAGGCTGCGGCCGACAATTCGGCCGTAGGCAAACTGCTTCGTGAATTGCAGGAACCCCGGCCTGCAGGTCAGGATTGCATCCCGTGGCTCGGCGAAACGGCCATGAAGGAACGCATCCTTCGTCTATGCGCAAAGGGCAAGATCGCCATCAATCTGCGCGGCATGGAGTATCTGCAAACACAGCCGGGCGAAGATGAAGACACAGCGTGGAAGCGCCTGCGTCCCAAGCTATCTTACACCGGTCGCCAGCTCGACGAGGTGTTCCTCATGGCACCTTCGGCAGTGCCAACAACGGGTGGCAGTACGCCCGTTACACCAACGCCACCGGGCGGTGGTGATGCTGGCGGTTTGTTCGGTGGCGCCACACCGACGCCGCCCAATCCATTTGGTGGCGGCACCGGCGCAGGTGGTGAGACGCAACCAACTCCAGGAGGTGTCTTCGGCGGCACCCCGGCAACCCCCGGCGCTAAACCTCGAATTCCTCTCAACAATCCCGCCACCTCACCGCTCAATCTGATTGGCAAACTTGAAGGTTGGGGTATCGGCCCGGCCACCAAGGTTGCCGAGGTGGCGATAAAAGTGTCGGCAGCCAACGGTGCCCAACTCAAGGAGCTGCTTAAGAAGCTGCCCGATGGCATGACATTCGAGATCAGCCTCGAGAAGGAGGACGATTGATGGCGCTAGATGCAGCGGTTCTCGGGAGCTTGGCCAAAGGTTCCGACAAAGATGCGTGGCGCGTCATCATCGATAAGACTGTCGAGATCGCCTCAAAGCCATTGGCGGTTGGCAATGCACCGAGCGAAGTCATCAAGCGCGATCGGGAGATCGGTGTGCTCGATCACTTCCTGTCATCCAGCGCTTGGGACCTTTGGCGAAGCTTCGGCTCTACTGTGGAGCGTAACTCAGATCGCCTCGCGCGCTGGTGGTCAGAGCCATACAGCGCGAAAGCGGTGCTGATATTGGATGGCCTCTCACTTCGCGAACTGCCCTGGTTGCTCCAAGGCGCCAAAGAGCGAGGCTTCACTCTGCACGAGGTCTCCGCGAATGCCTCCGAACTGCCCGGCGAAACCAATGAATTTGCGAAGGCCCTTGGGTTCGGAAGCCGAAGTCAGCTGCAAAACAACGGCGGCGGGCTTTCGCATAGGCTCCAGCCAACCGCCACCGAATGCGTCGACATGCCTTGGAAAGACTGTGAAGGCTTGATCGACGGCTCAAAAAACTGGGTTTTCTGGCACCATTGGCCGGACAGCAAAGTCCATGATGGTGCTGTTGCCGGCCAGGGACTTGATACACTGATCCGTGATGCCACCGATCAGCTCAACAGCGACGATTTCTGGGCATTCGTTGAACGTCTGGCCACGGGTCGTCGGTTGGTCATCACGTCAGACCATGGCTATGCAGCGACCGGCTACTTCCCTGATGCAGAGGGGGAAGTTGGTCAGTTTCTGAAGTCGACGTTTGCCAGCAGGCGAAGTTCAAAGGGATGCGGCGAAACTGGCCCCTTCGTTCCTCCAGTCGCGCTTCAGATCCAAAGCCCACACGGCGAACACCTTCTCGCGGTGGGCCGCTGGAAGTGGAAGAGTCAGGGCGGCTACCCCACTTTGACACACGGCGGCCTCTCGCTGCTTGAGGTGCTCTCGCCCTTCATCGAGATTACAAAGTAAGGATTGCGCCAAATGGCATCGAAAAAAGAATTGTTGGCGCAGGAAGTTGCGAAGGCAGTCGGTACGGGCAAGGCGGTTGCACTTGAAACTGTTGATTTCAATGACCCCAACCGTCCAAAAACCTGTCTGGAAGTCGATTTCCCGATCCTGCCGGTCAATCAAGTAGCTGTCATTGAGGGCAACGCGGGAAAACCGATCTACCAAATGTCAAAATGGTGGGCCCGGCGTCGGTCGAGCGTCTTCCGTTCGATGCTGATCGCGGCTGCCACAAAAGCTCCTGAAGACCCTTCACACGCTGCGAAGCTGGTGTGGGACAATTATTACGCCAATCACCAGAAGAAAGGCGCTTTCAAAAACCTGAAGGTGGCTGACATCTTTATGGGTGGTGGGACCACCTTGGTCGAAGGCTCACGCCTTGGCATGCAGATGATCGGGAATGACCTGAATCCTGTTGCCTGGTTTGTGGTGAAGCAAGAGCTGGCCAATGTTGACCTCGATGAGGTCAGGCGCTTGCTGGCGGACATTGAGGCCGAAGTGAAGCCTCAGATCATGCCGTACTATTATTGCGATGGACCAGAAGGTGAGAAGGGCAAGTGGACCCACCTTCCGACAAAGCGCGTGATGCCGGCTGATTTTGATCCTCTAACGCTGACCCCTGAACAGCGGCCGGAATATAGCTATGAAGGCCCGGAGGTGATTTACACCTTCTGGTCAAAGCATGGCCCGTGTCAGGTGACCGGCTGTGGCCATCGTACGCCAATCATGACCAGCCCGATCATGGCGGTAAAGACAATTAGCGTGAAACACTGGGAACATACCTGCCGGAAGTGTGGCACGGATTTCCACGTTGAAGAAAATGCAGCGCGTATGGCTCCAGACGTGCCGCTCTACGTTGCGCCATCCGAGCATCCGTTCTCTGTTCTTGACCGGAAAAAGGGAGTGGTATGCCCCGAATGTGGGGCAACCGAACTGATTAATCTGGGCAAAGGTACAAACAAAAAGATCGAATTGACGCTGCTCGTTCACCCCGAATGGCTCGCCGGTAGCTCCAAGCAAGATCACAGCGGACATCCCTTTGGTGGATCAGCTAAAGACGATGTGACGTCTTCGGTCAGATGGAATCAGGAGCGGGCGGCAAAAATTCGCCTTTTGGAAGTGCGGGGCGAACTCCCTGACGAGGTAACTTGCCCCGAGACTGACGTGACATTCGCACCCGATATCGGCACGGTGCCCAAGAAATCGCATTACGCATGCGGCGCATGCGGTACAGTCCAAGACGTTCTCGATACCATTAAGGCTTCAGGTAAGACGGGGCCCATGGCCGGCTATGCCGTTCAAGGTTATGCCCCCAAGCGTGACCAAAATGGCGCCCCATATAGTGGTCGGTTTTTTGCGCCTTTTGATCACGCACATGCAGCGCAATATGACGCAGCGTTGGCTGAGTGGGATACGCGCAAGGATGCCGACCTGGCAGCATATTGGCCTAGGTCAGAACTGCCTTACGGCTTCATGACTCACCATTTACAGGGTGGCGTGCCAAATCACGGGTTTACCCATTGGTGGACGATGTTCAATCCGCGTCAGCTGCTCGTGCATAGCCAATTGCTGAAATCGATCGCGACTGTCGGTACTTATAGCTGGGAATCAAGAGAATACGTTTTAGGAGCTTTTCAGCAATACCTCAGAAACCAGTGCCTTTTTAGTTTTTGGAATCCCCAGCGTGACACCCCAGAGCCGATGTTTTCCAATAATAATTACCACCCCAAATCGACTGTTATTGAAAACTGTGTATTCCCTTCACTGGGCCGAGGTAACTGGGCCTCAAGCTCCGAGGGGATTTTAGAAGCTCGCGAATGGGCCCTGCATCCATGGGAAGCCGTGAGCGCGGAGGGTCTTAAGCGGCGCGATCCTGACCTCGCCAGCGAAGTTTCTGGCAAGAGTGTCAAAGTCTACCCGTCCGATCCCGTGCGCGAAGCTGCGCCATTCTGTGGCTCGTCAACTGAATTGGAACAAGTGCCAGATGCGAGTCTGGATCTGGTCATTACGGATCCCCCATTTGGTGGTTTGCTCCATTATTCAGAGCTGTCTGATTTCTTCTACGTCTGGCTCCGCCTTGCTCTAAAAGATAAATATCCAGCATATTTCAATGCCGAGTACACACCCAAGTCTCTCGAGGCAGTTGCCAATCGTGCCCGCGAACCCGAAGATCCAGACGGGTTCTACAAGCGGCTGCTCACGCAGTGCTGGCGGGAAGCACATCGGGTCCTGAAGCCAAGCGGAATTCTCGCGTTCACTTTCCACCACAGCGAAGATGAACCATGGGTTGCCGTGCTCGAGTCCCTTTTCGACGCCGGTTATTATCTCGAGGCTACCTACCCAATTAGGTCCGATGAGACAAAAGGCGATGGGGAGTTTGGCTCGAAAACCATTGAGTACGACATCATCCACGTTTGTCGCAAGCGCACCGAGGAGCCGACCCCAGTGAGCTGGGGTCGCATGCGGCGTGAAGTCATGGCCGACGTGCGCCAGTTGCAGGCGATGCTGGAAAACCACGCCAAGGAAGGCTTGCCTGCCGCAGACATCCAAGTGATCCGCCGCGGAAAGGCGCTTGAGTATTTCTCTCGTCACTATGGCAAAGTCTATGTCGATGAAGGGAGGCCGATCACCGTCAAGGATGCGCTGGTCGGCATCAACCAGCTCATTGATGAGGACGCCGACAAGGGCAAAGAACCGCCCCCCGTCAACGCGGAGCCGATCACGCGCCAGTTCCTACGCACGTTCGGCACCGCCGCCGAAATGAAACGAGATCAGCTACAGAAATTCCTCAAAGGCTCTATCACGACACCTGATGAATTCGAACAGCGTGGCTGGTGCTTCGAAAAGAGCAAGGTTTTCACACGCGTCAACCCGCTCGATTTTGCCCGTGACTGGTCTGGGAAGCACAAGCGTCGCCTGACATCAGACTTGGATCAAGCCCTGGTGCTGATCGGCTCCTGCTTTGATGGCAGCGGCATCAAAGCATCCGACACATTGCAAAACGAAAACTTCAAACCCCACGTAGCCCTGAAGCCGCTGTTGGAGTGGCTGCAACGGAATGGTCCGGACCAGGCCAACCGCAACGCAGCATCGCGAGCGGTCACTATCTACAATTCCTGGGCTGCGTCTCAGGCAACTAAGCCCCAGCAGGGCTCGTTGTTCGAGGAGTATGATCTATGAAGCATACACTCGACACCGTCTGGCAGCGGCGTGGCACCAGTTGGATCTGGGATGAAGAGGCGCGTAATCAGATCTGTTTGGCAAACGAGGTCTGGAGTCTGCGTCAGTTCCTGCAATCGGCAGGCAATTGGCCGGAAGACCTTCCGAGCAACCAGAACAACACCCTGGTTGTAGCAGGTCTGGAAGGCAGCCTTGATTTGCTGGCACCCAGTGACGCCGAGGCGTGGTTAGGCGAAACAGTCAAGGATGCGATCCTCTCGTTTCAAGCGCATTATGAGAGTGAAGCAGCGCTGATCTTCTGGCTGCCTTCCGGCCATGGACGCATCAAAGTTCACCCTGCCACAGACTCCGTTGAATGGCGCTGCGCTGCCCCCCATACCGATAGCCTATTGGCCTTCGGTCGAATTCTGTGGGGTGAAGCCAACGAGTACCCGCAGGAAATCCTGTTGCGTGAAGGTGCCAAGCCCGCAGGCCTTTTCCATCTGCGAATTACCTGAGGCAAACGCGTGGTTCCAGCACCCCAATTGCAGCCCGGCGAACGGATTACCCATCCAGAATTTGGCCAAGGCGTTGTCCTTGACCCTGCTCGTGACGGCTACCTTCGCGCGTTTTTCAGTGTCGGCGAACGCCGCGTGCCAGTTACTGCGGTACGGCTCGAGCTCTCTCGCACCGAGCGTATTCTTCGGTCGGTTGAAGGCACCGACGATCGGGCGCGCAAAGCTTGGCTCTCCTACGAGGCGCACGTCCTACCGCTGATGGAAAGCGCATCAGCGCTGACGTCGGCCCGCATCGACCTTTTGCCGCACCAGGTGGTCCTAACACACCGGATTGCGACGGCTTCACCCCGCAGGTTTCTGATTGCTGACGAGGTGGGCCTGGGCAAAACGATTGAGACCGCGCTGGTCCTCCGAGAACTTGCCAGCCGCGGCGAACTCAACCGCGCGCTGATGGTGGTGCCGGCCGGATTGGTGAACAATTGGCATCGTGAACTCAACGAGATCTTTAATCTCGACTTTGAGGTTTTCGGTTCTGAGGGCGACATCACAGACCGCAAGACCAACGCATTCGCCAAGCACGACCTGTTGATTGCCAGCATCGACACATTGAAGCGGCCGAACCGGATCAAGCGCCTTCTTGAAGCCCCACGTTGGGATCTAGTGGTATTCGACGAAGCCCACCACCTGACGGCCTATCGAACAGGCGGCAAAGTCAGAAAGACCGAAAACTACAAACTGGCGGAGGCTCTGAAGGGCCACACCCGGGACCTCCTTCTCCTCTCCGCGACCCCGCATCAAGGCAACCACTTCCAATTCTGGATGCTCATCCAGCTGCTAAATCCGACGCTGTTTGGCGGTCCAGAGGAGATGGTCGAGCATAGGCACCGGCTAAATACAGTGATGTACCGCCGGACCAAGGCGGACGCCTGCAAGCCCGACGGTGAGCCGCTGTTCGCCAGGCGCTGGGTCCACACCGAGTCCTTCCTGATGCAGGAAGAAGAGCGCCGCTTTTACGAGAAGTTGCGGGAATATCTGGAGGACGGATTCGATCTGGCCAAGCGCCAGGGAAGCCAGGGGCGAGCCCTGGGGTTCTTGATGGCGATTTTCCAGAAAATCGCTGCTTCGAGCTTCGCCGCCGTCCGTCGGACTCTGAAGCGACGTTTGCTGATGCTGACCCTCAAGGAAGCCCTCCTCCGGGACCGCGAGCTTGATATCGAGGGTCGCGAGCGCCTTTACGATGAGGCCCGCGAACTGATCCATCTCGAGTGGAACCTGGGCCGCGACCCGATTGGGCGCAGCGAGGTCGATCGGGTGATGGCCGACCTCAAGTACCGACTGGCGAGAAAGCTCGACGACGACGCCTTAGAAATGGCTTCTGATCCTTATGGCAGCGAGTTCGTTGCGTCACACGTCGAGGATATCGCCTCCTCCGTCGTGGATCTTCACCTGCCGGAAGAGCGGCTGCGCATCGGCGACCTCCTCGACGCGTTCCCGCAACCACGCGAGACGAAGGTCCAGAAACTGTTGGATGGGCTAGGAACGCTGTGGCGCCAGAATCCTGGCGAGAAGGTGGTCATCTTTGCGACCTACCTTGGCACTGTCGACTTGATCGCCCGTGAGATCGAGCAGGTCTATCCGGGCCAAGGCGTCGTTGTGCTTCGCGGTGGCGATCATGGCGCCAAGACAGCGGCTGAGCGCCGCTTCCGTATGAAGGACGGACCCCGTGTTCTGGTCTGCACTGCCGCCGGGCGTGAAGGGATCAATCTCCAATTTGCCCGTGTCCTGTTCAATTTCGACCTCCCTTGGAACCCGATGGATATGGAGCAGCGGATCGGGCGCATCCATCGCTACGGCCAAGCACATACTGCGCAGGTCTATAATCTGGTTCTTTCCGACACGATCGAGGGGCGGATATTCCTGCTCTTGGACGATAAGCTCACCGAGATCGCCAGAACACTGGGCAAGGTCGATGATCAGGGCAATGTCGCCGAGGATCTAAGAGCCCAGATTTTGGGGCAACTCTCCGAACGATTGAACTATGACCGTGTGTATCAGGAGGCCCTGTCGGACCCCAGCCTGCAGCGAACAACTGTCGAGCTCGAGGCAGCACTATCAAATGCTCGAGAGGCTCGGGAGGTCGTATTTGATCTGTTCCAGGATCTGGATGGATTCAGCCTCGACGAATATCAGCCACTTTCTGACGTCTCGACCGGCATGGGGAGGATCATCCAGTTCATGTCTTCCTCCCTTCCAGACAGACATCAGCGGCTCACGAAGGTGGATGAACAGACATACGATCTCACGGCCGTTGATGGGTTACGCAAGGCGCGCTTCACGCTCGATCGTGATGTAGCCACGAGCCAGGAAGGCATCGAATTGCTCGGTTTGGACCACCCGTTGGTACAAGAAGAGCTGGGCCGTTGGAGAGGTTTGCCGCCGGAGCAATTGGGAATTTCCGTGTCCAGTGACGATGTCAGCCACACACTCCTGTCATTCTGGATTGTTGAGTCGGCAGTTGGGACTGGCGAGCGGCGCACTACTGTTCAGACGATTGCGGTGCAGCCAGACGGCACACGGGTGCCTGCTATTGAAAGGCAGTCGGTCTTGTATCTACAATCACCAGTAGCCCAACCATTCCTGACCGCTGAAGAACGGCTTGAGCTCTTCGCAAATGTGGTCGAGCCCACATTGCAACGCGAACTTAAGCACAAGGGGCTGGCGACCGGTGATGGAAGCTATTCTGCAGAGTTGATTGGGTACGTCGAAATCTGCGGCAAGTAGGGGGCGACCAGCGAAATCTATCCATCGAATGCCTTCAGGTATTCCTCAACCCTATCGAGCGTCCGCCGCCGTGGCCGGCGTCCCAATCGCAAGTCCAGAACAAAGCGCGGATCTCCCACTGCCCTTCGCCCGAAGCGGGTAGCCGACATGTGGGTGTCCTTGAGATGACGTTCGATGCGATCCAGCAGCTTCATGGCCTACCTCGAATCAGATTAAGCTTGTGTTCTTGATATGTTCTTATTAGGAAGATCCCATCGAGTCTAGGATGAATTCCTACACCTCACCTGGACCGCCCCTTGAAAGGCGACGCAGATGGAGAATGTCAGGGAAGAGCTGGATCGCCTGATCCGGCAGAGAAACGTCGGTTATTCCGCGGTTTCGCGGCTGCTCAATCGCAACCCCGCTTATATTCAGCAGTTCATCAAGCGTGGTTCGCCGCGCAAGCTGGATGACGAGGACCGGCGTATCCTTGCCCAGTTTTTCGGGGTCGACGAGCAGGTGCTCGGTGGGCCAGCGCTTCCGGTGCGCGATGGCCTGGTCGAAGTGCCAATTCTGAACGTCGATGCCTCGGCCGGCTTTGGTGCGATCGCGGAAAGCGAGACGGCCCACACCCGGTTTGGCTTTGACGAACGATGGCTGGGGAAGCTGACCCGGGCGAAAGGCCCCAGCCTGTCAATCATCCACGTCCATGGGGAGTCGATGGAGCCCACGCTGCGTGACGGCGACGAGGTCCTGGTCGACTCCTCGGATCAGGGATCTCGCCTGCGTGATGGCATCTATGTGCTGCGCGTCGACGATGCGCTGGTGGTGAAACGTGTGACGATCCAGCCAGGCGGACGGCAGATCACGATCTCGAGCGACAATGCCGCCTACCCGACCTGGACCGACGTTGAGCGCGCGTCGATCCATGTGGTCGGTCGGGTCATCTGGTTCGGTCGTTCTGTCTGATCGGCCGCGATCAGATCCCTGCAAATCGCTCTCGGTGGCGGGCCACGAAGTCTGCCCTTGGATGCAGTGATCGATCACGCGGCAACCGGATTTGCTGACCGGCCGGCGGAAACAGCTGCAGAAGCTCGGACGGCACCTTGTTGTGTGACACGAGCAGGCAGAGGTTGTCGTCGAAGGTGATGAGGTGGCGGTCGAACAGCCAATGAGCTGTTGCTGACAAGGCTACCCCGTTCTGGATGATGTCAGGACCGCCATCGGCGACCGACCAGATGTGCGCTGCCTGGGCTTCTGCCTTGCCGCCGCCATTGACGATCCTGAGCCCGGTGACCGCACAGATATTGTCGTAAGCGTCGAGAACGTGATTGCGGAAGTTTGCGTCCCGGATCTTGCGGTTGACGAGCATCTGCTCGACCCGGCGCTCCGCGAAGTGATCGTGCAGGAGCAGATTGGTCTCCGGATCGATGCGTGGGGCATCGAGCTCCAACCGGATCCGGTTTTCGGGATCGAGAGTTTCGGCAAGGCCAGCATTGACGATGGCCACGAAATCCTCGTTCTCTAGCTTGCGGACCGACTTGCCGCGCAGGCTCCGTCCGGCATCGCCCGGCTTTGCCATCTCGCGCAGAAACCGCTCGGCAAACCGGCCGCTGCCGTCGCGGTAGGGGACAGGCTGATCGAACTCGAGATAGTCACGGACCCGTGCGTAGAAGTGGCTGGGATCGCTCGGATCGGCATCGATGCGTTCGACGAAGGCCGCGGCGATATAGGCCATTCGCCCGCCAGAGACCCGCGTTTCGCGGTAAACAATCCAGTCGCTCGCGAGCTCTCGCGCAACCGACAGATAATTGCTCGGAAAGTGATACCGCTCGGTGATCGCGTCGTCGTACCGCGAATTGCCGCTGATCTCGAAAACGCCCTTCACAGTCCTGCCCGTAGCCCAAGTCGATAGACACCAGGTTGCCTGGAGAACGCCCCGCCGTCCAGGCTCTAAAGCGAAGAAGTCAGATGCCGATCTCGAAGGGCTTGGTGCGCTCCTTGGTCAGTTCGGGCGGCTTCTTCGAATGATCGTCCTTGGTCGAGGCGCCAGCAGCCAGACCCTTCGCGGCTGCCTCCCGGAGCCGCTCGGTTGCCTCCAACGCCGAAGTCTTTTCGCCGGTGTTGTGGGCCACAGCCTTCCCAAGCTTTTCCGCACTGTCGACCACGAGGGTCAGGTGATCGCGCAGGCGTGTCACGGTCACGAGGAAGGTCTGCTGGTTGGCAAGGTTGCGCTCACGGCTATCCATCACCGCAATCCCGCGATCCGAAGTGAGACCCTGGGCCATATGGGCATTGAGCGCGTAGGCGAGGTCAAGCCGCCTCAGCATCGGGTCCCCTCGCTCGAGTTCATGGCGCAGGCCGGATGACGTCACCAGCGTGACCCGCGCGCCCTCGACCGCTTCAATCCGCGCCTGGTCGGCATTGAACAGGCCCCGCCGATGATCGTTCTCGGTCCAGCGAATCCGATCGCCGTCATGGATCGAAAGGCGCTTCTCCTCGAACAGCGCGAGCCGATCGTCCTTTTCGCCAGGGCGGATGCGGCTCGGGCGAAGAGTTCGCATTCTGCCCTTGGCATCGCGGAGCCGGACCTCGCGAGATTTGTCGTCGATGCTCTCGACCTTGTATTCCCCGCGCGGGAGACCCTGCTGCTTGTCTGGGCTGCGAACGTCGAGAACCATGCCTGGGCGGTAGGCCGAAAGGTATCGGAGTTCCTCTCTGGTCGCATTGACCCGCGAGAGCACGGTCAGGTCCAGCGGGGTCTTGCCGAGCTCGCCATTGGCCTTGAGCCCGCGTTGCACAGCGTCATTGACCGCGCTGCGCAAGAGCCGGCCAGAGGCATAGATCGCGGTCCTATCGCGGTCCTGTGGTGCCAGCGCTAACCATTGCTCGGCAGCGACCAGCGCGCTGTCGCCCGTTGCCTCAATCGTCGAGCCTTTGAGATGACCGAGGGCGGTATGGACGTCGCCCGATTGAGCAGCGGCCTGGGCGAGACGCAGCTGCGGGTCCCGGCCGCGCAGGTTGGTTGTCATGTCTGCGCGCGCGATGCCCGCCTTCTGGACGAGATCGAAGGGTTTGCCCGCATCGACCGCACCGAGCTGGCGCGTGTCGCCAATAAGAACAAGCCGCCGGACGCCGGCAAGGTTGGCCAGTGTCACGAGGCGTTCCTTGTCGTGGTTCGAGACCATCGACGCTTCGTCGAGGACTAGCACCCGGTCGCAGAGCGCATCCTTCGCTTCAGCCTGAAGACCGGCATTGCCTGGGTCTTCCAGCAGTGGCGCCCAGCTCTTGAGCAGCCGAGCCAAAGTCATCGAGGTGATGCCGGTATCGCGCTCTAGCATCTGCACCAACGTGTTCTGAACCGCGAGCCCGATTATCTCCTTGCCTTCCTCACCGAGGATCTGCGCCACGGGCTTCAGGACACTGCTCTTACCGGCACCTGCTACACCCTGGATGGCGATGGTGCGGTGGGTCGATGCCAGGATCAGGCGCGCAGCCCCTTCCTGGCCCGCGTTGAGGTCGATACCGTGATTGATGGCAGCAACAGCCTTGACCCGTGCGCCGGCGTCATTGCTGTGGAGAAGGGGCGCAACAGCGTCCCTCCCGGCTTCGACCGCAGCGAGAATGCGATGCTCACTAGCGAGGGCATCGCGGGAGGTTAGCCAGCCTTTATGCTCTCCTGACCCTGGAACGAGATCGCCCGAACGGACCAGCGCATTGACCCGCGTTTCGATGGCCGCGATCGTTGTGGGTAGCCCAAAGTCCAGCGCTGCTTTGTACAGCGCCTCACGCGGAAAGGCTGCTTCGCGCTGCGAGAGGTGGCGCACGGCAGAGGCCGTTGCCTGGGCGGCGGCAACGGTTTCGCGGTCCTGCTTGAGCACGTGAGCCGGGATTAGCGGATCGGCAGGATTGCCCTTGATTCGCTCGGCAAAGTCCCGAAGCCACGCCTTGCCGCGCTCGATCAGGCTGGTGCCGGATGCGGGCGTGCGAGATGCTGGATTTGCGAGGGTCTGCGCCTGTTCAACCATCGCCGGCAGGTCGAGGCCTGCGGCCTGGGCATGGCCTTGCCAGCCCGACAAAAGTGCGCCCCTGTCGGCGACGGCCTGCTTGGCGCTGCGGGTGTCGAGGGCAGCAATCTTGCCAGCTTCAAGCCCGGGGCCCCGCCGCGCGTCGAGCACTTCCTGGCGCCGCGTGGAAAAGGCCATTACCTGCTCGCGTGTAAAGCCGGCAGCCTCGAAATTGCCATGCTTACCAACGGGCCCTACCGCATAGCCGAGCTTTTCAACCGAGAGACGGAAGCGCGCCATCGTCATGCTGTTGAGGAGCGTGTTGAGCGACCAGAGCCGGTCGTTCTTCAATGTTCGCCATTTGCCATCGGCACCTTTCGTGGCGTTCGCGACTACGGCATGGAAGTGGAGATTGGGCTCCTGGTTCCGGTTCGTATCGTGCTGAAACAGCGCCACCGTGAGGTTGCCGGTCTGAACCGTGCGCACCTTCCCGTTTTCGACGAGGCGCGTTTCGGCCGCGTTCGTTTCGGCCCATCGAAGCGTCTCGATTACCGCTTCGCGATAGGCTTCGATAATCCGCTTGTCGCCGCCAACGAGCGCGAGAACCGACCAACTCTTGGGTAGCGAGAAAGTGAGGTCGGTCCCGGCACGGTGCTGGTTTTCGTGGCCGACCCTGGTTCCGTCGGGGAGTTCACCTTTGAGGAGCTTGTCGAAGACCGCGGCATCAACTTCTCCGGAAAGGCCCAGCGCCGCGGCGCCTGATCCCACCCATTGACCAGATCGGTCGGCGTCCGCGCTCGCGTAGTAGTTGTCGGCAGCAAAGTAGCTGGCCGCGCCGGAGGCTGACCTGACATTGGCAACCGAAAGCATGGATCCAGATCCTTCCAGCAAGGTGCCCCCTTGCTTTGCGGCCCTTAAAGATCGGGTTCGTAGAAGTCCTGTTCGCCGCTCTCGATGCCGCCTTCGAGCAAGTCCCGCTCGGCCCGTTCGCGAGGATGTTGTCGCTCGTTCGGCCGCTCGATCGGCTGCGGCTTGAGATCGCCCGAACCGGGCTTGTCTCCTGGTATGGGTGCCTTCTCATCAGGGGATGGCTGCGCCCCGTCGGTAGCTTCACTCCTGCCAGAGAGAAGCGGTCCTGGAGGCAGTGTCGCAGCTGTTCCGCCCGCCGCGGTGGCTTCGGTGGCTGCCTCACCCTTGCTCTCATCAAGCGCTCCCCGCACCTCATGGGAAAGCGTGGCTCGGGGCTGTTCGTCGCCCTTCTGGCTTGCCTCGTCGGGCGTGGGCCTCACGCCCTTCAGGTCGAGCTTCAACTGCCGGGGAGCGACCGGCTTGCCGGCACCATCGTCATTCGCGGCCGGCGCACCTTCGGCGGGTTTGGATCGCGATGCAGGCGAAGAGGTGCCCGCTGCGGCTCCCTCATCCCGGGCAGTCGGCTGGGGGCCAGGTTCGGATGCTCGCGCAATGAACCCTTCTGCCAACCGGGGTAAACGGCGCGGCACCAGGGTCACCGGAGCGGCCGGGAATCCGTCCGGGAACTTGAGGTAGCCGGAGAGCCGCGGCAGGTTCATGAACTGGTCCGGAAGGAGCAGTGGTTCGATCTGACGCCGGGGGGTCAGGCTGACGGCGTCGCGAGCATTGTTGTAGCCGTAGCTGTACCCTTCCTCCATGTCGCGCACCTGCCGATGTCCGATAAAGTCGGAACACCAGGTCGCCGTCTCCCGGTCCGCGGTTGCAAGGATGAGCTTGCTTCGAGCCAGCGACGACAAGGTCATCGCCATGTTCTCGCCGTAGACCTCCTTGAGCTTGGCAAAGGCATGGACGCCCGTGACGATCGCTCCTCCGAAATTGCGTGCGGTCTGGAGCCCTTTTTCCAGCGCTGGCAGCCGGTGCAATGCTCCCAGTTCGTCGACCAGGAACCAGATTCTGAGATCCGGTGTGCGCTCCATGGTCATCAGCGTGTTCATCGCGGTGTCGAGCCACAAGGTGAGCAGCTGCGAACAGATCGACATGTCGACGTAGCGCGCGGACAGGAACAGGATCGATCCCGGAGCGGATATGCCTCGGGTCCAGTCCCGCACCGAGAAGCGCGGGCTATTGTTGGGCAGCAACTTGAGCGCCTTGGCATTGGCGTTGAACACGGCCCGGATCGACTCCGCCATGCGCGCCGCTTCGGGAGCGGTCAGCGGGTCGGCCATGGTGCCGCGCATGAGCTTGTGGACCTGCGCAAGATCGGCGGTCATTAGCCGGGTCGCGAGCGCGTGGTTGGTGGCCTGCCCGGTGCGCTGGAGATGCAGGCACATCTCGACGAAGAGCATGCGGGCTGCGAGCACCCAGAATTGCTCTGAGCCGCCACCATCGTGTGGAACGAGCGCTTCGGCGGCGGCGTGGAATTCGCCCTCGCTGGTGCAGTCATGGAACACGCTCCAGGTAGGACAGCGGGCATCGAGCGGGTTCAGGATGATGTCGCGCTCGGGGTCGTAAAAGGCCTCAATGAACGCTCCGGTGAGATCGAAAACCACCGCGCGTTGCCCACGCGCCCGGGCCTCGGCGAGGAGCTGGCTCAGGGCCACGGTCTTGCCGGTGCCGGTTGTGCCGATCAGCATCGTATGGCTCTGCTCAAGGCGCCATGGCCAGGACACGCCGGCGAGATGAGCCGGGCTGTAAAAGCCTGCCTCTTCGGTCGCTGCAGCGGCTGCCAGCCGCCATTTCCAGCCGAGCGCGGCTTGCAGCTCGTGAGCCCGTTCTGTGCTGTTGTGCCGGTCGATTTCTGCCTCGAGCTCGTCAAGGGTGACAAGCATCGCGCCGCGCTCGTGCTTGCGCTCCTTTGATTTGCCGCCGAACCGTTCAGCGAACCACCAAAAGGCGATAAAGGCAGGGACGAGGATGAGCGCAGAAAGGCCCATGCCGCGCCGAATGGCGGTGCCGAGCGCAGCTACGGCCTCACGCATTGGAGGAAAGTCGCGAACGACATTGAATGGCAGGCGGAGGGTGCCGCCACCGGCCAGTTTCAGCTCCACCAGCTTGCCGGGATCGAACTCCATGAAGGCGTAGCCCGAAGCATAGAGATGCATCCATGCCAGGTAGATTTGGTGGTCGGTAAGCGCCGTGGTCACCTCCCAATAGGAGAGCCAGGCGGCGACAATGAAAGTCACCAAGAGCGGCCCTTTGAGTCCGGCCGCAAACATGAAGCCGAAGTGGCCGAGGAGCTGGCTGCCGCGCGTGAAGTTGAGGAGATTACGCTTCATCACTGCCTCCCTCGGGTGCGGAGGCGCTGAGCCCGAGCCGGGCGAGCCTGCGATTGTAGGCCTCGTGTGTTCGCTGCCGCAACGAGCCATCAGTATGGCTGGCCAGGAGCGCTTCGAGGGCTACCGTGATGAACAGGTTTTGCCGTACCGGGTCGAGGGCGCCAGGCCGCTTTCGCGCTTCGTTTTCACGCTGCCAGGCATCGACCAGCTGATCGCGAATGACGATGCTGACGGAGACCTGCTGGTCCCGGGCTTTGCCCTTGATCCAGTCAGCAAGTGGGCGGGGTACGTATGTCTGAAGACTGAGATGCCGATCCATGTTCTGGGGTCCAATTGACCCTTACGAACCTGGTTCGATCTTGCGGAAGACAGCGATGAGAATAAATCAGGAACATTGGCGCGTCAATTGCGATAAACTGGCGCTATGTCAGAGAGTTAGGCGGCCTCAATTTGCCCATAAATCGCGAATCCAAGGCACGCATCACGTTCAAATTGGTTTGACACCAGCCCGAAACCTCAGCGTATCACACTGATATGCCTATACTAAATCCGGCAGTGTCACTGCGTACGGTGTGCTTAGTCTACCAAGCTGCGAGTGGGTGATCCGGTCACTTCGCCGGACATGCTGGAGGGATTGAATGGCCTCGATAGCGCGGAGCCAAAGCGCGTGCGGGCGCCGATGCCCGCACTCCGCTCGTCGTAACTGATCCCGAGCGCGATCGAATCAACGGCGAGCAAAATAAAAGGGCAGGAACCGCTCTCGGCTCCCACCCTTTTCGGCGTCAGAATTCATCCAGCATCGACCCGTGAATGGTGTGGACGACACGCGTCGCCAGGTGTGCCGGCAGGGCGCAGTAGTCGCCTTCATCGAGCGCGATATATCCGAGCTCGTCGTCTGCCACGATGTGCTGATTGAAGTAGCTGTGCAGTGCCCGGCGTTCGGCGAGTTCCAGGGCCTCGAAGTAGCTGCGGGATGAAGCAGCGCAAGGTGCAGAATAAGCCATAAAGATCCTCCTGAGGTTGTCTCGAACGACAGAAGGAAGTGCGATGTTCGTGCGCATGACGGGTCAGGGACCGCGCGTCGGCGCGGCCGCGTCAGCGGCGGTGGGGGAAACGATTTTGTCGGGGGAGGGATTCATCCCTTCTCCGGCAAAATGGTGGGGCCCTGCCGTCCTTGAGGCGGCATGTGGACGGACATCATGCTGGGCATTCCGTGAGCCAGCCTCGCTACCCTCTCGGTTGCAGGGGGTGGCTGTAGTCGGGCGCCGCTTTTCTCATTTCCTACACCCTGGGCGCGGTGGCAAAGGAGCTATCGAGGGACCACAAAACAAGGGGGCGGAAAGGACTGACATGCCCCGCAAGAACAATCCGGTCGATGCCTTGAAGAAGCTCCGGGAACAGCGCGACGAACTGGCGGCCAAGGAAGCAAAGCTTCGCGACGAGGCTGCGACTGTCCTCGGCCACATTCTGATCGAGTGCGGCGCCGAGACAATCGAACCGGCCCAGCTGCGCCAGATTGTCCGCGCATCAATGGCGCTCGGGATCGAGGAAACGCTGAAGCGGATCGCCCCTGCGTAGCCCCAACCAGCGGCGGCAAGGGGTTCGATGCCCCGCGCCGCCGCATCGCCGGCGTACAAAAGAAAAGGCCCCGATGGCGTCTGCCACCGGGGCCTTGTTGCAGGGTGAGGCCATTCAGTCCTCGTCGATGTCCGGCGCGCCCTCGTTGCTGCCAGAGCGACCCTTGGTGAGGAAGTCGACCTTGTCGGCGATGATCTCGCAACCGTAGCGCTTGGTGCCGCTCTGATCCTCCCACTGGGTGTAGTGGATGCGCCCTTCGACCGTCACGAGTTGGCCCTTGGTGCAATACTTGGCGACGTTCTGGCCGAGGCCGTTGAAGCAGGTGATCCGGTGGAATTCGCTGTCCTTGGCGGTGTAGCCGTTTTCGTCCTTGTAGGTCTTGCCATCCTTGCGGGCGGGACGGTCGGTCACGACCGAGATCGAGGTGATGCTGGTTCCACCCTGGGTGGTGCGGGTCTCGGGGTCGCGAGCGATGCGGCCAACGAGAATAACGAGATTGGTCATGGGCTTTCTCCTGATCGAGCATTCCGGGTCCATCCCGGCTGCAAACCCGAGCAGAAGCGCCCCGCGGCGAAGCGCACCGGAGGGGAACCCGGAACTGGTCCGGGTGGTGCGGGCAGCCGGGCACAGCCCGGCAACTCGGCCGGACCTGATCCGGGTTGCGCGTCTCGACGGGGGGTGATTCAGGGACAGGTTTGTATCGAAGCCGGGTGGAGCCGGAATGCTTGATCAGGGTTGCCCTGCCTTGTTTCCTACGTGTCTTGGTCGGATCACTCCCCCGCCAGCTCTCCACCGGAGAACACCTTCCTAGATCACGGTACTGACCGTGCCTCCGGCAGATGGCGTGCTCCTGGACCCAGCTGCTTCGCCCCGGGGGCAGGCATATCGATCGTCACCCCTTCAGCGCCGTCCAGAGGGTTGCCTCGCAGCATCCAGGCCTGCAGCGTGATCAGGCGCGCCCAGTCCGCAAAGGAGGGGATCCAGTCCAGGTCTTCGCGCACGTGCTGCTCGCCGACCAGGCGCACCGGAACCGTCCGGCCATCAGCATTGACGAGGGTCTCGCCGAAGATCGCCTCCAGCATGAATATCCCCTCGGCATGGTGCCGCAGCGCGCGATGCCGGGGGTCTGCCAGGATTGCCTTGGACTCGTCGAACCACTGATGCAGCGGGAGATAGTCATCGACGGTACCGCCCCATTTCCGGACCGACGAGAGGGCGTGGTAGTAGCAGTGAGCCATGCCAGGTCTCCTAGAGCTCGGTCGAGTGATCATCGGTCGCGGTGAAGCGCAGGCTGCAGTCGAGCACGAAGGTTGCTTCAGCCACATCGATCACCAGTTCGCCGCAGGCACCGTCGTTGATCTCCCAGCCAGGATGATGACGTTCGAGCGCCAGATAGGTTAGCTGCTCGAGAGCTTGCCCAAGCGACTGCAGCTGCTCGGAACCTGAACCATCGGCCGGATGTGCTTCGCCTTCCGGCAGCTTAACATCAGGGCACTCGATCGCCGCACCGGCTGCATCGAGGCAGACACATTCCTCGACGGCACCGCTGTCGCTGCAACCGTCAAAGCGGATCTCGACGCGGGCGATGCCGGCTTCCTGCAAGCGCTGGAGAATGACGGTCTTGAACTGCTGAATCTCTTCTGCAACCTGCATTTGCCGCTCGGCTTGGCGAACAGCAAAGTCGGCCATCACGGCCTCGATATCGATCATGGAACGCCTCCTGTGGCACGGAACCAACGACCATTCGCTGGCTCCAAACGACAGGCGCGCCCCTTTCCTCTGACGGACGACGCCAGCGCCGATCCGGCGCTGGCGCGAAGACCGACAGGGTCTCAGTCGTTCCTAGCCGAAGTGTTCTTCGGATTGGTGCCGAGGGGCCCGCGGCGATCTACGACGGTGATCCGCCGAGCCTTGGCATCGATGACGAGCCGCTCGAGCACGCCATTGCCCGGAAAGGCGATAACGTAGCGCGGATCGAGGGAGAGCATCCGCTCGTTGCGCTTGAAGCCAGCACGGGCGCCCAGCCGCATATCGAGCGAGAACGTCACCTGCGGGATGCCTCGACGTTCAGCCCAGCTCGATGCCAGACGGTCGACGCCCTTGGTGTCGCCGCCGTGAATGAGCACCATGTCCGGCACGCGGTCGCGGACCTTGTCGAGCGTAGCCCAGACATTGTTGCCGAAGGTCAGCGCATCGTCTTCGGTAGCATGACGGGTACGCCCTCCGGCGAACACGACCGGGGTTCCTTCGGGCACCGCTGCACGGCGTTTGGCTTCGGCGCGGGCACGCAGAAAGTCGCGCCCTTCGACGAGTGCGGAAGTCAGCATGGCACTGTGATTGAAGCGCGAACTGGAGACCGGCTTCCAGGAGGAGCCGAACTCGTTGAGGTACAGGGCTGCGGCGACCTCGCGCATCTCTTCAAGCGCCAGCATCGCGCTCTCGGCGCATTGCGCCCGCTCGACCTGGGTCTCGAGTTCATGTGTGTGAACCTCGGAGCCATCGGCCGTAGCAATCAGCGCGCGGACCTCGTCGGTCGCCCGGTCGAGGGAAGTCGATTTGCGTTCCGCCGAGCGGTGAAAGATGTTGACGAAGGCCCAGCCAAGATCCTCGGCATCGGCTTCAAGAGCGGTTCCGGACAGCATCGCGAAAAGATCGGACCACACCGCTGCGAGGGTTTGGACGACCGCTTCGCGGACCGGGAAATCGCTGGTCGATAGGGGTGCAGGTCCAATTGAGAAGCCGGCGAGATCGAGCCCGGCGAGTTGATCGGCAAATGACGTGTGCATGGGGAAGTCCTCCTGACTGGCGTGAGGCCGACGCACCCGTTCTTGGCTGCGCCAGCGAGAGCCCGTCAGGGCCAGCTTCAGGCAGGATTTGCGCACCCGTCAGGGGAAACCCGGCTTGGCGGGCTGGCGCGGGCAGGCCTTGAGCCCGAAGGGCCAAGGACAACACGGGCCCGCCCAAGCCGGGTTGCGCAAGACTGGCGGCTGGCCCAGGGCCTCTCTCGCATGGCGACAGACCATGAGTGGCGGGCAAAGCTCAGTCAGGGATGGCAACCCAGCGCCGCGACGATCCAACTCGCAGGCCTCAAGCTGCGCGCTTGGTGTATACTCCCTCGCCGTTCGACATGTGCCCGAGGCAATCGTAGTCGCCAAACAAGGCATCGAAACGGGATGCGATCTGGGACAGCCAGCGCTGTGCCCGCGGTGAGCGGGCCGTGCGCCAATCGGCGTCCCAATAGGCCCCATCATCGCGTTCGACGATCCAGACGGCAACCAGCCCGCCATAGACCGATACGCCGAAATCCGCATAGGCATTGCGCATGAGGATCCGGTCCTCCCGGCCGCGCCAGCCGTCATGCGGGATCAGCGACAGGAAGGCTCGGCCGGCCCGCTCGCGCAGGTCGTCGCGCAGCCAATCGTATTCGAATTCCCAGTCGTCCTCGGCTTCGACCTCAAGCACTGTGAAGGCGACGATTGCGCCGCTGGGATAGCTGACTGATCGGCCCATGGCATCCTCCCTCAGGCCGCAAGCGCCGCGTCGTCTGACGCGTCGTCAAACTGTTCGGGCATGACCCTTCCGCCAAGCTTCAGCAGCAGGGTCGACGCCTCCTCAGCCTTGGCGGCAGCGGTCAGGATGGCGCGATCGTCATCCTTCAGAAGCTTGAGCCAATGCTCGATGTAGCTCGCGTGGCTGTCGAGATGTGTGACGGGCAGGCCCAGCTCAGCGCCGAGCATGGCGCTCGATAGTTCGGCTACCAGTTCTTCGGCGGCATAGGCCGCCGTGCCGAAGCGGTTCTTGAGGTCGCGTCCCAGGCGGCTGACATGGCCGGTCCAGTGCGACAGCTCGTGGGCGAGCGTGGCATAGTAGTGGTCAAAGCCGGAAAACAGGCTCGTCGGCGGCATCGTGACGCGATCGGCGGTAGGTTCGTAATAGGCTTCGCAGCCCTGGTGACGCAAATTGACGGGGATGGCAGCGAAGAAGGCGTCGAGGTCGGACGCGCGCCCTTCAGGCTCGACCAGTTCCAACGTCGCGGCCGGATGAAAGCGCTCGGGCAGACCTTCGACCTGATCGGCATTGAAGACTGGATAGGCTTTGAGCACCCGGCGGGCCTCGTCGGTCTTTTCGCCGGTATCGGGGGCTTCCACCTCTTTGGTGTAGCTCTTGTAGAAGATCGCGATGGTCGACTTCTCGCCCTTGCGGACCTGAGCGCCAAGAGACTTGGCTTGGTTGTACGTCATCCAGAACGGCGAAGCGTAGCCGCACATGTCGGCGACCATCCACAGCCAGAATACGTTCATACCGCGGTACGGAATTCCGCAGGCCCGCAGGGGCCGGGAGACCGGGACACCGCGCCATGGCTTGATCCACGGCTTCGTGCCTGCTTCCAGACGGGCGATGATTTCCTGGGTGATGCGGGTGGCGGGCGACAAGCCGCCGCCCTGCCCCTTGCGATAGGCCACGATTGTTCTCCTGATTGAGGCATCCGGACAATCGGCGAGGGGTTCGCCGGTCAGTGCCACAGGTTCCCGAGCCCCCTCTGCTCTGCCTCCAAAAGAGAAGCGGCCCTCCGGCATAAGCCGAAGGACCGCTTCTCGAGTTGCGAGTGACCTAGCCTGTCAGGAGGAGGTCAGGCGGCCAGCTCGCGGGGAGACTGATGTTCGTCGTCACCGCCCTGCTCCGCTCCAGCGGAGTCGATCTCAGCTTCGCCAGCGTCCGGCGCAGCGGAGGAGAAGCGCATGACCTCAGGCACCCAGGCGAGCGCCTTCTCGCGAACCTCGACCTCAGTGATGTAGGTGCCCGCAAAGACGCGTTCGGCGCTCAGCGCGAGGTCGCCCTTCTTGACCGAGGCAAAGCGCGAGGAGAGTTCGAGACCGCCGACATCGGTCAGCGCATCGAGGATCACCTGCTTCGACACCCGATCGAAGTAATTGGCCGCTGTCGGGCGCCACCACTGCGCCATGTCGATGCCGATCAGGCTGCCGAGGTGATCCTGGAATGGCAGCTGACGCTCGCCCGTCATGTTGAGGCTTGCCTCGAGCGACCGGGCTACGACATAGCCCAGCCATGGGGCTCGGCTTTCATCGGGCAGCGCCCGAAACAGATCGAAGCGGGACGTTGCATCAGGCCCGGCGCGCCAGCTTTCGTCGAGACCAGACCTGAGCTCGGCAAGCGCGCTGCTCGCCGGCGCATCCTTGGCTTCGAATCCGATGATCGGGCCTGCTGGAACAGGCGCGCGCAGCGTGGTCGAAGAGCGCGACCGCCAGTCGTTGGTATCGGCATCGGCGAGGGTGAAGACCATGATGTCGAGCGCCAGCCCGGGATCGGATGCAACGTGAAGTGCCAGAACATCGCGGCGCTGCATCGCGAGTTCGTCGACCAGACGTTTCGACAAGGTGGTCCGGCGCCTGTCCGAACCTTTTTCGCCTGCAACGACTTCGATCCCGTCGTCGGCTTCGGTGGGTTCAGCCTGACGCTCGCCGTAGAACACCGGCTGGAGAACCGGCGTGCCATCGCGCGATAGCACCAGGATCATCCCTGCTTCGGCCTTGAGGTCAGCCGCGATGACAGGCGGGCGAGCTCGGATTTCCTGGCATTCGCGTTCGATGGCATCGATGGCCGCCTCGGCCGCTGCCACAGCCTCTTCGGCACTGTCCTCGTCTTCAAGGATTGCCGCGTGCTCGTCATAGGAGGCATCGAGTTCGTCGAGCCTTGCCACTTCCGCTTCGGTCAATGGCGCCGGTTCGGCAGGAAGCCGGACCAGCCCTTCGACCAGATCGTGGCTGGCATATGGATCGAGCGTGGGCTTGACCCAGGCGAGCCCTTGCTCGGCAGCGAGGGCCTTGGCCTGCTCTTCCATCTTTGTCGCGGCGAGGCTTTCGAGCAGCGCAACATCGACCCAGGATTCGCTGTCGTCGTTGTCGAACAGCTCGCGTTCGATCCGGCCGCCGGCGGCAATGTAGGCATCGCGGCCGACAAGGCGCGCTCGTGGATCGCTGCCCCGGACTGTGCCGGAGAGGACCATGCGCCGGATGCTGTCGGGATTGGGCGCATAGTAGGCCGAGGAAAGCTGCTCGAACACCCGGGCCTGGATGTCCTGGTCTGAGGTCGCGCCGAAGGCTTTGGCGATGTCGAGGGTGATTTGGCCGGAGGCTAGTGCCTCGAACACGACGGGCGCAAGCGTCGCGAGACGCAGGCGGCCCTCGACAAAGCGGACGGTCAGACCGAAGCGGCGCGCGACATCTTCGACCGTCGCACCGCCTGCCACGAGCGCGGCAAAGGCCTGGGCTTCGTCGGCCGGGTTCATGGCGAGGCGGTGGAAGTTCTCCGCGAGGCTGGTCTCGACTGCAGCTTCGGCACTGTCTTCGAGCACGAGGCACGTGACTTCGTGATCGCGGGCGAGGAGCTTTCCGTCCGCGAGCGCCAGCATCGCGCGGCGGCGGCGCTCGCCAGCTTCGACTTCAAACTTGCCCTTGGCGCCGGGCCGGACAATGAGATTCTGCAATAGTCCATGGGCTGCGATGCTGGCTTTGAGCTCGGCATCGGCAGCTGGATCACTGTGACGGCGGACATTGCGGGGGGACTGAACGAGTTTGTTCAGCGGGATCGACTTGATCATGGGACACACTCCTGATTGTGAGCCCGGCGCATCGACCATCGACGCCCAAATGGCTCAATCAGGGCAAAGCCCGCTCCACTCTTGTGCTTTCGCAGCAAATCTTCCGATAGCCACGGGCAATGACGAATGGCTATGGTTGCGGGCGATCCGGTTGGGCTCCTTTTAGGCTAGGCTGCGTTGACAAAAGACTTCAGCCATAGGCGCGCAGCGGCAAGGTTGAGGAAGCTCTCGAACGACAGGACGGTCTTGTCGTAGCGGGTGGCGATGCGGCGCTGTTGCTTGAGTTTGCCGAACATGCGTTCGACACGATTGCGGTCCCGGTAGCGCCGATAGTCTGGATGATCTGGGTTCTTGCGGTTGGAGCGTGGCGGGATGATCGGCAGAATGCCGCGCATGAGCAGGCTCTCCCGGAACCTGTCGCCGTCATAGCCTTTATCGGCGAGCAGTGCCTTGGGCTTGGGCAATGGCAGGGCCATGAGGGGTTCGGCGGCGTTATAGTCCGATGCCTCGCCGCCGGTCAGGATGAAGCCGACAGGCAGTCCCTGATTGTCACAGCGGGCGTGGACCTTGCTCGTAAAGCCGCCGCGTGATCGACCAAAAGCCTGCGCGGCAGCCCCCCTTTATGGATGGCTCGCCCCTTAACTGAGCGTTGTTGCCTTACGGCAGCAGGCCGTTTGCGAAAGGAGCAAGGGTCATGGACATATCGGTTCTCGGGATTGATCTGGGCAAGAACAGCTGCAGCGTGGTCGGGCTGGATGCGACGGGCAAGGTCGTTGTGCGACGACGGATGCGGCGCGAGACAGTCATCACCTATGCGGCGAGCCTGCCGGCCTGCGTCATGGCGATGGAAGCTTGCTGCGGCGCTCATCACATGGGCCGGGCGCTGGCACGACAGGGCCATGCAGTGCGGTTGATGTCGCCGGAATATGTCCGTCCTTACGTCAAGGCGCAGAAGAACGACGATCGCGATGCCGAGGCGATCGCGGAAGCGGCGACACGCCCGACGATGCGCTTTGTGGAGCTGAAGAGCG
The DNA here is from genome assembly GCF_001757355.1 of Sphingobium phenoxybenzoativorans. Taxonomy (GTDB): domain Bacteria; phylum Pseudomonadota; class Alphaproteobacteria; order Sphingomonadales; family Sphingomonadaceae; genus Sphingobium; species Sphingobium phenoxybenzoativorans. The sequence goes on from NZ_MINO01000023.1 coordinate 55,980, forward strand.
AGGAGCAACTAGACATGCAGACGTTGCACCGCATTCGTGATCAGCTCGTCGGTGACCGTACCTCGCTGATGAACCAGATCAGAAGTCTTCTCCTCGAACGCGGCTATATCGTTCCGCAAGGGCGCGCAAAGCTTGCCGTCCGCCTTGGTGAGATGCTGGAAGGCGATGAGCCAGTGCTCGGTCCTCGCATTCACCGGCTCGTCAGCGATATGCGTCTGCGCTGGATTGCTCTCGATAAGCGAATTGCAGATCTCGATGCCGAGTTCACCGAGGCTGCTCGTTCGGATGAGCGCATGCGGCGGCTGCTGACGATTCCCGGTATTGGTGCACTCAACGCGACCGCGCTGGTGGCAGCAGTCGGAGACGCCAGAACTTTCGGCCGTGGTCGGGATCTTGCCGCCTGGCTGGGGTTGGTACCGCGGCAGGCGACCACCGGGGGCAAGCCGCGGCTGCTCGGTATCACCAAGCGCGGGAGCCGCTATCTGCGCAAGAACCTGATCCAGGGCGCCCGATCGTCGCTGCCGACGATGAGCAAGAGCGATACGCGGCTCGGCGCCTGGCTGCGGGGCTTGCTCTCGCGCTCCCACCCCAACACCGTCGTCGTGGCGCTGGCGGCCAAGATGGCGCGCATCGTCTGGGCGCTGCTGCGTCACGAACGCACCTACGAACCAATCGCGCAAGCGGCGTGAGCGAGATCGGCTGATGCGGCGTGCACCGGCCGGATGATGTCTGCGGGAGGTGAGTGATAGATGGCCTGACAGTCGACCGGTGTCCCGGAACCCTACGGCGTAAAATGGCACTCGATGCCGGCCCCTTTATGAGGACCAGGACGCGCGGATCTCCATCTTGGCCAACGGCACCATGCTGAAAGGCCGGATACGTTTTCGCAGACTGACCAGATCATCAGACACAAACCGCTTGCCGACGGGGCGAGCCATACGTTTCCGCCCGCTGCCGAGACATGGCCGCGAACGGTGGTGCTGTCGATCATGTGCTGCCAGTCGTCGGTCAGTCCCAGATCGACCAGCGTTTGCAGTAGCGCATCCCAGACGCCTTGCTCCGCCCAGCGCCGGAACCGGACATAGACTGAGTTCCACTTGCCGTAGCGCTCGTGCATGTCACGCCAGGGGCAACCCACCCGCAGTACATGAAGCATCCCATTGAGAAACCGTCGGTTATCGCCCGCTGGCCGCGCCCAGCGCCCGCGCTCAGATGGCAGAAGCGTCCCGATCAGTTCCCATTCCGCGTCCGACAAATCCCCACGGCCCATGACTACTCCCCAAAGAGCAGCCTTGAATCAGAACCCCACCCGTTTGGGAATCCCTTTTGTCAACACGACCTAG
>NZ_MINO01000024.1:0-30000 GCF_001757355.1 Sphingobium phenoxybenzoativorans
GGCTGGATGGCGCGGCGCGGGCGCGGATCGAAGGGGCGATCTCCTCGCTTGCCTGGCGATGCGATCTGGTGGCGGCATGGCTGTCGATCCTGTCGCGCATCGGCGGCCCGGCAGACCCGGACTTCGTCGACTGGCTGGCCGTGGACCGGTTCGAGGGACGCGAGTTCGACATCGGCATTCACCGCCACTGGCTGGACCCGACACGGCCGCTCGCCGAAACGGTGCTGAAACCCGCGCATGGTGTTATCGTCACCTCCGCGACGCTCAAGGGCGGCGGCGACTGGAGCAGCGCGGAGGCGCGCAGCGGATCGGTGCATATGGATCGCCCCGCCGCCCGGTTCGAGGCGCAGAGTCCGTTCGACTATCCGGCGCAGGCCGAGGTGCTGATCGTCACCGACATAAAGCGCGGCGACATTCCGGCGATGGCGGGGGCCTATGCCCGGCTGATCGAGGCGGCGCAGGGCGGGACGCTGGGGCTGTTCACCGCGATCCGGCGGCTGCGCGCTGTCCACGCCCGCATCGCCGACCGGCTGGCGCGCGCGGGGCTGCCGCTGTTCGCGCAGCATGTCGACCCGATGGACACCGGCACGCTGGTCGACATTTTCCGCGACGATCCGCGCGCGTCTTTGCTTGGCACCGATGCGCTGCGCGATGGCGTGGACGTGCCGGGTCATTCGCTGCGGCTGGTGGCGATGGAGGGCGTGCCCTGGCCCAAGCCTTCGGTCCTGCATGCCGCGCGCAGGCTGGCGGGCGGCGGAAGCGCCTATGACGACCGGATTGTCCGCGCCCGGCTGGCGCAGGCGTTCGGCCGCCTGATTCGCCGGGCCGACGACCGGGGCACTTTCGTCATCCTGTCCGCCGCCATGCCCAGCCGTTTGCTCTCCGCCTTTCCCGAAGGTGTCCCGATCCGGCGCGTCACGCTGGATGAGGCCATAGTTTCCGTCAGCGAACGGCTTGGCTCCGGCGATGCTTTCGTGCATGACCCTCGCGTCGCCACCCATGGAGAGGCAGCAGGACGAGAATGAAGCGGCTGACCCTGTTACGCCACGCAAAGTCGGATTGGGACGACCCGGTAAAACGTGATTTCGACCGCCCGCTCAACGGACGCGGCGAACGCGCTGCCGCCTTGATCGGCCAGTTCGCGAAGGCAAAGGGCATGGTGTTCGATCATCTGGTCGCATCGCCCGCCGTGCGCGTCATCGAAACGCTGGACACATTTTTCGAAGGCTATGGCGAGCGCCTGGAGCCGCAATGGGACCGGCGGATCTATCTCGCCTCCTCGGTCACGCTGATCGACGTGATCCGGGATATCCCCGACAGCGCGGAGACCGCCTTGCTTGCGGGCCACAATCCCGGCCTGGAGGACCTGATCCTCACCCTGGTCGCCGATAATGGCGAAAGCCCGCTGCGCGATGAGGTGGAGATCAAATTTCCCACCGCCAGCCTGGCGGTCATGGACCTGTCCGTCGATAGCTGGGCGGATGTGGAGAAGGATTGCGCGTCCCTCACCAGCTTCACCCGGCCGCGCGACCTGGACCCGGCACTGGGGCCGGAAGCGTAAGTGACGCCGGTCATCTGGCGCAGGGCTGGCCCTTCCGATGCGCCGGCGCTTTCGCTGCTCGGCGGCGCAACATTTCTCGCCAGCTTCGCGCATGATCATCCGGGCGACGCCCTGATCGCGCATATCAGCAAGGCGCATGGGCTGGATTATTATCAGGCTGCGCTGGCCGACCCGGAACAGCATGTCATCATCGGTGAAACCGCGCTGGGCGCGCCGGTTGGCTACGCGCTGCTGACGCCGCCCAATCTGCCGGTCGATCCGCAGCCGGACGACTATGAATTGAAACGCATCTATCTGCTGGGACCATGGCAGAGCGGCGGTCATGGCCATGCGCTGATGGAGATGGCGCTTGAGGCTGCGCGGGAACGCGGCGCGAAACGCCTGCTGCTGGCGGTATACCCCCAGAATGACAAAGCCCGCCGCTTTTATGCGCGGCAGGGCTTTGAGCAAATCGGCCGCATGACCTTCATGGTCGGCGATGTTCCGTTCGAAGATCTGGTCTACGCGCGGAAGATGTAGCGCCCCTAGTCCTTCAGCGCGGCGGCCAGATCATCCCGAATCGCTTCGAGCCGCGAAAGCAGGCTTTTTTCGGCAACCGGTGCGGGCTTCTTTTCAACGGGCGTGCTTTCCGTCCAGCCGTCGGCGAGCGCCTTCTGCGCTCCACGGATGGTGAAGCCTTCCACGTTCAGCAACCGGTTTATCCGCCGCGCCAGGGCGACATCGGCCGGCCGGTAATAGCGGCGGTTGCCCGATCGCTGAAGCGGACGGAGCTGCGGAAAGCGGGTTTCCCAGTAACGCAGGATATGCTGCGGGAGACCAAGCTCCGTAGCCAGCTCACCGATCGTGAGAAATGCGCCTTCGGCCTTTTCCATGACTTCTATCGTGCACCTTCGCCGCTGGCCCGGTCAACCATCGGGCGACGGGCCGAGCCTTAGCGATCAGCTTCGCGCAATACGATCCCGCATCGACTGGCTGGCCCGGAAGGTCAGCACCCGGCGCGGTGCGATGGGAACCTCAATTCCCGTCTTTGGATTGCGGCCGACCCGTTCGGTCTTATCCCGCAAAACAAATGTGCCGAAGCTGGATATCTTCACATTCTCACCCTTTTCGAGCGCGACACTCATCATGTCGAGAATGCTTTCCACCATCGATGCCGATTCGGCGCGCGAAAGCCCTATCTGGCGATTAAGCGAGTCCGCCAAATCCGCACGCGTGAGCGTTCCATTACCTGCCATGTGTCCCCACACATTATGCACCTACTCCCCCAGCAGCCGTCAGGTGCCAACGACTAGCCTTAGCTGTGATGCATTTCACCGCGATTCGCAAGCGACTGGCGCTCGGCTTGTCTCACATGCGTAAAACGCTGGCGCCCCAGGTAAATCCTCCGCCCATCGCTTCCAGGACAACCAGGTCGCCCTGACGGATGCGGCCATCGCTGACCGCGATGTCCAGCGCCAGCGGGACCGAGGCGGCCGATGTATTGGCGTGCCGGTCCACGGTGATGACCACCTTTTCCGGCGCGAGGCGCAGCTTGCGGGCGGTCGCGTCCAGAATGCGGGCGTTCGCCTGATGCGGCACCACCCAGTCCACATCCTCGACAGAGAGGTTCGCGGCATCGAGCGCTTCCCGCATGACAGTCGCCAGATTGACGACGGCATGGCGGAACACTTCCTGCCCCTTCATGCGCAGCTTGCCGACCGTGCCCGTGGTCGAAGGCCCGCCATCGACATAGAGGAGCTGATTATGCCGCCCGTCCGCATGCAGCTTGCTGGCCAATATGCCGCGCTTGCCATCGGCGCTTTCCTCCGCGGCGAGCACGACCGCGCCCGCGCCGTCGCCAAACAGGACGCAGGTACCGCGATCGTCCCAGTCGAGAATGCGGCTGAAGGTTTCGGAGCCGATGACGATCGCCTTATCCGCCGCCCCGCCCCGGATCATATTGTCCGCCACAGAAAGGGCGTAGAGAAAGCCGGAGCAAACCGCCGCCACGTCGAAGGCGACGCAATCATCTATGCCGAGCGCCGCCTGCACCAGAGTCGCGCTGGCGGGGAAGGTCTGGTCCGGCGTCGCTGTCGCCAGGATGATGAGGCCGATCTCCTCCGGCGCGACGCCCGCAGCGGCAAGCGCCTTGCGCGCGGCTTCCGTCGCCAGCGTGGCGGTCGTCTCGCCATCGGCGGCGATATGGCGCTGACGGATGCCGGTGCGCTCGACGATCCATTCATCACTGGTGTCGACCGTTTCCGCCAGTTCGCTGTTGCTGACAACTCGCGGCGGCAGGGCGGAGCCTGTGCCGAGCAGAACGGCGCGACGGATCATTTTGCGGGCATCTCCACAGGCGCGAGCGCGCCGATATTGGCCAGATCTTCGGCGATCCGGCGCGTTATATCTTCTTCCAGCAGGCGCGCGGCGACATGAACCGCATTGGCGACGCCCTTCTCATCCGCGCCGCCATGGCTTTTCACCACTACGCCGTTGAGACCCAGGAACACCGCGCCATTATGGTTGTTCGGGTCCAGATGATGCCGCAGCAGGTGCATCGCCGGCTTCGAGATCAGGAAGCCGATCTTCGACCGGATGGAGCTGGTGAAGGCGCGGCGCAGCAGGTCGGTGACGAAACGGGCCGTGCCCTCCGCCGTCTTGAGCGCGACATTGCCCGCGAAACCATCGCAGACGATGACGTCGGCATCGCCCGACGCCAGCTTGTCGCCCTCGATAAAGCCTTCAAAGTCCATGGGCAGCGCGATCGCCCCGCGCAGGGTCGCCGCGGCATCGCGAATCTCGTCCGTGCCCTTCAAATCCTCGGTGCCGATGTTGAGCAGGCGCACGCGCGGCCGCGCCAAGTCAAGCACGGTCCGGGCGTAAGCGCCGCCCATCACCGCGAACTGCACCAGATTGCGGGCATCGCATTCCGTGTTGGCGCCCAGATCGAGCATGACGACATCGTTGGAGCCGAGCGTGGGCAGCAGCGCCGCCAGCGCCGGGCGGTCAATTCCCGGCATGGTGCGCAGCGCGACCTTCGCCATCGACATCAGCGCGCCGGTATTGCCGGCCGAGACAGCCGCGCCGGCATCCCCCGCCTTCACCGCCTGGATGGCGAGGCCCATGGAGCTGTTCTTTGACTTGCGGAGCGCAACGCTTGGCTTGTCGGTCGCTTCGACGACCTGGTCCGTATGCACCACTTCCGATGCGGCGCGCAGATTGGGGTGATTGTCCAGCGCAACCTTGATGCGCGATTCGTCCCCGAACAGCGTGAAGCGCAGCCCTTCATGGCGGCGGCGGGCGAGCGCGACGCCCGCCATCATCACGCGCACGCCTTCATCGCCGCCCATCGCGTCGATTGCGATCCGCGGCTGCTTGCTCACTTCATCCCCCTTTTTAGGAGAAATTCTTGATTCTTACGCCCCGACGGCGATGATCTCGCGGCCGTTATAGTGGCCGCAGGACGAGCACAGGTTGTGCGGGCGCTTGAGTTCGCCGCAGTTCGAGCACTCCTGAAACGCCTCGACGCGAAGCGAATCGTGGCTCCGGCGCATACCGCGCTTGGAAGGAGATGTTTTCCTCTTAGGGACAGCCATGTCGGCACCTGTTTCCGTATATCAAAGTTCAGTGCGATAGTATCAGCGCCGATGCGGAACCTGACGGACCAAAAGGCCGCAGACCCATGCGGCCCGGACAATCGCGAAGCCATGCGCCTATAGCTATTTCCGCGCGATGCGCAAGTCATTCCTTGCCCCTGCGCCACGGGACCGCCAATGTCCAATCACCAAAGAAAGAGGACGCTTCTCCATGCTGCTGCCGATCACCCTCACTCTCGCCGCGGCCGCCGCGCTTCTCAACATGTGGCTGGCGATGCGGGTCGGCCGCACGCGCATGTCCAACAAGGTGCTGCATGGCGACGGCGGCTGCGAGCCGCTGGTCAAGCGCATGCGGGCGCAGGCGAACTTCGTCGAATATACGCCGTTCGTCCTCATCCTGTTCGGCCTGATCGAACTGGCGACCGGCCCGCAGACATGGCTGTGGCTGCTCGCGCTGGTCTATATCCTCGCGCGGATCGCGCACGCATTCGGCATGGATCATGACACGCCGCACAAGGCGCGGATGATCGGCATATTGGTGACGTTCGCGACGATCCTCATCCTGTCCATAGCCGCGCTCTATGTCGCCTATGGATCAATGCGGCAGGTCGAAGCGCCGCCCACCCTCGCCGCGCATGTCTGACAGGGGGAGGCCCCGGTTCAGCGTCAAGTCCAGCCTCTGGCCCGATCACACCAGGCCGGTCACCCGGTCCGCCACGAAGGGATTGGAGCGGCGCTCATGGGCGAAACTGCTCATCGCGCCATGCCCCGGCACAAAGGCGGTGTCCCCGCCCAGCGGCCAAAGCTTGCCAGTGATCGCGTCGATCAGATCCTGATGATTGCCGAGCGGGAAGTCCGTGCGGCCGATCGACCCCTGAAACAGCACATCGCCGACAATCGCCAGCTTTGAAGGAGCGTGGTGAAAGACGACATGGCCGGGGGTATGGCCGGGGCAATGGATGACATCCAGGGTCAGATTGCCGACCGTCACCGTATCGCCATCGACAAGCCAGCGGTCCGGTTCGAACACCTGGCCGTTGATGCCGTATTTTCCGCCTTCTTCGCTGAGCTTGGCGATCCAGTAGCGGTCCGCCTCATGCGGTCCCTCTATCTGGACGCCCAGTTCCTTCGCCAATATGCCCGCCTGCCCGCAATGGTCGATATGGCCGTGGGTGATCAGGATCTTCTCAATCTCCACGCCCTGCTGCTGCGCCGCGGCCTTCAGCCGGTCGAGGTCGCCGCCGGGATCGACAAAGGCGGCCTTGTTGGTCTGCGTGCACCAGAACAGCGTGCAGTTCTGCTGGAGCGGGGTCACAGGGACGATGACGGCTTTCAGGGGCGGCGTGCTCATGACCCTCGATGTGGCGAAGGCGCCGCGGGAGCGCAAGCCCTCTGACCAGCATCGCCGTTCAGCCCAGCCGCCGCCCGGTCCAGACCACCCGGCCGATAATCTCCACCAGCGCCGGATCAATATCCTCCCAGCGGGTATAGAGCGGATTGTCGCTCAATATCGAAAACCGCCCGCTCTTTGGCCCCATCGCGATCCGCTTGACCATCAACATGCCGTCGAGGCGCAGCACATAGATGCCATCGCGCAGACGCGCGCCGTCATCGCCGCGATCAACCATGATGTCATCGCCATGCCCCAGCGTCGGCGCCATCGATTCGCCATCGACGCTGATGATCGACAGCATATCCTCCCGGACGCCCAGGGTCCGCAGCCAGCCGCGATCAAACCCCACGGTTCCCGCGTTCCGCTCATCCTCATCCAGAGACCCCGCCCCGGCCGACGCCCCCAGCGCCAGACGGGGAACCGGCAAGATCGCCCCCCTCGCCACCGTGCGCGCGGGCAAGACCTCCGGCCCGCCGAGCAGCGTTTCGTCCACGCCGAAATAGCGGGCCAGCTTCCGCCTGTCCGCCTCATCCAGCTTCCGGGGCGTGCCGCGCTTTATGTATTGCTGGATATAGGCGGAGTTGCGCCCCAGCATCCGCGACAGGGCGCCATAATTGTCCCGCCGCTCAACGATGAGCCGGTCGAGTGTCTGACGGGCGGAGAAATCATCCATTCCGGTTTCATACAATAGGAAACATCCTATAGACAAGTAGGAAATTTCCTATGAAATAAGAATCTCCCTATTCACCGGCGAGTCGCGCCGGAACCGGCGGAGGAGATAGAGATATGCATTTACTGCGGACCATCGAGCGCTTCCTGAAGGAAACCGGGATGCCCGCCACCCGCTTCGGCCGTGAGGCGGTGCGCGATCCCCGCCTGGTGCTCGACATGCGAAACGGGCGGGAACCGGGAGAACGCATGAAAAATCGTGTAGAACGTTTCATGAACAAATATCAATCGGAGGGTGCGCGATGAGCAGGATGGCGCCCACCGATCATCCCCGGCCAACCCGCCGCGATCCGCACAAGCGCCTGATGGCGTCGATCCTGGCCCTTGCGGGTCCAAACGCCAGCGTGGAATCAATCTCGGTCCACCCCTGGGCCAGCGCGACGTTCCAGGGGTCACGCCACAAAATCGTGCTGATCTTCACTGGCGACAATGCGCAGCAGCGGGTGGCGCTGTTCATCGACCAGGCCCCGGAGGCGGAATTTGCGATAAGCGGACATATCGTCGCCGATCTGGCGATAGACGGCCGCTGGACGGACCCCAATGCAGCGCTGGACCCGCCCCAGGTGCGGGTCGCCCTGTCAGCGCTGCTTATTGAGGACTGGTGAGGATCAGCGCGCGCTCATGCGCTGCAACGTGCCGAGCGCCGCGCGAAGCGCCTCATCGACCTGCATATCCACATCGGGCTTCACCGCGACTTGCGGCACGGGCGGAATGTCGGCGATGACGCGCGGAACGGGCTGGGCAGCAACCGGCACGATCTGCACCGGGGGCGCATCAAAAGGCGCGACCGGCCGGGCGATGGCGCGGCGCGCCAGCCCCAGTTCGAACCGCTCGGCAAGCTGGGCGATGGTCAGGCCGTCGAGGGGTGGGCGCGGTTCCCTTGGCGGCGCAGCGGCCGGGACTTCGGGCTGGGCTTCCATGCCGGGAGGCGGCACGGGCGCGGCCAGCGGCGCAAAGCCCGACAGCACTTCCTCGCCAGACATTCCCTCCAGCGGCAGGGGAGCCGGCTGCTCCTCAGCAGCACATGCCGCGTCCTGAATCGCGGCGTCGATCACGGGATCATCAACAGACGCCAATGATTCTGTAAATGCGGCCTCGATTTCCGGCGCGGCGATATCGGGCGTATGATCTTCGGGCGAAGCAGGCATTTCGGAAAACATGCCGGTGCCGCCAAAGTCGCTGTTGGCGAAGATGGGGCGGCGCGGCGGCGCATCGGGATGAGCGTCGGCACGGCGCAATATCGGCATATCGTTCACCAGCGGTTCCGGCTTGCGGGCGCGGCGCTTGGCGAGGCCGGTCAGGCGTGAAAGTGCAAAACCCATCTTCTCTACTCCCTTGGCCGGAGCGCTCTGCCGGCGGAACGCCAGCGCGGCGCCCGCCGCCATCACCCCTGCAAAACCCGCCAGCACCAGCCGGGCGGTCGTGCCCAGCGGCGGCGCGGCGGCCGGCAGAACCTCCGAGATGCCCGACGACGTAGCCGCCACCTCGATCAACCCCGCCGGAAAGGTCAGGGCCGCGAACGCCGCGCCGGATGCAGCCCATATGGCCGCCCGTTGCGAGGCCCGAAGCCTGATCTTCATCAGCCCCTTCCCTGCTCCGTCACGCCGCGCGGGCGCGCCGGGCGCCGTTCAGGAGCCGCCGGTAAACCGGTTCGTAACGCAAAATATTTGACGACCAGTTACGCTCTGTCTCAACGAAGCGGCGCGCGACGGCGCGGCGCGCATCCCATGCCGGGCGTGCCTCGAACAGCTTGGCCAGCGCCTGCGCTATGGCGGCCGGATTATTGGGCGCGAACAGCGTACCGGTGACGCCATCCTCAATCAGTTCGCAATGCCCGCCGACGCTGGAAGCAGCGACCAGCTTGCCCTGCGCCATCGCCTCCAGCGGTTTCAGCGGCGTGACAAGATCGGTGAGCCGCATCGACTTGCGCGGATAGGCAAGGATGTCGATCAGGCTGTAATAATTTTCCACCTGCCCGTGCGCGACACGGCCCGCAAATACGACACGATCAGCGACCGGCGAATAAGCGACCTGATTGCGCAGCGCTTCCTCCCGCGGGCCGCCGCCGACCAGCAGCAGCTTGGCATGAGGACGGCGGGTGGCAAGCGCGGGCATGGCGGCGATCAGATCGTCCAGCCCCTCATAATCGTAGAAGCTGCCGATGAAGCCGACGACCTCCGCGCCATCCAGGCCAAGCCGCGTGCGCAGCGCCGGGTCGGGCGCGACGGGCGTGCCGAACATTTCCATATCAACGCCGTTGGGCGATACGATGATCTTGTCGGCGCTGATGCCGCGGGCGATCAGGTCGCCCTTCAGACCTTCGCAGATCACCGCGACGGCATCGGCCGCGCGGACGGCGTGGGTTTCGAGCTGGCGGGTCAGCCAGTAACGCGGACTTCCTTCCGTCCCTGTGCCGTTGCCGACGGCGGCGTCCTCCCAGAAAGCGCGGATCTCATAGACCAGCGGGATATTGTGGCGGCGCGCGACCCGTTGCGCGGCCAGAGCATTCAGCACCGGCGAATGGACATGGATCAGATGCGGCTTCCACCGGTGAACCAGCGCCTCCATCGATTCGGCAAGCGCGCCGATGTCGCGCCATTCGCGGATCAGGGCGTTGCCCGACGCCACCTCGCCCGGCGTGCGGTGAAAGATCAGGCCATCGATAGTCTCGACGTCCGGCTCCGTGACCGCGCCTGCATCCGCGCCATGACGGCGGCCGGTAATGCTCCGCACGTCCCACCCCTGCGCCATTTGCGCGCGCAAGATGGCGCGTGTGCGGAATGTGTAGCCGCTATGCAGCGGCAGGCTGTGGTCGAGGACGTGGAGGATGCGCGTCATAGGCCCAAGCAAATGACCTAAAAGGATTAACGTCGCGTCAACCCCGAACGGGTAAGGCCATGAAAAGCGCTGGAGCGCGGCATTTTTGGACGCAGGGAACCGGAACACAGCATCGATGATCGACATGTTCTCCCTGCTCGTCAGTCATGGCCTGATAGTGATCGCCTTCTGGCGCCTGCTCAGCCGGCCGGACCTCGACAGCGAACGGCGGCGGCGCAGCGTGGACCGTACCCCCCATGCGTGACCTGTTTTTCCTGGCATTTCTGGCGGCGGCATTCGCCCTCGCCCTGCGGCGGCCGTTCCTGCTGGTGCTGGTCTATGCCTATATCGACATCGTATCACCGCAACGGCTATCCTATTATCTGCTGAACAGTGTTCCCATTTCGCTCATCGCCTTCGGACTGGCGGCGGGGGCGTGGCTGCTCGCGGACAAGAAGGCCGACAGCCACCTGTCCTTCCGGCAGTTGCTGATGATCGCCCTGCTCGGCTGGTGCGCGTGGACCACATCACATGCCGATTTCCCCATCGACGCCGCGACCAAGTGGAACTGGGTATGGAAGGCGCTGGTGTTCGCCATCTTCCTGCCGCTCACCCTGCGTACGCGGTTGCGGATAGAGGCGCTGGCGCTGGTCATGTGCCTGTGCGCCAGCTCTATCATCATCACCGGCGGGATAAAGACAGTGCTGTCGGGCGGCGGCTATGGCGTGCTCAACCTGATGGTCGACGATAATAGCGGCCTCTATGAAGGCAGCACGATCTCCACCGTTGCGATCGCGATCATCCCACTGATCCTGTACCTCGCCAAATATGGCACGATCTTCCCGTCCGACTGGCGGGTGCGCGGGTTTGCCTATGCCCTGTGCTTTGCGTGCCTGCTGATCCCGATCGGCACGGAAACCCGCACGGGCTTGCTCTGCATCATCCTGCTGGGCGGGCTGATGCTGATGCATATGCAGCGGCGGTTCCTCTATGGCAGCCTGCTGGTGCTGGTCGCGATCATCTCCGTGCCGTTCCTGCCGGCGAGCTTCACCAGCCGCATGAACACGATCGAAACCTATCAGAGCGACGAGAGCGCATCGACCCGGATCGCGGTGTGGAAATGGACGCTCGACTATGTGAAGGATCATCCGGCGGGCGGGGGCTTCGACGCCTATCGCGGCAACAGCTTCCGCTATGAATCGCACAAGGTCACCGGCAAGGGCAATCTGCTGACCGCCGAGCGGCAGGTGATCATCGACAAGGGCCGCGCCTATCACAGCGCCTATTTCGAGATGCTGGGCGAACAGGGCTATCTGGGCTTCCTGATCTGGGCGATGATCCACGGCATATCGCTGGCCCGGACCGAATGGCTGCGGCGTTTCTACCTGAAGCGGGACGAGGCAAAGACCGCATGGGTGCCGCCGCTGGCGCTGGCGCTGCAACAGGGGCATATCGTCTATCTGCTCGGCGCGCTGTTCATCGGCATCGCCTATCAGCCCTTCGTGTTCATGCTGCTGGCGCTGCAGATCGGCCTCGACACCTATCTGACCCGGTTGCGCAAGTCGGAGGGCGACGCCCCCATCTTCGCACAGGCCCAACGCACCGGCGCGATTGCATGACGGGGGAGTTGCGCAGCCTGACCTCCGCCCGCGGCATCGCCGCCTGGATGGTCGTGATCTACCATATCCGCAGCGGCGCAAACTGGGCGCCTGCATGGCTGATGGAGGTCGCGCACAAGGGCTATCTCGCGGTCGATTTCTTCTTCCTGCTGTCCGGCTTTGTCATCTACCTGTCGGCCCATCGCGCCATGCTGTCCGGCGGCGCTTCGGCGATCCCCGCCTTTCTCGCCCGGCGGTTCGCCCGCATCTATCCGCTCTATGGCGTGATGCTTGGCCTGACGGTGATGTTCGCGCTGCTGCTGCGGGCGACGGGCCGGGAGGATGCCAACTATCCCTGGGCGGAGCTGCCGCTGCATATCGCGATGATGCAGAATTGGGGCTTCACGCCAGCGCTGAGCTGGAACCACCCGGCCTGGTCGATCAGCGCCGAATTCGCCGCCTATCTATTGTTCCCCGCGCTGGTGCTCTGGACGCCTCTCTCCCGCGCCCGACGGCCCAATCTGCTGGCGGCGATGATTGCGCTGCTGGCGACGCTGCACATTCTTCTCGCCGCCTTTGGCGAACAGACGCTGGGCGGCGACATTCCGCGCTTCGGCCTGCTCCGCTGTCTGATCGAGTTCAGTTGCGGTGCGGTTCTATGTGCTTTTTGGCTGCGCGGGCCGGACAGGGATGCGCGGGCGATGACCATCGCCTTCACCGGCGCAATCATGTTCTGGGGTCAGTGGCTGTCAGGTCTGGGCAGCGAAACCTGGGCCTTCCCCGCCGGTGCCGCCTGCCTCATCCTGGCGCTGGCGCATGCCTCCACCCTGCGGCGGAACCCGCTCCACTGGCGGCCGCTCCATTATCTGGGCGAGATCAGCTACGCCACCTACATGGTGCATTTCATGCTGTTCATCTGGTTCAAGATCGCCTTCGTGAAGGACGCCACCGCCATCCCGCCAGTGACGATGGCCGCCTTCCTCGCACTCACCTTCGCCGCCTCGGTCCTGCTCTACCATCTGGTTGAGCGGCCCGGACGGCGCTGGCTCGGCGCGGTCAGGCTGCGGCTACCGGCGCGGCCTCTGCAACGGCAGCCCTGATCGCCGCGACAAAAGCCGGGATGTCGCCGGGCTTGCGGCTGGTGATCAGATTGCCGTCCACCACCACTTCCTCGTCGACCACGATCGCCCCGGCATTTTCCAGATCGGTCCGCACCGAAGGCCAGCTCGTCACTCGCCGGTCCTCCACCACGTCCGCCTCAACCAGCAGCCACGGCCCGTGACAGATCGCGGCGACCGGCTTTCCCGCATCGAAGAAATCCCGCACGATATCCACCGCATCGTCGTCCATCCGCAGCGCATCGGGATTGGCGACCCCGCCCGGAATGATCAGCGCGTCATAGTTCGCGCCGTCCACCTCCTCCAGCGTCAGGTCGGGCGTGATCGTCGCGCCTTTCTCGTCATGCTTCATGCCCTGGATCGGCTGCCTGTCCGGCGATGCCAGATCGACCTTCGCCCCGGCGGCGATCAGTTGATCGCGCGGCTCGAACAGTTCCGATTGCTCGAAGCCGTCAGTGGCGATGATGAGGAAACGGGCGTCGGCGATGTCGGTCATGGGTCTGCTCCTATTAGGGGGAAGGCGAACCAACCCAACGGCCCGCGCGCCGCTTGGTTGCGGCCCGACAGCGGAACGAAGCGATGGACGGCGGGTTGACCGGGATAAGCGGGATGAGAAGGAAAGGATGCGCCCCGATGCCGAAGTCAGGTCTTGTCTATGTCGATGACAGCCTGCCCGGCATCAGCCGCAAGAAGATGACGCGCGGCTGGGGCTATTATGACGCGGACGGCGCACGGATCACCGACCGGGAGGAAATCGACCGGCTGAACGCGATCGGCATGCCGCCCGCCTATGGCGACTGCTGGTTCTGCCCCTCCCCGCGCGGCCATATCCAGGGAACCGGCTTCGATGACCGGGGGCGCAAGCAATATCGCTATCATGCCGATTTCCGTGCCGCGCGGGAGGCCGCCAAATATGACGCCTGCGCCTCCTTTGGGCGGGCGTTGCCGCTGCTGCGCGCCCGGATCGAGAGCGACCTCGCCACCCGCGCGCTGGGCAAGGATCGCACGGTGGCGGCCGTCGTCCGGTTGCTTGATTTGGGCAAGGTGCGCGTCGGCAACGAGCAATATGCGCGGGAGAACAAGAGCTATGGCGCGACCACGCTGCGCCGCCGCCATGCCGATGTGAAGGGGCGCACCCTGCGCCTGTCCTACCGCGCCAAGTCCGGCAAGGCGCGCACCCTGGCGATCACTGACGCAGCCCTGCTGCGGTTCGTGCGCGCGGTACAGGACCTGCCCGGCCAGCATCTGTTCCAATATCTCGACGAGGACGGCGAAGCGCACCCCGTCACCTCCTCAGACGTCAATGCCTATATTTCCGAGGCGATGGGCGAAGCCTTCACCGCCAAGCATTTCCGTACCTGGGGCGCATCGGTGCTGGCGTTCGAGGCGCTGAGCGAAGGGGCTGCATCGCTCAAACAGATGATCGAGCCGGTTGCGGAGGCCCTTGGCAACACGCCCGCGATCAGCCGGAAAAGCTATATCCACCCTGCCCTCCTCGATCTGGCGAAAAATGGACACAGCCAGTGGCGCGAGGGGCTTCGCCTGCCGCGCAAGACGCGCTATCTGTCCCGCCACGAGCGGGGCCTGATCGCGCTGCTTGAAGCGCTGGAGGGCAGCGACGCCGCCCCGGCGAAGCTGGCGGCCTGACCGAAGAAGGAAATTTATGAGCGCCAAGAAAGCGGCCGCCCTGGATCTGCCCCCCATAAGCCCGGTCAGTCTGACCGAATTGTGGAACACCACACTCGCCTGGTTCTCCGTCCACGCCGTGCAGATCATGATCGCCGTGGGCGCGGGCGTCCTCATTTACCTTCTGCTCGCGGCGTTCCGCGAATTTGGAAAACGGCTTACCCGCAAATCGGAATTCCTGAGCTTCGGCGCGCTGCTGGGACGAGCAATCAGCAAGACGACGCATTTCTTCATGGTCATGGTGTCGGCACGGCTGGTCGCGGGCTACGCCAGCCCACCGGAACTGGTGCTCAAGACCGTCCAGTTTCTTTTCACTGTCGCCGCCGTGTTCCAGGGCGCGATCTGGGCGCGGGAAATCATCATCGGCTTCATCGAGCGGCGCACGGGCGAGGACGCGGACAACGACACGCTGGCCAATGCGATGGGGATCATCCGCATTCTGGTGACGGTCGCGCTATTCGCCATTGCGACCGTGGTCGTGCTCGACAATCTGGGCGTCAACGTCTCCGGCCTCGTCGCCGGTCTCGGCATAGGCGGCATCGCCATCGGCCTTGCCGCGCAGGGCATCTTCTCCGACCTGTTCGCCGCGCTCTCCATCATCTTCGACAAGCCGTTCCGCCGGGGGGAGATCATCACCTATGACACCACCACGGCCAGGGTGGAGAAGATCGGCCTGAAAAGCACGCGCCTGCGCGCCATGACCGGCGAGAAAAAGGTCATTTCCAACGCCAACCTGCTGCAGAAGGAAATCACCAGCCTGCAGAAGCTGACGCGGCGGCGGGTGAAGTTCGTGCTGGGCGTTATCTACCAGACGCCGCAGGAAACGGCGGAAGCGATCCCCGCCATGCTGAAAGACGTCGTAGAGGCGCAGGGCATGACCTTCGTTCAGGCTGGACTTGTCACTTTCGGGGCAAGCTCACTGGATTATGAACTGGATTTCGACGTGCCCGATCCCGACAAGAACGACTTCTTCATGACCCGGCACAAGGTCGGCCTCGCCATTCTGAAGCGGTTCAACGAGGAAGGCATTGAGTTCGCCTATCCCACCCAGATGAGCTTCACCGCCGCGCCGGACGGGCGCGCAATCATGCCCTATCCTGAGAGGGAGGCGAAAGCGCGGAGCAGCAAGAGCGCAGGATAGAAAGCCAGGCTACCTGCCCCGCGCCGACAGGGTTTCAGCGACGCAACCCCATCACCTGTCTTTATCGCATGGCTTTGGACTGATCACCGTATAGCGCTCTGCGCGCGCCATGCATTCATTGCTGAACGTCTTGCGCCGCCACCCTTTTGTCGCGCAGACTGGCGCATATTCGCGCGTGCAGATCGGCTTTTCCGGGCGGGGAGGCCGGGGCGGACGCGGGCGATCCGGTCCGGGCATGGTTTCCATGCACCCGGTCAATATCAAGATGGCGGCGAGGCTGGACACCGGCAGGATTGAACGCTTCATGGCACTCCCCTTTTTTATCCGCCCCCACAGCGTCAGGGATGCTGATCCTTAACCATGATAATTGCAAGTCAGGACGGGATGTCGGCGACGCCCGGCCAACCGCCGCTGAACAGCCGCTCTATTCCCCGAGCGTGACGACAGGCGCAAATCCGCCATAGATCATGCGCTTTCCGTCGAACGGCACCGGGTTCTTCTCCGGATTGAAGCGGTCATCCGTTTTCACCAGATCGTCCAGCCGCGCCATGCCCGCATCGCGAGTTGCCTTGTCGGGCCATTCTATCCAGGAAAAGACCACCGTTTCCTCTGCCGTGGCCTGCACGGCGCGGCGAAAATCGGTCAGCTTGCCATCCGGCACATCATCGCCCCAACATTCGAGAATGCGGGTTGCCCCAAGCTCCATGAACACGGAATCCCCCAGCCGGGAATGCGTGATGAACTGATCCTTGTTGGCGGTCGGCACCGCAAGAACGAACCCGTCAATATAGGACATGCGCATTCTCCTTCCGTCGGTCAGAACCGCCGCACGAAGCCACGCCCGGATAGGTGACGTCCTGCGAACCGGTGATCACGCCACGGACGGCTACGCCTGGACCAGCGGGTGCACCTGAACATCCGGCAGTTTCTTGCGGCGGAAAATGCGCGAGAAGAAGCCCGGCTTGCCCCACAACTGAATGCCGCGCGTTTCGGCGGCGCGTTGCAGGTCGCGCGCCAGCGAACGCAATTGGCGGTCGTTCAGCGCAACCAGAACCCGCTGATATTCGTGGGTTTCGAACTGCTCCTCGCTCTCCCCGACCTGAATGGTGAGGACGCAGCCATAGTTGGTCATTGTCCGCTGCCAGCCGGCGAGCGCTCCGGCGATCAATTCTGGTTCGGCCATATGCGGCTCCATTGCGGGTGAACCCGTCGATCACACAGGCGAAGGACCGCTATCCCCGATCGGCTGGCGCCCCGCTGCCCGTTCGCCCTTTTGTTACGCGGATTCAACGCCGTCAACCTCTCCCCACAGAGTTCCCGGCTCCAGCAAGCCATCATGCATCATGAGCGCGCCGTCCCGATCCTTCGCCAGCAGCAGCGCGCCGTCCAGATCGATCCAGTCCGCGCCCTGCGCCACCAGCGCCGCCGGAGCGATGCCAAGCGATGTGCCGAGCATGCAGCCGACCATCACCTTCAGACCCCGCGCCCGCGCGGCGGCCCGCAGGCGCAACGCCTCGGTCAGTCCGCCCGCCTTGTCGAGCTTGATATTCACGGCGGAAAAGCCGGTCAGCCGGTCCAGATCATCGCTGGTGTGGCAGCTTTCATCCGCGCAGAAGGGTACGGGGGAACGCACCCCCTCCAGCATATCTTCCCGCCCATGAGGCACCGGCTGTTCAACAAGTTCGACGCCCAGCCGTCCAAGCGCTTCCGCTTCCGCGCCAATGTCCATATTGGCCCAGCTCTCATTCGCATCGACGATCAGCCGGACCGAGGGCGCGCCCGCGCGCACGGCCCTTATTCGCTCCTGGTCTCCCTCGCCTGTCAGCTTGCATTTGAGCAGGCCGAAACCCCGTGCTGAAGCGGCGCGGGCATCGGCCTGCATCTGCGCGGGGTCGTTCAGGCTGATGGTGAAGGCCGTGGGCAGCGGGCCGGGCCGGTCAAGTCCGGCGAGTTGCCATACCGGCCGGCCCGCCATTTTGGCTTCCAGATCCCACAAGGCGCAATCCAGCGCATTGCGGGCGGCGCCCCTGTCCATCTTTCCCAGCAAAGCCCGCCGGTCCAGCGGGCCATCATAGGAACGGATGGCCAGCGCGCAGTCCTCGGCGGTCTCCCCCTCATAATAGATTGCCGTCGCTTCCCCTCTGCCGACATGCGCGCCGTCGCCGACTTCGCAGACGATCACATCGACATGCGTCTTGGCCCCACGGCTGATGATGAAGGAGCCGGCCACCGGCCAGCGTTCGACGGTTGCGGAGAGCAGTTTGACCACGCGCACCCCAATAGAGACTCAGTGCGTTTTCGCAAATAGCAGATGGACTTTCCCCTGCAGTATCATCGGGGTAGAAACGGGACGCCCTCCCCCAAGGCTAAGGATTTTCATGTGACATCGCGCGAACTTACGGGCCTCCTCTCCCTCGACGACTCCGTGCCGGGGCGGCCCCTTGGCCAGCAGGCGAGCGATTTCGCCTGGCGCATGGCCTTTGGCGCGATCGGCTGGCCCTGGTTGCTGCGCAGCCTGTGGGGCGGCCGCAAGGCCGACAAACGCGCGTTGATGGACAGGCTGGGCCTTGCGCATGACGCCCTGCCCCATCTGGGGAGCTGGAAAGCGGATACCGGATTCCTGCGGCATATCGTCACCCAGATCGAACGGCTCCGGCCCCGCATCGTGGTCGAGCTGGGCGCGGGCGCATCCACGCTGGTCACGGCAAAGGCGTTGTCGTTGAACGGCGGAGGACGGCTGCTCAGTTTTGACCAGCATGAGGGCTTTGTCGATGCGACCCGCCACTGGCTGGCCGAGAATGGCCTGACGGTCGATATCCGTCATGCGCCGCTGGAGGCTGAGGTCGAAGGCTGGCCGGGACGCTGGTATGATATAGATGCGCTGCCCGACCAGATCGACATGATCATCATCGACGGGCCGCCCTGGTCCGTGCATCCGCTGGTTCGCGGCGCCGCCGACAGCCTGTTTTCGCGGCTGGTGCCGGGCGGCGTCATCCTGCTGGACGATGCGGCACGTCCGGGGGAGCGGCTTGTCGCGCGCCGGTGGCGAAAGCAGTGGACGGATATCGACTTCGCCCTGGAAACCGACGGGACCAAGGGGACGCTGGTCGGACGCAGGCATATAAGCGGCCTTGCCCCGCTGGCAGCGAACGACAATGGCCGGACATGGCGGCATGCCGCTCGCGCCGCCGGCATTGCAGCGCTCATCGCCACCGGATGGATAGCGCGCGGCGCCATGGGAGAATTTCCCGCAGCCGCGCAAGCGAACAGCTTCGTGGACGAAGCCGCGGCGTCCCACCGCAACGGCCTGCTGCGCCAGGCAATGCGGTCGCAGGTCGAAAGCCCGAAGCTGGACAGGGCGGAAATTGCGCGGTCGACCGGCATTCAACTGCCCGTCATGCCGTCAGGATGGGCAGTGCGCGATGTGCAGCTCTATCCGACATCCGATGGTCCCGCCGTCGCCGTGTCGTTGACCGCTCCGGGAGGAGAACCCGTGTCGCTCTTTGCCGACAAGGCCGAAACGCCGGCCGAGGCAAAGCCCCTGCTTGCCACGCGATCGGGTGAGAGCATTGCCTATTGGGAAGTCGGCGATGTCGCATTCGCGGTCACCGGCGCGGTGGCTCCGGCGCGCGCGCTGGAACTGGCGGCGCAAATCGCCAGCTAGAGCTTGTCTTGATTAGCCGGAGACATACTCTTGCGCAGGCAGGAGCCAGTCCCGCTGTCCGAACCAGGCTCCTGCCTGCGCAGGAGCGCGCTGCGCCTTATGGCTAGTCAGGATAGAACTAAGCGCTGCATCTATCCCGCGAAATACTTATTTGTCGTGCGTCTTGATCCACGCCTCGACGATGGGGGCGATCTTCGTCCGCCACTTGCTGCCGTTGAAGATGCCATAATGGCCAACATTGGGGGCCATATGATATTTTTTCAGCTTGGCGGGCAGGTTGGTAGAGATGGTCAGCGCGGCCTTGGTCTGACCCAGCCCAGAAATATCATCCCGTTCGCCCTCAATCGCCAATAGAGCAATGTCCTTGATCGCGGTGGGATCGATCAGCGTGTCGCGATGCATCAGCTCGCCCTTGGGCAGACTATGCTTCTGGAACACCTCACTCACGGTCTGCAGATAGAATTCGGCCGTCATGTCGCAGACGGACCGATATTCGTCGTAAAATTCCTTGGTGGCGTCGGCGCTTTCATCATCGCCTTCGACCAGATGCTTGAACATCTCCCAATGGCTCATCATGTGGTTGCCAAGGTTCATCGTCATGAACCCGGCAAGCTGCATGAAGCCCGGATAGACCCGGCGGCCATTGGCCGGATATTGGAACGGCACCGTCGCCACGACATTCTGCTCGAACCAGCTCAGCGGCCGCTCCGTCGCCAGCGTATTGACCACGGTCGGCGCTTCCCGCGTGTCGATCGGCCCGCCCATCATGGTCAGCGTGCGCGGACGGCAGGGATGGTTTTCCGCGGCCATCAGCGCAGCGACGGCATAGGACGGCACAGAAGGCTGGCAAACGGCAAGCATATGCGCGCCCTCGCCAATATGGATCAGCCAGTCCTTCAGATAGTCGACATAATCGTCCAGATCGAAGCTGCCCTCGGACAGCGGCACATTCCGCGCGTCCCGCCAATCCGTGATCCATACATCATGGCCAGGCAGCATTCGTTCCACCGTTCCGCGCAACAGCGTCGCGAAATGCCCGGACATGGGCGCAGTGATCAGCAGCTTCGGCGCGCCGGGAGCAACGCCCTCGCGGACAAAATGCTTGAGCTGGCCGAAGGTTTTCCGCGCCTCTATCCGTTCGGAAACCTCGACGGTCTTTCCATCGATGATGGTGTGATCCAGGCCGAATTCCGGTTTGCCGCGCGGCGCCGCGGCATGCGCGAACACATTGAGCGCCGACGCCATGACGGGGCCGCCGCCAAAATAGGCCAGCGGATTGGCCGGATTGTTGAGCAGCTCCACGCCCGCATTCGCCCAAGCGCTGGCGCCTGCCAACAAACTGCGCTGAACCTCATAGGCATTGTAAAGCATCGCGAATCCCGTTTCTGTTGCACCGCCGGAGCGGGCGGTGCGGAGCCTTAATCCAATATATACCGCAACGCAAAAATTCCTACGCTTGGACCTTGGTTCCATTGTACCTGATTGAGACGGCAGGGTACCCCTGCTAAGCGGCCCCATCATGACAGACTCCCGAACCGCGCCAACGGCGGAAAATCCGAACGACCGCCGCCTCGGCAGCCTCAAGATGATCTGGGCGACGGCCCTGCATTATCCGTGGCGGATCGTCGCAGCGGCCATCGCACTGCTTGTCGCCGCTGCGGCGACGCTGGCGATTCCCAGTGGTTTCAGGCTGGTCATAGACCGGGGCTTCGTCGGCGGCAGGCCGGAGGATATCAGCCGCTGGTTCGAATATCTTCTGATGATCGTGGCGATCATGGCGGTCGCGACCGCATCCCGATTCTATTTCGTCTCCTGGCTGGGCGAACGGGTTGTCGCCGATATCCGCAATGCGGTGCAGCGCAACCTGCTGCGTCAGGCGCCCCGTTACTTCGAGGAAAACCGACCGTCGGAGATCGCATCGCGCATGACCGCGGACACGGCGATTATCGAACAGGTGGTGGGGTCGACGGTTTCGGTGGCGCTGCGCAACACGGTGATGGGCTTTGGCGGCATCATCTACCTGTTCACCATAGCGCCGAAACTAACCGGGCTGCTCTTGCTGGGCCTGCCGATCATCCTTCTGCCGCTCGTCACTATCGGGCGGCGCGTGCGGTCTCTTTCTCGGTCCAGCCAGGACCGGCTTGCCGACATCGGGAGCATCACGGCGGAGGTGCTCGGCGCGATGAAGATCGTGCAGGCTTTCGGACAGGAAGCGCGGGAGCAGCAGCGTTTCGCCTCCGCCGTCGAGCAGGGTTTTGCGACGGCCAAGCGCCGGATCATCCTGCGCGCGTGCATGACCGGCGTCGTGATATCCCTGGTGTTCGGTTCCATCGTGCTGGTGATGTGGCAAGGCGCTCTGGATGTCGCCGCCGGACGCCTGTCGGGCGGAAGCATCGCGGCCTTCGTCCTGACCGGCGGCCTGGTCGCCGGCGCGTTCGGCGCGCTGACCGAAACCTGGGGCGACCTTCTGCGCGGCGCGGGAGCCGCCAGCCGCCTGAACGAACTTATGGTCGCCAAACCCGACCTCGCCGCCCCGCCGAATCCGCAGCAGATACCAGGCGGCGCGGGCGCGCGGTTGAGCTTCGAGGATGTCACTTTCCGCTATCCCACACGGCCAGACACCGCCGCGCTGGAACATTTCAACCTGACCATAGAAGCCGGCGAGACCGTCGCGGTGGTGGGACCTTCCGGCGCGGGGAAATCCACGCTCATCCAGTTGGCGCAGCGTTTCTATGATCCCGATGCCGGGGCGGTGCGGTTGAACGGCGTTTCGCTCAAGGATGCCGACCCGGCCGACGTGCGGAGCGCAATGGCGATGGTGCCGCAGGAGAGCGTGATATTTGCCGCCTCCGCGCGCGACAATCTGCGGTATGGAAACTGGAACGCGACCGATGAGCAGATTTGGGCGGCGGCGCGCGCGGCGAATGCCGAGACGTTCCTGCGCGCCCTGCCCGAAGGTCTGGACAGCTATATGGGCGAAGGCGGGACGCGCCTGTCCGGCGGACAGAAGCAGAGGGTGGCGATTGCCCGTGCGCTTCTGCGCGATGCGCCTATCCTGTTGCTGGACGAGGCGACGTCCGCGCTGGACGCGGAGTCAGAGCGGCTGGTGCAGGATGCGCTGGAGGTGTTGATGAAGGGCCGGACGACCATCGTCATCGCCCATCGCCTGGCCACGGTGCGCGCGGCGGACAGGATCATCGTCATGGACAATGGGCGGATCGCGGAACAGGGCACGCATTCGACGCTCTATGCCAAGGGCGGACTATATGCCCGGTTGGCGCGGCTGCAGTTTCAGGACGCTCCTGCGGGCTGACAGGCCGCCGGGTACGGGATGTCCGGGACTATCGGGCCGCGACCCTGCGGGGGGAGGCGCCGACTTTCAGAATATGGTCAAGGATGGCCGGGTGCAGCGGGCTTTCGAAAGCGCAGCCAGCCTCATGCCCCTTTGCCCAGGTAACCTGCGCCTTCCGGCCCTCGAACCCCGGCAGCATGATCCATAATTCCATGCCCGGCACCAGCTTGATGAAGCTCTGCAACCGGAAGCCGCCAACGGAAAGATCTGCGATGCGGCTGGTGAACCACGTCTCGCCGGGCCGGCGAAGCCGGACACCTATCAGGACATTATGCCGGTCGGTCGACCGTCCCTCGGAGACATTGTAAGACACTGTGCGCTACCCGTGGTCTTGTGGACCCTATATTCGCCTTTCCTGATAAAAGGCATGTGTAACAAACGGGTTAACCGTGAACCAAGCAATCGCGCATTCGCCTTAAACTGGATTAAAAAAGGGCCGCAGAAGCGGCCCTTTTTCTCTATTCATCGATATCCGGTTACGATCAGAAGCTGCCGTACTGTTCGTTGCCGACAAAGCCCATCTTCGTGACGCCTGCCCGCTTGATCTCCGCCAGAACCTCATCGACCACGACATAGCGGGTCTGCGCGTCAGGCTGAAACTGCAGTTCCGGCTCCACCGGAAGCTTCAGCGATTCATTGAGATACTGACGCAGGGTCAGCAGATCGATCGGCGTACCGTTCCAGGCGATCGTGCCAGCCGGATCGATCGACACCTTGTTCTTCACAGGGTCGATGATCTCATTGGTCGGCGGGGAACTCTGCGGCAGGTCGATCTTCACCGCATGGGTCTGGATCGGGATGGTGATGATGAACATGATGAGCAGAACGAGCATGACGTCGATGAGCGGCGTCGTGTTCATTTCCATCATCGGCTCGCCATCATCAGAGCCAGCACTCATTGCCATTGTCGAAAACTCCTAGACTTTTTATGCGCGACCTGACTTGCGATCAGAAGCTGCCATATTGTTCGTTGCCGACGAAGCCCATCTTGGTGACCCCAGCCCGCTTGATCTCCGCCAGAACCTCGTCGACCACAACATAGCGGGTCTGCGCGTCCGGCTGAAACTGCAGCTCCGGCTCCACCGGCAGCTTCAGTGATTCATTGAGATACTGACGCAGGGTCAGCAGATCGATCGGCGTACCGTTCCAGGCGATCGTGCCGGCCGGATCGATCGACACCTTGTTCTTCACAGGATCGATCGGCGTATCAGTCGGCGGGGAACTCTGAGGCAGATCGATCTTCACCGCGTGGGTCTGGATCGGGATGGTGATGATGAACATGATGAGCAGAACGAGCATGACGTCGATGAGCGGCGTCGTGTTCATTTCCATCATCGGCTCACCATCATCTGAGCCTGCACTCATTGCCATCCGCTAATATCCTCTCGCTTCAACCGATCAGAGACGCTGAACGTTCTGGCCCGGCTCCGGCTCGGAAATGAACCCGACCTTCGGGAAACCAGCGCGCTGCATGGTGTAGATCGTGCCGCCAATGCACCGGTAGGGCACATTGATGTCGCCGCGGATATGCACTTCGGGCAGATCCTCCGGCGTCAGGTTTTCCACACCGCCAGCCTTCTTGACGTCGGCTTCCAGCTTGGCGACCGCCCGGTTGAGCAGATCTTCGGAATTGACCTTCGTCATGTTCCAGTAAACCGCGCAACTGCCATCGTCAGCCGAGGTGACGGAGAGCGAGACATTCTCCGGCTTGGTCGTGGTCGGTTCGAAAGCGACCTTGGGAAGCTTAAGGTCGACCGTCTGTACCACGACCGGAACCGCGATAAGGAAGATAATGAGCAACACCAGCATGACGTCCACCAGAGGCGTCGTGTTGATGTCGGACATCGGCTTTTCATCGCCGCCGTCGGATCCAACGCTC
The DNA here is from genome assembly GCF_001757355.1 of Sphingobium phenoxybenzoativorans. Lineage (GTDB taxonomy): Bacteria > Pseudomonadota > Alphaproteobacteria > Sphingomonadales > Sphingomonadaceae > Sphingobium > Sphingobium phenoxybenzoativorans. The sequence goes on from NZ_MINO01000024.1 coordinate 24,514, forward strand.
ATTGCCATTGATCAGTATCCTAACATATCAATCTTTTGGTGACCTGGGCGAGACGGGTTTCCCCTCCATCGCCCCCGGCAGCCTGGACGGCGCGCGAGCGCCATCCAGAAGACTTGGAGGTCAGGCCTTGGTCGCTGCGGCGGTCGCGGGCTTCGCAACCGGAGCCGGAGCAGCCGAACCAACCGGCTTCACGGCGCCGCCGGAAACCAGGTAGCCGAGCAGGTCGGTCGAGAAGGCCGACAGGCCCTCGGCGATCGACTTGTTGCGGCGCTGCAGGAAGTTGTAGGCCAGAACGGCGGGAACGGCCACGGCCAGACCCAGCGCGGTCATGATCAGAGCTTCACCGACCGGGCCGGCAACCGCGTCAATCGATGCCTGACCGGCAGCGCCGATCTTGATCAGCGCGCGGTAGATGCCGATAACCGTACCGAACAGACCGATGAACGGCGAGGTCGCGCCAACCGTCGCGAGGAAGGCGAGACCGCCGCCCAGCTTCGAGTTGATTGCGGCTTCCGAACGGGCGAGCGAGCCGTGCAGCCAGTCATGGGCTTCAACGGGGTCGGTCAGCTTGCTGTGCTGTTCCTGAGCGGCGATGCCGTCATCGACGAGCTGCTTGTAGGCCGAGTTCTTCTCCAGCTTGGCCGAGCCTTCCTTCAGGCTGGCGGCGCGCCAGAAAGTCGCACGAACCTTCTTCGACTGGTTGATCACCTTCTGCTGCTCGATGAGCTTGGTGAACAGGATGTAGAAGGTACCCACGGACATGCCGCAGAGAATGATGAAAACGGTCCAGGCGATAACACCGCCCTGTTCGAGCGCTTCCATAAGGCCGTACGGGTTAGCCGCCTTCGGGGCGGCGGCTGCTGCGATTTCGATCAACATGTTCAACACTTCCCTCTCAAATAGAAATCAAGATTGAGAAACGGGCCGGCGAAGGCCGCCGGCCGCTTCCCGTAAAGAAAGATCACTGCGGCAGGCGCCACACGATGCGCCGCGACTGGCTCGAACGAATGGGGCTGCCATTCTGGTCGACTGCCGGCGTGTAACGGCCACGACGGGTCATCGCCTTACATGCCGCCTCATCAAGATCGGCATTGCCGCTGGACGAGGTAACGCGGCAGTTTTCGACACGCCCCTGTTCGTTGATCTCCCAGGTGATGGCGCTCGTGCCTTCCGCTTCGGCGCGAAGGGCCGACGCGGGATAATCGTCCGAGGACACCCAGCTTGCGGGATTGCCCTTGGCGCCAGCAGCCTTGCTGACCACGGGTGCCGGCGGAGGCGGCGGAGCCGCAACCGGGACCGGGTTGAACACCGGCGGAGGCGTACGAACCGTCTGGATCGGGGGGGCGACGACCGGCGTCTGCACGATCGGCGGAGGAGCGACCACGGGGGGTGGCTCAACCTGCTTTTCGGGCGGCGGGGGCGGCGGCTCCTCGTCGGGGGGCGGCGGTTCTTCCTTCACGTCGATGACGTTCAACTGTTCTGCCGCTTTTTTGACATATTTCATGCCAAGTCCGGTAACGAACGCATATCCCAATACCGCATGGATAATGGCGACGATGACGATCGAAATCGTGCGACTCGAAGATTGTGAGTGGTCAGCGTAAGCCATTCAGCAACGACACTCCTTAACTCGACTTCTCAATAAATTGGCGACCGACCGGCCATAAAAGGCCAACAGGTGACCGGGTCTCCCCGTTCATCTTTTGGCCCTAGTCCGCTTGTTTGCTATCTCATCAACTCCTATCGCGGGCAATCGCGTGACGCAAACGCTTTATCGATTATGATGAATACGTTCACTATACGACCGGGAAAACACTTGCCTGTGGCATTGCCGCCACGCCCAATGAGCAGGACGAACCTTATGCAAATACCCGCCATGCCCAAACTGCGCATTCTGTTAGCCGGATGCCTCATTTTAGCCTCAAACCATGGATTCCAGTCCGTTTCTGCTCAATCATCCGCAACAGTTTCTCCCTCCGCGACCGCCCTTTCCTATGCCGATTATGCCGATCTGGCGGTGGCCGCACCCGTGGTAGCGAAAGCACAAATCACACAGGCGACAGCGCTCAGCGCGAAGCAGGCGACGGGGGTCCCGGCGGGCTTCAAGCGCTTCTATATAGAAGCCAAAGTGGTTGGACTGATTCGCGGCGAGAACGGAATATCGCCGACCGTCTCCTACCTTTACGACGCCCCCCTTGACCGGAAGGGCAAGGCGCCGAAATTGAAGAAGCGGCAAGTGCTGATCTTCGCCCAGCGTGGCGCCAGGCCGGGCCAGTTGCAGCTCGTTGCGCGCGATGCGCAGATCGACTGGACGCCGACGGCGGACTCCACCGCAAAGGCGCTGGTTTCCGAACTGCTGGGTCAGGATGCGCCGCCGCATATTGTGGGCGTGGGCGACGCATTCCATGTTGCGGGCACGATCGCAGGGGAAGGCGAGACCCAGATTTTCCTGAAAACCGAAAATGGGCAGCCAGTGTCGCTGTCAATCATCAGCCGCCCCGGCGAGCAGGCGCAATGGGCCGTCGCCCTGGGCGAGGTGGTGGACGAGGCCGCGGCGACGCCGCAGCGCGGCACGCTGCTGTGGTATCGCCTGGCCTGCAGCCTTCCTCAAACGCTTCCTATCGCCTCCACACGCACATTGGGCGTCACCGACGCGGAGGCCGCAAAGCGGGATTATGCGATTGTCCGCGCAGGATTGGGACAGTGCGGCAGGACCCGCACGGCCAGATAAGCGGATTGGGGAACGACAGCCCTTGGAAAGGGCGGAACGTCCGTCTATCAGCGCCTCCTACCCTCTGGCCTATATTCTCTGGCCGGCATTCTGGGGTCAGTGATTCAGGGATCGGACAAGACGCATGACAGATCAACGGCCGCTGCGCCTGGCCATAGTCGGACTCGGCACGGTTGGCGGCGGCGTCATCCGGCTGCTGGAAACCAACAGCGCCCTCATCGCGCGCCGCGCAGGCCGTCCGATCGAGGTCGTGGCCATTTCGGCGCGGGACCGCAGCAAGGACCGGGGCGTCGACCTGTCATCCTATGAATGGGTCGACGACATGACGACCCTGGCGGCGCGGGAAGATATCGACGTCGTCATCGAACTGATCGGCGGATCGGACGGCCCTGCCCTGACCCTGGCGCGGCAATGCCTGGCGGCCGGGAAACCTTTCGTCACGGCGAACAAGGCGATGATCGCCCATCACGGGCTTTCTCTTGCGACAATCGCAGAGAAGGCCGGAGTCGCCCTGAAATATGAAGCGGCGGTGGCGGGCGGTATCCCGGTCATCAAGGGCCTGCGCGAAGGCGCGGCGGCCAATGAGATCAGCCGCGTCTATGGCATCCTCAACGGCACCTGCAATTACATCCTGACCACGATGGAAAAGGACGGGCGCGGGTTCGACGAGGTGCTGAAGGAAGCGCAGGAGCTTGGCTATGCCGAGGCGGATCCAAGCTTCGACATTGACGGCGTGGATGCCGCGCACAAGCTGTCCATCCTGGCCAGCCTGGCGTTCGGCACGGAACTGGACTTTGCGGGCGTGAACATCACCGGCATCCGGCACGTCATCGCCGCGGATATTGCGGAAGCGGCGGCGCTGGGGTTCCGCATCCGGCTGGTCGGCATGGCGGAAAATGGCGCGGCTGGCCTGTTCCAGCGCGTGCACCCGATGCTGGTGCCGATGGATCATCCGCTGGCGCATGTGGACGGGTCGCTCAACGCCGTGGTGGCGGACGGCAATTTTGTCGGCCGGCTGTTCTTCCAAGGGCGCGGCGCGGGCGATGGCCCCACGGCGTCGGCGGTGGTCGCAGACCTGATCGACGTGGCGCGCGACGAATATGGCGATCCCTTCGCCATGCCGGTCGCGTCGCTGCTGGCGCAGCATAAGGCCGATGCGGGCAAGCGCACCGGGCGAGCCTATCTGCGGTTTGAAGTGCAGGACCGGCCGGGCGTGCTTGCCGAGATCGCAGCGGCGACCCGCGATGCGGGCGTCTCCATCGAAAGCATGATCCAGCGCGGCGCCAACCGGAAGGACGGCGTGCTGATGGCCATCGTCACCCATGAGGGCCAGGAATATCGCATCGCCGACACGCTGGCCCGTCTGGCCGGGTCGGACAGCCTGCTCGACGCGCCGATGGTCATGCATATCCTCGATTGACGCCGGCCTAGCTGGCGAGAGTCAATTCAGCCCGAAGCTGCGGGCGATCGTATGACGGACCGGTTCGCCCAGCCGCCATATCTGACGCCCCTTTCCAGGGCATCTCTGGCCGCCGATAAGGCCGCATTGACGGCTGGGCGACATATTATAGGCATCCATCTTCCGGTCCTCGCCCGGCGGCAGAGAGCGGGACAGCCGGATATCGTCCCCCTCGCTGCGCATGTTCACGCATGTTCCGCTCAAGGCGCAGGGCCGTCCGTCGGCGGCGCGCGCGCCATGGCCTTGCGCACCGGCGGTCGCGGAAGCCGTAACGGCAATGGCGAGCATGAATGCGATCATCGGACCCTTCCTTCCGATGCTAACGCCCTTGTCGCGAAACTGTTTCCTCACGCCCCAGAACGGAACAAAAGGACGCGCGCCCATGCTCGACAAGACTGGCGGGACGGCCTATCCGGGCGGCGACGTCAAGAATTTAGGGGATTCTCCATATGGTGCAGGCAAGTTCGGTCCTCGATCGCGTTCTGGTGCTGGAAATGGTGCGGGTTACCGAAGCCGCCGCCATCGCAGCGTCCAAGCTGATCGGCCGGGGCGACGAAAAGGCTGCCGATGCCGCCGCCGTCGAAGCGATGCGAATCGCGTTTAACGACCTCTATATGGACGGCACCGTCGTCATCGGCGAAGGCGAGCGCGACGAAGCCCCCATGCTCTATATCGGCGAGAAGGTTGGCAGCGCCATCGGCAGCGGCCCCCGCATCGACATCGCGCTCGATCCGCTGGAGGGCACCACGATCACCGCCAAGGCAGGACCGAACGCGCTGGCCGTGCTGGCGATCTCCGAGGAAGGCGGCCTGCTGAATGCGCCAGACGTCTATATGGAGAAGCTGGCGGTTGGCCCCGGCTATCCCGAAGGCATTATCGACCTCAACAAGTCGGTGAAGGAGAATGTCGAGGCGGTCGCCAAGCATAAGGGCGTGACGCCCGGCGAGATCATCGTCTGCGTGCTTGACCGTCCGCGCCACGAAAAGCTGATCGCCGAGCTGCGCGCCATTGGCTGCGGGATCATGCTGATCCCGGACGGCGACGTCGCTGGCGTGATCGCCACCACCGACCCGGAAACCACCATCGACATGTATATGGGTTCGGGCGGCGCGCCGGAGGGCGTTCTGGCCTGCGCAGCGCTGCGCTGCGTCGGCGGCCAGTTCAAGGGCCGCCTGCTGTTCCGCAATGAGGATGAGAAGCAGCGCGCCTATAAATGGGGCATCAAGGATCTGGACAAGGTCTATGACCTTAAGGAACTGGCGATCGGCGACTGCATCTTCGCGGCGACTGGCGTCAC
>NZ_MINO01000024.1:37500-52650 GCF_001757355.1 Sphingobium phenoxybenzoativorans
GGTGAAGGGACTCGGATATGTGATCGCGACTCGCTTCCTGCCGGTGCCAAGCTTCGACTTCCGCGGCACCGGCGCGATGGTGATCTTCGGCGCGTCCCTGCTGGGAAGCCAGCTCCTGTGGCTGGTGCAGAGTCAGGCGGACGTGTTCATCGGCGGGCGCGTGCTGTCCCCGCACGAACTGGGGCTTTATGCCGAGGCGCTTTTCCTGACCCAGATCTTCGTCAGCAAGTTCATCCCGCCGCTGAATGAGGTCGCCTTTCCCGCCTATGCCCGGATGCAGCGGGAGCCGGACAAGATTCGCTGGTCCTTCTGCAAGGCGATTCGGTTGCTGATGCTGCTATCCTGCCCGATCTATTTCGGCATGGCGGTGACCGCGCCCGCGCTGGTCGAAACCATATTCGGGACGAAATGGCTGCCAATGGCGCCGCTTGTTTCGATTCTCTCGCTCGCCATGCCCTTCATGACGCTGCAGGTGATGTTCGCGCCGGTCAGCAATGCGCTTGGCCGCCCCGGCATCACCGCCCGCATTTCCGGCGTCGGCGCAGTGCTGATGCCCGCCGCATTTCTTGTTGGCATCCAATTCGGCGCGATCGGCTTGGCATGGGCGTGGCTTTGCGCCTTCCCGGTGCTGACGCTGGTGACCATCCGGCTGGCCGGCGCGTCGATGAACCTGCGCGCCAATGACGTGCTGCAGGCGACGGCCCCGGCGGTGCTGATCTCCGCCGCGATGGCCGTCGTCGTCATGCTGGTGGAATCGGCGCTGCCGCCCCTCCCCGCGCCGATTCGCCTTGCGATCTCGGTTGCCGCGGGGGGCGCGGCCTATGCAGCGATCCTGTTGCTGTTCGCGCGCGCGACCGCGAACGAACTGATCAACCTTATCGCGCGCCGCGCACCCGCCGCCGCCTGACCGGACGAATCACGCGCCCTGAATATAGTCGCGCAGCGACGCCGCCTCCGATTCGATCCGGTCGATCCGGTATTTCACCAGATCGCCGATCGATACGAAGCCGACCATCTTGTCCCCGTCCACCACGGGCAGGTGGCGGATGCGCCTTTTGGTCATCAGTGACAGGGCATGAATCACTGGCATGTCGGAATTGATCGTGTGCGCGGGCGAGGTCATCACCTCCCCGACTGGCGAGTCGAGCGAAGCGGCCCCCTCTTTGCCCAGCCGGTAGATCACGTCGCGTTCGGAAAAGATGCCAACGACTTGGCCATCGGCGACGACCGGAAGGCAGCCGATCCGTTTTTCGGCCAATATCGATATGGCGGAGAGCACGGTTGAGTCGGCCGCAATCTGGATGACCTCGCCACCCTTGCCCTTCAAAATCGCTGCTATGGTCATGACCCTGCTCCTCTCTTGTCGCTGGGGGTTGATGATCCCATGTCCCGCGCGCAAAGGGAAGATGATGAAACGCGCCGAAGGCCTGGATGATCCACAAATTGCAGCCATCGCATGGGCGCGTTTCCGGCGGATCATGGGGTGGATGGCGCTGATCGGCGCGGGATGCGTTCTTGCCGCGCTCGGCTGGCTCGCATCGCGCGGATCGCCCATGCCGATTCACATGATCATCGCGACGACTCTGGGCGTCTGGCTGACCTTCATGCTCGGCACCGGGCTGATGGCGCTGGTGTTCCTGTCCAGCGGAACCGGGCATGACGAGCAAGTCGAGGACCGGCTGAAAGGGGAGATAGACATTGACGGATAAGGGCGAACCAACATTGCGGACGGTGCCCCGTCCCGGAGATATCAACGCCAATGGCCATATCTTCGGCGGGTGGGTGCTCAGCCAGATGGATATCGCCGGGGGCATCGTTGCCGGACGGGTGGCGCAGGGGCCGGTGGCCACCGTCGCCATCGAATCCATGCAGTTCCTCGCGCCCATCCTGCTGATGGATATTATTTCGGTCTATGCGAAGCTGGAACGGCGCGGGCGAACGTCCATGGCCATCCGAATCGCCGTCATCGCGTCGCGCGACCGCGGCCAGGAAGAGGTGGAAGTCACCAGCGGCGTATTTACCTTCGTGGCGCTGGACGAAAATCATCGTCCCCGGCCGCTGCCGCCGGAATAGGTCAGTCCGGTTCTTTTAATTCATAGGTGAGTTGCGCCTTGCCATTGGCGGGCACCGTCACAGTCCAGAGCCACGCCCCATCCTTCTCCCCCAGTTTACGGCTGGAGCCGACCAGCGCCTCGCCGTCCGGTTTCGCGATCTTGACTTCCGCAGGCGCCGGGCGGTCGAGCGCATTGCTGATTTCTATCCGGTAGATCTGGACTTTGCCCCTGCCGGGGAGTGGGGTCTGGATGATTTGGACCTGCGGGCTTTCGCCGCCATTAATCTCCGTCTCCTCCCCAACCGCATGATCGCGCATCCCGCCATCGGCCAGCAGCAGCGATTCGCCCTTTGTCTGTTCGAACAGGGCGACGCCGCCGGCGGGCAAAGGAATACCCAGGCCATCCCTCGCCCGGTTCTGCATGCGCAACATGCGCGTCATAGGCTGGCTTTCGCCCTCGCCATTAAGGGGCCAAAGCGACGCAGCATAATAAAGCTGGAATGGCACGCCGGTTTTCTGGAGCAGCGCGACCTGCTTCTGCCCCTTCGCATTCACATCGACCCGCTGCGGCACGCGGTAGAGTTTTAGGTCGCCCAGTTCTTCCTGCTTCGCCATCATCGCGACCGGAGCGGCGGCCAGACTCTCCGTGCGTTTCTGCGCGGTGACGACAATATCATAGGCTGCTTCCATCATTGGCGCGGGCGGCGGGGCCGGCATGGGCGGCGGGCTGTCCGTGCTGGTCGTCGCCATCGGCCAGCATTGCAGCGACAGGAAAGGAGAAGGCGCGCGCTCCACCAGCGCATCATAATCCGATTGCTTGTTCAGCCGCCCCGCGACCGCAAGAAGCTGCGCGCGGGAAAAGCTGGCGTCATTGCCATTCGCCACAGTCAGCCATGCGAACAGATCCAGAGTGCGGCCATCGGGCGCAACCTTCGCGACATAGTTCGCGCCCCAATCGAAACCAGTCGCGAGATAGGTAAGCGTGACCGTCGCTCGCATGGCCGATGGGCTGACCGTCGTTACCGAAAGGGTAGGCCGGGCGGACAGCCCGTCAGGAACCGAATCATAGGATAATGTTTCGGGAATGCCGGAGCAGCGGAGCGCCTCCACGCCTTCCTCGGTCTGCAGCACAACCGCACCGTCCGGGCCGGAGCGGATGACGGCATCCTGCTCCACGACCTTTCCGGTCGCGCGGCTGGTGCGGCGCAGATGGACTCGATTACCAAGCGAGCCGTCAAGCAAAGCGGCGGGCGACAGCAGCCGGGCGTCGCGATTCTTCTGCGCGACGCCGCCGGGCAGGCCGGACACCACAGCGCTGACCGCGATCATGCCATCGGCGACGCCCTCAAAGCGGATCACTGATTCGCCGGCGGGTAGCGCGATGCTGCGCGTTTCGGAAATCAGGGCGAAGCCGGATGGAAACTGGGGATTGATTCCCCCCTCTCCCCGATCAGGATCGCGATAGACAGTGACCGACGCCGAATCCGGGCCGTGCGACGTCACCACCGCCTGCGCCCAGACCGCCGTGGGGCAGAGGATAAACAGACAGGCGAGGAGCAAGCGCATCGGCGCGCGGATCAATAGCGCGTATCGAAAACGGCGTTCACGATAACCCGGCCGTTCGCCGGAACAGCAACCGTCCAGACTGTCGAGTCGCTGTTGCGCCTTTTGCTTGGCTGGCTTTCGCTGACGATGCGGGTGTCCTCATAAATCCAGTCCAGCCCGGCCTGCGTCAGGTCGACGGTGACCGCCTCCGGCTTTGCATTGCTGATCTCGTACCGCATCGTTGTGCGCCAGCGGTGGTCGCCAAGCCTTTCGCGCTTTTCGACAACCGGCTGAACCTTCACATCAAACGCCTCGCCGGTAGCGAGCGCCAGCTCACTGCCCATCGGCGTATGCCCGACGCTATTCTCTCCGATGAACTGCGGCGCGCCGGAGGCATCCTTCATATAGAAGCGCACCGTCCCGGCGGGCAGCGCATCGCCCAGCCCGCCATTGCCCGACGTCGAGAATTTAACGACGCTCGAAAAACTTTGCGGCTCCTCCACGCTGTTCAGCCAGTCGTTGCGATATTCATAGCCGGCCTTGGCGGGCACGCCCTGAACATCCAGGAAGCTGACCTGCTTGGTCTGGCGGTCGGCGATCGTCGTGCGCGCGGCAATCGGGTACAGATAGAAATCGCCCAGCCGTTCGCGGCTGGCGGTTTCCGTCCCGGCCTTGCGCAGCGGTCCCGGCGCGCGCGGACGGCCATAGCCGCCATAACCCGGATTCGAGGCGCCGACCTGACCCGCCACCAGCAAGGTATGGGCATTAGTATATGTGGTGCCCGTGCTGTTGGTGAGCGTCACCCAGCCCTGCACATCGATCCGCCCCGCCTTCGAATCGAAAAGCGCAACATAGTCGGCCGCCCATCCAAGACCCGGCGTCAGATAACGGAGCGATGCAGGCCGCGCACCGGCGCGGTCGCTGTCCACCGTGACCGAGAGGGTCGGGCGGGGACGCAGGTTAGGCGGAACCTTGTCGAAGATGACGCGGACGGGGAGGCCATCATCGCGAAGCACCTCTATCCGGCTGCCAATCTGCAGGACCGTGCCGCCGTTCACTGCAAGGACCTTCGCCTGTTCGCGGGTTTCCGCCCCGGTCGCCGGATTGGTGCGGACAATGGTCACGACCTGGCCGACCGCCTTCTCCATCAGCTTGGACGGCGAGAGAAGATCGAAATCGAAATTCTGTTCGACAATGGCGGTACCGTCCGCCGCAAAGGAAACGGTCTCCGGCCGGATCTGCGCCGAAACGTCGGGAAACTCGATCCTGCTGACGCCCCGCTCAATGGGCAGGGTACGCACATCCTGAACCAGCGCGAGATTATTATTGTAGATGGTGACGGATATGTCGCCCTGGGCAGACCCCCCGGCCTGCGCCAGCGCCGCAACCGGCAGAGCGGCAAGCGCAGTCAATGCCAGGCCGACGAAAATCCTTGCGGTCGCCATTGCAACTTTCTCCCCATCCCATCGGCGACAATGCTCCATCGCCTTGCCAATGCATAGCGCCCAAACGACATCAGGGCGGCGCCATGAGTGGCGCCGCCCTGATCCTGAACATCACTATCTGACGAAATTATGAACGGCTATTCCGCCGCCTCCGCAGTGGGCGCGCGGCGCGGACGGCCACGTTTGCGCGGCGCAGGCGCTTCATCGCCATCGCTGTCATTGTCGGCGCGCGAAATGGCGGGCGGCAGAACGGCAAGGTCCAGCCCTTCCTGCACGTCCGCTTCGGGCGCCGCCTCCGCCTTGGGGCGACGGCCGCGACGCGGCTTGGGCGCAGCGTCCCCGGCGGCAACCGAAGCCTGTTCCGGGATAAATTCCGGCTGGCTGGCGGGCGCTTCCACGGGAGCCGGAACGGGCGCTGCGGCTATAGCCGCATCCTGCGGCGCGTAGTTATAGTCGCGGTCGCGATTGTTGCGGTTCCGATTGCGGTCGCCTCGCTGATTGCCACGGCCATCCTGCTGCTCGCCACGGTCGGCGCGCTGTTCGCGCGGCTGATAATCCTGGCGCTGGCCATCCTGCCGTCCATTGCCATGCCGTTCGCCATTGTCCTGGCGATAGCCATTTTCCTGACGGTCCTGCCGCTGATTGTCCCTCGGCTGGTCCTGACGGTCGGCGCGCTCCTGGCGCTGCGGCGGCGTGCGGTCGGCCATATAGTCCATGCCGAAATCGTCGCTGCCGTCGAAATCCTCGCCATTTTCGTCAAAGGACTCCTCGCGGCGGAAACGCTGCGGGTTCTGTTCCTCCTGACGGGCGCGATTGTCGGCGAGGACCCGGAAATAATGGTCTGCGAACTGCAGATAATATTCGACATTGACCCGGTCGCCCGAAAGCTGCGCATCGCGCGCCATGTTCCGGTACTTCTCAAGAAGCTGGGCGGCATTACCGCGTGAGCGGCTGTCGATCCGGTTACCGCTGTCGCCGCCTCCCCGGTTCTGACCGTTCGGGCGTCCGTTGTTGTTCCGGCCGCGATTACGGCGTCCGGCCTGACGATTGTTGATCAATGGTGGGTCCTTAGTTTCAAAGCAATCCCTATCCGTGCTCCGTCATGCACGGCTGCGCCGGGCCAGGCAGTCCAACAGAACGCCCGGACCCCCAGCCTGCCAGCAGCGAGAAGATCAACGCCGCCATGACTTTGGGAGCAGGTATCGGCCAGTCCACACCCCGGACCATGGCCTCCCCTGAGCCAGTCTCCTAAACGGTCCCTGTTAAGAAACCAAGAAAAATCCGCTTGGGAACCCTAAAATGCTGCTGTCAGGTCCGAATTTCAAGGCAGCGGTCGCGCTTTCCCAAATCCTGACGGACGGCAACCTGCAAAGCTTCGGCCCGGAACAGGTCGGCAGCGCTCTTTCCCTGATCGAATCCGATTTCCAGCAGCGCCACGCCGCCGTCCGCCAGCAATCCCGCCAACTGCGGGGCGAGGCGGCGATAGGCGTCAAGACCATCCGTCCCGGCGAACAGGGCCAGATGCGGCTCATGATGCAGCACGTCATGCGGGAGCGCGGCGGCGGTGGATATATAAGGTGGGTTCGCAAGGATCAGGTCGAACCGCTCGGCCAACCCCTCCCCCCAGTCGCCGCGCCGGAACGCCGCGCGGTCCGCCATGCCAAGACGCGCGGCGTTGGCGGATGCGACGGCGAGGGCGGCATCGGAAATATCGATGCCCAGCCCGGTCGCATCGCGCCATTCGTCAAGCGCAGCAAGCAGCAGCGCGCCGGAACCGGCGCCAAGATCGAGGATACGCTTTGGGGCACCTCCGCGAAAATGCTCGATCGCCGCTTCTATGAGAGTCTCGCTGTCTGGGCGCGGCACGAGGACATCGGGCGTCACGGCCAGAGTCAGCGTCCAGAAATCCCGCGTTCCGGTGATATGGGCGACAGGCTCTCCGGCTGAACGGCGACCCACAAGCGCATCGAAACGGGCAGGGGCCACAAGGTCGCGGAGGCGAAGGATCATATCCTCGCGGGAAATGCCGAGAGCGAAGGCCAGCAAGACCTCCGCATCAAGGCGCGGTGTATCGCTGGCGGATTGGAGACGCTGGGCTGCATCGCGTAGCGCGTCGGCGGCGTTCATAATAGAGCGCCAAATTTCAGCGTGCTCCCGCGAAAGCAGGAGCCTGGTGCCAGATTGCGCTGCTTATCCCTTGGCCCCCGCTTTCGCAGGAGCACGGATCGCACGCTATTCACCCCATCCCGTCCAGTTGCGCCAGCCGCGCCGCCTCATCTTCGGCGATCAACGCGTCGACGACTTCAGCCAGGCCCGGCCCTTCCAATATCTCCGGCAGGCGGTGGAGGGTCAGGTTGATGCGATGGTCGGTCACGCGGCCTTGCGGAAAATTATAGGTGCGGATGCGTTCCGACCGGTCGCCCGATCCCACCATCGCCTTGCGCGCACCGGCTTGCTCGCTCTGCGTGCGGTCGCGCTCCGCTTCATACAGGCGCGCGCGCAGCACCTTGAGCGCCTTGGCCTTATTCTTATGCTGCGACTTTTCGTCCTGCTGCGTCACGACAAGCCCGGTGGGCAGATGGGTGATGCGCACGGCGCTGTCCGTGGTGTTGACGTGCTGGCCGCCGGACCCCGACGCGCGATAGACGTCGATGCGCAGGTCCGTCGCCTCATTGATCTGGATGTCGACATCCTCCGGCTCCGGCAGCACGGCGACGGTGGCGGCGGAGGTGTGGATGCGGCCGCCGCTTTCGGTGACGGGCACGCGCTGAACGCGGTGGACGCCGCTTTCGAATTTCAGCTTCGCGAACACGCCTGTCCCGGTGACGGAGGCCACGACTTCCTTGAAGCCGCCGACTTCCGCTACATTGGCGGAGATAAGTTCCATCTTCCAGCCCTGCTCGTCGGCATAGCGCTGATACATGCGGAACAGGTCGCCCGCGAACAGGGCAGCTTCGTCCCCACCGGTGCCAGCGCGGATTTCCAGCATGGCGGGGCGCGCGTCGGCAGCGTCCTTTGGCAGAAGCTGCAGCGCCAGCGCGCGCTCGGCATCCGGCAGCTTGTCCTTCAGGATCTGCATCTCCTCCTGCGCCATTTCGCGCATCAGAGGGTCGGCATCCGGGTCCTCGCCCCCGGCCATAAATTCCAGCGCCTTCAGCTCCTGCCGCAAACGGCGCACTTCATGCGCTGCGTTCGCCACCGGCTCCAGCTCGGCATATTCCTTGGAAAGCCGGACAAATTCCTCCGGCGGCAGATCGGCGCGCGTCATCGACGCCTGAACCTCGTCCCGGCGGCGTTCAATCTGCGCAATGCGTTCGGGGGAGATGGACATTAAAATTTTACCCCCGATCCGTTCGGGCTGAGCTTGTCGAAGCCCTGCCCTTTAACTCGAAGAACAGAACAGCCCCCTTCGACTGCCCGCCTGCGGCAGGCGCTCAGGACAGGCTTCGACAAGCTCAGGGCGAACGGGGTTGGGATTGCGCTTTTGATAGTCATGCCGGCCATTTGTCGAGCCAACCAAGATTTTTCAGCACTTCTTCCGCCCGCCACCGATCATCGGCAGGCTGGACTCGTTTGTTGACCCTCAGCCCCTCGGCCGACATGGAGACGATCTCATTAGGCGACCGTTTTGCGGCACGGTCAAATCGCTTTTTCACAGAACCAGCGGCGATGATATCGCTGGCGATGCCTGCCGACCGCAGCGCTGAAACAACCTTGATGCCATGATCCTGATAGTCGTCATGTTCGACGACCACGATCGCATAGGGCTTCTCCACTTCCGGCGCATCAATCAGCATCGCCAACCGCTCGATACCCGCTGCCCAGCCAACCGCTGGCGTCACAGGCCCGCCCAGATTTTCGATCAGGCCATCATAGCGCCCGCCGCCCAGCACCGTGCCCTGTGCACCCAGCCGGTCGGTAATGAATTCGAACGCGGTATGCCGGTAATAGTCCAGGCCGCGCACAAGGCGCGCATTGCGTTCCCATTTCACGCCAGCCGCGTTCAGGCCGTCCGTCACCTTTTCGAAGAAGGCGCGGGCCTCGTCCGTCAGATAGGCGTCAATGTCCGGCGCGCTGTCCGCCACCGGGCGGTCGCGCGGGTCCTTGCTGTCCAGGATGCGCAGCGGGTTGCGGGACAGACGGTCCAGGCTTTCCTCCGAAAGCTGGTCCCGGTGCGCGTCAAAATGCGCGATCAGCGCGGCGCGCCAGGCGTCACGGCTGGCGGCGTCGCCCAGCGTGTTGAGGGTCAGGGTCACGCCGTCGCTGATGCCCAGTTCCCGCAGCAGATGATCGCCAAGGACCAGCAGTTCCACGTCCGCGCCCGGCTCAGCAGCGCCAATGATCTCCGCGTCGAGCTGGTGAAACTGACGGAAGCGGCCCTTTTGCGGGCGTTCGTAGCGGAATAGGGGGCCATGCGTCGCGACCTTCAGCGGCGCATATTGCTGCCAGCCCTCGGTGATATAGGCGCGGCATATGCCAGCGGTAAATTCGGGCCGCAGGGTCAGGCTGTCGCCGCCGCGATCCTCGAACGTATACATTTCCTTCGAGACGACATCGGTGCTTTCGCCCAGCGAGCGGGCGAATACCGCCGTCGCTTCGAACACCGGCAGCTCGATCCGCTGAAAACCGTAGAGGCGGCGCACGCGGTCGAAGGTCGAAACGACATGGGCGAAACGGTCCGCCTGCTCTCCCAGCATGTCCTGCGTGCCCCGGATCGGGCGCGGTGTCTCGATTTTCGCCATGGGGATGGGCCTGTAGCGGGAAAAATCGGCGAATGGAACATCCGCTTTTGGGCAGTGCAACATAACGGTCCCAAGCTATTCACTTTCTTTTATTTGCCGCGATTTCCCGGCCGGGCGGTGATTCACCCGCATGGAAATCGCTGAAGGGGTGGACTGGCTTTCCTCCGGGTGTAATGCTCGGCTGCATCACCCCGTCCCAGGGGCCGCATATCCCACTGGAGAATATCCATGCGTCTCAGGCTGATAGCCGCCCTCCTCCTGTCCACTTCGGTCGCCGCGACAGCGCTCTCCACACAATCGGCGGCCCAGTCATCGGCGCCGTCAGAAAGCACGCGCCTGAAACCCACGGCCCTGCCCGTCGTCGAAACCGTGCCCCAGCCGCGTGATGCGCCCTATCCCGGCGGCACGATCAAGCTGGAGGTCGATGTCACGGATACGGTCCGGCGAATCTTCCGCGTGAAGGAAACCATACCCGTGGCGTCGAGCGGCCCGCTCACCCTGATGATGCCGCAATGGCTGCCGGGCAATCATGCGCCGCGCGGGCAGATCGAGAAGCTGAACGGCCTGCGCATCACCGCCAATGGCAAGGATGTGCCGTGGACGCGCGATCCGCTGGACGTCTATGCCTTTCATGTCAGCGTGCCGGAGGGCGCACGGTCCGTCGTCGCGGAGTTCGAGTTCCTTTCCGCCACCGCGCCCAATCAGGGCCGTGTCGTCGTGACCGACAAGATGCTGAACCTGCAGTGGGAGGCGGTATCGCTCTATCCGGCGGGCTATTATACCCGGCAAATCCCCATCCAGGCGACCGTGACCTATCCTGACGGATGGCAGGCGGCGACGGCGCTGCGTGGCAGGCGGACCGGATCGACCATCGCCTATGACCCGACCGATTATGAAGTGCTGCAGGATTCGCCGGTGTTCGCGGGCAAATATTTCAAGGCGGTGGACCTGGGCAAGAATGTCACCCTGAACATGGTCGCGGACAGTCCGGGCGAATTGGAGTTCCGCCCGGAACAGATGGCGGCGCACCGGAAGCTGGTCGACGAGGCCCTGGCCTTGTTCGGGGCCAGGCATTTCGACCATTATGACTTCCTGCTGGCGATCACGGACGAGATGGGCGGCATCGGGCTGGAACATCACCGCTCGTCCGAAAATCAGGTCGACACCGGCTATTTCCCGAAATGGAATGACGGGCCGGGCGAGCGCAACCTGTTGCCGCATGAATTCAGTCATAGCTGGGACGGGAAGTTCCGGCGGCCCGACCTCCTCTGGACACCCACTTTCTCGGTGCCGATGCAGGACAATCTGCTGTGGGTTTATGAGGGGCAGGACCAGTTCTGGGGCTATGTGCTGGGCGCGCGTTCCGGCCTTTACAGCAAGGAGCAGACGCTGGACGCCTACGCCCATATCGCGGCGAAGCTGGACACAACGCGCGGCCGCGAGTGGCGGGCGATGGGCGATACCACGCACGACCCGATCATTTCCGCGCGGCGGCCAAAGGGCTGGGCGAGCTGGCAGCGGTCGGAGGACTATTATAATGAGGGCATGCTGATCTGGCTGGAGGCCGACGCGATCATGCGCAAACAGTCCGGCGGCCGGAAGGGGCTGGACGATTTCGCCAGGGCGTTCTTCGGCACGCATGACGGCGATTTCGGCGAGTTGCTCTACAACCGGCAGGATGTGATCGACACGTTGAACGCCATCGTCCCCTATGACTGGGCCGCCTTCCTGACCGAACGGGTCGACAGGCCAAGCAAGGAAGCGCCGAAGAACGGCCTGACGATGGGCGGATACCGCCTGACCTATGCCGAAACACCGGGATCGACGACAAAATCCGTGGAGACCAGCCAGAAACTCGTCGACCAGAGCTTCGGCGTCGGCCTGACAGTCAAGAATGATGGGGAGATCGCAGGCGTCGTATGGGACAGCGCCGCCTTCAAGAGCGGTTTCACCATCGGGTCGAAGATTATGGCGGTGAACGGCACCGAATATTCGCCCGATGTTTTCAAGGCGGCGCTCAAGGATTCGAAGGACCCCAAGAAGCCGGTCGAGATCATCCTGAAACGAGACAAGAATTACAGAACAATCAGTCTCGATTATTCAGGCGGGTTGCGCTATCCGCGCCTCGAAAAGACAGGAGAGGGTGACGGCAGCCTGGATATGCTGCTCAAGCCAAGAACATAATCACCCCGAACTTCAATAGAGTGCAGATAGGCCTAATCCCATGAACATCGACCTGATCCCGGTGGGCGACGATCCGCCCAACAGCCTGAACGTCATCATCGAAGTGCCGGTCGGCGGCGAACCGGTGAAGTATGAGTTCGACAAGAAGTCGGGCGCGCTGTTCGTGGACCGCATCCTGCACACGCCGATGCGCTATCCGGCAAATTACGGCTTCGTGCCGCACACCCTTTCGCCCGATGGCGATCCACTGGATGCGCTGGTCATCGCCCGCTCGCCCTTCGTCCCCGGCTGCGTTGTGCGCGCCCGGCCGATCGCTGTGCTGAACCTGGAGGACGAGGCCGGCGGCGACGAGAAGCTGGTCTGCGTCCCCGACGACAAGACCTTCCCCTATTACAGCGCCGTCGGCGAGAAGGACGACCTGCCCGGCATCGTGATGGAGCAGATCGAGCATTTCTTCACCCACTATAAGGATCTGGAAAAGACCAAGTGGGTGCGTATCGGCACCTGGGGCGGGGCGGAAGACGCCAAGCGGATCACCATGGAAGCCATTGACCGCTACAAGGCGGACAAGTCCAAGGCCGCGGCCTGACAAAAGTTTGAAAAGGGCGGAGGAAACGGCATTTCCCCCGCCCTTTTTCATGGGTGGGGCCAAACCTTCGTCGCCACCCGGCACGCCATTGTATCCCGATGGGACGGTTAATGGCGGCGGCACCATTTTCTGTTGCCATTACAGCGCGAATCGCTGATGCTGCGATCATTCGACGGACGCGGCATGCCGCGTGGCTAGTCCCGGCGCCTAACCCTGGGTAACCCATTGCGATCCAGCTTTTACTGCTACTGATCTCTCTGGTGTAAGTGCAGCCCGCTGGACCGTGATCGGTTCCAGGTTCCCTCGTCAATGACTTCTCCGTCGCTCCCATGCGTATGGCGGCGCTTTTCGCTCGGTAGCCCCCCCACCCAGCGAAATACAGCCTTCATATCGGTTGCCCCCGTTAATCACGGGGGGCGCCGCCGCCCTTCTGCGCCCTGGGAGCTGCCGCTATGACGCTCGCCAGGCCCCAGACCGGTGCGCCGCCCCTTCTTTACGGGCTGACCATATTTGAGCTGGAGGCGGGGCAAGGCATGCTGCTGACCCTGCTGCCGGCGGTGTCGGCGGGCGTGGCTATCCTGATCGCCGTCATACTGACCGCCAGACCGGCGTCCGGCCAGCCGCGCGTGCCGGAGTCGCACAATTGAGCGGGGTCGAAAGCGGGCGATATTATTCGCTGGACGGGATGCGCGGCCTGGCCGCCATCATCGTCGTGCTGCACCATTTCGGGCTTCAGACGAACCCTGGCCTGGCCGCCTCTGGCTATCTGGCCGTGGACTTCTTCTTCGCGCTGAGCGGGTTCGTGCTGGCAATGGCCTATCAGGACAGGCTGGCGGAAGGATTGAGCGTCCGCCGGTTCATGCTGCAGCGGGTCATCCGGCTCTATCCGCTGTTCCTGATCGGCGTGGCGCTGGGCAGCGTGAAGGCCGTCGGCCAGATCCTGATGCACGATGGAACCGCCCTGTCGCTGCCGGCCCTGACGATGACATTGATCGCCTCCCCCATGATGCTGCCAACCCCCGGCGCGAATCTGGTCAGTATCTTCCCCCTGAACACGCCGGGATGGTCGCTATTCTTTGAAATGATCGTCAGCCTGGCCTTCGGCGCCGCCCTGTTCCGCTGGCGCAATTCCAGTCTGCTGCTCGCCACGGCGATAGCGGCGATGCTGCTCCTGCCCGGCATCCTGTCGCATGACGGGCGCGTGGCGGGATTGGGCACCTCCTGGCCGGACTTCGCCTATGGTTTCCCGCGGGTGTTCTTTTCCTTCCTGACCGGCATGCTGATCTTCCGCATGACCCAGGGACGGGAACGTCAGGTCAATGGCGACGTCCTGATCGCCATCCTTGCCCTGATCGCGCTCCTGCTGGGGCGGCCGGATAGCTGGTTTAACGCGGAATATGACATCGTCGTGCTGATGCTGATCATCCCGGCGGTCCTGTGGTGCGGCGCGATCTGGGAAGTGCCCGAACGACATCAGCGCTTCTTCGCCTGGCTGGGGGACATATCCTATCCGCTCTATATCCTGCACTTCCCGCTGCTGATGATCTATCTGTTCGTGGCGCGGGGCCACGCCATCCATCCGGCCCTTCTGGGCATCGTGTTCCTGCTGGCGATGCTGGCGCTCTCGACGCTGGTTTTGCGGTTGTATGACGAACCGGCCAGAGCGATACTGAGTATGCGGTTCCGCATGCCGGGAAGCTGCCGTTTTCGCGGATCGGCAACCTTGCAGCCGGAACCAGGCCGGGCCGACAATGCTTCTGCACAGAGCAAACACAAGCGAAATACCCCACCGCCACGATAAGATGTCAGACAGATACCAGATCGACGCCAATGCGCCTGAAATCGCCCGCCTGTTCGGCGCGGAGATTGCTGGCGAGACGCCTGTTCCCAAGTTGCTCAACCCCGGCGACCAGGGTCTGGTCGTCCGGCAGGAGGGAAGCCGCCGTATCCTGAGCGCCATGCTGTGGGGCTTTCCGCTTCAGCCAAGCAAGGCGGCGCTGCGGCGCCACCCGAAGGCGAAGCCAAAGCCGGTGAACAAGGCCAAGGGCCTTACCCGTCCTTTCTGGAAGGAAGTGGCGGAAAATCCCGCCAACCGCTGCCTGATCCCCGTCACCCGTTTCGTCGAGCCGCCGGTAAAGCGCCCGTCCGAGCAGACATGGTTCGCGGTGCCGGACCAGCCCATTCTCGCCTGGGCTGGGCTGTGGAAGGCAAGCGAGGAATGGGGAGACGTCTACAGCGCCGTCATGACCGAAGCCTGCGCCTATGTCGCGCCAGTGCATGACCGCATGCCGGTGATCCTGCATCCGCGCGACTGGGACAGATGGATGCACGGCACGCTGCAGGACGCGCTGATGCTGCAGCAGCCCTATGGCGGCGAGATGGTCGTGGAGACCAATGTCGGCTGAGCCAGCGTGCGCCGCTGCCGCGATCCCCGCCCGTTCAGATGACCCTGTCCGCCTCCAGCGCCCAGACAGCCTCGTCGGCGGCGCGCGGCATACGCCGGTGGAGCCGCGCATCGACAGCCGCCAGCCGCTCGACGGCCGCTTCCAGCCGGTCCTCCGGCAAGGTGAAGGGCAGGCGCACGAAACGCTC
>NZ_MINO01000025.1 GCF_001757355.1 Sphingobium phenoxybenzoativorans
AACCTTCCTGCCTTTCACAGCACCGGCCCGCCGGAGGGGCGGGGGTGGGCGGCAAGGAGAGCGATGAACGGACACAGCGCATGAGGCGGGGGGCACCTGTGGCCGGAACGCATGTGGAGGACCCTGAGCGCAGCGAGGGGTTGCGCCCCGTCGCGATGGGTCCAGAGGCGAGCGACGCCCACCTCCCGGCCCTCAGGTGGCCGCGATCCCCAAACGCCGCGCAAAGCGCGACCGCCAGCGCTAGGCCGTCAGGCCTGCGCCACCGTCAGTGATCGTCACGGGCACCGACGAGACCCGCCAGGCGGGGCTCGGCCGACCAAAGGGAGGTAGAGCGCGGCCGGCCCCGCAGGGGACGGGACGGCGACCCATCTGAGAGGAATATCTTTGCCCAGAAATCGTGGATTTGCCTGTAATCGGGCAATTGGCGCATTTGACAGACGAAACTGCCGTATTTCTGTCCGTTTTGGGCGCTTGCGATGAGATTTGGCACGCCTGGTTCTACCTATGACGGCAATCCAATGGCTCATGCCCGAACAGGGGCCGTCATACAGGCAACAGGCGCTTGCCCCAGTTGGTGTATTTCGAACCGGGGGATAAGATTTGCAACGCCTCCCCTTTCGGCCCTATTGCGTATGACATACGGTTAACCGCAGGTGGATTGGCACATTGAAGGGGCTGACATGGAGAAAATGACTAACGCCACCCAAGTCGATATCGGTTGGAAGCAGTTCGCGACCAATATTTTTGAGCTCTCGCGCTGGCCGATTGTCGTTCTTGTAATCTGCATTGTTATGAGAGCGCCAGCAGGGCGCCTGATCGATGCGATTTCGATAGCTCTGCGGGGGCAATGAGGTTGCCCCAGTATGTCGGCATCAAGATTTCCCCATGTGGCAAATGGATGGTTGCTCTTGTTTTGGAGATCATGCCGTCACGGGGAATGCGGAAGAGCGCTATACTCTATCCATTCGTATAGCGCCTGTACCAGGAAACGAACTCGGGCACGCCCACCTCTATGGGCGTCGTTGGCCGGAAACCCAGGTCAGCGGAAATCGCCGTGATGTCGGCATAGGTGGCGTGGACATCCCCCGGTTGCATGGGCAGCAGATCGATGATCGCCTTCTTGCCGCATGCTTCCTCCAGCACGGTGATAAGGCGCATCAGTTCCTCCGGCTTGTGATTGCCGATATTGTATATGCGATGGGGCGAACGGCTGCCTCCCGCCTTTTCCGCGCCATCGTCCGGTGGAGGATTGTCATGAGCGGCGATCACCCCCGCGACGATGTCGTTAATATAAGTGAAGTCGCGCTGCATTTTCCCGTGGTTGAACACGGGAATCGGGTCGCCCGCGAGAATCTTCTTCGTAAAGATCCACATCGCCATGTCGGGCCGCCCCCATGGTCCATAGACGGTGAAAAAGCGCAGACCTGTTTGCGGCGTCCGATAGAGATGGGCGTAAGTCTCGCTCATCAGTTCATCCGCCTTCTTGGTCGCCGCATAGAGCGAAACGGGATGGTCGGCCCGGTCCTCCACCCGGAAGGGCAGGCTATCATTGCCGCCATAGACGGATGAGGAGGAGGCATAGACAAGGTGCCGCACCTGACGGTGCCGGGCCAGTTCGAGCATGTTGACGTGCCCGACCAGGTTCGACTGGACATAGGCATGCGGATTTTCGATCGAATAGCGCACCCCGGCCTGCGCGCCGAGATGGATGATGCTTTCTATCGAATGCCCGTCCAGCACCGCCAGCAAAGCGGTATGGTCAGCAAAATCACAGGGAACGAACGAGAACAGCCCGCCGTGAATCGCCTGCAACTGAGCGATCCGATCCTGTTTCAGCCGGACCGTATAATAGTCGTTCATATTATCGACGCCAATGACCGTGCGCCCTGCCTTCATCAGGGCATCCGCCACATGCATGCCGATAAAACCTGCGACACCTGTAACCAGGATCGTCATCTTCACTCCTTTATCAGACGCTCGTTCGCCATAATGGGAGCGACTATAAGATCAACAATAAGGCGCCTTCTTTACAGGGGATCAGAAATTTTGCGCTATCCAGCCTGCTTTGCTCGCGCCACCCTGGCTGGGGATATCCAGGCGAACTCGTCCAGAATATTTTCGACCCTACGCACCTGATCGGCAGTTAATCTCACCGCTATTCCACGGGAGATCGACTGCCCGACGAGGGATAGTATCGGCCCTATGACGAGCCGTCCCATTTTGGGACAAGTTCTGGTTAACATTTTATGATATTTTCTCAATAACATACCCGTTGGGGCATCCACGGCATCAGCTTGATCTGGCTTCGGGGACAGACTTTGCTAATTCCCAACTGTCGGTAACCAGGGG
Organism: Sphingobium phenoxybenzoativorans; assembly: GCF_001757355.1. Taxonomy (GTDB): domain Bacteria; phylum Pseudomonadota; class Alphaproteobacteria; order Sphingomonadales; family Sphingomonadaceae; genus Sphingobium; species Sphingobium phenoxybenzoativorans. The sequence goes on from NZ_MINO01000025.1 coordinate 2,350, forward strand.
ACTTGCGATGAACATGTTGCGTTTAGCCGCCGCTACGATGGCGCTGCTTTTTTCAGGCAGCCAGGCGGCACAAGCCAAGATTGTATCATATGATTATTCCGGGGTAATCGAAGACACTCAGCCCAATGCCATTTTCGCGAATGGGACCTCCTTCTTCGGCACGATCTCCTACGATAGCGATTTTCTGCCCAGCGCAACTTCGGCCACTACGGCGACATATACCGCCATCCCCGGACTGTTCAGCATCAACATTGGCGGATTCAGCGCCAGTCTCAATTCCTTCAACGCTTTCGTACGCGATGATGACGGCGGGCCGGACGACGATATGTATGTCTTCAGCAGCCCCCTCCCCGGTGTTGATGGCAACTCCTCCCCTTATTCTTGGAACCTCCTGTTCGCAGACAGTTCGAAAACACAGGTCACCTCCACCGGCCTGCCTGAGGCAATCCCGGCGCTCGGCTCCCACTACACCTCATTCAATATCTCCGGCGGGAAGGAGCAAAGCGCTTCCTTCGGATCCACCAGCCTTGCGGTGAGCGCAGTGCCTGAGCCAGCGACATGGTTGCTCATGATCGCGGGATTTGGGGCAGCGGGAGCGATGCTCCGCAGAAGGCGGCGGTTCACAGACCTAAACGTCGCCTACGCCTGATATCTCTGCATCTTCGGGTGCACTGCCCCTGCAAATGCGGAGCCGGATTCTGCGTGAAGTCGGCTCGATTTGTGAAAAACTACGCTCGCCAAATTAGCTAACCAAATGAAAGGCCGATCGAGAAGATCAAAGCATGTCTTTGGCGTAGATAGCTAGGCGCCTTTGGGCGGATGCATCTCGTGAAGAAAGCATGCGATTTAGCTCCGCCTACAAACATTCTACCCGTTCGCGCTTTCATCGACTCGGCTCGATATGCCATCCTGCCTTGGTTAACGGTCAGGGGTTATTATGCGCCGATTGATTCAGGTAATCATAATGGCGGTCGCAATAGCGGCTTCGGTGCCTGCAAGCGCCGCAACATGGTACGCGACTTTTTGGGGGAATGCGAACGCTACCTTTAAGTTCGACGACACCTTAGAACCAATCCTGAACGATGACCCCACGCTATTTTATGGGGAAGGACCATACTCAGCATCATTCCCCGCCTATTATTTGGAAGGAAATGATCTGGGCAGAGTTCATATAAACAGCCAGCCCAACTCAAATTTCTTCAGCATCCTCGCACGAGACAATCAATTCGGTTGGGAGGTTCTTGGAACGCTTGCCACTTCAACGAATATTTTCAGCGAGGGCGCACCTTTCGGCCATGAGATCGACTATCTGCTGGGACAACAGGACACCGCCTCTGTCGCCTTTTATCCTAGTGGTATCTACAACCCTGAAAACACTCCGCTGACGGGCATTTATCGCTTTACCCTATCCCAGTTTGCTCCAGCTGTGCCTGAACCCGCCACTTGGCTGATGATGATCATGGGGTTCGGCGCAACTGGGTTGGCGCTGCGCCGCCGTCGCCGAAGTACGGTTTTGCCGACGATGAATCCGCTACCTCCGGTTAATAAGCGTCAAGTAGAATGTCATGAGCACTATTGCAGATAGCTCACCATTCGCTTCGTCATTCGGGCCTTAACCGCCATATAGTGTCCAAGCTAATCCCCAGATGACGCTTTCTGATCGCGATCAGCGGTTCTGTTCCTGTGTTTAGGCAGCAACCGAAGAAGAGGCCGCTCCAGAAACCTATAGCCAAGATCCGCGATTGCTAATGAAGCCAATATCATCAAAATGATACCCACTATGCCGAGGAAAGACGCGCCAGCAATATCCAGTCGCTTCAAGATGGCCCAGCCTATCCCTAGTACAAACATGTGGGTGAGATACAACGAATAGGAAACATCCCCGCACCAATTTAGAATAGAGTAACTTCGAACTCGCCCCTCAGCGCATAAAACTGCGGCTACAATTAGTATGGCGGCTCCAGCCATAATAAGATGGCCATGAAGGGCTTTGGTCATATCAAACGGCACTTGATAAAACGCAATTGTAGCAAGCACGGCGAGAATACCGACAAACCATTTTGCACTCCTAGGGAGAGCGGAGAATCGGGAGGGCAGGAAGATTGCTAACAAAACGCCGCCCGCAAACGGCAGCAGATTTAGGTTTGCGTAAAATGCAAGGATGCTCGACTTTGGCGTCACAAAAAATGCGCTCAGAATGAATGCCGCCATCACGACCAGGATCACTCCCCCTCGCATAGACATAGTTCGACAGGCGAACGTGAGCGCCACCACAATATAGAAAAAGACCTCATAATTTAGTGTCCACCCCAATTTGAAAAGCGGGCGCCAGTCGAGAGTGCCAGGAACAGGTGTGGGGATGAAAACCAACGATCTAAGCAAATATGTTGGCTCAAAAGATGTCGACAGGAGCATCCTGGGCATAATTATCGCGATTCCGGCGACCATGAATGTCGTAAACCAGTAGAGAGGAGCGACTCGCCACAGCCTCCGGATCAAAAATTTTCTCGGAGAGAAGCTTGTCGGTCCAGCAGCAGTAAGAACAACCAATCCACTAATAACAAAGAATATTTCTACTCCAAAACGCCCAGTTAATATAATGGAATTGCTTGCATGACCCGGTCCATGTTCAATAGAGTGGGCCACCACCACAAGAAATGCGGCGATACCGCGTAGGGATTGAATAGAATATAGCTTACTGTCTTGGCCTGCCAAAAGCTGCCTCCTTCTCAAATCCCGCGAGAAAGAAATACCCTAACATGTATTCTTGACAAAGAGGAGTAACCATAATTTATATAGGTGGAGCTTTTAAACGGGCCTTAGAGCCTGCTTCATAATTATCCGATGAGATTTCATAGCCTTGCGATGCGACGGGCAAATAGCTGGATGGAAGCTATGAACAACCACGCGGTTGCCGATGCGATGGTCTGTTCAAAGTCCTTGGCGAGGCGGCGGTTGCGATTCAGCCAAGCCAGTGTTCGCTTGACGACCCAGCGGCGCGGGAGAACCACGAAGCCTTTTGCCACATCGGATCGCTTGACGATCTCGACGGTCCATTGCCGATACGCCGGAGCGCCTCCCTGAGCTTGTCGCCAGCATAGCCGCCATCGGCAAAGACATGGCGCAGCCATGGAAAGCGACGGATGATTTCAAGCAGCACCAGTGGCGCACCGTCGCGGTCCTGAATGTCGGCGGTGTGAATCACCGCATGTACCAAATTGTCCTCGGTGTCAGTGAGGATGTGGCGCTTACGGCCCTTGATTTTCTTGCCCGCGTCATAGCCGCGAGGGCCGCCGCTTTCAGTCGTTTTCACGCTCTGGCTATCAATCACCCCTGCGCTGGGAGAAGCATCGCGACCAGTCGCTTCACGAGCCATCAACAGCAGGGCATGATTGAGCGAGAGCCACAGTTTGTTATCGCGCCACAGGTAAAACCAGCGCCGCACCGTCGAGACCGGCGGAAAGCAGGGCAGCAGCATTCGCCACGGCAGTCCCCCGCGCAGCAAATACAGGATTGCCGCAACAATTCGCCGCAGCGGCCATTTGCGTGGTCGGCCCACATAGGAGGGCGGAGGCAATAACGGTTCGAGTACCGACCATTCGGCATCGGTCAAATCGCTTGGCAAAGCCAGCCCCGCGCGGGCATACTGCGTCCGAGTGGTATCGGTCCACATCGTTGATCTCCGGATGTTTGTTGCAAAACACCTGAATCAACGACCGCGGCGAGCGTCACGCTAACCCGCTGATACCACTCAACTTAGTTTCGGATCAGGCTCTCAAAGCTACAGATATTCCACCGGATACCGAAGGGTTGAGTGCCAGTCATGCCATCTGAGCGCTTAAATCCTTCTCGCTGTGGCAAAGAGGTAAGCTCAACCGTCCCTGCTGTTTTATCAAATCTTTTTGATCACCGCTATCCAATAGGCCTGGCTCTTCAAATTCAAACCTCGAGTATAGCCTATGAATTATTCGCGAGGTCCGCTTATAACGTGGAACCAGATGCAAAAGTTTGGTCCGTTATAAGACCGGGTTATTCGAGCCAGCGGCTCCACTCGGCCGACACGACCCACTCGCCTTTAACCGGCTTCAAGGCATAGATCGTTCCCCAATGCGCCGAACGAACGGTAACAAATCCAATTGTCCGATCTCGCGCAGGTTTGGTCACGGCAAATAGCGGGTCACATTCTTTAAAACTGTTCAAAGGCCACCACCGCGCGGCAACACCTGTCGGCGTCCATGCCGAGCTGATTGCAACCGGCTCACCGGCTTTTTTCCATGTTGAAAGTCTTAGAGCAGCACTGTTGAGAAGATACTGATCCATCGCCGGAAGCATTCGGCGGGAATCGCTCGGTTCGGTAAGTACGGGCGCAATTCTCGTTTCTCCCTTATCTACTTTGCCCTTCTCTAAATTCACAGCAGATGGCCACAACGGCTCAGGATAAGACCAGCGCAGCCGATCGCGCGATGGCAGTGGAGCAATGGCCATCTCACGAAATATGGAAAGAGCCTCCCCCTCCGTCTCGTCATTTAGACATATCTTACGCCCTTCAGAGGTTAACAGCGTAAGTACCGAACGAACCATTTTTTGCTCGTCATCGAGCGGCCGATTGTTTGAACAAGCAGCCAAAGCTATCAATAAAATGGCTGACAAAAGCGGCTTTGCGTCATAGAGCCTGTTCATGCTTCTGCGCCCAAGCTTTTCAAAACTCGGCTGTTTGGGATAATTCATGCCCGATCCTTCCACCCCCTTCTCAGCATGGCCTGGATCGAAAAATCAATAAGAAAATGGTTAATTCAATGGATGTCTAATATCATATCTTCGATATTTTGTTTTATTATCTTTAGTATATATTTATTCGACGAAATTTACGACGTTCCACACGATGTTCCTATATTTAATTATTGGCGGTATTTGTGTCAGAATTCAAAAAGAAGATTTTTCAAGGCGCGGCATGGCTCACGCTAAGCCGACTTACCATGAATTCTTTGGGTTTTGTGAGCACGATCGTGTTAGCTCGCATATTGGTACCTGCTGACTTTGGAATATTCGCGATTTCTTCCGCAGCTCTAGCAATAGCTTTATCTATCACAGATCTCTCTTTGAATTCTTCGTTGGTCCAGCGAGCAGAATTATCCCAACATCATTTTGATAGCGTTTGGACAATAAGTTTCTTTAGGGCATTATTTATTATTCTGGTATTTTCCGCGATCGCATATCCGATGGCATTTTTGTACCAAGAGCCGAGACTCGCAGCGGTATTTTTCGTTGTTGGAGTGACAGGCGCCCTACCAGGATTGAAAAGTCCAAAAGTCGCCTTAATGACACGCGAGTTACTGTTCCGTCAGGACTTTATAATTCAAGTCACACAAAAAGGCACGATATTTGTCTTTTCCATTGCTCTGGCAATACTTCTCAAAAGCTATTGGGCACTCGTTATCGGCAGCTTCATGGGAGCGGCGATGGGGCTGATAACATCTTATTTAATCGCACCCTATGTACCGAGATTCAGCTTGAAAGCCTTCCGCGAACTTTTCTCTTATTCCTTTTGGCTTTCGATGGGAGATACCGTCAACACGCTGAATTGGAAACTTGATCAGCTGATTCTAGGCTATCTGGTCGGACGAAGCGCTTTAGGTGTATATACTGTAGCCGATAATCTTGCCGCCCTACCAGTGCGGGAATCCACATCTCCGCTCGTGAATACGCTCTTTCCCGCTTTCTCACGAATGAAGGACAGCGTTGATCGGTTGCGCATCGCATATAAGCGTGCCCAGGCCCTCATCTGCGCGGTATCTTTTCCAGTCGGCTTTGGATTTGCGGCGGTGGCGAATCTCCTCGTGCCGTTCATCCTCGGCAACAAATGGAATGGAGCAATACCGATTATTCAAATTCTTTCCGTCACTTTCGCTATGCAATCCATCACTGTTGGACTGCAACCACTCGCAATGGCAAAAGGGGAAACTAAAGCCCTATTTTTCCGAGATGTACGAACCTTCTTGATTAGAGTCCCTTTTATTGCGGCAGGGTTTTTGATTAATGGACTGATGGGTGTGGTCGTTGCTCGCATGATCTCCAGCCTCATTGGGACCGTTTGGAACATGGCACTGGTAAGCAGGATTTCAGGTATCAAAAAAGTCGACCAGGCGAGACTGGCTTCCCGCTATTTCATTGCAGCTGGAGGTATCCTACTAGCCGTGTGGATTGTGCAGAGTGCATTCGCAGTCACTCCAGATGGCCATCACGACCTGCTCACAATTACATGCTCTGTGATTGCTGGAGTAATAGCATATCTGAGCATAGTATCAGTGTTGTGGCTCGCTGCTGGGCGCCCGGAAGGGCCGGAAACCGAATTCCTATCATTGTATCGAGCAGCGTCAGAACTTCTCAAGTCGCAAAAGAAAACTTGATGGGAAACGCTAGGCTTGTGTCTCACCGCTCCATCGAAGGAAATTACCAGACCTCCGTGCAGCGACTAACAACCATGTTGTTAATACGAGAATCTGAAAGCCCAGGGCGTTGGAGCGCTGACCGCGAATGCAGCGTAAGCGGTGTTTTCCCCCCACCTTGTATATTGGGGTGATTGAGTCAGATCGTCGATGGCATGGATGACGACGCGCTAAGGACTGCACTGGACACGCGCACTGGAGTTGATCCGGAGCCTGTTCGGCGTATTGAAGTGCTGAGCGGGATGGTAGGTCGGCGGCGATCCTGGAGCCTGGAACAGAAGCTGGCGATCGTCGCAGAGGCGCAGCACTGCGATAATATGACCGAGTTAGCGCGGCGGCACGATATTCGGACCTCCCAGCTCTACACGTGGCGCCGTGAGCTTCGTTATGCGCTTGAAGCGCAGCGTAGCCCGGCGGACGCGGAGCCGATGTTTGTGCCGGTGGTCGCCAGCAGCAGGCGAGACGATATCGCGATAGAAGTCGAGATCGACGGCGCCGTGGTCCGGATTGCGCGAACAGCCAAGGCGGACCTGGCGGCGGCTGTGGTGCAAGCCCTTCGGTCCCCGCGATGATCGGTCCTGGCGCTGGCGCGCGCGTGATGGTTGCGACGCGTCCGGTGGATTTTCGCAAGGGCCCTGATGCGCTCGCTGCACTGATCGGCAAGGAGTATGGCGGCGATCCCTATTCGGGTGTGATCTACATGTTTCGGGCGAAGCGCGCGGATCGGATCAAGCTGGTTTGGTGGGATGGCACTGGGCTCTGCCTGATGGCCAAGAGATTGGAGACGGGCGGCTTCAAGTGGCCCGGGATCCAGGACGGCGTAATGCGACTGACCGCCGCCCAACTCGGCGCGTTGCTGGAAGGCCTGGACTGGCGACGGGTGCATGGCGGGCGGCGACCGATTGCACCACAGATTGCCGGTTGACGGCGTCCAGCGTCCCTGATTCACTATCTTCATGCTGATCGAGGCGGACCTTCCCAACGACGTCGAAGCGCTGCGGGCGCTCGTTCTCGAACAGGCCCGCGAGCTCGACACGATGAAGGTCTTCCAGGCCGAGGTCGAGCGGTTGCAATGCAGCTGTAGCTTGGGGCTTTTAATTCCCAAGCGCTAATCGAAGCCGCGACACGGCCCAGCCTCCGCTCGAAACTAGCGAGTCTGCGGGGTACGTCGCCGAAAAATTTCCGACAATATATTTCTTTCTCGCCGACGCCCAAAAGCAGCAACGAAGCTACCCAGCGCGTGCACTGAAGTCCCATTAGACGATCTTTTTGCGCTATCAGCCGTATGCATCCAATGCGTGGGGTGCTCATTTGTTTTATCAGAAGCGAATATCCACCGCCCCTCTTTCCAAGCTATCATGCCGATCCGATCACCATCAGGATCAGCGTGCCGATTCCAACAAAAATAGAATTCTCCATTTCTGGGAATTGTATTCATGGGTTTCCACTCAAACATAGTATGGTCTCACACGCTCAAATGGGACTATGCCCAACACCTACAACCCGAAGTCGCAGATTGGCAGCGCGCGGTTATCAAGATCAACCTGCGCCATCTGGGCAAGGTGAATCCACAACCAAAACGTCATTGCATATCTTGCGACGCACGATGTCAGATTCGCGTTAACCACGAATCACTTATGCCAGTCGTTATGCCAGCGATATGAACCAGAGCTAAGCGAAATAGGATAAGATGACCAGAAAGAGCGGCTAAATCGAGCTCCTGCAACACGGCTACGCCACTTGGTTGCTGCTAAATCCTACCTATCGCAATGAGATAATTGAATTAATTTGATTATAATGACATTTTAGGAATGTTAGGGTTGCGAATGAGAACCACCAATTTCGCGGCGAATTCATTAAGGAGGATAGAGAATATTCCTCCCAAATATGGCAAATAACTATTTTTTCAATTTTAGTTTTTTATACAATTCAGCAAATATATTATCTTCAACATCGCATTGTCATCGACATATTTTCTCATTTACACTCCGCATCGCTAAATTTATAAAATAAGATTTCTAAAAATAATATAAAAAATTGAGTTTTCCCCCCCCACTTGGATTTTTTGACCAAAAAAAATACGAAGTGGATGAAAATATATTTTTCCCTAACCAGAGATCAATGTTCTTTCAACTTATATTATTTCGAATTGTTGCCACAATATTTCCATGGCGGGTTTGCCGACCAATCTTATTGAACATTCTCTCGGGAATTAGGAAAAAAAAAGATTGAACTCTAACATAATGAAATTTGGCATCTTCTTAGTTCCCAAATAGTAACGGGATATCGAGTTTAAAATTGGCTCAATTTCGTACAATTAAGATCATCTAAAGATGGTTAGACAAATTGCTATTTTCTTATTCGGACCTTATCATGGAGCTGATCAGGGAGACGAATCGTGATGCCATCACTTTTGGCGGCACCAACATTGAACCGATTTCGGCGAGCGGCTAGGAAATCGAGGGCGATTCTGCGCCCAGGATTCATCACGGGGTTCATTTCATTTGAAGAATATGGGCGAACCCATCCAGGAAGTTGGCATTTTGCCAGACTAGGCTATGCTGACTTTCCACCAATCCCTCGACATTTCGGCGATCAAACTGTTGATATGCGAGCTCTCCTGCAGCCGGCGCCAGACCTGGGAATTCTGCAAGTAGAAGGCGGCGCGGTATTTGGAATTGAAGGATGGCCCTTCACCAGTTCTGGGGAACTACTCATCGATGCCACGTGGTATAATGAAGAATCTTCAAAGTTTATAAATAAGTATATAAGAACACAACCACGATACATGCCCGGAATCTGCCTCTCATTAGCTACTGATTTCGGTCATAATAACTACAGTCATTTTGTCTTAGACTGTCTTCCGAGATGGGAGTTGTTCCAGAAATGCGGGATAGGGATCGAAAATATAGACTATATTTACCTTCCCAAGCCGATGGACAGCGCTTGCGACCATTTTCTTGATGTTTACGGAATCCCGAAGGAAAAATGCCTTTTTACACGACCAGAGGAATTTCTAGTTTTTGACACACTCCTCTGCACGTCTTTCCCAGGAAGCAAGCGGAACTATCAGTCTTGGACCGTGGAATTTTTGCAATCGCCATTCCCAACTCCTACCGGTGACAAGCGACGAATTTACGTTCCACGCACGGGCGTGCGCCGCATTGAAAACGAAAAGGACATTATTGCCTATCTTCGTGGATTTGATTTCGAAGTCTATAATTATGAAGAGAACCCTGATGAGCAAAGTATGTTTAGCGAGGCGAGCGTGGTTGTCGCTCCACATGGTGCTGGTCTGACAAATCTCGCATTCTGTGCTCCTGGTACCAAGGTTTTCGAGCTATTTCCTTCTGACCAGATCAGGCCAAATTTCTATACCTTGTCTCATGCTGCTAGGCTTTCCTATTCCTACATGATCGGGCAAAGTGTTGGCGATAGGTCGCCTGATTCATGGGGTCCAAGCCCGTTTGATTTCCATATAGACGCAGATAGTTTCAAGAGTGCAGTCCAAATACTGATAGGCGAGGCAAAACTCTCTTATTGATACCGTAATTTTCAATTAGTAAATTTCGAATCGATGGATTTTCGATGGATTTTTTAGGTGGATTTATTCGGAAAAAAATATTCTATTTATTTTATTTTTTTTCATTTATATTTGCTATTTCTCCTTGGCTTGGCAGTATTTCAAATAAGATAGATAGGATTTCTTCATTTTTCCCGATTTTTTTTCCTTTGCTGGTTATTGCTGTGTATTTGGGCTTCCGCGATAGGCCACTTCGAAACCTATCTCTTGGATGCCTAATCCTTTTTACTGCCGGAACAACTTTGGCTCCAGAATTTGTCGTATCAAATGATAAAATTCTCTCGAAAGGAAAGCAGCTCTTTATAATATCACATAATCTCAAACGACTTAATTTTGATGCACGCCAAACCGCATCGAAGTTAGTATCGAGCAATGCTGATATACTGATACTTCAGGAATGGTCCGATCGACTTGAACCATTCCGAAACCAGATTTTAACTCGCTTTCCTTTCGTGGCGGAGTGCGAAAAGGGCGATGTCATTATCTTCTCAAGGCTTGCGCTGGGGAAAACGCGATGCCGTACCATTAAACCATTGTGGGCCAATCAGGTCCTGCTTCTTTCTGAAATAAAGCTGAATGATAAATCAGCCGCAACCCTGGCCTCTTGGCACCCATCCTGGAGATTGTCCCGCGGACACCGGCAGGTTACCAGACACAATCTGATTGAAGTTTTCAAGGAGTTCGAGAGCACACGTGCAATCCTGGCAGGAGATTTCAACATGACTCCGTGGAATAGTGGAATGCGTGAACTTCAAGCTGAGTTGTCACCGCTTCGTCGCATTACACACGCGCAATTTACCTTCCCCGCTCGGGTCCGTAGTGTAGAATGGCCATTTGCCCTCCTCCCAATTGATCACATTTTTGTTGGCCCGGCATGGTCTGCAATCTCGGTTCATCGCATGCCACGTACCGGCTCAGATCATTATCCACTGATAACGCACTTGCAACTTCGCGAGGGTTATTGAGCTTTGCATAGATTAGTAGCAGTGGACGGAGTTCTAGTTGTAATCGCGATTTGAGCCGAGGATTATTTTATGCCGAACGCCCTAAATATCTCCGCCGCTGGCTTCCTTATATCCTCAAAATAAGTGGTGATTTCAAACGCAACTGATACCAATACCACGTGGAACCACCGCAGATGGTTAGATGAGGCCTTTTGGAAAAAGTCATCGATTCCAGCGGTTGCGTAGCTCCATCTCGATAGAATTATAACGCAGCTGATTCCAATTATCGCCCCCCCAACTATATCGCTCAAGTAATGAGCTCCTGTATATAACCTCGGAAAGCTCACCACCACCGTCGACCAAAACATCGCAAGAATGCCCATTTTCCGCGACATAATCCATACTGTCGCTGCTAAAGCGAAAGCCAACGCTGCTGTATCACTCGGAAATGAACTCCAATCTGCCGACAGCGCGGTAGGATACGCGAAATCGAAGTTTCCCGAGTATAAGGGCCGTGGTCGATGAGGGGCAATATTCTGGATGAAACGCGTCAAGAACAATGTCACGAACCCAGCAGCGAGGCCGTTAACAATCACGGGCCGCTTCTCACGCTCGTTCCAGAACCAGACCAATGAAAGCATCAAGGGGAGCAATCGGAAGGTTGGCGTTTGGAGCACCTGAACGATGATCTTGTCGATTATTGCGCTGTGACCAGCAAGCTTAGTGACGTACTCCGTTACAAGATCGTCCATAGAGCTCATTTGGTATTCCCCTTAAGCAAATAAGGCGGAAGGCATGTAACAAAAATGTCATTTTATCTAGAAGATGGCCGAACCGGTTGTCCAGAATAGAGACATTAACACTCGGGATTATTACCCATCCCAATTATGGTAAACGTCAAGGTCGGAGGCCTCGCGGCATCGACTTGCTTCAGATTCGCGATTTCACGGTCACATGAGTTGGACGGATCATGAAATGATTGAAATATCTGCCCGGTATAAGCAGTCAACGGATAGGTTCTTCACCGTCCAATAGGAGCATCTTCCCTATGCGACCGTCATAAGGGGTCGACGCAGTGAACATCGTTGCCGGGAGTGCGGCCGGCAGCCTGTTCACCAGCGCCTTTACCTCGCCCCGCTGTGTCAGAACACACCGCCCTGGGACCGTAAGCGCTCCCAGTGGTAATCGAGCCGCTGTCCAGCATATCAGCGGATTTGTCGGCTTGACGACGCCGGTCGGTCTGATCTGCCGCCCCACCCCTTCCAATGGAGCTATTATTGCCGCGGCGATATGACCGGAAAGTCGGGCGGTAAGTTTCAAGGGGTCCATCAGGGTAAGCGGTTGTCGAATTCCCCCCACAAAAAGGCGTGAGTTTGCCGACAGCTGTCAGAATACCAAACTGCCTGTATCTGGGAGCTAGCTGAATGTCGAGCGACAGGGTCGTGGCAAGCAATAAATATCTAACCTTTGGTATTCCCTCTGATAAATGGCTGGAAATATAGGCCTTCTCTATCATGCTTCGGCTTGCGCAGGCCTCGCCAAGCCCTGCGCTGAAAGGAACTGCGTTAGCCGCTTCAATCGCGCTCATTCCTATATGCCAAGCAAAGAGTACAATTATCTCATATCTAGAGCAGAATCCGATCACTCTGGTTCATATCCGGTGGCAGTGAAATAGTTTGCGCATTCTTCGGGAGTGAAGCGGGTCAAAGCGTCGCGGATAGCATCCCATAGCTCCGGGATGGTTCGGGCGGCGGCTTTTCGTAGGATGGCCTTTAGTTTCGAGAAGGCGTTTTCGATCGGATTGAAGTCGGGACTATATGGCGGAAGGAAGATCATGCGCGCGCCGACTGCTTCGATCGCCTCGCGGGCTGCCGCTGTTTTGTGAGCCGGCAGATTGTCCAGGATTACGCTGTCGCCGGGGCGCAGCGTTGGGGCCAGAACCTGCTGGGCATAGGCCCCGAACCATTCGCCTGTCATGGGGCCGTCCAGGACCATGGGCGCGGTCATCCCCGTCAAGCGCAACGCGCCGGTGAAGGTGGTGGTTTTCCAATGGCCGTGCGGGATTGGCGACCGGCATCGCATGCCGCGCCTTGCCCGTCCGCGCAGACGCGCCATCTTCGTTGACGCGCCGGTTTCATCGATGAACACCAACTGCTCGGGATTGAGATCAGGCTGGGCCTTGAACCATGCGCGCCGCCGCGCGAGAACGTCGGGCCGCTCCTGCTCCCTGGCGTGCGCGGTTTTTTTTGACCGTCATCGAGTGACGGTCGAGGAAGCGCCAGATGGTGCTCGGTGCAAATACGGCTCCATGCTCCGATCGCAGCATCTCGGCCAGTTCAACCAGCGTGATGTCCACCTGCTCCTCGATCGCACCGAGAATAACATCGCGATGGGCTTCAATCCGCCGTGACCGCATGTCGCCGCCCTGGGGCTTCGCCCGTGTCGATCCGGTCTCTCGCCATTCGCGAACCCAGCGAACCGCGCTCGCCGCCGCAACTCCAAAACGCTCGGCTGCCGCGCGCCGTGACAAACCGCCATCGACCGCCGAAATCACCCGCGAACGCAAATCCTCTGAGATGGACTTCGTCATGCCAGGCTGGCCTCCTCGTCCAGCTGACATGATGAATCAGATTTTCCAGTCTAAGGAAAGACCCTCGATTCAATCAGATCGGATTATGCTCTAGGGCGGTACCCTTTGGTTTGGACGGGAGCGCATCGCCCTGCTCACCAGTTCTTCAGTTGAGCGCTCGTCTCCGGAACATCGACGAGCGTCACGTCTCGAGCACCAACTGTAGACTACCACATGAAAATTAACGCGTGCCCATTAACCACCTGCGAACTGCAGCTTCCAAGTCTCTATTGCTTGTAACGGCAAACGTATCTCAGTGGCAGTACCGCCGTGAATCCATAAGCGCGCACCCTGCAAATCAGACCGATTAAGAACCGGCAAATTCGTATCTCGGGAAATTTCTGTCGCGCGGTTGTCAACGGACATAATCAGTGCGCGATGGCCCTTTTGCATCGCCCGAATACCCCCGTGCAATCGCGTGCCAATGAAATCTACATCCTCGGAGTCTAAGACCGAATTATAGGATGCGAGCTGAGGCTGAATGATTTCGATCCCCGAGATACCTAAGCTTTGAAAATATGCCAGATCGTGTGATTGCTGTGGCCAAAAAGCTACCTCTTCATATTCCTCTTTCAACAAAGACAGCAGCCCGCGATCCGCTTCACGGTCTTTCTTGTAGAAAGTTAGCGTTGTGACTACCTTATTGGCTTTATTTCTTGGAAGCGCGGCACAGTGCTCGGGAGTTAAGCTCCACATAGTTACACACGAGGTATTTACAACCCTTTTACCGATATTTGCAAGCTTATCGGCAGTATAAGAATCTCTCACAGAATGAATATATTTGCCCGACAATATTTTTTTCAGGATAAATCGTGTGCTGCATTTCGGCGCGCTCACATAGGCATGCCATCCTACTCCCAACAGCACCACTGATTTCAACGAAAGTATATCCTTCAAGCCCAGCTTCCAGAGGGCATGTTTGCTAAGCATGCTGGACGATAGGATATTTGTTCCGCCCACGATGGATAGGTCACTGCTTCTAATAAGTCCGCGAGACGTTGCCCCCATCCGCTCATGGGTAGCCACCCTGTAAAAATATCCATCAGGTAATACGGCTCTTGCCACCTCAGCAACAGCGTCCATAATAATCTCGTCACCGAGATTATCAGTCGCCACAGAAGTATCCAGCAATGTGATGCGTCTCATATATCCCACGGTTCTAAAGTTTATTTTTAATAAAGCTCATCGCCGCCCATCGCATTTTATTAACAGGAGCAAAAAATCTTTTAACCGGCCTAAGCATAATGTTTAAAAATGATCTATCGCTTTGTCGAAAATCGCGCCAATCACCAAGAGATAAATAATATAAATATTCATGCTCATATTTTACGTCATCTCGATAGTTCCACGGCTTTTTTTGAGTGGTAAAATGAACGATACGAATATCACTCATTATCTCTTTTACAGACTGCTCCGATAGATCAGAATTTTTCAGGTCTAACTTCTTTGTTTTGGCTTGAAAGTTCCACCGCAAGCTCAAATCAATAATTCGCCCACTACAAACACCGTTCAGCGTGTCTTGATCATGAAAGATTAGTATATCACTATTATCTTCAGCATACTGAATGAAACGTCTAACCAGATCTTCTTCGCGCCAAAGACGAAGATTAACAACTAAAACACCTGCATTTATGTATTTATGCGACAGAGGAAGTCCTAGTCTTAAAACACTTCCTTCAGAATATGGATCAAATGCTCCTGCAATGTAGGAGGTTCCTAAATCCATTTTCCACAATTCTGCTACATCGCCACGAACAATCACATCGGCGTCAAGATAAATTACTTTATCAAGGTCATCGGGCAGAATATGTGGAAGAAATAGCCGGAAATAAGATGCCAACCTTATATGACCATCAATTCGAAGATGTTGATATGGCCTCTCATCGAACTGATAAAAATTCAATTCCGCATTTCCGAATGTTTCTACGAGAGAGCGGATTTTTCTGCGGTTCAGTTCACTGACACCCCCGGCAATCACATGCAGATGAAACAAATACTGCTTATTATTTACCAAGAGCGACGCTAACGTCGCAGCGAGATGCTGGCAAAAATTGTCATCTGTCGAAAAAACACAATGAATTCTGTTCATTGGTAACAGGATTGGTCGGTCATCACCCATCAAGGCCTCACATTAAGCGTGGGTCCTTTTATATCGAAACCGCCCCCCCGCCTACGTTCTTTTGCATTGCAGCATTATCAGTTGATCACAAATTCGGTTCTTCTCGTCGCCTTGCCCGATCCGTACGCGGCCGACGAAAGCCGCGCCTTATGTGCAGAAGGCCGAAAACTCCGGCCCCATCATGAACATGCAAGCCCTACAGAACAGGTGTCGTTAAGCCCGTAACGACTTTCCACTATGCTTCAAATACGCGACACCGCCCCGAAACAAGCGCCTTAATCGCCATTGCGTCTTTCTGCGCCCCAAGATAGCGTCGTCACCGGGTATTACAATCTCCCGGATCGCGTCCCGACAAAGGACAGCAACACGTCGTAAAATCATTGGATGTTTGAAGAAATATTTTGCGAACAAAGCACCATCTCCAAAGCTATATCCAGAGTATAGCTTTCGTGCCTGATCAAAAGTCTTCCGACCGTGAAAATGATAGACGACTATATCTGGATCATATCTTATCGGCACATTTTCTAGCAGCGCTCGCATTAGCAGCTCGCTATCCTCTGCAGCTTTAAAAGCCGCACCAGGCCCGAAATTTTCATCAAACCCCCCGATGCGCCCAAATGTGGCATATGTTATTACGAAGTTAGCGCTCATGATATAACCAGAAGGTATTCTTTTCCCCTCAAAACAGGACCCTAGCTCATCTTCCTTTATGGTGATCGGGAGGTCATCAGGATCGCCCAGCATTATCCTTCCTCCGATGATTTGCGGTTCCGCCAAGTTAGAAACGGCCCGGGAGATGGCCGTGATATAGTCCTCTGAAATGACACAATCATCGTCTGTAAAAGCTACAATTCCGCCCATAGCTTCTGTAATACCAATGTTCCTCGCAAGCGAGGCTCCAGCTTCTTGCGCCCTCACAACACTGACCCAGAACGGTTGATCTCGTGCCCATTCTATCAATACTTCTTTGGTCAAATCATCAGAGAAGCTATCGATCAATATGACTTGAACTATAGCTGACGAGTTCAGAATCGCCGATCTTAAGCTATCAAGCATTGGCTTTAGCCGCTCCGCACGGTTGCGGGTGCAAACGACTAGGGACACGTCCGCATTTTTGCTTGCATGGTCAGTTTGAAAATCGACCGAATAGCGGCGAGGCTGAACGAGGTTAGCACGCGTAACCGGAAAAGATCCCGAAGAATTTTCTGCAGAAGCGGTCATCGACCATTCACCCCTTCTCATAAAAATCCCACATATAGTAGTACGAGTAACATTATTACATATACTTCAAGACAAATGACCCAGTATTCTTATAAATACCGTCGTTTTCAGTGTGAAATACGTCTCAACGTTCTCTTGATAATCGACATATCTCAAGAAGCTCATCTGGAACCAGCCTATTTACATAGTAAGCAGAACCTCGACTATGGAGGATTTTACCAGGATTGCCAGAAACCACAGACATATCAGGGATATCTGAGGACATGACCGCCCCGGTACCGACTATCACATCATTACCGACCGATATCCTTCCCACCAGCGCGCTTCCAACGCCGATATAGACACGGTCCCCCACAATCGGCGAGCCTGCACGTGTACCACGATTTGCTTGCCCGATCATCGACATTTGAGCAATATTTACATTATTTCCAATTATAGCATCCCCATTGATGTAAATCCCACCAAACCGGTTGATGAAAAACCCGGGGCCAATTTCTGTATATTCAGGTATAGCAATACCGTATTTATATCTTAAATGACGCAGAACAAACTTGAACGGTAATCCCAAGGTGTATTTACGCAGTTTGCTGCGATGAGCCCATCCAGTTAATCTCATCCAGACGGTATATTTATAACCAGGCGTAAAAAGAAAATGTTTGATGAACTTTGCGCGACCCTCTCCTTGATATCGGATCAAGTCAGCCTTCAAGTGTAAATAAACTGATCGTAATGAGGGTAGACATCCCCGAAGATGACGGGAAGATAATTGGCTTAACTGTTGTGATCCGGCGACATCTTTTCTAGAGGTTGTTATATGTCCTTTCGTATTATT
The DNA here is from genome assembly GCF_001757355.1 of Sphingobium phenoxybenzoativorans. Taxonomy (GTDB): domain Bacteria; phylum Pseudomonadota; class Alphaproteobacteria; order Sphingomonadales; family Sphingomonadaceae; genus Sphingobium; species Sphingobium phenoxybenzoativorans. The sequence continues at coordinate 20,124 of NZ_MINO01000025.1, forward strand.
CATGCCAAGCCTCGCAGTTTATTTCACTATGCCACTTTGAATTATTGGCATCTATCAAGAGAGAGAATAAGACTGGTCACAACTTCAAATGCGGCGGAGAGCCATTTGAAAATCGATACCGCGCTCGCTTGACCGGTCCAGATGCGAGTCCATAGATGAGCGCAGCGCGCGGTTGCATAAGCAATGAGAAAGCTGCCTTGCCAAAATGGCGCTTCCGCAAAAGGTCCATTATCATTTTGCCGTTTCGGGCACCCACCATCCAGCATCGATATTTCATTAGCATTGCTTGCGAAGTTGGTGTGAGACTGCCTTTAAACTTCTTAAGCAGGTCATCAGCAACCCAGATACGATCGTCGAGATTCGGAACGGTTCGTGACCCTTTCGATTTTTTACCTGTGACGAGGCTGGACGGCAAAGTATAAGAATAATATGCTTCGCTAACTAATATCGCTTTAGCCCCGTGTAGCAGGAAGTTCATAAAAAAATGAAAATCCTCAGCGTACCGGATTTCTGTTGAATAAGAGATTTCCTTTTTGGTGAGAAATTCCCGTCGTAGGATTGGCTTCAGCATGCCAAACCGCATCCGTCCGCCGGGCCGCTCGCTCCATAGAAAACGCTCCGGCGTAAGCTCACCCCATTTTTTCCGAAGATAGAACGCTGGGGTATCGCCTGCGGGGCGAGACTCATCATGCAAAACATAATTATCTGCTATGATATCACACGACTGTTCCAGTGCGATTTCTATAAGATTTTTCAGGCGCCCTTGCTTCCATGTATCATCGGCATCCAATATCGCGATCCAATGACCCTTTGCATGTCCGATCGCCAAATTCCTAGCCTCGCTAGGGCCGCCGTTTTTTATAGTTTTGTGAAGGATGATCCGATCATCTGCCAACTGTAGGCGACGCACCACATCGCAAGTATTATCGGTCGAGCAGTCATCTACGACAATTATTTCAAGTGAATGGCCCATTTGCTGCTGAGCACTAATGATCGCTCGTTCGATGTAGGCACTGGCGTTATATGCGGGAATGATCACCGATACCGAAGGTGCCTCGCCGCTGGCCGTCCCCATACTTCGCCAACTCCAAAATTCCTGAAGAAACGCCTCTTCTGAGTGGCCTTAGCCGGAAATCACGAACTTATGAACATCACTTCATCGCGCACCGCGGACCTATCATCGCAAATCGATATAAGCCGATTGTTACCGATAGCGCTGTTGAAGCTGTCGCTCACGCCAAAATGGTCCCCGCCCCTTTTTTCAAGAAATGCAGCATCTTCGAGGGCCAGTTGCTTTTCGGTTCAGCCCGATTATGCATGTCCGGGCCATCCTTATCAGGCAGGAAGCGAAAGGCATTTTTGTTGCGCGCTGGAAAAGTCGACATTAGGGGCGCTGGCCCACAAAATGATTTGGGATCACCTCATACGCATGGTGTCCTTGCATGAACGGTCGCATCGAGGTTGTGAGCGGCTCACTTCCTTTGTTTGCCCAACTTCTGGGACTTCTCCTTTCGTCCATAGTTGCTTTTGTCGCGCTGAGAAGATGTCAGGACTGGTCTTCAAAGTTCGTCATATTTGCGATCTGGTTTCGCTTCATATTATCTGCATTTCCCTCCGTCACCTATCAGACCGTTGCCGCTGGACTTTCCGGCAACGCTCTAGGTTCTATCTTTATCGTTGCCTTGGGACTGTTTACGGCGCGTAGGAAAATTATATTCAATGTTATAGCGTTAGCAATAGCACCTTATCTGATTTCGATAATTGTTAGTTCATCAATAAACCATAATTTGATGGGGAGTGTCGATACTATTCTAAAAACTCTGTATTTTTTCGTTATTGCAACTCATATCTTTAATATTTTCAGAAATGGTTATCACAAAAATTTCAGCTTTTGGGCCTTGTTCGCTTTTTGTCCGTTAATCATTTTTCAGGCGCTCTCCGTTGTTCTGGGAAGCTACAAACAGACAGAGGCAGACGGCTCTGCTTCTTATATTGGCGGATACAATCATGAAGCGGCGTTCTCTTCCGCCTTGGTCGGCTTGGTCATGCTTTCCGTGCTTGGGCAAGGCCTATCCACACGAACTCGGTGGGCAGGCATGACGACGGGCGTCGTTGGCATTTTTATCGCAAATTACAGAACGGCCATAATTGCAGCGGGGCCTATAATCGTATATTTCGTATTATCTGAAGCTATCCGGCAGTTTCCAAGGCATCTAAAAGCATTTGTCTTACTGGTTTCGGCATTATTTGCTATCACTGCTGCCGTCGGCATTAGCGTATCTACAGATCGATTAGATGATTTGCCGAAAGCTATAGAAAGAGTTGCCAACGGTTTAGGGCGACCGGAATCCTTCACGTTCAGCGATAGAAGGATATTGTCGGGCCGGCTCTATCTTTGGAGCAAATATATCGATGAATGGCAGCAGTCTGACAACATACGACATTTAGTCGGATTCGGCCCGGATTCATATCAACAGAAATTTACAATTTATGCTCATAACACCTTCGTTCATAATCTATACGAATACGGAATATTTGGACTTGTAGCCGTTATTTTCATGTTTGCTTGTGGCTTCATCGTGTCCATATTGGGATCAGGCGAAAACAGGATAAAAATTGTTTTCGCCCAACTCTCCTTTTTGGTCCTCAATATGTCGACAATGCCATTGTGGCAGATTGAGGGCCTGATAACTTGGGCAATAATTTGGGGTTGGAGCGCGTCATTCTATGCCGGGCCAGCGCGCCGGCATCAAAGTCGCTCTCAGCGTTAATTGAAAGGACGGCTAGACTGCGCCGGGAGAGTGTCCTGTTTCCGAACCGCTCATTTCTCCTCGGGCAAAGCGATCGCCAAATTTGCGGTAAACCTGCATGACCGCTTCCGCATGACTTGTTGGGGATAACTCCGTAGCGATCAGCCGGCGATCATCCAGACTTAGCGCAATCTGATCGGTGCTAGTGATCATTCGCTCTATCACATTGGCAAATTCTTCCGGATCAGCGTTTAGTGGAACGCCCACCCCTCCAGCCCACTTTTCCAATATCTCGCTGTGCCCCGCATCGTCCGTGGCTACATAAGGCACCCCCAATAACAGGGCCTCAACAGGCGTGCGGCCAAATGGCTCTGTGATCGCCGGCATTGCCAGTATGTCCAAAGCGGCAATATTGTTATCGGCAGGCGTACGAAAGCCCGCAAGTAAGCAAACCGCGCCAAGTTGCATCTGCTGAATTAGGTCCTGCATACGCGCTTCGGAAATGTCGCCTGGCCTACCGAAGATCACAAATCTCAGCCGGGGATTTCTCGCTGCAAGGATTCGAGCAGTTTCCAGAAAAAATACTGGGCGTTTCCTCTCCCAGAAATTTCCAGAGAAACCGATCAAAATGCAGTCATCATTTGCACCCATTTCTTGAAGAATGGCATTCTTCAATTCAGATGGAGGCGGTGTGTCAGGATACTTAAAGGGATCCGTAACCAGGGTTTTCCGATGTTCGCCAACGCAAGCCAGGCTGGCGTAACAAAAGGACGAGATGCTTATGACATGTTCAGCGATCTGGATGGCCAGGCATTTGGGGAACTTTCTGCCGTTAGCTCTATCATGATGTATGACTGGGATGCCTATAAGCCGTGCTGCTGGGCCCCATATGGGCAGGGCAGACATGTCATTGACGTGCAGGACTGCCCCATCCTTCAAGCGAGACAACATGCTGTAACGCGAGCGAAATCCCAGCAATGCTCCAAGCGGATCATATGCGCGGTTGGAAGGCGCAGCTCCACTATCTATCGTTGTGAAACCCATCCCTCTGGCAAAGTCGGTCACTTCAGATTTCTCTGGCGCCACGATCACGCTGTTCAGATCAAATCGCTGCCTTAGGCCATCTGCAAGGACAAGACCGGAAATATGCGAACCCCCAAGTCTTTTGCCGGTAAAGGGCATAATTACCAGTCTGGGATCTCGGTGCATTTCCCGCCTCCGCCATAATCTAAAGGATTTCTACCAGAGAAACTGATACAGAGATCAAGTCATTTTGCTTACAAGGACAAATAAAAGCATCGCGCAAAAACATTGCACAGATGAAGAATTGATATTTTTTTGTTTATTCTATGACTATGCGGCGTAATATTTTTTATACTTCTTATAATACGCACTGGCGTCTTCTTTCGTCCATTTATTCTGCTGATCAAGATCCACCTGAGTTAACGCAATTCCGGCAACATTGGCCCCAGATTCAAGCAGCATTCTCGATGCCGCCAAAGAAGCGTCGCTAGGTGTGTCGCCCCATCGCACTAGGAAGACAACACTATCTGCTTTCGTCACAAGAAGGCGGGTCTCGGCAATGGCAAGAACCGGTGCGGTATCAATCAGAATGAAGTCAAATGCCTTCCTGAGATCTGCCAGCAGATCATCCATTGCCGATTTGATAAGGACATCATCGGCCCCCACCGGCTGCGTGGAAATGGGAAGAAAGTAGGCCGATGAGATCGGATCCTTCACGATCGCCTGCTGCAGTGAGCAAGTGCCTGCAAGGACTTCCAACAGGCCATATTTTGCGTGCTGAGATGCAGGCCCACGATCTGGACGGCGCGTGTCGCAATCAATTAATAGGGTCTTGAGCCCGCTTGTCGCCGCAACTCGTGCCAAACACATTGTGCTGGTTGATTTTCCTTCGCCCGGCAGAGCAGAGGTGACAGCAACGACCTGATATGGCTTAGTGCTTTGAGGCTTGTAGAGCGAAGCTAGCAGCATCCGAAAACTCTCGGTGAATGCCGAAAATGGCCGATCAATCACGATGCTCGGATCAAATTCGGCTGAACCTGCTTTTTCGTCACCACTGAGCGTCGAGGAAAAGCTCGGCACAGAAGCCAAAGTGCGCATGCCAAGAACTTTCTCGACATCACGCGACGTTCGAATTCCTTTTTCCAACAGTTCCCGTACAAGAATTGCCAATGCCCCCAACGTGAGCGCCAAGACAATTCCAATCGCTCCGAACGATTTCAGCGAAGGAAAACTCGGCATACCCGGAATGCCGGCGAGGGTGAGAATTCGCGCATCCGCACTTTGCGCTCCCTCTTGCGCCGTGCTCTCCCGATACCTGCGAAGATAATCCTCATATGTGCTGGCAATCGTTGATGCTTCGCGAGCAAGTTCGCTCTGAGTGGCCTTGGCGCGATTGTTAGCGTTCAATGTCGCAGATAAATTGCCGACGCTGCTTTCCAGCGAAGCGACACGACTGGCAGCGGCTTTTTCCTTTGCCTCCAAATCACCGATAGAGCGGCCACCAGCTGCAGCAATTCTTGCTCGCAGGGCCGTTAATTCTGAACGCGTCGAGATGAGTTGAGGATGATTTGGTCCGAGATTGGCTTCCAATTCGGCCAGTTTGCGGCTCAGAACGGCTTCTTGGGCCCACAGGCCGCCGCCATTGGCACCTTCCGGAGATCCCTGATCGGAAGCACCAAGGAATCCGTCGGAAGGCGCATAATTGCCACCAGCCGCTAGAGCACGGGCTTTTTGCAGTTCCGCAAGCCTTGAGGCATGCTCCGCCCTGGCAGCGCTCAGCTCGCTCGACATTGAGGCAAACTGCTGCTGCGAGACATTTTGATCGTCTGCGGACGTGAGCAAAGGATGACTGGATTTGAAGTCTGCCAAGGCGGACTCAGCCTTAACAGCCTTCTCGCGCAAGCCTCCCAGCTTACCATAAAGAAAACCACTTGCCTGCTGGGTGGCTGTCAGTTTCGAACGAAGCTGGTCGTCAGTGTATACCTTCACCAGCTCGTTGACGACCTTAGCAGCAATGACCGGATCCTTATTGGTATAGCTGACGTCGATAACGAACGCGACGCCGAAGCGCTTTGCGGCCAAGCCAGAAGAAATCAAATCGACAGCCGTACTCACTGCCTCCTGGGGAGAAAGTGGGCCATCATCTTCCGATGGCGGAGGCATGAAGTCCGGATTGTTCGCAAGACCCAGACGCGTGACTACCATCGCAGCCAAACCTGGAGACTGCAAAATCTCAACAGCGGTATCCACAGCATAAGTGTCCGGCGTATCTCGCTGAACAATGTCCTGAGAGACTACCTGCTCCTTGCCTGTCTTGAGCACCACCTGAGCAGATGCAGTATATTGCTTGGGTGTTAGGATATATGCCGCGACCGTGAGCAACATGACGATAACTGCAACGATGACAAAAAGAATCCACCGTCGGCGAAAGGCAAGCCACGCAGCTCCAAAATCAATCAAACCACTTGATGATTCCGAAGCCGGAACTGAATTAGTAATCCCGATCTCGGGCTTGCCTGAAATGAACGTCATAACTTTTATCCTACGATCGGCAGCTGTCAGCACGGCTCAGATACGCAATTTATTTTCCAACTCACAGCCCGATATGCTGACAAACAGATCGGCCATCAACATATAACTATTCGACAACCCTTGCAAAAAGGCCTTGCTTTTCGCTTGGGTTCGCCGATCGCGCAATATCGTCGTTTAACCCTGCCCGTCTTACAGTGGCGACAGAATTGCTGCAACTGCTCACTGGGCGCAGCTGCCGGTGCCTTTAACAGATGGAGTCCCACGAGGCCGATTCGCGTCATGTCGTACGACGAGCCGTGCTATAATCGGGAAGTGATCTGAGCCTGTGGGAGGAAGACGGTCAACCGAGGCCACGGATAAGCCTGAACCAACGACAAAATGGTCGATCGGCAGGACCGGCAAGACATGTTCAATTTTGTTCATTCGCGAAGGAAATGAGAATAAGGCGCGCGAGACGCGGCGAGCAGGTATTATGCCTCTGTCAAACTCGCGCATGCCAAATTCCCAGGGCGTGAGGTTAAAATCGCCAGCAACGATCAGCAGGCCGTGTTTGGATGCATGAATGAAGTTCATCAGCCTGCGTCGCTCCACGTTTCTTTCGGCAACTGAGCCGTCCCGGGCCATATGAACGGTCGCAAGCAAGATCGACGACGTTGGCAGGGTTAGATGAGTCCACATAATGTGGGGGCCAGTAGTCGCACCATTACTATCCTTGAAACGCCAGCGAACCCGATCCATCGATATGCGGGAATAAATTCTGAGGTCGCAACCTCTTACACAGCGTGAATGGTAAGGATATTGCCTGTCTAGCATTGGCAAATATGGTTCAACGCTGCCGCTTGCCTCTTGTAGCAGTAGAACGTCCGGATTGGCCGCAAGAAGCGCGCGGACCGTCGCCTCCGGCCGCCGATTTCTCACTGCAAGATTATGCGACACGATGCTGATCTGCTTTTGTTCACTAGCCTCGCAAGAGGCCGCAGACCACATCTCAGATACAACAAGGCTGGCTGCCACTCCGATCAATCCCAGACTGATCGCAATGAGCCATCTCCCGCCCTTTAGGATGCCATAAATTAAAAGAAATATATGCAGAAATAATATAAAAGGATATACTGCAAAAATTCTCTCATATTCTCCCAAGTCTATATTAATTATTGGCCAAACTGTGTAAGATGCCGTTAAAAAAATTATTGACGATAATATTATATAATAAAATGTCTCCATTTTTATATTTTTGAACATGCGGGAAGGAAAATTCGACGCCATATTACCTCGCCCACGTCGATATCCGTATTTCAATCGCTTCGACGTGCGCGAGTATCATTGTAATATGAGGCCCAGAGTCTGCCTCTTTGCCGGCGTATCTTCCGCCTTTTGTAGAAAAAACGGATTAGCATGATTGCACCGAGCACAAGGCTCAGTGCACACGCACCCAAGATGAGAGCCGCTGGGTCCACTTAACAGCTCCCTTGTTCTATCACCATCACTATTAAGGCCCTTCCGGCTCACCACTACGCGATTGAAAAGTGAAGCCTGACAATCTGCACCGCTGCCAAACATCCACAAATCAAGATCGATATACACTGGACGCGAATATGTGCCACTCCCGAAAGATTCGGTAGCCTTTCCAGAGTTTTATTGCCGCTCTGTGCAGGCGATAACCAAGCTGATCCAAAGCGAACCATATCCGATCAAGCCTTCTGGCCCCTGCTTAGCCTGCCTGAGAATCTTCGACGCCGGTCTGGAGCCAAAATTTATCAAACTTTCAGAGGTTTGACATAAATTTGGATGACACGTCTTCCACTAAGGGCTTTCAATGACCGGTCTATATGTGATGATGATGGCTCCGTTCGCATTGGTAGGTGCCATGGTGCTTTCTTGGTACCGTAACAGGGGCGATGATTATTACTGACCGAGCAGATTTCCCGACATTGGCAGATTGCCGTTGCCTAGCCTACCTTGTTTCAGGCGGGAATATGTTCCAACGATTGGAAACCTGACCGAGCTGCCAGACCGTAGGCCTCGATTGTTTTGGCGGCAATCTCGCTCCAGTCATAGTTGCTGAGTGACTGGCTCCAGTCGACTCGGTTTTGGCTGGCATCACTTGGCAGACCTGAGCGAATTGCCCCTGCAAGGCCGCTGACATCCGCCAGCTTAAAGTAGCAACCATGCGGCAATCCGACATTCAAATTAGCTTCAATATCGCTGGCCACCACTCGACACCCGAAGGCCATCGCCTCCAATAATGCGATTGGCAGCCCTTCATGACTGGAAGGCAATGCGAAAATTCCGGCATGGCTGTAGAGTTCCTCTAGTGCCAATCCCGTTTGAAAGCCCGCCGCAATCACATTCCGATTGCCCGAGACCTCCTCATCAATGATTTTGCTGTAGTCAGTCGCATGATCAGCAGCCCCCACAAGAACCAGCTTCATGTCTTTCACATCGAGGAATTCTAACGCGTGGATCAGATCGATCTGCCTCTTCTCAGGAACGATGCGCCCCACATGAAGGATGTACCCCCCAGGCTTTAGATCCAATTTATCAAGGATCGTCGTGCTGGATACTGGCTTTGTCGACCTAACGCCATTGGGTATATATTTGAATGACACACCGTAACGCGCACTCACATCATTTGCGAGAGAGGATGAGACGCAGATTCGCTCATTTGAAAAGAGTGCGCCAAACCGCTCACCCAATCTGAGCATCTTGCGCGCAAACCACCCCCACTTCTCACGCTGAAAATCTTCGCCATGGTGCGTAAATACCACCCGCAGTCCTAACAACCTTGCGAGAGGAACTGTCAGCGACGGCCCGATCGCATGCATGTGGAGTATCCGCGGCCGGCGCCAGGCAGCATAGAGCACCCCTATTATAGAATGCACGATGGCTTCGGTCGATTTCCCCTTGGGAGACCATAAGGGAATGGTGCGTATATCTCGCCCGCTGGCGACTATTTGCTCGCCCGCGTAAGGCTTTCTGACGACTACTTCGACTGCATATCCAGCACGGTCAACCTCCTGCGCCAATTGCTCAACATGCGCTTCCACACCGCCTTGACCATGGCCAAAGCTTCGCAGCCCCAACATCATAACATCAGGTCGTCGGCTCGATTGTTTTGCCTCGTCCCGCATGGCTAGCAGCCTGCTCCTGCTATGCGCCTGCTACGGGAGTAAATCCCGTACAATGGGGGCGGCATGTTCTCACCGCAGAGGGTTTGAAATCGGTAAATTTTCGACCCCTTCAACATTGGACATTTATATGATTAATAAGCAAAAAGCTCTCATGCTGCTTAGCAGCAAATATCAGCCACTTCGGACTTTGCATACTGGAAATAAGCGATCGCGACATGGCCTCCAAACTTCCCCGCAAACGTATCCTATTTGTCATAAATTCGCTCGCAGGCGGCGGAGCCGAGCGCGTCCTGTTGGAATTAATCGGCGCTTCCCGCCAATTTCTCAGCGATTATGACATTTCCCTCGCCCTGCTCGATGATGAAGCAAAGGAATATACACCACCTCCATGGCTACACATTCACCAACTGAATGGCCGTTTCAAATTGATACAGAGCATCCGCGAGTTGCTCAAACTTGCCAGAGCCGAGCGGCCCGATTTGACGCTCTCCTTCCTGACCAGAGCCAATATCGCCAGCGTGGCGGTAGCCCGGATGCTGGGACATAAGGCCATCATTAGCGAGCGCGTAAACACCAGCGGTCATTTCGCCCACGGCATCGCTGCCCGCCTTTCCAAAGCTATGGTGCGCACGATCTATCCCCATGCTGATCGCATCATCGCTGTGTCCGACGGTATCGCGGAAGACCTTGAGCGCAATTTCTCCGTTCCTGGGAGCAGGCTCGTCACGATTCCAAATCCCGTGGATTCTGACCGCATCAATCTTGCAGCCGCGGAAGAAATGACGCTGCCCGTTGACGGGCCATACATTGTGGCAGTATCGCGGCTTAGCAAGAACAAGAACGTTATTCTCCTTACCGACGCGCTAGCCGCATCAGGACTGAAACTGCCGCTGGTCATCCTCGGCCAAGGGCCCGAGCATGACGAGATAAAAGCCCGAGCAAAAACGCTCGGAGTAGAGGATCGGATAGTGCTGGCAGGCTTCGCTGCCAACCCTTACCCCGTGATGCGTGCGGCAAGCTGCTATGTAAGCGCGTCAAATGCAGAGGGATTTCCAAACGGACTGGTGGAAGCGCTGGCGCTTGGCCTTCCCGTCGTGGCGACAAACTGCCCCTCAGGCCCGTCGGAAATACTGGCAAAAGCTCGTCGGGAAGAGATAGATGGTATACATATAGGCGAGAATGGCATTCTCGTCCCTCAAAATGACGCCTTGGGGGTGGCTGAGGGTTTGCGATTGGCTCTCGAACCAGAACGCGCGCGTGCGTTGGCCATAGCAGGCCCTCGTCGCGCTGGCGATTACAGTTTAAACGCGGCGCGCGACCTGTATTGGAAGGTCATCGAGCAATGTCTGGGCGAGGCACGCAGTACACCCCCCGCTTCTCGACATTCCAGAGCAGCGGCTACGGTAATCGCCAGCGATAAGCCAAATTAAAAGACGCGTTGTCATTGCCAATGTACCGAGGAAAGGCCATCGAGAGAAGAGTACCCGCGGGCAATCTCATATCTGCTCAAATTTCTGGTACCTTCGGCAGGAGTCTGGATATGTTAAAGGCATCGTTCATCGCGGCTGCTCTGTTTGTGTTTGGAACGTCGGCCGCAATCGCCCAAGCCGATCTCAAGCCTTTCGAACCAACAAAGAAACTGAAAAAGTTAAATCGAGGCAACGATGCAGTTTTCATCGGAAGTAATGTAAATTTCAGACGGATTGATAACATCGATATAAAGGGCGCATTTCGGGTAATAGAAACAAAGCCTGGTACGGTAATTTCCGATAGCGAAATTTCAAATATTAATGCGGTAGATGTTCAGCGTGACTGCATCAGGCTTCGAAAGGCCGAACGGGTGGTAATATCAAACGTCTTCTGTCGCCATGCGGACCTGCCCAACACCCCTCCTAACCTACCGGAGGGTTTAGCCATCATCGCGGGGTCGGACATCGTTGTTCAAGATAGCGAGTTTAGCGGATTTCAAATGAACATGGATGCCAACCGGTACTGGAATGGCGATGGGATCGCGGCAGAGGGTACCGTTGACGGGCTTCGTATCGAGCGTGTCCTGGTGCAGGATAACAGCGATGGAGGCGTCGATCTAAAAGCGAAGAATGCCTTCCTTGATCAAGTGACCGCCAGAAGAAACACACGCAACTTTCGCTTCTGGGAGTCGGCAGAAGCGGGAACCTTGATCAGCGAAGACCCAATGAGCCGTGGTGGAAAAAGTAGTCCTCTACATATTTGGGTGCTCGGCCGCGGCCAACCGAAAACACTCCATATCAAAAATTTGATCGCCAAATCAGCAACATCCGCGCCCCTACTGGTTTCAGAGGGTGGATTTACGACATTCATCATTGATGAATGCGATATCGATATTCCCGATACCGCCAAAATATTATTAGGCCCTGGAAAAATTATCGCAGGTCCAAAATGTAGTCTTACTCAATAGCGGAATATACGAATAAATATTTTCCCGCACGCCGCGACGATGACAAAATAGCAGGTTAACGGAATTTATCGCTATGCCGGGTTCTCATGCATTGCAACTTCCAGTTTTAGGACAATGCAGGTTGCGATCTTCAGCAATTCATCGTGACAAAATATGAAAAAGATGGAAAGCGCGCTCTAGATAATGTGGAAGTCCCATACATGCATCAATCTTCTGTAACGGGATTGAATGAGCTCGCGATTGGCTGCACAGAGATGATGAAGGGGCAGTATTCGTGATCCATATCATGGTATGGCAGTGGGTTCGCAAGGCACTTGCCGAATATCCTTGGCAGATCGCCGCATTACTGGCGCTTGGTTTCCTGTCGTCAATCGCCGATGGTCTCAGCATCAGCCTTTTGATACCTTTGCTTTCAACATTGTTCCATAGCGCAGAACTCGTAGGTTCGGATGAGGGGCCAGTTGCAGAAGCTTTAGGTAAGGTCGCCAATCTGGCAGGCACCGAAAATCGTCTTGAGCTTATCGCAGGATTGATTGTCGCTTTGGTAACGCTACGCGCGATCATAACCTTCCTTAATGGCCAGTTGGTTACATGGCTCAGTGGACGAATGAGCATGTCACTGCGAGCCCAAATCCATGCAAGTCTTTTGGGCGTAGATTATGAATTTATTTGCCTTACCGACAATGGAAAACTCATAAATACCCTAGATGGCGAAAGCTGGAAAGTCACGCACGCTATATTTAGCGTATTTGATTTGTTTACCAATATATGCATGATCTTGGCTTTCACATGTATTCTTATTCTCATATCCTGGCCACTTACTCTTATCGTCATTGCACTTGTGGGGTTGGTTTCAATATTTCGTAGATTGATCGACGGTCGTACGAGATTGCTGGGCGAGAAAATCGTGCGCGCATCTGAGGATTTGTCTGTGCGGGCCTGCGAGCTGCTCGATAGCATGCGTATGACGCGTGCATTTGGCCGGGAAGCCGACGCACAGCGGGTTTATGAGGACGCATCTCAACGGCTTTTCAATCTTGAAAGAAAGGTTGCAACCTTAGGAGGCGGCGCCTCGGCAACGCAGGAAGTACTTTATGCGCTTATAGTGGCTATCATTTTGCTGGCCGCGGTTTCTCTTGGCGTTGGTCAGGCTTCGATGATTGCCTTTCTTGCATTGCTTCATAGGCTTCAGCCGCACGTGAAGGCTATTGACGAAACGCGCACCAGCCTTGTCCAAGCCACAGGATCTGTGGAGGCAGTTGCAAATTTACTGAATCTGGAACAGTGGTCGGACCGTGCCAACGGCACCCAAGCCCTGCCGCCCTTTGAAGATGCTATTCGCTTTCAAGATGTCAGCTTCTCCTATGCCGGCAAAAGTCGGGAACGGCGCAATGCGCTTGACCATATTTCATTCGAGATTCCTTTTGGTAAAACGACGGCACTGGTTGGCGCCTCAGGTGCCGGGAAGTCCACCATCACTAATCTGATTTACCGATTTCATGACCCGGACTCCGGTCAGATCAGCGTGGACAACGTGTCGCTTTGCGACCTGGATCTTACTTCATGGCGGCGGCGCCTCGCGATTGCCGGGCAGGACACCGACCTTATATCCGGAACGGTAGGTCAGAATATTAGTTATTCCCGGCCCGAAGCCACTGAGGAGGAAATTAAGGAAGCTGCTCGAGCAGCGGATATCCATGATTTCATCCAAACGCTGCCAAACGGCTATGACACGGAGATTGGGGAGAGGGGGCTTCTTCTCTCGGGAGGGCAACGTCAACGTATCGAACTTGCCCGCGCCCTGCTTCGAGAGGACAGCATTCTCATTCTGGATGAAGCGACAAATGCGTTGGATAGCCTGACCGAAGCAGAGGTGTTCAAGGCACTCGAATCTATACAGGGCAAGCGGACGATCATCATAATCGCACATCGCCTGAGCACAACACGTATGGCCGACGAGGTGATTGTACTGTCCCACGGAAAAGTTGCTGAACATGGATCGCCCTCCCAGCTGTTTCAGCAAGGTGGAATTTTCAGCAAGATGGTGCAGCTTCAGGAATTAAGTTATCTGATCAATGATCCTGTTATGCTTGCCAGTGAAAGCAATGCTATCTCAAGGCAGCTGACGTAAGCGCCGCCCCTTTATTAGTGCCGTAACCATCCGGAGTCCGTAATTTATCACCCGGCGCACGCCAGGGGGCGTGTAGGCCCTAAGGAAACGACGCGACGCACGTAAAGCCCTCCGACATATCCTCGCCAGCGGTATGTACAGTGGCACCCTATATGGAAGAAGCTGGTTGCGTATAGAACGATTTATGACCGGATCGTTCAAGCCCAACCGTCGCACATACTGGTCAAGCCATCGGAGGTATACGGCTCTAGCGGGATGATGATCTAATGGGTCATACTCCCCGGACTCAAGGCTTTTCCAACAACAGGACTCGCTATGCTGCCTGTAATAGTCCAGCACTTCATCTATCACGACGATCGGATAGTTGGCGGTCATCTTGGACAGGAACACTTGATCTTCATATAGACCACGAAACGAATGCTCAAAGCCGCCACACTCTTCAAAAGCGTGCCTGCGTATCAACAAGCTGCAAATTCCGGGCAGGCAACCACCTTGGGTGACCAGAAACTGCCGCAAGACAATAGGTGGTATCAGCAACATTCGTGCGGGCAGATCATTGTGGCCGGCAAAATCGGCCTGGCCATCGACGGGCGGCTTCTCTCCCCGCGCCTCGGCCCAACTGTACCAATAGAGCGTAGGGCCATAGATAAGTCTGGCGTCCGGAAAATCCCGCGCTACCTGCACAAAATGCTCGAGCCGATCGGGAAGCCATATATCATCCGCGTCGAGAAATGAGATGAACTCGCCGGAACCGGTCGAAACACCAGCATTTCGAGACGCACTCATGCCTCGGTTCTGATGGCCCTCATGTTCGATATAGCGAATTTTCCCGGGATATCTTTCAGCATAGCTAAGAGCGATCGACGTCGCGCCATCCGAGCTGCCATCATCGACCAGGACCAGTTCCCAGTTCTTGTAGGTCTGTCGGATGATGCTCTCGATCGCCTCGGCAATATATTTCTCCCCGTTAAGGAAGATCATTACTACCGTTACAAGGCCTGACGCGTTGCCCTCTTGCGACGTCATCTTCCAACCCTCAACAGAAGATGATGCTCATCCTGAAGCCACCGTGTAAAGGCTTCTTCATCCCTCTCTACGGACTGCAATCGCGGTAATGCCAGACGATCCATTGTGGATGTGGCGGCACTTACGGCACTGGTACAGGCGACATCGACACCCAATGCCTCGACGAGCTTCTTCGCCGAGGAATTCAATCGTCCAAAGGGATAGGAGAAGCGATCGATCCGTGCCCCTATCGTCTCTTCCAGGTCCCGATGGCCACCTTCAATCTCCTCTGCTTGTTCCGCGAGCGACAAATCCGGTAGTGAACGATGTGTACGCGTATGACTACCAATGTGCAGCAGCGGGTGCCCTGCATGGCCGGACAGCTCCTCTCGCGTCGCCGGGTAGCGACTTTCCGGCCCCTTGAGCGATGCCCCCGCCCAGAGGAGTATCTCGTCTGTTACAAGATCCTGTGCTTCGGGAGGCAAAAGGACAATTGCATTCCACAGTTCCACATACAGCTTTTCCCGATCAGTACGCGGTCCATCTTCATCCGCGACCCAATTTTGCGCCAGGGCCCTGTCTTCGGGTCGATCGTCGATGGCGAACTCTCGGACATCTTCCCCCAGCTTCAATGTCAACGAAACCGGAAGGGTCGCACTCTCGAGAATCGCGCGCGTCAACGCGTCCCACCAAAACTCGCGCCGCCGACCTAGAGTTTGAGAGACCGCAAAGATCGTGATCGGGATCTCGTATTTCTCGATAATGGGTAGCGCGGCTGTGAGATTGTCGACATAGGCATCATCGAACGTAACGGCGATACTCGCGCCACTCTTCGAATAGCCTTCCCCGCTGGAAAATGCTGTCAAATCCACTGCAGCGCGATATTTCGCCAACACAGCCATCTGATCCGCGAACGCAGCAGGTGAGACGCATAGCCCCCACGGATCACACGATTCTTCCGCGACGCGATGATACATCAATATACCACCGCGCTCATGTCGATTGTGTATCGCTCTCCGCAACGGATGCAGCGCCCGACGAACGATTTGAAAGGCCGAACTATTTCTCAAGGTAAAAAATGGTTTCCCTACCATATTGCGTTGCTGACACGATTATTTCTTCGCGCACTTGGAGGCCTTCGAAGAAAGCCGTCAATTCGCTTTTATCTAGGGAGAGATCAGGAATTGCCCCATTAAACGCGATCGCTTCATCGCTCTGCGCAAAGGGTGTGAAAATTATGAGCGTCATACGCTTGCGGAACGATGATATGGCGTTTTCAAGAATTTGCCGCCATCCCCAATTATGCTCCAGGACATGGCGCATGAAAATACAGTCCGCCTCGGAGCGGTACTCTTGCAGTTCCGCTTTGATATCGGCCTGATCGCTTTTGCTGCCGTCTATACCAACGTAGCGACTTTGGGAGACAAACTTTTTGGCATATGCGCTGCCACAGCCCCAATCCTCTATGGTCGCGCCCACCCCATCTAAATGGGCCATGCCCAGCTGATAGCTGGTCTCCTCATCATATGCAGTCGGATCCTGCCCCTCATAGTTCCACAGGTCAGCCATGCGCATCTTGGCATTTGCATCACCAGCCCTGGCAGTGATTGCTATGGTTACGGGATATTCCGGATCAACATGATCCAGTTCCGCGGCAGTCAGTTCACTTTCTGCAAGCCCTTGCAGGAAGGAAGTGGCAGAAAGGACGTTCCCGTGATGGACCACGTCCACATTCCCCTCCTGGAACACCTGTTCACACAGCTTCCTCGCTGCACTCTTCGTCAGCGACCAATACCAAGTGTCGTTCCATGAGGGATCGGCAACCTGTGTAATCCCGGGCACAGTGCACAACAGTACGCCACCTGGCTTGAGGATGCGGAAAATGGTCGTCAACGCCTGCTTCATATCGAAGATCAGATGCAGGGTCTGCGTCAGGATCACGCAGTCATAGCTGTTGCTCGGAATGGAATAGCCGTCAGTGAGGTCATCGACATAGGTCGCCCCCTCCTCATCATTGACATGGAGCATATCACTTTGGGTTACACCCTGGCCGTATAGTTCGGTATATGTCCGCTCCCCAATCTCCAGTACCCGGCCTGTGATCAGCCGCCCCTGTGATTGAAGGAAATTCTCGATATAGTATCGATCGATTGGCCGGCCCCGGTCATAGCCATATTCCCGGCTGATGGGTTCCAGGCGCCGGAGATCACCGAACCGAACCCTGCCATGTAGTGGTACGCCTTCGCCACCCAGCCTGAACCGGACAAATTTCAATAGTGGCATGATCCCTGATCGACGTGCTGCGCCGCGGATCTTGCTTTTTACAGAAATATTCAACTTCATCCCCCCGGACAAGATACAGCCTTTCTATCGCCCAGAGCATGTCACCATGTCGAGTGCAAAGCGTATTATTTCGAAGCTGCTATGTTCAGATTTCGGACGATATGATGATCGTCGCTCCGATAGGTGCTCGCCTTTAAACGCAAATCTCGTTTTTATTTTGCTGAATTTCACGAAACTGAAACAGGCTCATGCCGAAGCATGAGCCTGCAGGATAGGTTAACGATGGCTGCCTTGTCTGACGGCAGCCTCAAATATTCAGTCACTTATGGCAGCTTGCACCCCGCCCCCAAGGTGACGACCGTTGCCGCCGTCGCCTTATACATCAGCTTTGTGCCTGGTGGCACTGACAGCTCACAGGATTTTATCGTAACCGACTTGGCGCCATCAACATAAAGGATGAGCGCGTTGGTTTTCGAGGTGGCTATCAGCTTGTCAATCACAACCACTGCACCTCCTCCAGCCCATACGTGCGCATTCACTGGATCAGTGCTGGTCAGGGTCGTGGCCGCGGCCGTCCCCCAGAAGCGATAGCTACGATAGTTTCTGGAGGCGCTCAGATTGCGAAGTACAGTATTTGTGGATTTAAGGTCAAAGCCGCCATCGCTGTTATCGCTTGAATCGACATCTTCAATGGTCAACCGATCAACCGCCTTCTCCGCCGCAACACCGTCTCCATTGGCATAGGTATTCGGTATCGGTATGGTCTTGAATCCGGATACAGAGCCTCGCTGAATCAGGATATTCTTGCCTCCAAACATCACGATGCCGGTAGGTATCTGATCATTCGTCTGCGGAATGTTCCGCATGGCAATATTGAAATCCTGGATCTGAACGCCGTCCGCGTTGCCGGTTATGCGTATTCCTTCTCGCCAAGTGTCGGAAATGAAGACCCCCTTCATAGTCATATTGCTAACGACAGCAGCAGGATCGCTCCAAACCGTCATGGCTGCATTTAGAAAGATGGCCGGGCCAATCACAGCGTTCTGGACCGTGCCCTTGATTTTGACGCCAACTCCGCCATTGAAGGTAATGGGATTGGCAGGCGCGACACGCCCGTTTGTGGAAATATTGACTGTCTGCGCGTTGGCTGCGCAAGAGGCAGCCGCCATGAGGATTGCGCATGCAACCCGTAGATTCTTGCCCATGTAAAAGCCCCGACTCTAGCCCCCACCAGAACCATGGCCATTAGAATAGATTCACCTTTCCAGGTTATTAATTACGAGATAAATACATAGTTAAATGAAATTATTCATGTCGGATACATCTAAATTCCCATAAATAATTTTGCATTTTAGCATAGTCAAATGGCAATTTTTGTATAGTTTATTATGTATTAACCTAAAATAGTTTTCGTATTTCTAAAGGTGTTAATTTATAATTTCAAATATATGAGATTTTTATAAATTAGTATTTAATAGATTACATAATATTCACAAAAATCAATTCTCTCTATAAATTTTATGAAAAAATATCACGATCTATATTTAAATTTTTATACCAACGTCCAGATATTTCGATCTATTATGTTTTTATATTGGAAATATAAATAAAAATATCGCGCCTTATTCTATTTTTTTCTGTGTGCCATTGCCCCTCTCGGAATAATGACGAGTACCAGTCTTAGTCGCGCCAATTCTGCTGCTATCCCACGGAAAGTTAATGGAATTGCATATCCAGCGGGACATCGTTAGGGGTTTGTTATAGGAGCTGAGAAATGGCCTATCAGGTCGATATGATTACGCAGGAGTACCGCAGGCGACTATTTGTCGTCTTGGGTCTTGCTGGCGCCCTGACAGCATCCACATTGCCAGTGACGAACCAGCGCGCATTGTTCAATGCGCTGGAATTTCCCGACAATGACGAAGTCTTCGCCTATGGCGTAATTATGACGACCGGATTCGGTCCGAAAGGCGGCAACGGTCGTTATGGGAGACCTGGCAGGCCAAACCGTACCGACCGAGATGGCAACACGCCTCCCCCGGTCGCATATGCATTTCAGGTCCCAAATGAACCAACGCCCTTAGGACCGCCTGTCGATCCTGCAATAGCCACGCCACGAGGCCTGCTTCCTTCTGTGCCGCCGGGCTTGAGCTCGCCTCCAACCGGCGGTCCATCGCAAGTGGCTCCGCCATCAACGGCCACGCTAGTGGATTCCCCTCCGGCCCCGGTGCCACCTGTACCGGAGCCGGCGACATGGATCATGATGATCCTAGGATTTTTAGGAATTGGCCTTGGCCTCCGGCGCGTGCGCACAAAAGATGCGGCCCGTGTGACCTCGACCCTGTAGGTCAGCGAATACTTAGGCTGTCACCCTTGATTGTGACTGATTCGAACTTTGATAGGGCATTTTGACCTAAAAGCGACACACCCAGGCCGTTGCGGACCACCGCTGCCTTTAGCTGATTGACGTTTCGTCCACCTATTTCAATCCGGTCAATTGTTGCCCAGGCCATTTCAGCCTTACCGCCGACCGTTTTTACATTGCTATTATAGTGCTGTTCGCCCACCTCTATGCCGACCGCCTTGGCGTCCGCAGCTGTGAGCACCATTATACTTGCCCCGGTATCGACGAGAAAGCGCAGTGGCTTTCCATTGACCAGAGCGTCGACATAGAAAAGACCGTCACTGGCATTTCGCCGACTATAATGCCCCTCAGTATGGGATTTTGCATCACTACTACGTGCGCTATCTACGATTGCCGCGTTCGCGCTTGGAATAGCGTGGATTGATCCGTAAAATTCATCGCGATGAGCCCGCGCGAACACCAGCGTGATCGCTATCGATCCAGCGAACAATAGTTTTGTTCGCAGTGAAAGAGATTTGGTGAACAACATGGCAGCCATAATGACAGCCGCCTTTCAACATTCAGTATTGGGATTAGCCTAATTCTACATTTACCAATTATATCGGATAAGCCTTATCAATATACTTTAGTCTACGGGTTTCGCGAGGTCCTTCCGCCACGCAGATGGTAATCCTGCAACCCCGCCGCGATCAGTGACAAAAGCGCGCCGAGCGCCAACTGAATCGCTGCTAGATAGTATGGCCAACGCATGGAATGCGGGTTAGCGAAAAGCACATAGTAAGGACGCTCAACCTTATATCCTGCATATTCGTAGAGCCGGACGATCGAGCCAGGCAACGCATTAGAGACCAGAATGCCGGCTTTTGTCGAAACCGGTTCATCGACAGGCGGCGCCGCATTCCGCGCTACCGGTAGCAGCTCAACAAAGTAGCGAATTGCCCCATTCTCGCCTTCCCGCGCTTCCATCGGCGCGAAACGCACGCCCCTCTTTGAAACTATCAAATCTTGGGCAAACGCAGAGGTGCGAAGATAATTGATGTGACCGGTAATCATGGCTGCGCCATCGGGGGGGCGCTGATCATCAGCTCCGCCGACATTTATGATCCTATATGGCGGCTTGAATGTCGGGAGGGTAAGTGTCCAGATCAATGTGGAGAGGGAAGCCGCAGCGAGACCAGCTGCGAATATATAAAGCACCTTCCTGAGCCCTGCCCCAATTGTCTGCGCAGTAACGCGGGTCCTGTAAGCCTTCCTCATGCCGAACCGCTTCGAACCGAACCGCAATATCCACAAAGCCGGTGATCCGAACAACAAAACGAGCAGCATGAAAGTGAGGATTGGCGAATAATGGCCGAAATGGACAAACTGCCATTCCGAGATGCGCCCATAGAGCCCGGTGTAAAATACAGCCTCCCAGGCGAAATAGAAGGTTACGGCGAACAACCAGCCGAGCAGGATCCAATCAACACGGAGCCGCCGCTTGAGACGCCGCAATGGGGTACGGCGCGCCGCAGGCGGACGATCAAAGCGTTGTGTCAGGGTCATCCGATGTGATCTGTTCTTTTCCGTTATGGTTAATGAACCTTAGCGTAGAATGGGCAGGGCCGTCACCTCCCACGTCACAAAAAATTTGGAGAAGATATATGCGATTTTCCGCGAATAAATAAGAGCGCCGCAGCAATATAAATAAAGCGCGACAATCAAGAAAAATCTGTTCGCATATCATTTCATTATTTTATAAGTTTACCATTCTATTATAATATTTATAGCATTTACTCATGATTTATTATTGCGTATAAACGAATTTAACTTTCTAAATTTCGTATAGATTTTGCGCGATAATTTGCATAGGATAATGTATATAGTTAAAAAATGCATCAATATGAGACTTTGAGAAATCATCAAATTATTGCTTTAACTTGATTAACTGCGCAAATGGACAATCATAATCATCTCCCAATCGGTCTTGGAACAGAAAATGAAACATGCTCGTTTGATCTTGGTTCTAGCCGTCGCAATATTCGGGATGGCTCAGCCGGCAACAGCCGCCCAAAGCCTCGCGACCTTCTATGGAAAGATTTCCAGCGGGTTTGACAGAACGGGCGTATTCGGTGCTTCCGATACCAGCCTCGATGGCGCCTACGCTACTTTTGCTTTCCTTTTTGATGACGCGACACCCGGTGCTTATTTTAGCGTAAGCCCAACCGCCTCGCAGCTGAGCGGCGGTTCGCTTTATGGGATTCCCTCGCCTGGCAGCGCTGTTGTGACAGTCAATGGCGTGTCCGTACCAATAGCGGGCAGCTATCAATCATATGCAGCCAGGCACAATGGCGGATATGACGAGATAGATTATTTCGCCCAGGATTATGCCGGCACACCATCTGGAGAGAGCAATTGGGTCCATGGCAAGATCAGTTCCTCGTTGAATGATTTTATATCGACGACTGATTTCAACGGGATCCTTGCTTATGACGTTGTACCGGGCACGGATTTTCTGGCCGATTTCCAGTTCTACAATCCAGGCGTGGGGTTTGTGGGATCCGTGCAGGCCTACGGCAAGATGGCTGTCAGCCGCGTTACAGTGCAATCGCTCATTCCGGCAGTGCCTGAGCCTGCGACTTGGCTGATGATGATCGTGGGTTTCGCACTGATCGGCTCGGCCCTCCGCGCCGGCCGCAGGAAGGCGATTTCGACACCGAAAATGGTCTACTGATCTGACAAAAGAGAATGGCAGGCTTAGTTGCTAGAAAGCCGCTATGTAGCACAAGTTGAGCTCATACAGGGTGGGAATTGCTTGCTAAACTGGGGGGTCACAGGCTGAAAATTCAGCCAATTTGGAGGCTTCTCTATTATCTCACTGTTATATCTGAGAAATGTAAGGTTAATATAAATATAATTTTTATTGCCTTATATATCGATAATCCTTCCCTTCATTGCTAATATCAGGGCGGGGAGAATCAATCTTATAACAAGATCATTAGAGTTAACGGATTAGCCATCACTCTAATGCGATATGAGGTTTGCCTCTTCGGGGCGGGGGGGGGATTTAGCGGAATGCGTGTCTGCGTAGTGGGGTTGCGAGCTCTGCCATCTACAATTGGCGGCATAGAAACCTATTGCGAGATGTTGTATCCCCACATGGTGGACGAGGATGCGAACCTCCTCGTGACGATATTGACCAGATCAGGATATTCCAAAGAACGCGCTTTCAATTTCCGATCACTGAATGTCCGGTCGATTTGGTCGCCAAGAATCTCTGGTCTTGAAACTGCGATGCATACGTTGCTCGCCATAATTTATGCGCGGCTCACCATTCACCCGCAGGTCATACATCTTCATGGCGTCGGCCCGGCATTCTTCGCGCTGTTTGCTCGCATGCTTGGGATGAAAACAGTCGTCATTCATCACGCTCCCGATTATCGCCGTCCTAAATGGGGCATGGTAGGACGCTGGTTTTTAAAATCAGGGGAAAGGGTGGCAGCGCAATTTGCCGACGCCATCATATGTGTGAGTGACACCGTACGTCGTGATTTCCTGGGCCTCTATCCATCTGCAAGCTCTCGCACCGTCGCGATCCGCGCAGCCGCGGCACTCCCACCCCCCGCCTGGAATCACGCGGACGAGATATTGGACGAACTGGACCTGCACCGAGGTCGATATATACTCTCTGTCGGACGGCTGGAAGCTACGAAGGCATTGGAGGATCTGATTGACGCCTTCGAGATAGCGAGCCCCCTGGGAATGAAACTGGTGATTGCCGGCTCAGGAATCGGGGATGAACGCTATGCGCAAAAACTGATTGAACGGGCTTCAGACAAAATAGTCTTTGCCGGCCCACGTTATGGCAGCGCCTTGCGAACCCTTTATACTGAAGCAGCCTTGTTTGTGCATCCTTCCCATATGGAAGGCTTTGCCCTGGTGGTCGCTGAAGCCCTTTCCGTAAGGCTGCCGGTCATCCTGTCCGACATTGAACCCCATCGCGAGTTCAAACTCCGGGACAATTGCTATTTCAGGAGGGGAGATGTTCACCAGCTCGCTCGGTTGTTGGCTATGGACAGCTATGAGAGCTTTTATTCTAGGGAACAGTGCGAAATACAAAGCGCCAAATCCTGGACCCATGTAGCCCAGGAACATCTCTCCGTACTGGCAGGGTTATCCCGGGAACGAAAGAGGGCGCCCTCGCAGCCCGACTTTACCGTCAATTCCCGTCATTCTGACATTTCATCAAATACCGACCAATAATGATCCGCTATCCGGATCAGGGCGAAGTCCTCAGCCCGTTGAGCTGCCCGTTCCTCATATTTTCGGCGGATCACAGCGTTGTTCATGCTCCGCATCGCGGCGGCCATTGCTTCAACTGAATTCACCGGAACCAGGAGACCAAATTCCCCTTCACAGATTGTACCAGAGCCTGGCTTGGCAGTGCCTACGAGGATTTCCGCAGGGCCAGACGGACAATCAGTCGCGACAACTGCCTTGCCCAACACCATGGCCTCGACCATCGCATTGGGGAAACCCTCATTCAATGAGGATGACACAAAATAGTCCGCCCGCGATATGATGGCGAACGGGTTCCGCATATATCCAATGAGATGAATTCGGTCTGATGCTCCAGCAGCTCTAATTTGACCTTCCAATGCCGATCGGCTTGAACCTTCCCCCATAATTACGAGGTCGCCCTTAGTTTCCGAAACGAGAAAAGCGGATACTAATTGTGCGAAATTCTTGCTCGGTTCCAAACGGCCGACAGCGATAATAAAGCTTCCAGGGAGATCGATCTCTGGTTGAGCCTGCCCATCCAGTCGGATTGCGTCCAGATTATAGGGGTTATGGATGGTACGAATATGATCTGGATGGACGCCAAATTTCGCAACCAGATCTTTGCTTACCCCCGATGACACACCAAGCATAAGGGGGATATGACGATATATGACGCGGGGCGCCAGCCCGACAAGGATCCGCTTCAGCCCTGAATATCGGCCATCCAGGTGGGACGAAAGATGCATCCGCTCACACGCAATATGCTTCAAATTATGCCAACGCGCTACCAGTCCTGTCGATACATTTGCACGAACCAAAAGACTGACAACGAGCGTAGGTCGATGACTTCGAAGAAACTTCCTTAGCAGGTAAATGCTTCTCCACAGGCTGCCGCGTGAATCCAGCCTGTCAATCTTTACATATTCAGGCAGTGAGCGCGCATCGGGAAGCCGATCAAGCAAGACGACACGAACGGCATAACGTGACGCGCGCGCTCCGATTGCTTCAAGGATATTCGAAAGTGCACGCTCCGCCCCTCCAAAGCCGATGGAGTTAATGACGAAGATAATCGTCTGCTTCGACACCCCGTCCTTGCCGTCGGACAATCTTTCTGAAGAGATTTCATGTCCGTTGAGTGCGGCTGTCTCGGTTTTCATGCTCGGATATACGGTCGCGGCCGCCTCAACTATTTCTTGTCGGCAGAGGCACCGCTCTCGACCGGGGCATAGCCCGGCTTATACTCGATTTTCACCGCCTTACGTCGATAATTCACCTGCTCCTCAAGCGCTTTTTCAACATTCTGCTTCTTCAGAATCTCCATCGCAGCATTTTGTTGTTCCTTTGGCCCAATCGGCGCGTTGATAACATTCACCTTGCTATTGATCAGCAGCTGCTGACCATTGGCGATGATGAAAGGCATGCCGTCCGGCAGCTTATCAATCTGATTGACCATCTCTTTTGGCAGCGAAACGGCATCAAGCTTACTCCGGCGACGTTGGAAGGGATGCTTTTTCGTGGTGAGGTAGCGGACTACTTCTTCATTGCTGTTCAGCTTTTGCAGCTCATTCTTATCCAATGATGCGACAGATGTGCTAATCTGATCAAGGTCATAGATCTTACGTCCGCTAAATTTCTGAGGATTGTCGTTTATAAATTGCTGAACCTCCGCCGACGACGGCGTAGGAAACTGCTGCATCCGCTCGTTAACAAGCATGGAAGCCAAAATTACTTCCCGCATACGCTGAACAGCAGCCAGGTAATCCGGCGATTTGTCCAGCCGGGCCTTTTTTGCCTCGATTGCCAGCAATTTCCGACTAATAATCCTCTCCAAAACCTCGGAACGCTGCGCCTGCGTCTGCGGCGCAGCCTGAACATTTTCGGCCAATAGTTCTGATCGGATGTCGCGCTGGGTAATATCTTCCCCATCAATGCTGGCAACCACCTGTCCGGTGGTTTCCGATTTCTCTTCGCATCCGGTCAGTCCGACCAGGGCCATCGCAGAGCATATTGCCAAAGCCATAAATCTGTTCGATTGATGACGCCTGCTCACACTGTATCCTTTCCAAATGATTGCCATATTCCCTAACAATGGGACAGAAACAAGGTTGATTTAATTGCAAACCGTATATGACTGGGTCACGATGGCCATATTCTGTGGAATCATCGTATTATTCCTTGAGCGGTCCATAGGGCAGAAAGTCGAAGATGACCGTGTGGAATATTACCTTCCTCCCTGCGTCGGCTGTGCATTGGCCAATTATTTTGGCAATGCCGGAGATAATCTTATCGCAATTGCTATCATTCTTCTGTCAATTGCGTACATCTTCAAAGTCCTCAAGCCATTCCGTGGACTCACATGATCCGCGCAATCACTTGAGTGCGCTGTCCCCGAGATAAACTTGCCGCGCAGTGCCTGCAATTCCGCTAACCATGTCTTTCATGAAACCGCCCAGCGTCTGAAAGGCTTTCGCTCGATCTGCTGATATCATCGATATCCGAATGAGCACTGCGTCAGGCACTACGCCCGAAAAGTTACTCTTGAGAATAGCTA
The DNA here is from genome assembly GCF_001757355.1 of Sphingobium phenoxybenzoativorans. Taxonomy (GTDB): domain Bacteria; phylum Pseudomonadota; class Alphaproteobacteria; order Sphingomonadales; family Sphingomonadaceae; genus Sphingobium; species Sphingobium phenoxybenzoativorans. The sequence goes on from NZ_MINO01000025.1 coordinate 46,592, forward strand.
TACGCTGCGCGGCGTAGTCTGCGGGAAACTGATGACCAATCCGGGTCCAATACAAGATTTGCTCAACCCTGTCGCTCCGGGAAGCTGTGAGAAAAATGGCCTCACTTGGCCGACCCAAAATATCGTCTGTCCTGACATGCGTTCGATAGTCGATATGAAAACCGGCCGCAGGATAACAAGTCTCGGGTCGGTGAATTTGCACATCATATTCCTGGGCCCTGTCATAAGCCACGAGGAGCATGATAAACGGGTCGATGCCGTTCGAATAAGTGCCAAAGCGCGTGTTGCTGTACAGTATCTTCGTTAGATCATCCTCGACCGGCAAGACAACGCCATCCTCACCTGTAAAACGGAAATTGCCCACCAGCGGCGGCGTCACGCTGCGAAAGGCATCCTGACTTATCCCAGGACGTTTGGATGTCAGCCGAACCCCGTAATGCGCCGCTCCCGCAAAGCCCAAAAGGCCGGCCAGTAGCAATTCTCGGCGACCTATCCTTCCCAAAGCAGTAGGAAGCGGCTGCGCAGCACTATCCATGCTTAGCCTGCCTATGCACGAACCGCTGGTAGATTGGTGCAAACAGATGATCGAAAAGGATCAACCCGGCCAGAGTGACCATGAACATCGTCAAGCCCGCGGCCTCATGAAACGCGCCTTGTGCAAAAGCCTCTCCAGAATAATGCGTAGCTAAAAGGAGCATCATTACGCGAATGAAATTCGCCAGTACGGCAATAGGAAATATAAACATCATAAGTATTAATGAATATATCCAGTCAAATCTTCTAAATAAATAAATATATAACAACCCTATTGCCATAAGACTAACAAGTGAATTCAATCCTGCGCAAGCTGCTGCAACAGTGACTTCATATTGATCTATGAAGATAGACGATCCGCTATTGGCCACATCAAATCCTAATGGAGACAAGATATCAACAGCAGCCTCAGATATCTTCAGCTTGAGCATCCTGATGAATGGCCCAGTCATCGAAATTGGCGGAGGAATAATAAAGAATAAATATAAAATCGGAAACCATAATTTTATAAACAACCTGTTCCCAATATAAATGTAAATCATTGATATGGTGCATATCAACGCGCCCAATGCTTGTATCCAGCTAATCCCAGACCTGCTTCCGAGCAAATATATTAGTATGGAGATAATTATAGATGGATATGCCCTGAAAAAGTTTCCATCCTTTAAAAGCTCCCTATTGTTGAGAATCTCTCTGGTTATTAGCCATAACCCCGTCGCAAGTATCAGCGGACCGTGCGCACCCTGATCTGTAGACCATTCATGCTTTGCCAAGCCCAAAATTACAGGAGCCCAGAAGAAGCTAAAAGCTCCGACAAGAAGGAATGTATAAAATAATGGGCGTGTTATTGCCGGCATCTGCGTTGAATATTGTGACATGTTACAGAGAATTCCACACCCGCAGCCAAGACACCCTCATCGATCATCGTCGGAGGCATTAAGATCGTCCCACTTCCGACAGTGACTGGATCAAGCCCGGAGGTTACCAGCCGGATAGCCGTTAATGGCAATTTAGCCTAGGTTTTTCCCACCCTCACTAGCGACCACTTGCGCAGAACGCGGGCCCAGGGCCGTCCGCACCTGCGACACAAAGAGCTGGCGCAGACCTGTCAGCACTTCTTCAGCTGAAACGGAAAGGCGCTCCACCCCTGAAGGTGAAGCGCCTTTCCCATTTACGTTATACCCGGACCACAGGCGCGCAATCACTCGCGTCCTACAGCATCAAGCAGGATTATTGCGCGTACGAAACCGTCGTCTTGACCCGGCGACGGCGGCGCATTGCCATACCCATGGCACCAAAACCAAGCACCATCATCGCCCAGGTTGCCGGCTCCGGCACTGCCGAGGTGACAGTCAGGAACCCGAGCCCGCCAGCACTATTATTACCGTTCACAGCCGACGTAAAGTTGTAGGCCTTTGGAAAATCCAGGAAGCCGGTGCTGCCGATATCATCACCGTAGAACGACAGAATTGTGCTGCCGAAGGCCAGGTCAAAAAGACCAAGATTGGATACCGTGTAGAAGGTTATGGAGTCAGGCGTGCCTGCTACGCTGACGTCATCCAAGGAATATTTGAAATTCGTGAAGCTTGATGTCGGGTTGCTATCAAGTGGATTCGGCAGGCTAAAAGAGAACTGGAACGATGTGTTAGCCTTGCTGTAGGCAGTCGTCGCCGTGCTACCACCCCAAAGGCCAGTGCCCTGGAGGAGCACAGCGGCATCTGCCGCCGTGGAAACTGCCGCCATGGCAAGGGCGCTGCCAAGAGCCAAAAGCTTGCTCTTTAATTTCATATCAGTTCCTTCCTCGAACCTTGTCCGACGTTAAATGCGCCCCGCTATAATTAACCGCCTGTTAACGGAAAAGTGGCGCTCTGTCGCACCGATTATTTGCTCGAGTTTGTCTCATAATGAGACAAGAATGAAAAGTTATTTTGCATTTGCGAAAGAGCGACTGGTCTCAAGCGAGACACATTTGATCAGATTTGCGATATTTTGGCTACTGTTTTCAGTGCGCTAACGTAACAGTGCCACAAAGGACGCTTCGAAGCTTAGTTGCGCCGCATCAACGGCGATTCGGCTCTAGGTCACTCGACTGCCACAAACACCGGCCAGCGAATTGCCGATCTACGAAATCCGCCAACCAACAGTGGGAAATGCGCGCTCTCTATATTCCCGAGCTATTGTTCCAATTTCGAAATAAACACCGCCCGCTCCGCTTGCGCATTTGAAGGTTTCGTGCATGTTCGGCACACAGGGGGAGAAAATTCATTCGATGACTGAATATCTGGATTCAAGCGATCTTGTTTCCGTCATTATTCCGCTCTTCAATGCAGCAGCTACCATTGATCGCACGCTAATTAGCGTAAGGACGCAAACTCATGCAGCATTGGAAATTATCGTCGTTGATGACGGCTCGACCGACGGCGGGCCGGATATAGTCCGTCGCCACGCGTCCCAAGATCAGCGTATCACACTCCTCCACCAGAAGAACGCCGGGGTGGCAGCTGCCCGCAACGCTGGGATCGCGGCTGCGTCCGGGAAATTCATCGCTCCTATCGATGCTGACGATCTCTGGGCGCCAGAGAAAACGTCCCTACAATTGGCGGCACTTCTGCGAGCAGGCCCTGGAACAGCCGCCGCATATTGCTGGTACGCGATGATTGATCAAGCCGACCATATCCTTCTCGAGAAACGCTGCATGGCAGATGGTAATGTCCTTCCAGTTATGGCCCTCTACAACATCGTCGGAAATGGCAGCTCAGCGATGATGAGGAGAGAGGCCGTCTCCTCTGCGGGAGGGTATGATCGCGGACTGCGGGAGATGGGGGCTGAAGGCTGCGAGGACTATACGCTTTATTTCACTATTGCGGAGCGCTCCCATTTTGCGCTCGTCCCACAAACGCTCGTCGGATATCGTGAAAGCCCGGCAAACATGTCCAGCGATCTGCGCAAGGCGCTGCGTTCCCGTGATCTTTGTGTACCCAAATTTGCCGAACGGCACCCGGAACTGGCTCGGACATTTCATCGAGGTCGGAGCCGCGTACTCCGGTTTATGCTTGGCCGTTCATTTCGCCTGCGAAACTGGAAAGATTTCAGATTTGTCTTGCTTGAGATGGTGCGGCACGACCCTATTGGAGCCCTCATCAGCATAGCCCAGCTGACATTGGGACTTGTTGGTCGCCTGAGACGGTCCATCGATGGGAGGAGAGAGTATTTTGCGATCGGGCGGATCGATCATTGATGACAATGGAAGCATCTATAGCGGTCGTTATAACTGCATATAATCATGCACACTTTCTGTCTGCCGCGATAGAAAGTGTGCTTGCGCAATCTGTTCCAGCCTCAGAGCTGCTCATTATCGACGATGGATCGAATGACGACCCCGCCGCCGTCGTCGCGAAATACCCGCAAGCGCGGATAATTCGTCAGCATAATCAGGGCCTGCCGGCCGCACGCAATAGGGGGATGCAGGAAACATCGTCACCGCTACTTCTTTTTCTGGACGCAGACGATCAGCTCGAATCCAAGACCCTGGAGATATCCAGCGAAATGCTGAAATCCTGCCCTGATGCAGCGTTCAGCTATGGGGCCTATGTGCTGGCATATGAGGGAAAGCCGAAAGTACCTGTCCGTTTCAGGGCACTATCCGGATCAGTCTTTTCCAGTTTTCTGCTTGAAAATCCTATCGGTATGCACGGAACGGTCATGTATCGAAGGGATCGCCTGGAGGAAGCCGGCGGGTTCAGACACGATATGAAAGCCTGCGAGGATTATGAACTATATCTCAGGCTAACACAAAAATATCCGGTCATATCTACCAGTCAAGTTCTCGCACAATATTGGCAGCATGATGAAAATATGTCGCGCAATCCAGTAACGATGCTGCACTGGTCTCAGATCGCGCTCGAGCTTCACAAGCAGGAGGCGTTGAAGGCCGACCTTGAGACTGAGTTCAACAGGGGGATTTCAAACCTACGACGCGCCTATATCGGAATTTGGGTAGGAGACATCCGAAAGAATCCGCATTTCCGAACTCATTTCCGGCAAGGTTTCCAGCTTTTTCTCCAAGCACCATGCATCATGGTCGCCGAAATATGGCACAGGCTGAGTAAGCGGTCCAAAATCGTCAAATAATAACGCTTCGATTGCGCGGAGTCTGTCAGGGGTCCTCTGATGGCGACTGCAACTTTGTCCATTGGAAAAGAGAACAAAGGGAACAAACGGTCCAATCCAGGGCTTTTTAGTAAAAGTGGATTGGTGTGGAATTTCGGACGCGCGCGAATACCAGCCTTATCCAGACTTTAAGGCTGTTGCATGCCATCACAGAAGCCGGCTTTACCTTGCAAGTCGACCAAAAGGACGAAGTTAGGTTCAGGCGTCTTGTTGAGATATTCGACATGCCGATCGCTATCGGATCAGGCGCACCTGTTCTGGAAAGCATTCTCGTAGATCATGCCGGCCCGATCACTGGGGTCTGCGGTATCGCCAAACCGCTGGTGATGCCGCGATCGACAATCACTTACTGCCGGTCAAGATGGCCGGATAAACGACCCATTGCCGTCTCATTTGCCGGACTCCTGACGCCATGGCGGAAGAGCGCAATCCTGGAATGGCTGGCAAATCACGGACAGAAGGCGCCACCTTTTTTACTCAGCAGCCGTGTTAATAGACTGAAGACGAAGATACTCTGCCGCCTTAATATGACCTTTGACCAGCGCATCAACGTTGGACCAATGATGCTCTCACTCAGTGACACTGGCAGGCGATTTCCTCGAAAATCATGGAATGTTGAT
>NZ_MINO01000026.1 GCF_001757355.1 Sphingobium phenoxybenzoativorans
GTCGCCCGAAAGCAGCGTGGGCGAGACCCACAGGCGGTTGTTGCAGGGACCGGAAGCGGAGGTCACGCGCTTCACCAACCTGTTTTCCGGCCGCTTGGCGCGCGGCCTGCCCAACCGGCTGATGGAGGAACTGGGGCCGGTGAGCGACGCCGCCCCGCCCTTCCCCTATGCCTCCAACGCGCTTGCCTCCCTGAAGGCGGAGGCGGAGAAGCGGGGCGATAGCGGCTTTACCTCCATGTGGAGCGGGCAGGCGGCGCGGCTGGCGCAGCCAATGACGGCGGAGGCGCTGACCCGGTCGCTGGCCGAGGGCGCGCTGGCCTTGATGGCGGGCATGACACAGGAGACCGCAGATGCTTGAAGTGGCCCGCATCCCGGTGCTGAACGACAATTATGTCTGGCTGATGCATGACGGCGCCAGCGGGGAGACGGTGGTGGTCGACCCTTCCGTCGCCGAACCCGTGCTTGCGGCGGCGGCGGAGCGCGGCTGGCCGATCAGCCAGATCTGGAACACCCACTGGCACCCCGACCACACCGGCGGCAATGCAGAGATCAAGGCGGCGACAGGCTGCATGATCACCGGGCCGGGCGCGGAGGCGGCGAAGATACCGACGCTCGACCGGCTGGTCGGGGAGGGGGATTATGTCGCCATCGGCGCGCATGCGGCGAAGGTGATGGCGGTGCCCGCCCACACGGCCGGGCATATCGCCTATCATCTGGCCGATGACGAGATCATCTTCGTGGGCGATACGCTGTTCGCGATGGGATGCGGGCGATTGTTCGAGGGCACGGCGGCGCAGATGTTCAGCAACATGGCCCGTTTCGCGGCACTGCCCGACGACACGGCCGTCTATTGCGCGCATGAATATACCCAGTCGAACGGGCGTTTCGCACTGGTGGCCGAGCCGGACAATGACGCGATCCGCCAGCGCATGAGCGATGTCGACGCCGCCCGCGCGGCGGGCAAGGCCACGGTGCCGACCAGCATCGGGCTGGAGCGGGCGACCAATGTGTTCATGCGCGCGGGGGACGCGGAAACGCTGGCGTCGCTGCGCGCGGCGAAGGATGCGTTCTGACGGAATCTGTCCTATGATGGCGTCCTGTTTCCGCCGGACGGGACCGGAGAGAAAAGGACCTTCGCCATGCGCTCACTGATGCTTCCGCTATTCCTGTTGGCGCCGGTTCTGCTGGCGTCCTGCGCCACCGCGCCGGAGGGGCCGCCGAAACTGACCGAGAAGCAGACGCAGGCGCTGGAAAAGGCGCTGGAGGGCAAGACGCCCGGTGACAAGGTGACGTGCATCCAGCAATATCGCCAAACCAACCTGCAGGTGATCAGCGATCAGGTGCTGCTCTACAAGGTCAGCAACAGCCTGGTTTACAAGAATGAGGTCATGGGCCGCTGTTCCGGCCTCACCCGCGGCGATACGCTGATCACGCAGAGCTTTGGCGGGCAGTTGTGCCGGGGCGACATAGCGCGGGTCGCCAACCTGATGGTGGGCACTTTGTCCGGCGTATGTTCGCTGGGCGATTTCGTGCCGTATCGCAGGGTGAAGAAATAAGGCCGGTGGTATGGGTTGAGGAGTCTGGTGCCGGCCTAAAATCCCTCCCTGCAAGGGGAGGAAGAACAATCCACTTCCCACCCAATCCGTCATCGCGCACTTGATGCGCGATCCATTGGCTCCCGGTAAGCATGACTGCGCGGACGCTTGCGCTCATGGATCCCGGATCAAGTCCGGGATGACGGCGGGTATTTGGGATGACGGCAGTGTGTTGCAGCGTAAATTGCGCCGAGCAATGGCCGCTCTCTACCCCCAGCGGCAAGCTCAGCTATGCCGCCCTACCCTTTGTAAAGCGCGTCCAGACGGTTCTGATAGCGCTTGCGGATAATGTGCCGCCGGATCTTCATTGAGGGGGTCATCTCCTCATTGGCGATTGTGAACGGCTCATCGGCAAGGATGAAGCGGCGGACCCGTTCCGTCACGGACAGGTCCTCATTCACCCGGTCGACGGCGGCGCGCAGCGCGGTTAGCAGGGCGGGGTCGTTCATGGCCGCTTCGGGCGACATGCGGCGGCCGCGCGCCCAGTCCTTCAGCCAGTCGGCGTCCGGGACCAGCAGGCCGACCAGATAGGGCCGCTTGTCCCCGGCGACCATCGCCTGGCCGATCTCCGGCTGCAGCGTCAGCATGCCCTCGACCTTCTGCGGGGCGACATTATCGCCCTTGTCGTTGACGATCAGGTCCTTCTTGCGGTCCGTGATCTTGATGCGCCCGCGTTCGTCAATCTCGCCTATGTCGCCGGTGTGCAGCCAGCCGCCCTCCAGCGCCCGCTCGGTCTCCGCCGGGTTGCGCCAATAGCCCTTCATCACCAGCTCGCCGCGCACCAGCAGCTCGCCGTCCTCCGCGACCTGCACCTCCACCCCGTCAAGCGGCGGTCCCACCGTGTCCATGGCGATGCCCGCGCCAGGCCGGTTGCAGCTGATGACCGGGCCTGCCTCGGTCTGGCCATAGCCCTGCAGCAATGTGATGCCGAGCGACTGGAAGAAGATGCCGACGTCCGGGTTGAGCGGCGCGCCGCCCGAAACCATCGCCTTCATCCGGCCGCCGAAACGCTTGTGGATTTTGGGGCGGATGGTGCGCGCGGCGATCATCTGCATGGGGATGTCCCATAGCGCGACGCCGCCATTCTTCACGTCATCGCCATTGATGCGCAGCGCCTGGCGGAACAGGAAATTGGCGAGTTTTCCCTGTTTCTCGACCCCCTTGATGATGCGGGTGCGCAGCACCTCGAACAGGCGCGGCACGACAACCATGAATGTCGGGCGGACTTCCTCAATATTGGCGGCGAGCTTTTCCAGCCCCTCGGCATAATAGATCTGGCCGCCGAGCAGCATCGGCAGGAATTGCCCGCCGCTATGTTCATAGGCGTGGGAGAGGGGCAGGAAGGAGAGGAAAACCTCGTCCTCCCACTCGAAATCCTCTGCAATGACCTTCAGCGCGCCCTCGACATTGCAGAGGATCGATCCGTGATGCTGCATCACGCCGCGCGGCGCGCCTCCGGTGCCGCTGGTGTAGATGATGCAGGCCAGATCATCGCGCTGCGCCGTTTGCGCGGCGGCGCAGGCCGCGACATCCGCCGGGTGAGCGGCGAGCAGCGCGTCCCACGCCCGGCAACGGATCGTGTCGCCCTGCACGGCGCGCAGCGGTTCCATGCCGATGACCAGATTGACCTGCGACCGCAGCACGGCGGGCATCAGCACCGAGGCGAGCTTGGCCGTCGAGACGATGACGGCGCGCGCGCCGCTGTCGGTCAGGATATGCTGATGATCGCGGGTGGTGTTGGTGGTGTAGGTCGGCACGGTGATGCAGCCCGCCGCCATGATCGCCAGATCGGCGATGCAGAATTCCGGCCGGTTCTCGCTGACCAGCATCACCGTGTCGCCGGGGCGCAGCCCCTCCGCCTTCAGCGCGGCGGCCAGCGATGCGACGCGGCGGGCGACCTCGGCCCAGCTCAGCGGATGCCATGCGCCCCCGGATTTGGTCCACAGAAACGGGCGATCGCCGCCCTCGGCAGCGCGCGCGAAGAACATGGTGACGAGGTTCGGGAATGTCTCCAGCGCGCGCATTCATCTCTCCCACCGGCGGCGCGGGGGCAACCGCGTGGCCGGTGCGCGTCTATAAACGCCCGCTTCCGTAAGGGCCAAGACTATTTCGCGTTTCCGGCGTGGGTTGGTTCATAGGGGCGGCAGGAGTGGGCGGAGGAAAATGGGAAGGTGTGGCGGCGCGCATGTGTGGCCGTGTTGAATAGTAATGTCCTCCTGCGAAAGCAGGAGCCTAGGGTTATCTGCATCACCGCACCCTAGGTTCCTGCGTGCGCAGGAATACGTCGTTTTCGAAAAGCCCGCAGTCCGCTCCCCACCCGGTCCGTCATCCCGCACGTGATGCGGGATCTATTGGCTCTACGCAGGCGTGACTGCACAAGCGCCCGCGCTCATGGATCCCGGATCAAGTCCGGGATGACGGAGTATAGGCGGCTTTGGCCTTCCAATCCGCACCCCTACACATCAAGCCCGATAAGCACGCCGCTGCCGATGCGGTCGATATAGCGCCTGCCGTCCACCTCCACCCAGTCCGGCGTCGCCTCCAGCCGGCGGCCGCGGATGGAGGTGCGCAGATGCTCCACGGCGATCCGGTTGCGCTGGATGATGCGCAGCACGGCAAGGCCGTCGCCCGCGGTTTCGGTCACGAAATAGCGGTCGCCGCGATAGGCGAAGCCAAAGCTGCCGTCCGTGACCAGCCATTCATTGGCGTCGATCACCTGCACCGGTTCGCCATTATCCCCGCCCAGGCGGATGCTGATGCGGGTCGCGCCGACACCCTGGCGCGGGGGGGCGAAGAACAGCAGCGGCTCCCCGTCAAGCGCCAGAGGGATCGGCGTGTCGCGCACCGCGCGGGAGCCGCCGACGGCCAGTTCGGGCAGTTCATTGGAGAAAGGCAGGCGATCGCGCAGGAAATGCCGTTGCCGCGCGATCGGGCTGGCGTGGAAGCCATGGACCTGCGCCGGGGTCAGCCGTTCCTCCTCCACCAGCCGGTGGCAGGTGGGGCACAGCATGGTCGCGCCCTCGCCGCCCTCCGTCCGCTTGTCCTTGATGACCGGCAGGGAGAGATATTGATAGATGGTGACGCCGCAACGGACGCAGCCGAAGCCGCTGCGGTATCGCAGGTCTGCGCGGGCGTCTGGGGGCAGGTCTGGCAACGGGCGCATCAACGGCGCGGGCATGGCGGTACTTCCCCCTGGTTACGCCTCTCCGCACCGGCATCTGCGTACCGGCTTCCTTGACACCCATCGTTGACTTAAATGCAGTCAAGTCAAGGGGCGGTAACCATTCGGTCAGCCCAAAACCGGGAAAATGCCAGCCATGCCAGTCGTCGCCCTGCTGATCGCGTCCAACATCATGATGACCATCGCCTGGTACTGGCACCTGAAGGGCGGGATGGGAAAACCCCTGCTGCTGGTCATCCTGATAAGCTGGGGAATCGCCCTTTTCGAATATTGCCTGGCGGTGCCGGCCAACCGCATTGGCTATGCCAGCGGATGGAGCGGCGCGCAGCTCAAGATCGTGCAGGAGGCGATCACCCTGATCGTGTTCGCCGGGTTCATGATCCTGGTGCTGCACGAGCCGGTCGGCTGGCGGCATCTGGGCGCCTTCGCCTGCATCATGGCGGCGGTGGCGCTGCTGTTCAGCGGGCGGTGAGCGCTATCGGACGCCGGCCGGCTGGGCGTCGTTATGGACCGACACCAGTTCGCGCACGCGGTTAGGATTGCGCATGCCGCGGATCGCGATCTCCGCATAGTCGCCGGCGCTGAATATCTCGATATTGCCGACGCCGAAGATGCGCTGGCCCACCGTCTGGCTGATGCGCACGGTGCGCACGGTGGACAGGTTGAGTTGCGTCCGCTGCTTGGCGAGCAGGCCGCGCTCCATCAGCACTTCGCGGTCGGAAACGGCCAGGCGCTCCCCCTTGCACTTGATCCACCAGACGCCAAGGCCAAGGATGCCGACGACGGAGATCAGGAGAAGGGTGAAAAGCAGCGGGCTGCTGCGGAACATGGCGGGATTTTCGTCATAGAGCCAGGTTTCGGGCATCGCGCGGTCTCCTTATGGGCGGACCATCGGATGGCGGGCGGTCAGGGTCAAGGCTTTCCGCGCCAGGTCATGCGGGGTCATGCGGGGCCGCTATACTTCGGGGCGGGCTATTGCGCCTCGACCGCGTTGCGCAGCGCGGCGACATCCTGCGCGGTGATGGGGTCCCCCGCCGCGTCGGTGGGAAGGGCGGTTTGATCGCCTCCTGCGCCGTCGTTACCCTTGCCGCCGCCGCCGACAAAGCCGACCGCCGTCAGGCAGATCAGCACGCCCCAGAGCAGCGCCATCCAGCGGCTGGTGAAAAGCGAGGAGGGGCGGACGCCGAAGATCATCACGGCCATTATGCCGCAGACCGGTTAAGGCGGGGTAACGCCGGTGCGCGCACCGCCGATCCAGTGCGCGTCAAAGGCGACGGGGAATGCGAGGGTGTCAGGCCATCCGCCGGACGCCCGAAAGCCGCGATATCCGGCGGGTTGACGCGGAACCGGCGCGCGGCGCATCCGTTGATCCGCGCAGGACAGTTTGAGAGGATATGCCGATGCCCCGCTCCCCCGACGCGATCGACCCCGACACGGAAGACAATAGCGAACAAAACGATGCAGGCGCGCAGGCGCAGGACGTCGCCAGCGACGCGCTGACCCGCCGCACCGACCTGTCGGAGGACAGCGAGAAGGGCGGCGGATCGGACCGCGGCGCGGTGATCCCGGACGATGTGCCGGACCTGGTCGATACGATGGAGGCGATGAACCGCAGCGGCACCATCGACAACGGCGCCTATGCCGGCGAGCCGGTAATGGATGATGAGGAGGGCTGGCTGGGAAATACGGAGGAGGATGTGGATTGAAGGGGTGGGTTGCGAGCCTCACATCTATTGCAGCTAATGCCCGGTAGACGGTCGCTAAGTCAGTCTGATTTAAGCGCATCATCTAACAACTGAACGAAATCAGTAGTATCGGCAAAATAGTTTCTAAAAGTTACCCGCATATTTTCGAAACTATCTGCTCGAACAAGCACAATGTCTGCTTTGCCCGCGAACTCTTTCTCCAATGCATTGTAACGATCAATAGCGCAAAAACATTATCAAAAGAAACTATTCTTAGATCGCTTTCATTTTCATCTTCTGATGGCACTAAAGGAAATATAAGGATATTATTTCTTTTAAAATCTATAGATACCTTTTTTGAATTTACACGTCTAAAAGCTGCAGGATTCTAGTCTCATTTTCTAACCGCTTGAGCTCTGATTTTAATTCATGCATCGGCCAATCTGGAAAACATGAAGGCGATCCTTCGTAAGTTCTTGAAAGAATCTCACTGGATATCGCAAAGAACTCAATTAATTCTGGACTTCCTTGGCCAAATTTTGGATTGTTATGCGTAAGCAATCCTGCCACTTCTACAGCAGTAGCCCAAGAATGCTGCATAAGTGTACGATATTGAATCTCAATTAACAGCCCATTAAATGCTAAACCGCCAAAAGATCGAACATTATATTCGTATACGTCATGAATACCACTGTATCCGTCTCGCGGTAGTGGGTCAGTTTGAAATCTGACCGTGCTTTTTATACGGGCCGCGCTTGCCGGGCTTCATTTCGGCATCTTCGACCAGCTTGGCAATGTCCGCAATCTCCCAAAGCCGATCCGACACGCCGGCGGCCATCGCCGGGGTGACGCGCAGCGTTTTATGGATGCGGACGAAGTTATAATACATCATGTGAAGGGCGACCGCGTGAGCGTGGTTTTCAACTTTCTTGGAGAAGGCGTTAGTCAGGCGGGTGAAGCGACGCATGTGCATCCGCATGGTCAGGTTCTGGCGTTCGACGTAGCTGGTCGAGACATGGGCTGCGTCGGGCTTGCCTTCGACTGTGCGCTTACGGATGCCGGTGCATTCGGCGGGGCTGTAGCGAACTTCGCTGCTTTTGCCGCCCTCTGAACCGTAGAGTTTCACGAGTTGGGCAAAGTCCACGTCCGCGCCGAAAGCGCCCTCCACGGCTTCTAGATAGGCGCTGTGCCCATCGCTGGTCAGTTGAACGCGATTAGCGAGGCGGGAGACCAGATCGTCCATAAACCACATTGCATATTCAGCATCACGGCCACCGACGAGATAGGAGAGGATCATCTTGCTATCGGCGTCGAGCGCGGTCCAAGTCCATGTATCGCCAGCACCTTCCGGGGCGTCCTTCGCGGTGGCTACGTTCTTCTGCTTGGCATAGGTGAACGACCAGATTTCATCGACCTGAACGTGAGCGGCCTTCACGTTCCGCACGTTGGCGTCGTGATAGATCGCGCAAGCCTTTCCGGCGTCGATAAGCAGCTTGGCAACAGTGTTCTTGCTCGCGCCAGTCAGTCGCGTGATCGCCCGGATGCTCATGCCTTCGCAGAGAAGGTGCAGGATGCGGGCGCGCTCTTCGATGGTCAGCTTGTTCATGAAACCTATATGCCCAAAGAGGCTATATTAGTCAAGCATATGAGTCAGTTTAAACAATATGTTTCATTCGCCATTTACATATTGGCAGCTTTGTGGCATTGGCTGTTTAAATGAAGGTCCGATACGAAGATGAAGCGCTTTCTCTCGTCGAAACCAACCAGGCACACCGCCTTCGGCTACCGGTCCAAGTCGTTCAAGCGGCACGCCGGAAGCTCCGACTTTTGCGGGAGGTGGCTGATGAGCGTGACCTGCATGCGATGGCCAGCCTTCATTATGAGAAGTTGAAGGGAAAAATGGACGGCAAGCGCTCGATCAGGATTAACACCCAGTGGCGGATTATTTTGACAATCGATCAAGATTGCGAGCCGCTTGAATTAGTGATTTTGGAGATCAGTAATCATTATGAGTAAAGGAGGCACCTTGGAAGCTGTCTTTGACAATTTCGCCGAGCCTCCCGGTGTTTACATTCGGGAGGAGCTGGAGGCGCGTGGGTGGACGCAGCGCGATCTTGCTTTTATCCTTGGTTATTCTGAGCAGACCGTCACGAAAGTTATTTCTGGCAAGTCGGGAGTAAGTGCCGAAATGGCCAAGGCTCTTGGCGAGGCTTTCGGCACGTCCGCATCAATGTGGGCCGGACTACAGAAGGAGTGGGAACTGCGTGAAGCGCGCGAACCCGATCCAGCCATTCGCGCTCGCGCTAAGATGCAGACCAAATACCCGATCCGGGAGATGATCAGCCGGGGTTGGTTTGAGGAGGCGGAGCAGAGCGTTCTCGAATTGCAGTTCGACCGCTTTTTCGAGCTCAACGACAATGAGCATCTTGGTCAAGTCGGCTTTGCCGCCGCCGCAAAAAAAACGCGTGACGATCACTCTCCAGAGGAATTGGCTTGGTTGTATCGTGTCCGGCAGGTCGCCCGCAGCATTGATGCGCCGGAGTATTCCGAAGCCAAGCTTAGGGATGGCCTTGCCGATCTTCGCGCGTGGATGATTGATCCCGAGGATGTTCGCCACGTTCCCGAATTTCTGCTGGCGGCGGGTGTCAGATTTGTGGTGGTGGAGAAGATCGCCAACTGCAAAGTCGATGGGGTTTGCACGTGGCTATCGGACGATAAGCCAGTGATCGGCCTGACCTTGCGTCACAATCGTCTCGATAACTTCTGGTATGTTCTGCGCCACGAAATTGAGCATGTGTTGCGTGGAGACGGTAAGAACGGCAGCGAGATCATTGACAATTTGGAACCCGGCGATGCTCGGGAAATAATCGACGCCGCTATCAAAGAGCAGGAAGATGCCGCAGATGACGCGTCGCTGAATTTTGGATTTTCTCGCAACAAGCTCGTCTCGTTTTACCAGCGCAAATCGCCCTACATTTCGGAGCGCGATGTGATTGGATTTGCAGGCGTAAACGAGGTTCACCCGTCAGTCGTGGTTGGCCAGATACAGCACATGAAGAAGGACTTTTCGTGGTTGCGCAAGTTTCTCGTCACCGTGCGCCAGCATATTTTGGCGACGAGTGTTGTTGATGGGTTCGGTTCAGTTGCAGATGTGGAATTGTGAGCTAGGCAATGGCTACTAGGAAAGAACAAGGCGCTGATATCCTCGACCGCTATCTGGCAGAGGTAAATGACGATCCGGTCTCGCTTGATGAAGTCGCCGAGTGGGCGCTAAATAAGGGATTGTTTCGCCCAGGCCCGGTCGATTTGAACAAAATGTGCCGCGATCTAATCGCCGAAGGCGCGCGCTCACAGAAGCGTTTTGACGGCAAGCGTTGGTATCGCGCTAAGCATTCCGTGCGAACTAATGTAGGTGGCGTTCAGCTCAACCTGTGGGCTGACATCGATAAGAACGCGTCGCATTCCTTTATGACAAAATCCATCGGTCAGCGGCGCAAATCAATCGCAGACGATTGTTTTTCAATGAAAATGGATGCCGACCATTACAGTGAAGCTCATCCTGATGAACTTCCGATTGAACCAGTTCTAGATTTCTCAGAAGACGTTGCGGAACGCGAAGCGGCGGAGCGGGCTGCGCGCGACAAGCGCGACCGAGGTGCCGCCTAAGACTTTTTTTTCCAGCGAGCTTGCGCTGCTACGCTCGCTATCTCCGACCGCTGCGCGGGTGTTAGCGCCTTGGCTCTCGCGGGGCCGCCAACGATGCCAGCCTTGGAGGCGCGTTTCCCATTGGCACTCTGTTCCGGCTGGCCAGCTTCGCCCGTCGCAATATCCACCATCAGCTTCGCAAGCTGATTCGGATCGCGGGGGCGCTTCGGGGTCTTAGCCATTAGAGTAGGCAGACACTATCAGGCACGATGGCAAGCGCCGTCACGGTGCCATCGGAGAGCGGGTATGGCTGGCCAGGTTCGTCACCATCGTTAAGCAAAGCAGCCTTCTGCTTTACGGCCTGCACCGCGTCATCTGGATCGGCGAAGCCTGCGGCGTAGAGCATCAGCAAGGCGGGGCCATCGCTGAGAGGTTTCGTCCAAACTGGCACAGCCCAAGCTTTATAGGTTTTGTCGCTCATTCGGCTGATATGGCATCAAGAGGAACGGATCGCCACCTAGTTTTCAAACTGACCCACTACCCGTCTCGCTTGGGGCTGACAAAATAATTCCATCTGTCGCCTTCTGAATGACGGCGCTTATGTGAAAATCTGGCGGTATGAAAATCTCTACGGAATAGTAACAAATCTTCTAAAGAAGGGAAAATTACTCGACACCCTGCAATATCATGCATTCTTCCTAGTTGCATATCAGGGAATCTTTTTAATTTGTTCAGGATTGTAGCCCGTCTTTTCAGACGAGTACCTACAACAACTTCTGTGCCACGCGATCTTCGACGTAAATTTGCTTAAAATGTATTTATCACATAGGCATGTGACGCCCGCCATTCTTCTAATGTGGCTATATCTTCCCAAGTTTCTTCGTCACGACTAATACGAAACCCCGCCTTCGTAACTTGTTTGCGAGAAGTCTGTGGCGGAAACCAGTTTGCCATTACTCCGCCGCGATCCCCGCCTTGGTGAACATGTCTTCGCTCTCGTCGCTCACATCGCCGCTGTCGTTCGCCTTCAGCCGCTTGCGCTTGTCGAAGCTGTCCCAGACTTCGTTCCACTGGCCGCGCGTTGCCGCCTTTGAATATTCGGTGGCGCGGGTTTCGAAGAAGTTGGCGTGCTCCACGCCGTTCAGCATCGGGGTGAGCCAGGGGAGCGGGTGCTCCTCGATCATGTAGATGGGTTTCAGGCCAAGCTGCCCCAGGCGCCAGTCGGCGATGTAGCGGACGTAGCGCTTGATGTCCTTGGGCGTCATGCCGGGGACGGGACCCATTTCGAACACCAGGTCGACGAACGCATCCTCGATCCGCACCGTCTTCTGGCACATGTCCATAATGTCTTCCTTGACCGCATTGGTCAGGCAGCCGCGTTCCGCGCAGAAGGCGTGGAACAGCTTGATGATGCCCTCGCAATGCAGGGTCTCGTCGCGGATCGACCAGGTGACGATCTGGCCCATGCCCTTCATCTTGTTGAAGCGCGGGAAGTTCATCAGCATGGCGAAGCTGGCGAAGAGCTGAAGCCCCTCGGTAAAGCCGCCGAACATGGCCAGCGTGCGGGCAATATCCTCATCCGTGTCGACGCCGAACTGCTGCAGATAGTCGTGCTTGTCCTTCATCTCCTTATATTGGAGGAAGGCGCTATATTCGCTCTCCGGCATGCCGATGGTGTCGAGCAGGTGCGAATAGGCGGCGATATGGACGGTTTCCATGTTGCTGAACGCGGTCAGCATCATCTTCACCTCGGTCGGCTTGAACACCCGGCCATATTTTTCGTGATAGCAGTCCTGCACCTCGACATCCGCCTGGGTGAAGAAGCGGAAGATCTGCGTCAGCAGATTGCGCTCATGGTCGCTGAGCTTCTGCGCCCAGTCGCGGCAATCCTCGCCCAGCGGCACTTCCTCCGGCAACCAGTGGAGCTGCTGCTGGCGCTTCCAGAACTCGAACGCCCAAGGGTACTCGAAAGGCTTATACTGTTTGGAGGCTTGAAGAAGGGGCATGGGTCGGCTCCGACGGAAATCGTTACGGGTGAAGGGCGGTTGCAACCTGCATGGTGGCGGGGCGTTCAATCGCCAACACCCCCCGTACAGGAGAATTATCATGGTCGATCTTAGCACGATCAAGGAACATGCCGAAGTGATTGGCGCGGACGGCGTGCATGTGGGCACCGTCGATCATGTGGACGGAGACCGCATCAAGCTGACCAAGGCCGACAGCGGCGAAGGCAGCCACAAGGGCCATCATCATTACATCGCGCAGGGCCTGATCGCGGGCGTTGACGGCGACGGCACGGTGCGCCTGTCGGCGACCGGTGCGAACGCGGTGTTCTTCGAGGAAGAGAAGGACGGGTGACGCCATTAGCCCTCTCCCGCCGGGAGAGGGAAGGAGCTGCGAAGCAGCGGGAGGGTGAGGGTGTGTTGTCATCAACCTCACCCTCCCACGCCGCTACGCGACGCGGGCCCCTCCCTCTTCTGAAAGGAGAGGGGGTTTAGGGCAGCGGCAATGGTTTCTACGACGCCATCGGTATTTTCCATGACGTCATGATTCCAAACGCGCAGGACGCGGTAACCCTGCGATTCCAGATAGCGAGTGCGGGCGGCGTCCTGTTCGAAGCGTTCTACATGTTGGCCGCCATCGACTTCGACGATGAGCTTGGCTGAGAAGCTCAAGAAATCCGCAAAACAAGGGCCTAGGGGCACTTGTCGACGGAATTTCGCTTCACCAAGTTGCTGGCGCAAAGCACTCCACAGCCGCTTCTCCGCATCGGTAGCGTTAGGCCGCAAGCCTTTGGCGCGATCGACGGAGTCAGAGGGCAATGTCTGATAATTGCGCATCGCCCTCACCTTTCCACTTCCTCTCCCGCAGGGAGAGGAAAAACTCCTACTGACACGCCAGACATTCGTCATAGTCCGTCGTCTCGCCGATTTCGAACTTGGGCGCGTCGATCGTGTTGTCGGCCTCGACCCCGCCCGCGAAGCCGGCGCGCTGCACCGACTTTGAGCGGAGATAGTAGAGCGACTTGATGCCCAGCTCCCAGGCGCGGAAGTGGAGCATGAGCAGGTCCCATTTCTCCACGTCGGCCGGGATGAACAGGTTCAGCGACTGCGCCTGATCGATGAAGGGCGCGCGGTCGGCGGCGAGTTCGAGCAGCCAGCGCTGGTCGATCTCGAAGCTGGTCTTGAACGCGTCCTTCTCGTCCTGGCTCAGGAAGTCGAGATGCTGGACGGAACCGCCCCGCTCCAGAATGGAATTCCACACATTGGTCGAATCCTTCGCCTTGTCGCGCAGGATCTTCTCCAGATGGACATTCTTGACCGAGAAGCTGCCCGACAGCGTCTTGTGCGTGTAGACGTTGGCCGGGATCGGCTCGATGCAGGCGGAGGTGCCGCCGCAGATGATGCTGATCGACGCGGTCGGCGCGATCGCCATCTTGCAGGAGAAACGCTCCATCACGCCCATGTCGGCGGCGTCGGGGCACGGGCCGCGCTCCTGCGCCAGCATCATAGACGCCTCATTCACCTGGGCGTTGATATGCTTGAAGATGCGCATGTTCCACGACTTGGCCATTGCGCCCTCGAAGGGAATGGTGCGCGCCTGCAGGAAGCTGTGGAAGCCCATGACGCCCAGGCCCACGGAACGCTCGCGGCTGGCGCTATATTTGGCGCGGGCCATCTCGTCCGGCGCACGGTTGATAAAGTCCTGCAGGATATTGTCGAGGAAGCGCATGACATCCTCGATGAAGCTCTTGTCGCCATGCCATTCGTCCCACGTCTCCAGATTGAGGCTGGAGAGGCAGCAGACGGCGGTGCGGTCCTTGCCCAGATGGTCGCGGCCGGTGGGCAGGGTGATTTCCGCGCACAGGTTGGACGTCGAGACCTTCAGGCCCAGATCGCGATGATGCTTGGGCATCATGCGGTTCACGGTGTCGTTGAAGATGATGTAGGGCTCGCCGGTGGCGAGACGGGTCTCGACCAGCTTCTGGAACAGGGCGCGCGCATCGACGGTGCCGCGCACGCTGTTGTCCTTCGGGCTTTTCAGCTCCCATTCCTTGCCGTCGCGCACCGCCTCCATGAAGGCGTCGGTCAGCAGCACGCCATGGTGCAGGTTCAGCGCCTTGCGGTTGAAATCGCCCGAGGGCTTGCGGATTTCCAAGAACTCCTCAATCTCCGGGTGGGAGATGTCGAGATAGCAGGCGGCCGAGCCACGGCGCAGCGAACCCTGGCTGATCGCCAGCGTCAGGCTGTCCATCACGCGGACGAAGGGGATGATGCCGCTGGTCTTGCCGTTGAGGCCGACCGGCTCGCCAATGCCGCGCACGCTGCCCCAATAGGTGCCGATGCCGCCGCCGCGCGCCGCCAGCCACACATTCTCGTTCCAGGTGCCGACAATATCCTCAAGGCTGTCGTCGACCGAGTTGAGGAAGCAACTGATCGGCAGGCCGCGGCCGGTGCCGCCGTTCGACAGCACGGGCGTCGAGGGCATGAACCACAGGCGCGAAACATAGTCGTAGATGCGCTGGGCATGCGCCTCATCATCGGCATAGGCGGCCGCGACGCGGGCAAAAAGATCCTGATAGGATTCGCCGGGCAGCAGATAGCGGTCGCGCAGCGTTTCCTTGCCGAAATCCGTCAGCAGCGCGTCGCGCGACGAATCGGTCGCGACCGCAAAGCGGCGGGCTTGCACGGCGTGCGAGGCGGGCTTTGCCGCAACCGGCTTCTCGGCAGCGGCGCTCTGGGCGGGCGCGGACGCCGCCTTTGCCGTTTCGCTGCGTTCTTCAATCATCGTTGCCACGTCGTGCGCACCTGTTTCCTGGCTGTCCCGAAAATCCATACTCGCCCCAAATGTTCACGTTCCGTTCGATTCGGTCAAGTGCTCCAAGGACGAACGTCCCTTGTAGCAGCTTTCCGGCGCTCAAGGCACCGGAAACGGGTGGCGCGACCCTCCCCTGCGGTCGATAATGCATGCCCCAGGAAAACTGTCCCGAAGCTGTTAACCACAATTTGTAGAGTAACCCCCGTTATCCCGACACCACTGATAGTGCCACAGCGATGCGCCTATGCAAGAGGGTAAATGACAGATCCATGACTCGTCCTGCCGCTGATATGACTCGGTTCATGGCATGACAAGCACGTTCCACCGTCGCGACGCGCGGGTTTGCAACGGGTTTTTGAAAGGCAAGAGCGAGAGGCGAAAAGAAAAATAAATTTCTTACAAAATCATGCGACTAAGGTCTGAAGCGAACGGCCCCACATCCCGCATGGGGGCTGCGATAACCGTACATACAGCCAAAACCCATTGAGAAAGCGGGGGAAGGACGAGATCGCGGTCCCATCCGCCGTAGAAGATGCTATCCCGCCGTGGCGCGCGGCGACGCCCGCAACGGACAGGAGACGCATATGGCCGGCCTCACCCTTTTCTACCACCCCTTGTCCTCCTACTGCTGGAAGGTGCTGATCGCCCTCTATGAGAATGGCACGGCCTTCACCCCCTATCAGTTGGATCATGACCGGCCGGAGAGCAGCGCGGCGTTGCGCGCGGCCTGGCCGATGGAACGCTTCCCGGTGCTGCGCGACGACAGCCATGACGTCACCCTGCCCGAATCAAGCGCGATCATAGAATATCTGTCCGTGCGCTATCCCGGCGGCTTCGCGGCGATCCCGGCCGGGTTCGATGACGCCATGGAGGCGCGGGTGATGGACCGGCTGTTCGACAATCATGTGATGACGGGCATGCAGACGGTCGTTTTCAACAGTCTGCGCCCGGACGACGCCAAGGATGAGTATGGCGCGGACCAGGCGCGGGCGATGCTGCGCAAGACCTATGCCATGCTGGAGGAGCGGATCGCCGGGCGGACATGGGCGGCGGGGGAGGCGTTCACGCTGGCCGACTGCGCGGCCATGCCGTCGCTCTGGTATGCCGACAAGGTGGCGCCGTTCCGCGGCGATCATCCGGTGCTGGCGGCCTATCTGGACCGGCTGGAGGCGCGGCCGTCAGTGCAGCGCGTATTGAAGGAAGCCGAACCCTATTTTGCTTTATTCCCTGGATAACAAGCTGCCATTGATCATTATCATAACATGCAACAATGGTAGATAATTTCAGACAGGCATAATTGCCTTCTCCAGCTCCGCGATCCGCTCGCTGCACACGGCATGGACGACGCGGCCAAGTTCCTCGACCTGGGTGCTAAGCCAGCTGAGCTCCTCCTCGCTGATCCGGTAATGTTTGGAGTAGCGGGCCTTCACATAAGCGTCCTTCAGTTTCTCGAACATCGCTCGCTCCTTGCGAGTGTCCGAGGGCCAGACATGGACCAGCCGCCGATCAATCCGTTCCGCCTGCGTCCGCAGGAAGGCGAGGTTGTGATTATGAGGTGTATAGAAGGTGCAGACGAGGAGCACGCAGTGGTAGAGTCGCTCGGCGGACTGATGAAAATCAAACGCTGAATCTTTCAAAAACCCTTGATCTCGATAATATTTCGCACCCTGATAGCGCTTCATCGCTGACGGAAACCACTCCTCAAAATACTCCCTGGCCATGGCGAGGGCCTGATCGGGTGTCTTGGGCTTGGGGGTGTGGAGTTCACTGTCATTGGCCTGATAGAGGGCGATGCCGTCACGGGCCACGTCCATGAAAAAGTAGCGCCCATGCGCCAGACCGTCATTCACCTCCTGCAGACTGTGCACGATGAAGTTCACTGGCGTCCGCAGCGTGCCCGTGATCGCCCGCTCCCGGTTCAGACGCTCCTCCGCACGCGACCAATAAGCTACCCGGTCCGTCAGCTCCTTGCCGCTCACAATGATCAGCAGATCAAAGTCCGACTGATAGCCCTTGGCGGTATGCGGCTCATCCACCCAGCCGCCTCGCGCATAGGAGCCGTACAAAATGATCTTGCCGATACGCCCCAGACGCTTGCGGCCATTCGATCCCGCCAGCGCATCGCCAAACTCCTCGAACAGGATCTGCACAACACGCTCAAGCTCCCGAACCTTGGCTGCCGGTAAATGATCAAGGTCGCTGCGCATCTCTCCTCATCCCTAACCCTTCCAACCCTCTCATGGCGAGAGCTCACAGCCAATAATCAAACCGCTTTGGGCAAATCTCTCAGCTTGCTTCCCAAGGTTATCAGGAACCGGGGCACGAACGGCACCTTCATGCTGGTTAAATCACGAGGCTAACGATTTAGGTGCACAGTCCATCTGACCTGCACGTCCACAAATGCTCAACTGGTATGCTGGTCCAGATTGTCGTTTGCCAAAATTAAAGTCATGCAAGATGTCGCGTCAGTGAAGGCGAAGATACATTTTGCGACAATTTTCCGCTGCGATGACACAAACTGACGACAACAGCCCTGCATAACCGCATTCATGGAAGGCGCCCCAACGCCTTTCTCTTATGAAAGATTATGAGGGTTGAGATGATGAAGAAGCTGATGATTTCCGCTGCGCTTGGCGCGATGCTGGTTGCCGGTGGCGTTGCCGCCGCCCGGAACGCAGCGCCCGCCCCCGGCGCGATGCCGCGTCACGGCCTGCCGGGCGACGCCAATGGCGATGGAAAGGTCACCAAGGCAGAGCTGACCGCTTCCCTGCAAGAAAGGTTCGCGAAGATGGACCTGAACGGCGACGGGAAGATCACCAAGGAAGAACGCGACCAGCTTCGCGAGAAGCGGTTCGACGATCGCTTTGCGAAGATGGACGCCGACCATAATGGCCAGATCAGCAAGGACGAGATGAAGGTGGCGCATGAAGCGCGTGGCGAACGCCGCGGCGGGCCGGATGGTCCCCGCCACGGAAAGCGCGGCCCCGGATTCGGCATGAAGGGCGGCATGATGGGTGCCGACAAGGATGGCGTCATCACCCGCGAAGCCTTCATGGCGCGCCCGCTGGCGATGTTCGAAAAGGCCGACGCCAACAAGGACGGCACCGTGACCGCAGAGGAAGCCAAGGCCGCCTGGGCGCAATTCGGCAAGGGACGCGGGCACGGCAAGTGGGGTGAGGGCAAGTGGGGCCGTGGCGGTCCCGGCGGGCCGCAGGGCGATACGCCCCCGCCTCCGCCGAGCAAATAAGTCCGGCGCAGGAGCCTGACATAAAGGGAAGCGCGGATGCCGATGGGCGTTCGCGCTTCCAACGCCATCAAAAGACTGACAAGTTGAGCGCCATGACTGATCGCCCGCACCTCCTCCTCGTCGATGATGAACGCTCCATCCGGGAGCCGCTCGCGCAATATCTGCAACGCAACGGGTTTCGCGTGACGGCGGTCGAAAATGCCGCCGAGGCGCGCACGCGGCTTGCCGCCAATGCGATCGACCTGGTGATCCTGGACATCATGATGCCGGGTGAGGATGGCCTGAGCCTCTGCCGCCACATCCGCGAGACCGGCGACATTCCGGTGATCCTGTTGACCGCGAAGTCGGAGGAGACCGACCGGATCGTCGGCCTGGAAATGGGCGCGGACGATTATGTGCTGAAGCCCTTTTCCCCGCGCGAACTGGTAGCGCGAATCAAGGTGATATTCCGCCGCGTCGCCACCGGCGGCCAGCGCGTGACCGCGCCGGACGGGGCAAGCTACGCCTTTGCCGGATGGGTGCTGAAAAGCCAGGAGCGGACATTGGTGGACAAGGACGGCGTGTCGCTGCCGCTGTCGACCGCCGAATATAATCTGATGCTCGCCTTCGCAACGCGCCCGAACCAGGTGCTGAGCCGCGACCAGTTGCTCGACATCACCCAGGGGCGGGAGGCCAATGCGTTCGACCGCGCAATCGACAACCAGATCAGTCGGCTGCGCAAGAAGATAGAGATCGATCCGAAGAACCCGGCCCTCATCAAGACGGTGTGGGGTGGCGGCTACACATTGTCGGCCGAGGTCCGCAAGCTGTGAAGGCGCTGTTGCGGCGGTTCCTGCCCCATAGTCTGGCCGGGCAGATCATCTTGCTGGTCGCCGTGGCGCTGCTGGTGGCGCAGATGATCAGCTTCTCCATGATCTATCGCGAGCGGCAGCGGCAGATATTGACCGGAGCGGCCGCCCCCGCCGTGGTCCGCATCGTCGACGCGCTGGACCGGTCGGCGGCCGGGCAGGACATACGCTCGCGCGTCACCTTCTCCACCAGCAAGCCCGTGCTGAGGGGCGAAAGGCGGCCGGATATCGAGCGCCGCGCCGCCGACATGCTGGCCGATTTCCAGGAGCCTGCGCTGCAGGTGATCGCCATTGCCGACGATGTGCCGATGCGCGCCAACCGCTGGCGGGCATTACGGGAACGCGCGCATGGCGACCATGATCATGACCGGCGGGGACGGCGCGACAAGCGGCTGACCATGGCGGTCGAATATCAGGCCGGGAAATGGGTCAGCGTCCAGTCCCGGCTTGATTCCGATCCGCCGCGTTTCGGCGGCTGGCTGATCGCGCAGACGATCATCCTCTATGTCATTGTGCTGTTGCCGCTGGCGTGGATCGGCAGGCGGCTGGCGCGGCCATTGAAGGACCTGAGCGGATCGGCGCAGCAGTTCGCCGCCAGCGGCTCAGCCGATCCCGTGGAGGAGCGTGGGCCGGGCGACGTGCGCGAACTCACCACCGCCTTCAACGCCATGCGCGCGCGCATCTTCGCGATGCTGGACGAGAAGGACCGGATGCTGGGCGCGATCGGCCATGATTTGCGCACGCCGCTGGCCTCGCTGCGGGTGCGGACCGAGTCTGTCGAGGATGAGGGCGAACGCGCCCGCATGTCCGAGACGATCGAGGAAATGAACCGGATGCTGGACGACATATTGGCGCTGGCGCGGGCCGGGCGCAGCATGGAGCCGGTGCAGAAGGTTGACCTGTCCGCGCTGGCCGACGCCGTGGTCGAGGATTTCCTGGAGCTTGGCGAACCGGTCGGCCTGATCGAGGGCGAGCGGGTGATCGGATCGGTCCGGCCGCAGCTCATCCGTCGGGCGCTGCGCAACCTGATTGAGAACGCCATCAAATATGGCGACCGCGCGCATGTGACGGTGGTCGCCGAGGACGGGCGGTTACGCATCGCCGTGCGGGACGAGGGGCCGGGCATCGCCGAGGACCGGATGGAGGAGATGATGCAGCCCTTCACCCGCATGGAAAGCTCCCGCAATCGCGAGACGGGCGGGGCCGGGCTGGGATTGGCGCTGGTGCGCGCGATCATGGCCGAACATGGCGGGACATTGCGCCTCGCCAACCGGCCGGACGGCGGGCTGGAGGCGAGCTTGATCCTGCCGGTGTGAGCTTTTTGTCCCTCTTATAGCGGGTGTTTAATTGGGGATGTCCGGCATGGGTGGTTAGCAGAAAGGCGGCTTCTCCCTCTATCCCGTCATTCCCGCGAAAGCGGGAACCCATCTCAACCCCGCGCCCGATGTGCCCAAGGCGCGTTGGGTCCCCGCCTGCGCGGGGACGACGAAGGGGGGTAGCGGACTGTCTGTTCCCCCGCCCTGCGCTGGCATGACAGTAGGGGGTGGAGGATATCGTTGTGGCAATATGCTGTGTCATCCCAACACACTGCCGTCATCCCGGACGTGATCCGGGATCCAGGAGCGCAAATGTCTGCGCAGTCATGCGTACGGGGAGCCTATGGATCGCGCGTCATGTGCGCGATGACGGAACGGGTAAGGGGCGGATTGTCAGTTTCTCGATCCTCCCCTTTTAAGGGGAGGTGGCATTCCGGAGGAATGACGGAGGGGTGCCGCCCTATCGAGAGGGTGATACCCCTCCACCAGCTTCGCTGGTCCCCCTTCCCTTACAGGCGAGGATTTTTACGTCTGCTAATCGCTAGCCGGCATCGCGCCGCTGCCCCCGGTACAAGGGCCGGGGCGGCGGTTGCGATCATTCTTCCTTGGGTTTCGGCTTGGGCTTCTGCCCGCCGACCTTGCCGCTGCGTGACACGTCGGCGGCGTTGATCGGTACTGCGCCTGCGGGCAGGCCGGTATTGCCCATGTCGGCCGCGATCGCCTCCCGCCGGATGACGTTGATGGGATTGTCGCGTTCGCGGATCGCCGCTGCGATCTGCGCCTGCGACGCGCTATGCGCCACCGTGTCGGAGTCCGGCGTCTCGGTCTGGCCCTTGCTCCACGCGAGGATGATCGACATGCGGCGGTTGCGCGGGTCGTAAATGTCGCCATTGGCGAAGGGTTCGCGGTCGGCGACCCCCTCAATCTTGGCGAAGCGATCGCCGCCGACGCCCGCATCGCTCAGCGCCTTGCGCGTCGCTTCGGCGCGGGCGGAGGACAGCATCCAGTTGTTCATCGTCTGACCCGCCGCATAGGGCAGGCCATCGGTATGGCCGCGCACGATCACGTCATTGGGCACGCCCTGAATGACCTTCGACACCTCGCCGATCAGCGCGCGCGCCTGCGGCACCAGCCGGTCGGTCGCCATTGCGAACATCGAGAAGTTCGCCTGGTCGACCAGATCGATGCGCAGCCCTTCGCGCGTTTCGGTGAAGCGCACATTCTTCAGCATCTGGCTCAGCGCCTTGTTGGCGGCCATGCGCTTCTCAAGCTCTTTCTTGATCTTCTCAAACTTAGTGCGGTCGCGGTCCTTCATATCCTTGCCGCCGACATCCTTGGTGCCAGTGGCGTCGCGCGGGATGGTGATGGCCAGATTGCCCTGACCGCCCGTGGTCGGATAATTTTCCTTGCCCGTAACGCTGTCGCCGCCCATCAGCCCGTTCGACCCGGCGCTGTCCGCCTTGGTCGTGATGAGGGTAGGGGTGAAATAGTCGGCCAGGCCCTTGCGCTGCTTCTCCGTGGTCGCACCGAGCAGCCACATCAGCAGGAAGAAGGCCATCATCGCCGTCACGAAGTCGGCATAGGCGACCTTCCATGCGCCGCCATGATGGCCGCCATGTCCCTCGACAATGATCTTCTTGACGATGATCGGACGCGGTTCAGGCTCATTGGCCCCCCGCTTCTTGCTGTCCCCCGCCATGGCTTACTTGCCCCGCATGCCGTCGAACACTTCGGCGAAGCCGGGCTGGTTGGCGTGGCTGAGTCCGGAGCGCGCGGCTTCGATCACCAGCGGCTGCGGGTGGCCGTGGAGCGACGCGATGATGATCTGCTTGACGACATGGTAGATGGCGCCGTCCGCCTCGATCACCGAGCGGCAACGGTTGGCGAACGGGTTGACCATGCCATAGGCGAGCAGAATGCCGAGGAAGGTGCCGACCAGCGCCGAACCAATCATCGCGCCCAGAATTTCTGGCGGCTTGTCGATGGAGCCCATGGTCTTGACCACGCCCAGAACCGCCGCGACGATGCCCAGCGCCGGAAGCGCGTCGGCCAGGCCCTGCAGATTGTCGGCGGGTTTGATCGCCTCATGATGGTGGGTCTTGAGCGCGTTATCCATCACTTCCTCGACCGCGTGCGGGTCCAGCGTGCCGGACGACACGACGACCAGCCGCAGCGTGTCGCAGATCAGGTGGATGAGCGTGCTGTCCTTCAGCAGGCGCGGATATTCGCTGAACACGGTCGAGGTCTTGGGATCCTCGATATGGGGTTCGAGCGCGACCGGGCCTTCGACGCGGAGCATCTTCATCAGCTTGCTGACGAGGAAGATGCAGTCGAGGAAATCCTGCTTTTTGTAGGCGGGGCCTTTAAAGACCTTGCCGAAGCCGCCGCCAAGCGCCTTCAGGTCGGAACCGCTGTTGCCGATGATGAGCGCGCCGACGGCCGCGCCGCCGATGATCAGCATTTCGTGCGGAAGGGCGTGCAGAACCGGTTCAAGGTCGCCGCCGGTGAAGGCGAACCCGCCGAACACCATGACGATCAGAACGACTAGGCCGATAGCTGCAAACATTAAGGATCCCCGCGAAAATCTGGTCCGGGTGGCGCCGCTGGAGCAGCGGCTTCCACCCTTTCTAATAACGACTTGGTTAGCGCGGGGTTTAGGCTAAGAAGTTTTTTCGCTGCATTATTCCAAGATATTGGAAAAAGGCGGAAAAATCAGCTTATCAGATCGAACAGACTCTGCCGGTTGATTCGCGCGAAGGCGGCCTGGGCGGCCTCCAGCGTCAGCAGCTTGTTCTGCAGCTTGGTGATCGTCTCGGTCAGGTCGGTATCCTCAAGATTGCCGCGCCGTTCCGTCAGGTTCAGGTCGACATTCTTCAGCCGGTCGGTGACCTGCTCCAGCCGTTCGCTGCGCACGCCCTGAAGCGATTGCTGTCCGATGATATGGTCGATCGCGATGTTGAGGCCGGTCAGGCCATCGTCGCTGGACGTGGCGGTGCCGGCCTGCACGGCGGCGATCGCGGCGCCCATGATGTCGTCGATCGACATCGGCGTGCCGCCGACATTGATGCCCTCGGAAACAGCCTGGCGCGTGCCCACCGTCTCGACATCCAGCCCGCGCCCGACAGGAACGGCGACCGATGTGGTGTCGTCAAAGACGGGAAGGCCCTGATAGTCCTTCTCCGTCAGCAGATCGTTGATGCTCTTGCGCAGGCCCTCCAGGCTGGTCACGGTGGACGCCTTGCCCGCTTCATCGAGCGTCGAGGTGGATGCCGCGATATACAGCTCGCGCGCGCGCGCCATCAGATTGTTGATCTCGTCCAGATTGGATTCCGCCTTGTCCGAGCGGGTCTGCGCATATTTGACGTTGGCGGTCCAGGCGGCCTGCTGCGCCTGGGCCTGCGCGACCTGCGACACCTGAACCCAGGCGCGGGGGTCCTGCGAAGGCGTGATCAGCTTCTTGCCGCTCGAAATGGCGGCCTGATCGGAGGAAATGCTGCGGGCGAGCAGTTGCTGGCGCCGGATTTCATCGAGCATCGACTGTTGCGTGATGGCGACCATGAAACGGCGTCCTTCTTACAATATCTGCATGATGGCGTCGAAGGTCTCGCGCGCCACCTGGATGATTTTCGCGCAGCCCGAATAGGCCTGCTGGATGCGCAGCAAGTCCGCCGCTTCCATGTCCAGATCGACGCCGCTGACATTCTCGCGCGCCTGGCGCGCCTGCGTGTCGCGGGTTTCGGCCGCCGTCTGCTCCGCCTTGGTGCCGGCGAGCAGGTTGGCGTTCGCCGCGACCAGCGCTGTCCAGCCCGCCTCGACGCCGCCGGTGCCCCGGATGCTGGAGATATTGTTGAGATTGCCGTTCAGCGTGCCGTCCGACGATTTGGTCGCGAGGTCGGCGATGTTCGTGATGACCTTGGTCAAGTCGGCGGCGGTCGTGCCCGACACGAGCGGGCCGCCAGCGGCATTGGCGTTGGTCAGGCCCTGCGAATGCCAGGTGTTGATGTCGGTCGTGAACTGCGCCGCGAGCGTATCGAGGCTGGCCAGCCGCTGCGAGGCGACGGTCGCGCTCTGGAACAGGCCGCCCAGCGATCCGCTGGCGGGCGCAGTGGTCGCGGCGCCGCCCAGCGAAAGGGACAGGGTGCCGTCCGTGGCGGCAGTGACGTCAAAGGTCGTCACATCCTTGCCCTGCACAACCTGCGTGCCGTTATAGCTGATCTGCGCGGTGCCGCTGGCGCCGAAGGTGATGTTTACGTCCAGCTTGCTGGTGATCTGGCTGAGCGCCTGGTCGCGGCTGTCGAGCAACTGCGCCTGATTGGCGGTGCCGGGCTGCGAGCGCAGCAGGTTCGCATTGATGCGGCCAAGCTCTTCCAGCGCGCTGTTGAGGCCGGATACCGCCGCCTGCGCATTGGAAGTGATCGCGGTCTGAACGCTTTCCAGATCGTGCGCGCTCTGGTTGAACGCGGTCACCACCTGTTCGATGCCGAACAGCACATTGGTGCGCAGCGACGGGTCGGTGGGATTGGCGGCGAGCTGCGTCACTGCGCTATACATGCCGGAAAGCTGTTGCCCGACGCCGAGCGTGTCGTCATTGAGCGCGGTTTCGATGTCGGTCTGGAACTGCAGGCGCTGATTGGCGCTGGCGAGCGCCTGCCCGGTCATGCGGGCGGCGGCGTCCAGATAGGGGTCATTGGCGCGGTTGACGCTTTGCACCTCTACGCCGCCAAAGGCGACCTGAGATTTGTAGAGGACCATCGACGAGGAGGACAAGGCGGACTCGCGAGTCGTCACCGTGCGGCGGCTGTAGCCCGCGGTGCTGGCGTTCGCGATATTCTCCGAAATCGCGCCCATCGCAGCGCGATAGGCCCTGGTGCCCGAAGCGCCGATCTGGAAAAGGTCAGAACTCATGCCTTGGTCTCACCGGTTGGAGCGGCGTCCGTCTGCGGCGCGGCTGGGGCGATCCTGCCCTCCAACTGCTTGATAAGAAGTGAAGCAATGCCGAAGCCATGACCGTTTTCGGCCATCGCATCGGCCGTGCGGGCGTCCGCCATGTCGCGGAACTGCTGGGTAGCGCTCGAATCGCCCAGCCCCTCGTCAAGGCTGGCCGAGCGCATGGCGCCGATCATCTGGCGCATGAACACCGCCTCGAACGCCTTGGCTGCCTTTTGCAGGTCTTCCTTGGCCTTCGCGCCGGACGGTCCCGACAGGGGGTTCAGGGGAGTGGAGGAAATCTGCATTACAATACCACCAGTTCAGCCTTCATCGCGCCCGCCTGCTTCATCGCCTCCAGGATCGCGACGAGGTCCGCCGGCGATGCTCCGATTGCGTTGATAGCCTTGACTATATCGGCCAGGGACGCCCCACCTTTAAAATTGATCATCGGTTTTTTCTCCTGCTCGACCGAAATGGAGCTGGAGGGTTCGATCGCAGTCTGACCCTGAGAGAAGGGCGCGGGCTGCACGACGCGGGGGGATTCGCTGACCGTGACGGTCAGTTTTCCGTGCGCGACGGCGGCAGGGGCGATGCGGACCGCGCCGTTGATGACGACGGTGCCGGTGCGAGCGTTGACGATCACCTTGGCGGCGGCGTCGGCGGGCTGAACCTCGATATTCTCGATCATGCCCATCATGGTGATGCGCTGTTCCGCGCCCGGATCGGCATTGATGACGATCGATACGGCGTCCTGCGCATGGGCGCGGCGATCGCCAAAGGCGCGGTTGATGCCATCGGCGACGCGCAGCGCAGTGGTGAGGTCGGCCTCGGCGAGATTGAAGGTCAGGGTCGGCGCGGTGTCGAAGCCAGTGGCGACGGCCTGCTCGACCGTGGCGCCGCCCGGAATACGCCCGGCGGAGGGGACGTTCACGGAGACCTGGCTGCCGTCCGCGCCCGACACGCCAAGGCCGCCGACAGCAAGGCTGCCCTGCGACATGGCGTAGATCTGGCCATCGGCGCCGCGCAGGGGCGTCATGACCAGCGTGCCGCCGCGCAGGCTCTTTGCCTTGCCCAGCGCCGAGACGGTGACGTCGAGAAGCTGACCCGGCTTGGCGAAGGCGGGCAGGTCGGCGGTGACGAGCACGGCCGCGGCGTTCTTCAGCGCAGGGTTCACGCCCTGCGGCAGATTAAGGCCGAAGCGCGAGACGACGCCCTTCATGCCCTGCGTCGAATAGTCGAGGCTGTCGTCGCCCGTGCCGGCAAGGCCGACGACGATGCCGTAACCGACGAGCTGGTTGGGACGGACGCCCTGGAATGCACCAAGATCCTTGATGCGTTCGGCATGCGCGACCGAGGCGAAGCCGAGCGACGCCAGCAACATCGCCAGCACGCCGATCAGAAGGACAGGCGCGCGCGAAAGAGAGAAGGTGCGGTTCATAATGCGTGCTGGTCCCGTCAGAAGGGGCTGATTCTGGTGAAGAAGCGCTGCAGCCAGCCCTGGCTGCTGGCGCGGGCAATCTCGCCCTTGCCGCTATAGGTGATCTTGGCGTCGGCGACGCGCGTGGAGGGCACGCGGTTGTCCGGGGAGATGTCCGCCGGGCGCACGATGCCGGTGATCTGGATGAATTCGTCGCCGCGATTGAGCGTCAGCGCCTTCTGTCCGCGCACGAGCAGATTGCCGTTCGGGAAAACCTGCGCGATCGTGACGGTGATTTCGCCGGTCAGTGCGTTGGACTGGGTGGCCGCGCCCTTACCGGTGAAGGCGTTCGATCCGCTGGAGCCGACATCGCTGGAATTGACGATCTTCGACAGCGGGCCGGTGCTGGGCGGCGTCAGCGAGATGGAGCCGTCGCGCGAGGTGTTGGCGCTGTTGCTCTTGGTCGCCTGCGTCCGTTCGACCAGCGTGATGGTGATCACATCGCCGATCATCGCGGCGCGGCCGCCGCTGGTCAGCGGGGAGAAGCCCTGCGACACCTGAAAGATCGAACCGTTCGCCTGCGGCTGCGCGACGGGCGGCGGCGCATAGGTGGCGGTGTAATCGATCTGCGGCTTTTTCTTCGCGTCGGCTGCGCTCGCGCCAAGCACTCCGGCAAATGCCAGCGCGCCTGCGAGGATCAGCGAATGACGGGCGATGTGCATCATTATGGTTCTTAGTCCCGGCGGTTAGAGCTGCTGGTTGACGTACTGGAGCATTTCGTCGGTCGCCTTGATCATCTTGGAATTGACCTCATAGGCGCGCTGGGTCTCGATCATGTCGACCAGCTCTTCCACGACATTGACGTTCGATCCTTCGAGCGCGCCCTGACGGACGCTGCCGCGGCCATCGAGGCCGGCCACGCCGACCTGCGGCGCGCCGGAGGCGGCGGTTTCGGACAGCAGATTGCCGCCGATTGACTGAAGCCCGGCGGGATTGACGAAGCGTGCGGTTTCGATCTGGCCGAGCTGGGTCGCCTCGGCCTGGCCGGGGACCATAGCGGAGACGGAACCGTCATTGCCGATGGTGATTGACGTCGCGCCTTCCGGAATCTGGATCTGCGGGATCAGCGGCAGGCCGTCGGAGCTGACGATCGTGCCCTCCGCCGTCAGGCTGAAATTGCCCGCGCGGGTGTAGCCGATCGTACCGTCCGGCTTCTGAAGCTGAAAATAGCCCGCACCCTCGATGGCGAGGTCGAGCGAGTTGCCGGTGGTGTTCAGCGTGCCCTGCGTATCGGTGCGGCTGGTGCCCTGAAGCGAGACGCCCGAACCCAGCGCAAGGCCGGTCGCATATTTGTTCTCGCTGTCCGAATTCGCGCCCGCGGCGATCATCTGCTGATAGGCGAGCGTTTCGAAATCGGCGCGGTCGCGCTTGAACCCGGTGGTGTTCACGTTCGCCAGGTTGTTGGCGATGACGCGCATCTTGGTGTTCTGAGCATCCAGGCCCGTGCGGGCGACATGAAGTGCGGCGTTGGTCATGGCTTGGTTCCTTCTTGTCCTCAGCTATCCAGGCGCATCAGGCTGGCGCCGCCATCGTCGATTTCCTTGGCGGTGTTGATCATCTTGATCTGCGTTTCCCACGACCGGCTGGCCTCGATCATCTGCACCAGCGCCTGCGTGGCGTTGACGTTCGATCCCTCGATCGCGCCGCCCGTCACCGAACCTGTAGGGTCCTGGGGCAGTGCGCCGCCATTGGTTTCGCGGAACAGATTGTCGGCGCCCTTGGCGATCGACGAACCCTTCGGGCTGACGATCTTCAGCCCGTCGACGCGCTGAGGCTGCGCGGAATCGCCGCCCTGCGGGATGATCCAGATGCCGCCGTCATTGCCGATCGACAGGCTGTCATAAGGCGGCAGGGTGATCGGACCGCCCTCACCGATGACGGCATAGCCGTCGCCGGTGGTGAGCAGCCCGCTGTCATTGACCTTCAGGTCGCCGCGGCGCGTATAGGCCTCGTCGCCCTCCGGTCCCTGAACGGTGAGTAAGCCATCCCCGTTCACGGCCACGTCGAGCGGATTGCCGGTCTGCGTCACCGCGCCCTGCCCCATGTCCGCGCCCAGCACCTGTTCGGCCTGCTGCGCGCGGGTGTTGTAGGTCTCGCCGTTCAGCCACTGCGACGTGGCGTTGGCGATTTCGGCGCGAAAGCCGACGGTGTTGGCGTTCGCCAGATTGTTGGCGATCGCCGTCTGCCGCGCCATCGCCCCGCGCATCGCGGTGAGAGCCGTGTTGACAAGCCGGTCCATAGGTCAGTCCTGCGCCTTATGCGTCTAGATCAGGTACGGATCTGGACGACGGTCTGGGTGATGTTCGAGGCGGTCTCGATCGCCTTGGCGTTCGCCTGGAAATTGCGTTGCGCGTTGATCAGCGCGACCAGTTCCTCGGTGATGTCGACGTTGGAGCGCTCAAGGCTGCCCGAACGGACCGAACCGAACGACCCCTGGTTGCCCGACCCGTACTGCGCGTCACCTGACTGCAGCGTGGCGGCCCAGTGCGCATCGCCCTTCTGGCGGAGGCTGTCCTGGCTGGCGAAGGTCGCCATTGCAAGGTTGCCGAGCGGCGTGGTGGTTCCATCGGCCCAGGTTGCCGAGACCAGACCGGTTTCCGAAACCGCAAGGCTGGAAAGCTGAATGTCCGGGTCAGTCGGGGCAGCCTTTGGCTTCAGCAGCGGAACGACCAGATCGGTCAGGCCGGCGGCCGTGTTGTTGGTGATCTCACCAGTGGCCGGGTCGACCGGCAGCATCTGCACGGTGGCGCCAGTGGTGTCGACGACGTTGCGGTCCTCAGTGATCGAGAAAGCGCCGTTGCGGGTGTAGCTGACCGCGCCGTTGGTGCCCTGACCGCGCACGGTGAAGAAGCCTTCACCGGTGATCGCGACGTCGAGCGTCTTGTCGGTGCTTTCGACGGTGCCCTGCGTGAACTGCTGCTGGATGCCGATGGTGCGGGTACCCTGACCGGACACCTGCGTCGTCGTCTGCATCGGCGCGGCGGAGAAGATGTCGCCGAAATTGGCGCGGCTCTTTTTGAAGCCCGTCGAGTTCACGTTCGCGACGTTGTTCGCGATGGTGGACAGGTCGGTCTGGGCGGCCTTGAGGCCCGAGAGCGAGATATAGAAGGACATGCGCTTACTCCTTGGTCAATTCAGATGTCAGCCGAGCCGGATGGCGTCGGTGGGTTTGTAGGTTCCGAGCGGTGTGATGAGCGAAGACGAGCTGCCGTCTGCGGGCGACTGCACGGCGGCGATGGTGGCCCAGGTGGCGACGGCGGTCGGCGATGCGCCGTTTACCTTCACCTGCAGGGCCTGGGTGCCGACGGTGTTGCCCGCGTCATCCTTGCCATCCCAGTAGAAGTTGACTTCACCGGCCTTTTGCGCGCCGAGATCAAGCGTCTTGACGACATTGCCGTTGCCGTCCTGAAGCTGGACCGACACATTGTCGGCATCCGCGGGCAGTTCGAGCACGCCGGCATATTGCCCGGCGGCGTCGGGGGCCGCGATGTTGCTCTTGACCAGCATCGACTTGCCGATCCAGCTCGCCGCGTCGCCAAGGCGCGTGCCCGAAAGCTGCTCCTTGATGCCGGCGAGCGTCTGATTCATCTCGGCAATGCCGGTCGAATTGGTGATCGTCGCCATCTGGGTGACCATCTGGCTGTTGTCCATCGGCTGGAACGGGTCCTGCGTCTGCATCTGCGTGGTCAGCAGGCGCAGAAAGTCGGCCTGGCCCATTTCCGACTTGCCGGTGCCGACAGTCTTTGTGGAATTATAGGTTGTGAGGCCGGCGGCATCAGTGGCTGCTACGGTCATTTGCCCATCCTTATCGTATCGAGCATGAGGGACTTTGCGGTCTGGAGGACCTGCACATTGTTCTGGTACATGCGGGCGGTCTCCAGCATGTCGACAAGTTCGGCGCTGCTATCCACGGCGGCCTCGAATACATCGCCATTGGCGTCGGCCAGCGGGTGGTTCGGGTCGTGGCGCTTCACGGGCTTCGCGTCAGTGGTGACCACGGACTCCACCTTGACGGTGGAGACGCCGGGGCTTTCGGTGACCGAGCGGAACACCGGCTTGATCGCGCGATAGGCTTCCTTCTCAGTGCCGGTGACGTTGCCGGCGTTCGCCATGTTGGACGCGGTGGCGTTCAGGCGGACGAGCTGCGCGGACATCGCGCGGCCGGCGATGTCAAAGACGTTCATGGGGCGATCCACACCGGCCATGGCTTATTCTCCCTTCAGCGCGCGCGAGATCGTGTTGATCCGGCCTTCAAGGAAGGACAGGGTCGTGCGATACTTCACGGCGTTTTCGGCAAAGAGGTTCTGTTCGGTCGACAGTTCGACCGTATTGCCGTCGAGGCTGGGCTGCAGCGGGATGCGATAGCCCATCGTGTCCTTGGCGGCCTGGGCAGCGCTGTCATTCTTCTGCGTCGCCTCTTTCAGCGCCGCGTCGAAATCAATGTCCCGCGCCTTGTACCCAGGCGTGGAAGCATTGGCGATGTTGGACGCAAGCAGGTCCAGCCGCTGCGACCGCAGCGCCAGCGCCTTTCCGTGCACTCCAAACAGGCTGTCTTCCAAAGCCACGATTTTTTCCTTCAACCCTCTAAAAGTTTGGCGTCCCGTGCCGTTCTTCCCATTGCGGATCGTTCGGGCGGGATATCCTGTCAGATACTTGCAAAGGGCGTGCCAATTTTGTCCGGCAACGGCGAAAGGGGCGTCCAAGCAAGGGTTTCCGCGGGTTTGGGACTGCAGGGTGGCAGGAGCGGCAATTTTTTGCCGGTCTGCGGCAATTGCCTGCCGTTTTGCCGGTTGCCGGTGCGAAAGGGGCGTCAATGCTGGGAATTCTGGGCCATTTGATCGATCCGGCGACGCTGTCGCTGATCGTCGGCGCGGCCTTGGGCCTGGCTTTCCTGCAAAATGGCGCGCGATCCTTCGGTAGCGCGATGGCGGCGCTCGGCCCGCTGTTCACCGCCAAGCCGGAAAGGGATCGCGATGCGTCCCGCGCGGCCATGCTGCAGGTCGATCATCTCGCCAATCTGCGCGGCCTGGCCTGCACGGACCGGGTGAAGACCGCCGATCCCTTCCTGGCGACGGCCGTGCGCAAGCTGGCCAATTGCGAACGCGTCGAGCAGTTCGAAAGCTGGGCGGACCAGGAAATTTCCGATCGCGAACAACGGCATAGTGCTGCGCGCGCCGTGTGGGTGTCCGTCGCCGACGCTGCCCCCGCGCTGGGCATGGCGGGCACGATCATCGGCCTGATCGGCATGTTCACGGCAATGAACGACCCGGCGGCCATCGGCCCCCACATGGCGGTCGCGCTGCTGACGACGCTGTATGGCGTCATCCTCGCCAATCTGGTCGCCGCGCCCATCGCCGCGCGCCTCGCCGACATTTCTGCGCGGGAAATTGCCTGGCAGCGCGAGCTGGCCCACGGCATGATGGTCATCGCCCGCCGCGAAAATGCGCCGGTGCGCCGCGCCGCCATCCGGGAAGTCGCATAATGGGCGACCGCCGCGCGCGGCTGGCCGTCAGTTTCGCCGACCTCTGCCTCCTCCTCCTCGGCTTTTTCGTACTGCTGCAGGCCAGCGGCGACCGTAGCAAGGCGGTGCTGCAGGGCGTTGGCGAGCAGTTCGGCGCAACCTATGCCGCCCCCAAGACCGACCTTGCGCAATGGCGCGCCGCCGACCTGTTCGAGCCGGGCGAGGCCGTGCTGACGGCGGCCGGAAACGCGCGGATTTTCAAGGCTGGCCAACATTTTGCGAAGGGCGAGGGCAAGGTCGAGCTGACATCCGCCGGGCAGGACAGAATCGGGCAGAACGGGGCAATCCGCCGCTTCGATGCCTGGGACCTTGCCGCGGCGCGGCTGGGCGCGGTGGCGCGGACGCTGAAATCGGCGGGGGTGCCCGACCGGAAACTTATTATCCGCGGTCTCGATCAGGCGGCGGGCGAAGGCAAGGGACAGGTCATCCGCCTGGGCTTCAGCCCGGCTGCGAGCCAGTGATTGGAGGATATGGCACGGGATTTGCTTAATTGTTCGTGATGAACCGTTTCGCAGACCACCGGAGACCAACCGTGCGCAAAATTTTCTCGTGCCTACTGCTCATTGCCGCCATGTCGGCCGCGCATGCCGCCCCGGCGCAGGCGCAGCAGAAATTCGAGAATCTCGACCGGGTAGACAGCATCGTCGCCATGACGGTCGGGGCGAATATCGGCGAACCCGGCGGCCCTGTCGCTCCTGTCGATCGCCGGTTGCGATTGGCCGCATGCCCCCAGACGCCGAGCGTCGAAGGGCCGGTTTTCGGCGCGGCCGTGGTGAAGTGCGATGCCAATGGATGGCGGATTCGCGTGCCTTTGGCCCCTGGCGGCGCCAATGCGGCGGCCCCGCGGATGGCGGCGCGCGCGGTTGCCGCGCCCGTATCGCGGGAGGTTGTGGTGAAGCGCGGAGACCCTGTGCAACTGGTCGCCGGCGGATCGGCCTTCAGCATTTCGCGGGCGATGATCGCGGACGAGGATGGCGCTCCGGGACAGATGATCCGGGTGCGGGAAGACAAGAAAGCGACGCCCATTATTGCGCAGGTCGTAGAAATGGGGATTGTCCGCGCACCGGGATTTAAGGAATATTGAACGAAGCCGTTATAAGGTACGCGGGACGAAAGAAGGAATGCCAAGATGATCAACTCCGTCGGTCAGACGATCAGCTCCGCCCTTGAGGCGTCGAAGCTGCGCGAGAGCGGCAAGGCCCGCCCGGCCGCGACCGTTTCCAACGCCACCGTCAGCGAGACCGCAAGCGCTTCGGCCAGCCCGGTTGCGCGCATGGCCGCCGAAGGCGCGCCGGTCGATATGGACCGCGTTGCCGCGATCAAGGCCGCCATCGCTTCCGGCAACTATCCGGTGGATGCGACCCGCATCGCCGAGCGTATGCTGGCCCTCGACCTGCCCTCGTCGAACTGAGACCGATGAGCGCCGCGACCCTCGACCTGCTGCACGACGCCTTCGTCGCCTTGCGCGAAGCGCTGGACGGCGACGATATCGCCAAGGTCGATCGCGCGACGGCGCGCGTTCAGGACGCCGTGACGAAGGTCCGGGCAGTGGGCGCATGGCATGACGAGCCGGGTGTTCGCACCCGTCTGGCGTCAATCGCCCCCCTGATGGAAGCGGCCCGCATCCGCACCAGCGTATTGGCCGACCAGACCCGCCAGCAGATCGCCATGCTGGCCGAACGCGGCGCAACCGCAGCGCCGCTGACGTACAAGCGGTAAGCCGGCGTATTGGCGGCAAAACATATGCCGGACAGAGGGTCGCGAAAGCGGCCCTTTTTTGTTGGAGTTGCCATCGTTCGTCCTGAGCTTGTCGCGGCTTCGAACGAGTCACGCGCCTCGTTCGAACCTGAGCGCCTGCTGCAAGCAGGCAGTCGAAAGGGGCTGTCCTTTTTCCTGGCCGAAAATCCAGCGTGCTCCTGCGAAAGCAGGAGCCCAGATCAAACGCCGGGACTGGGCTCCTGCTTTCGCAGGAGCACGCATTTAATTCATACCGCCGCCAACTCTAACGACAGTGGTTCGACACGCTCAGCACGAACAGTTCTCGCTTCAACCCTTGTTCAAATCAGTCGGAAAACTGGCACGGCTCTTGCTTGATTATCCCTGGTACCATTTGGGGATAATCGATGACCGCCTTTGCAGGCACGTCAGTTTCTAGCGTTTCGCGGCAGGACCGTGTGACCAACGCCATTGCGATGGCCAGCCGTCGCACGGGCGTCGACTTCGGCTATCTGCTGGGGCAGGCCAAGATCGAGAGCAGTCTGAACCCGACCGCGAAAGCGGCGACATCTTCGGCCACCGGCCTTTATCAGTTTATCGACCAGAGCTGGCTGGCGGTCGTCAACAATCATGGCAGCGAATATGGGCTGGGCTGGGCCGCCGATGCGATCCAGCGCGGTCAGAACGGGCGCTATTATGTGTCCGA
This sequence comes from Sphingobium phenoxybenzoativorans, assembly GCF_001757355.1. Classification (GTDB taxonomy): domain Bacteria; phylum Pseudomonadota; class Alphaproteobacteria; order Sphingomonadales; family Sphingomonadaceae; genus Sphingobium; species Sphingobium phenoxybenzoativorans. The sequence continues at coordinate 34,685 of NZ_MINO01000026.1, forward strand.
CCCGGATTTGCGCCAGCAGATCATGGATCTGCGCAAGCATCCCGAAACCGCATCGGTGATGGCGGCCGAGCATGCCGCCGACAATAAAAATTATCTGGAGCAGAAGCTGGGCCGCGAGGCGGAGCCGGCTGACCTCTATCTGGCGCATTTCCTCGGCGTGGGCGGCGCATCGAAATTCCTGGCGGCGAACGACCGCGCGCCGAACGCCACCGCCGCGTCGCTGTTCCCGGCCGCCGCGCGCGCCAACCGCTCGATCTTCTATGACCGGCAGGGCAATCCGCGCAGCTTTGCCGACATTCGCGAGAATTTCGCCAACAAGCTGGAGCGCGGCGCCGCATCCGTGACCGGCAAGGCCGTACCCATGCAGGCCGACTGGTCCCTGCCCGCAGGCAGCAAGACCGTGCAGCCTTCGGACTATGTCCGGATCGAGACCGAGCGCCTCGCTCAGTCCACCGGCATCGACACCATGAAGCCGCAGCCTGACACGGCCCGGCTCGCCTATCTCATGCTCGCCACCTTCGGAAGGTAATGCCACAAATGACTCGTACCCAGGTCAATGCGAAAGTGTGGATGGGCGCCGCCAAGGGCGCGATCCTGCCGCTGGCTACCCTTCTGGTCGTGATGTTCATGATGGTCCCGGTTCCGGCAATCATGCTGGACATCGGTTTCATCACCAACATCATGATCTCGCTGGCAGTGCTGATGGTCGCGCTGAACGCCGCCAAGCCGCTCGACTTCTCCAGCTTTCCGACGGTGCTGCTGTTCGCGACGCTGCTGCGGCTGGCGCTGAACGTCGCATCGACCCGCGTGGTGCTGGTCAGCGGCCATACCGGCCATGACGCGGCCGGCCATGTGATCGAGGCGTTCGGCAACTTCCTGATCGGCGGCGACTATGTCGTCGGCATTTTCGTGTTCGCGATCCTGATGATCATCAACCTGGTGGTCATCACCAAGGGCGCGGGCCGCGTGTCGGAAGTGTCCGCCCGCTTCACCCTGGATGCGATGCCCGGCAAGCAGATGGCGATCGACGCCGACCTGAACGCCGGCCTGCTGACCCCGGAAGAAGCCAAGATGCGCCGTCAGGAAGTGGCGACGGAAGCGGACTTCTACGGTTCGATGGACGGTGCGTCCAAATTCGTGAAGGGCGACGCGGTTGCGGGTATCCTGGTCCTGGTGATCAACATTGTCGGCGGCATCGTGCTGGGCGTGGTCAGCCATGGCCTCAGCATGAGCCAGGCGGCGCAGACCTATATATTGCTCGCCATCGGCGACGCGCTGGTGGCGCAGGTCCCCGCGCTGCTGCTGTCGATCGCCGCTGCGTCGATCGTGACCCGCGTCAATTCAGAACATGACTTGTCGGGCCAGATTGCCACGCAGTTCGGTTCGGGCAAGGCGTGGACTCCCGTCGCCGCGATCCTGGGTTTCCTGGGCATCCTGCCCGGCATGCCGCATATGATCATCCTGCCCGCCGCCGCGCTGGCCGGGTATATCGCATGGCGCCTGCGCAAGTCGGCCGCCGCCAAGGCCGCCGCGCCGGTCGTGGAGGAAGCGCCGCCCGCCAACCCCGCGCACATCGAATGGAGCGACGTGTCGGATGGCGCGGTGCTTGGCCTGGAGATCGGGTACGGCCTGATCGGCATGGTCGACGAGCGCAAGGGCGCGCCGCTGATGGCGCGGATCACCGGCATTCGCCGCCAGCTTTCGAAGGAACTGGGCTTCGTCGTGCCGATGGTGCGGGTGAAGGACAATCTGGCGCTGGAGCCGAACTGTTACCGCATCACCATCGCCGGCGTCATCGTCGGCGAGGACGAAATCTGGCCGGAGGACCTGCTGGCGCTGGACAGCGGCGCGCTGGAGGGCGTGGTCGACGGCCGTCCCTGCAAGGATCCGACATTCGGCCTCGATGCCGTATGGATCACGCCGGACAAGCGCAGCGAGGCTGTGGTCGCGGGCTATACCGTGGTCGATCCGGCCACCGTGGTCGCCACGCATCTCAACCAGTTGATCGCCATGAACGCCAGCGAGATGTTCGGACTGGACGAGGCGCGCAAGCTGCTCGATGCATTGAAGGACGCTTCGCCGCAACTGGTCGACGGCCTGACGCCGGGCTTGCTGAGCCTTGCCCAGATTTCGGCGCTGTGCCGTTCGCTGCTGGCCGAGGGCATTGCGCTGAAGGACTTCCGCCGCATTTGCGAGGCGATGATCGACGGCGCGCGGCCCGACCAGAGCCACGAACAATTTGTCGAGGCGGTGCGCCAGCGCATCGGTTCGCTGATCATTCAGGGGCTGGTGCCCGTGAAGATGCCGTTGCCGGTCATCACGCTGGACGGCGATCTGGAAGGGTTGCTGGCGCAGGCGATGCGTGTCGCAGGAGACGCCAAGCATCCGATCGAACCGGCGCTTGCGAATCGCATCCTGGAGGCCGTCACGCAGGCCGCCCGGCCGATCATGGGCGAGGCCCGCGCCTTCGCCATCGTCACCTCGCCGCTGGCGCGCCGTGCACTTATGCGGCTGTTCAAGCCTCATCTGCCGGAAACGCCCGTACTTTCTTTCCTGGAGATACCAGATGGTAAGCCTGTCGAGGTAGTAGCGGTTGTCGGAGGCGAGCAGAAGGCGATGCCCCGTCACGATCCGACGCCCGGCGTACGCGAGCGGGTAAGCTGAGAAGGTCTGAACGATGCATATGAGCAAGATCAGCGCCGAAGGCAGCCTTACCTATGGCAAGGGCGGGGTGCACACGCCGGAACAATTGGCGCGCAAATATATGCCGCTGGTGCGCAAGATCGCCTGGCACGTCCATGGCCGGGTATCGAGCGCCATCGAGATTGAGGACCTGCTGCAGATCGGCATGGTCGCGCTGGTCGAGGCCGCGAACGGTTTCGAGGATCGCGGCTTCGGCTTTGCGACCTATGCCCAGATGCGGATTCGCGGCGCGATGATCGATCATCTGCGCCGCCATGCGACGATCTGCCGCTCCGCCATGTCGAAGCGCAAACAGCTCGCCGCCGCGCGCGACCAACTGGAACAGAGACTTGGCCGCGCGCCGCTGGAAGCCGAACTTTCCCGGCATATGGGCATGGAGCCGGCTGACTTTCGCGAGTTCGCTGACAGCGTGGAGATCGTCCAGACCACCAGCATGGATGAGGTTTATTCCGACCAGTCCATGTGGTTCGCCGATGTCGAGGACCGCGCCGACGAGGTGATGGAGCGCGAATCGCTGAAAGCCATGCTGGCCAAGTGCATCGGCGACCTGCCGCAGCGCGAGGCGATGGTGCTGCAGCTCTATTTCGTAGAGGAAATGAACCTGGAGGAAATCGGCCAGACGCTGGACATCGGCGCGGCGCGGGTGTGCCAGATCAAGAAAGCGGCGCTGGACAAGCTGCGGGAATTGTTGCGCGAGTGGGCGTGAAAGTTCAGGCGCGCGAGATTCGGGTGCCCAGCCTGGCGAATTGCGGCGGTATCGCCGACCGGTTGACATAGCGTCCGAAACGATAGGTGCGGCGCGGCGCCGCGTTGACCGTCAGTGTTTCCAGCGACGCCTTCCATTCGGATGGCATGCGCTCCACCGGGCCGATTGCCGATAAAAGTTGCTGGCGCAGTTTTATCCACCGATCCTGCTCATCGATATTTTTAAACATGTGCCTACCTTCCAAACGGTTAGACGAGCCGGATAACGGTCAGTTCCATTGTGGCATATAAAAGATGGGCTGGTCCCGATTTGGGACGCAAGGCGCGCTGACCCTCACATTTTATCCGGGATATTTGGGTCTACGGCCGCATGACGCTGGCGAGTAGAGCTGGCAAGCACTCGCGTTAGCCACGAAAGCCCCCCTCGCTGGAAAAGAGAGGAAAAGGACTAACTCAGCAGTCGTTGGCAGCCAGGGCGATCCTTGGTTCCGGCTGCAGGCTGCGGCCTGCCGCGCCCAGCTTGTCCTTGAGCTTCGGCTTGGCGGTTTTCCACCAGGGTTCGGGCACGATGAACAGGCCGCGCGAGGCGGCGTAGCGGCCAAGGTCCTTGCGCGCCGTGATCGCGGCGAAGGCGGGGGCGAGCAGCAGGCCGGCGATCACCGGCATCAGCCAGAACATCGACACGCCGCCCTGCAGCGCCAGCACCGTCAGGCCGACGCCCAGCGCGATATGATATTTGAATACCCACAGCGCCTGGATCATCGACATGCCGTCGCGGTCGCGGGTCTGGCCGTTCCATGCGGCCTTCTGACCGAACATGATGCTGATGAGGTTGATCGTCTGCGTCAGCATGGCGACCGGCGCCATCATGATCGACAGGATGCATTCCATCAGCACGCCCTTGATCAGCGCGCCCGCGCCGCCGAAGGATGCGCGGCGCGTGCGATTGGCGAGCGCCCAGCCGAGCGCCAGGAATTTGGGGCCGAACAGCAGCGCGGCGGTGAGACCGAGCAGCGCGCCGGACGGCAGCACCGTGCCCGCCTGCCACGTCCCCTGCCATTCGCCGACGAGGACGACCAGGATCAGCGCCAGCCACATGGGCGAGGTGAGATAGGCGGACGCGCCGACCAGAAGCTGGAAGCGGTTGACCGGGTGCAGACCCGCAACGCGCATCAGCAGCGGCACATGCTGAATATTGCCCTGGCACCAGCGGCGGTCGCGGGTGGCGAGATCGGGCAGGGAAGGCGGAAATTCCTCAAAGCTGTCGTCCGCCATCACCATATGCACGGCCCAGCCGCGGCGGCGCAGCAGCGCGGCCTCGACCATGTCATGGCTCATGATGTGGCCGCCGAACGGCGCGGGGCCGCGCAGTGTGGGGAGGCCGCAGCTATCGGCGAACGCCTTCACGCGGATGATGGCGTTATGGCCCCAGAAGGTGCCCTCCGACCGCGCCCACCAGATCATGCCGGCGGCGCCCATCGGGCCGTAGAGGCGATTGGCGAACTGCTGCCAGCGCGAAAATAGCGTGGATGCGCCGACGACCGAGGGAACGGTCTGGATCAGGCCGAGGCGCGGGTGGCATTCCATGTCGACGGCCAGGCGCACCATCGTCTGGCCGCCCATGACGCTGTCCGCGTCCAGCACCAGCATATAGTCATAACCGCCGCCGAAACGCTGGACCCATTCGGCGATATTGCCGGGCTTGCGGCCGGTGTTCACGGCGCGGCGGCGATAATAGACGTTGCGCGCGAAGGAAGGCTGCATTTGGCGATAGGCCTGTTCTTCGATCAGGCCATTTTCCGCATTGGAATCGCTGAGCACGAAAAAGTCGAAGCGGTCGCCGCCCATCACCTTGCCCAGCGAGCGCTCCATGATGGAGAGGCGGCCGAGAACGGCGAGGAAATCCTCGTTACAGACAGGCAGCAGGACAGCGGTGCGGCCCTCCAGCGTGCGCGGGCGGGCGGGGCGATAGGGCTGAACCCGCTTGCCGCCGTCAAACGCCATCAGGAAGAAGCCGATCACGCTGGTCGCGCAGCCAAAGGCGATCCAGGCGAACAGGGGCACGAACAGAGCGAGATAGACGATTTCCAGAACGGAAAAACCGTCGAGGCCGATCGTGCGCTTCATCTCATGCGCAGCGAGCAGAGCCGGAAGCAGGGCGAGCGCCATGACCAGCACGCGCTTGGCGGCGGCGTCGACATCGCCCCCGCGCACCGGGCGCGGCGGGATGGCCATGTCCGGCGCTTCGCGGAAATTCTGCTCCGGCATTGCGATGGTCTGTTCGGGGGGCAGGCTCTCAAACGCCTGGGGAAGATCGCTGGGCCGCCGTGGGCCGATAAACGGTCGCGCGGTGCTCGATTCGCCTTGCCACATGCCAGTGAATGCCTTTCCCTTGCAGTAACCCCGCCCGACAAGGGCGGAATCAAAACCGCTACCGCTTGTTCAGGTTCCCTGGCGCAAAAGCCATCAGGGAAGAAGCGGATAGTGGAATAATTCAGTAACCATTGCCCCGCCCTGCATGAGCGAAAGCTGAACGTCCACCGGATCGACCCCCGCGGGATTGACGTCGAGCACCGCCCGCCACGATCCGGGGCGGCCCAATATGGGGTAGGCAGCTTTCTTCAACAGGGTGCCGCCCTTCAGCTCTGCCGTTACGGAAAGGCCGGTTTTTGCGGAAAGTCCACCGAAATCAACGACCAGGCGCATGGCGTTGGGCTGCGCGCCCCCGACATCGCTGAAGCCGCGCAGGACATTCTCCACCTTTCCGGCAGACTGTGCGGCAGGTTCGACGGACTGCCAGTCGAGACGATAGGCCAGATCGATCCGCTGGCCGCCGCCGACAGGTTTCGCGGGCGTCCAGTAGGCGGCGACATTGTCGGTATATTCGCTGTCGGTCGGAAATTCGTACAGCCGCACCTTGCCCGCGCCCAGCGCCTTGGTCGGCGTCACCCAGAGCGACGGGCGGCGGTGATAGAAAACGCCGTCATCCTGATAATGGTCGAAATTGCGGTCGCGCTGGAGCAGGCCGAAGCCCCTGGGGCTTTTCTCCGGAAAATCGCTGGTGTGCGGCGCCTTCGGATTGGCGAGGGCGCGGAAATGCGATGTCCCCGTCGCGGACCGGACGAGCAGGCCGTCGGAATCGTGGATTTCCGGCCGCCAGTCGGTCGCCAGTTTCCGGTGCGCCTGATCGTACCAGAACATGCTGGTCATCGGCATCAGGCCGAGTTCGGCGATAGGACGGCGGGTGAAGATCGCCGCCTCTATATTCTGGTGCACCCCCTCCTCGTCGATGCCATTGCCGAAGCGAAAGGCCCCGGTGACGCTCTCGCCGTCGAGCAGGGCGTAGACAGTGACTGCATCCGTGCCGGTGCGCTCCAGCCAGAAGGTGGTGAAGCGCGGAAACTCCTCCTTGCTGCTGGTGTCGATGGCGATGGCGCGGGCGGACAGGCCATATTGTTTCTCCGCGCCCGCCGCCCGGAAATAGCTGGCCCCCATGAACACCAGCCAGTCCGCGTCGCGCGCCGCGTTCATGAAGCGGAAGCCGGCAAACCCGGCGTCGGGGCCAAGCTGCGCGACCGGGTTGTCCGGCGTCATGTCGAACATGGTGGGGTCGTAGCGCAGCGGCGTCGCCCGCCCATTCTCGACGATGTTGATCGCGACGGGCTGACCCGCCGTGTTGCTCAGCGGGAAGAAGCGGACGCCGGTGGCGTCGGCCTGATCGTTCCAGAGCGTGCGTTCGGGCCGGAACTGCGCCTTGTGCAAGGCGTCATAGCCGATCTTCGCGGCGGCGGCGTTATGCGGGGTTTGCGCATAGGGTTTGCGCGAGAGGGCCTGCGCCTGCGCGACCAGGGTTTTCCAGGAGAAAGCGGTGGCGACCGCATCGTCCTGAGCGTGAAGCTGGCCGGGCATAAGCATCGCGGCGCTGGAGAGCGCGATCATGTCGCGCCGGGTAAGATCGGTCATCCATCCATGATGGACCCGCCTGCGCTATTTTCAAGTGCTGTGGGGACTGGTGCGGCAGTCGTACAGCTATTCCGTTCGGGCCGAGCTTGTCCTGGCTAGCTTGAAAGGCTGCGTGCTCCTGCGAAAGCAGGAGCCCCGCCGTCTGAACTGGACTCCTGCTTTCGCAGGAGCACGCCTAATTGCGGGGCAAGAGCACATCTTTGCCCAAAAACAGTTGAAGCCCCCGTCCGGGGGGACGGGGGCTTCTGTCTGGCCCGTTAATCGAAAGGAGGACCCCCGGCACGGTGGGGACTGTTAATGTGCCGGGGGTCTCATGGGCGGCTGATGGTGGACCAATACCTCAGCCGCTCATGTTCTTGTGCCTTAGCGGATCAGGCTGAGGACGTTCTGCTGAGACTGGTTGGCCTGCGCCAGCATCGCGGTCGAGGCCTGGGCCAGGATCTGCTGCTTGGCGAGGGCGGTCGTCTCGGCCGAGAAGTCGGCGTCTTCAATCCGCGAGCGGGCTTCCGTCAGGTTGGTCATCGTGGTCGTCAGCGTGCTGACGGTCGTTTCCAGGCGGCTCTGGATACCGCCGAGGGTCGCACGACCCTGGGAAACCGTATCAAGCGCCGTGCTGAGTGCGGCCAGCGACGAAGAAGCGCCTGCCTGGGTGGAGAGGTCGATGGCGTTCAGGCCCAGCGAGGTCAGGCTGACCGCGCTGATTTCGACCGCAACCGTCTCAGAAGCCTTCGTGCCGGTCTGGATGTTCAGCGACAGGCCGGTGGCGCCGCTGGTCAGAGTGGCCGAACCGCTCATCAGCGAGATGCCGTTGAAGGTCGTGCGGCCAGCGATGTCGCTGATCTGACCCAGGAGCTGCGAAACTTCCGCCTGGATGCCGTCACGGTCGCTGTCGCTGACGGTGCCGTTCGAAGCCTGAACGGCCAGTTCGCGGACACGCTGCACAATGTTGGTGACTTCGCCCAGAGCGCCTTCAGCAACCTGCGCCAGCGAGATGCCGTCGTTGGCGTTGCGGGTCGCGGCGGCCATGCCACGGATTTCGGCGGTCATCTTGGTGGAGATGGCGAGGCCGGCGGCGTCGTCCTTGGCGCTGTTGATGCGCTTGCCGGTCGACAGGCGTTCGATCGAGGTAGACAGGCTGCGATTTGCGGACTGCGATGCGTTTGCAGAGCGAAGGGCAGCGACGTTGGTTCCGATAACAGTCATGGGGTGTTCCTTTCCCGCTTAAAACTTCAGGTCGCCCGCTTTAAGTCAGCGTCACTGCGGCCTCGAATGGAGATAACGGCGGGGCGAAACGATCTTTAAATCGGCCGCGAATTTTTTTGTCTCTCACGTGCGCGTACGCGCGCGGGATTCTTTCGTTAACTGCGTTGCCGGGAAAAAAGCCCGATTTTCCTGAACAGCGGATCGGGGCAGCGCTTTGCCGCATGCGGAAATTAATTGCCGGTCCGGCGGCAATCCTTTCCGCGCGTTAACCACATGATAATCGTTTCAGGGCAGATTAACCCCATCGAAAGGCGCGAAGGAAAGTACGGGGGTACCGGACTTCGCAACATAGCGGGGACCGTTCATGTCAATGCTGGACATGAGCCTGGGCGTCTGCAGGCTCGTGCCGAGCCTGAAGCTCTGGCTCGAAAACGCTCTGATCGAGGTTGGAACGGTTGATGCCGCTTCGCCTCGCGAGAAGGGCGACATCCGTATCCTGCTGATGACCGAGATCGCGCATGCCACGCATCGCGACATATTGATCGACTATCGCGACGGTGCGCCGAGCTTTCATGCGGCGGCCAACGGCTTTCCCGCGCGGATCGCCTTCGGCATCGACGATGCGGGCCTGGGCATGGCGCTGGTCACTGAACTGGTCCGCCCGGCCGGCATGCCCGCCGTTGGCGACGAAGCCAGCGCGAAGCTGATGCGCCTGGCCACCCGGATCGCCAAGAGCGACGCCACCGCGCTGATCCAGGGCGACACCGGCACCGGCAAGGAGGGCATGGCTCGCTTCTTGCACGCGCAGAGCAACCGCGCCGAGAAGGATTTCATCGCCGTCAACTGCGCGGCGCTTCCCGAAACGATGATGGAAGCGATGCTGTTCGGCCACCGCAAGGGCAGCTTCACCGGCGCGGCCGCTGCTTCGGACGGTTTGTTTCTCGCTGCCGATGGCGGCACGCTGTTCCTGGACGAGATCGCCGAGCTGCCGCTGGCCCTGCAGGCCAAACTGCTCCGCGCGCTGCAGGAGGGCGAAATCCTTCCGGTCGGCGCGACCCATCCGGTGCCGGTCAATGTCCGCGTCATTGCCGCCTGCAACCGCGACCTGGCCGCCGAGTGCGAAATGGGCCGGTTCCGCAGCGACCTTTACTGGCGTCTCAATGTGATGCCGCTGGAGCTTCGCCCGCTGGCCGAGCGCCGCCGCGACATCGCCGCCATCTCCGCCAATCTGCTGCTGCGCCATTTCGCGCAGATGGGTACGCAGGACGCCTTCCCCTGGCCGACGGCCGAGGCGATGGACCGCCTGACCGCGCATAGCTGGCCGGGCAATGCCCGGGAGCTGGGCAATGTGCTGCAGCGCGCGATGGTGCTGCGCGAGGGCGCCCGCATCGACACCGGCGATCTGAACATCACTGGCCCCGTGACCACCACCATGGCCCCGGCAAGCAATGACAGCGCGCCGGTCCGCCTGGCGGACGTCGCCCGCATGTCGAAGATCGACGCCATCCGCCACGCCCTGCGCGAAACCGACGGCCACAAGGCGATGGCCGCGCGGAAACTGGGAATTTCGGAACGCACCCTGCGCTATCGGCTCGCCGAAATGCGCGAACTTGCCGCCGCCTGAGGGGTCTAGGTCATGACGAGCATATCCAGCACTGACAGCGTGATGGCGATCCGCAACGCCATCCTGCAGAAGAATGCGGCCCTGCGCGACGTCGCCTCGACCGGCGCGCCCGGCGCAGCCGATGTCGGCGGCGCGGCGGGCGGCACGAAGGCGGGCGACTTCACCTCCGCCCTCAAATCCGCGCTGACGCAGGTCAACGGCCTTCAGGCGAACGCCAATGAAGCCGCCACCGCCTTCGAGCGTGGCGAAACCACAGACATCGCCTCGGTGATGCTGGCCAAGCAGCAGGCCTCGATCGGGTTCGAAGCGACCCTTCAGGTCAGAAACAAACTCCTGTCCGCCTACAAGGACATCATGAGCATGCCGGTATAATCGATGAGCGACAATAACCTCACCCTCGACAATAGCGGCGGCGCAGCCGTCTCCGGCGGTCTCCCCGCGCTCGGCTCCGGCCGGGGCGGGATTGACGGCGTAAGGGACCGCATCAGCGGCTTCTTCCGCCAGCCCGCGATCACCCGCAGCCTGCCGATGCTCGGCCTGCTCGGCGTTGTCGCCGCGGCCGGCCTCGCCTGGATGGCGCTGCGCGAGCCGCCGCAGCGCGACCTGTTCCGCGGTCTGCCCGATGGCGATCAGGCGGCCGTGGCCGAAGTGCTAGACAAGAACGCCATCGCCTATAATTTCGGCAATTCCGGCGCGATCACCGTGTCGGAGGACGATTATTTCAAGGCGAAGATGATGCTCGCCAGCCAGGGCCTGCCCAAGAGCGCGCCGGACGGCAACAGCATGATCGACAGCCTGCCGATGGGTGCAAGCCGCGCCGTCGAAGGCGAAAAGCTGCGTTCGGCCCGCGAAATGGACCTGGCCCGCACGATCGAGGCGATTGACTCGGTCGAGAGCGCCCGCGTCCATCTGGCCGTTGAAGCGCCCAGCATCTTCCTGCGTGACCGCACCAAGCCCTCCGCCTCCGTCATGCTGCGCCTGGCCAACGGCCGCAGCCTGTCCGATGCGCAGGTGCAGGCCATCGTGCATCTGGTCGCGTCATCCGTGCCGGAACTGTCGCCCGACCAGATTTCGGTCGTCGACCAGAATGGCAATCTGCTGTCGAACAATAATAGCGACGCCGCCTCCGACCGCCAGATCGCGGTGCAGGCGCAGGTCGAGGACCGCTATCGCCGCGCCGTCGTTGCGCTGCTGACGCCGATCCTTGGCGCTGATAAATTTTCGACCGAAGTGCATGCGGACATGAACTTCGCCGAGCGTCAGGCGACCCGCGAAACCTATCCGCAGGACGAATCCCGTCTGCGCAGCGAACAGGGAAGCTGGTCCGCCGATCCCAAGGCGGCGGGCGGCGAAGCCGGAGGCATTCCGGGCGCGCTGTCCAATCAGGCCCCGCCGCCGCCGATCGCGCAGGCCAACAATCCCAATCCGGCCGCCGCGCCCGGCGCGACGCCTGCCACCACGGCAGCCGCCGGTACGGAGGCCACGGGTCCGGCGAACAAGACCGAGGAAAGCTATAGCCGCAATTATGATCTGGGCCGCGAGGTTTCAGTCACCAAGGATGCGGTGGGCACCGTCAAGCGCCTGTCGGTTGCCGTGGCGCTGGACACCGACGCCGCCGGCAAGCCGCGCTCGGCGCAGGAAATCGCCGCTCTCGAAGCGCTGGTGAAGGGCGCGGTCGGCTTCGACCAGAGCCGTGGCGACACGGTGGCCCTGTCCTCGCGCGGCTTTGCCAAGGTCGCTGACGTAACGACGCCCTGGTATGAGGCGAGCTGGGTATCCATGCTGGTCCGCAACCTGTCCGCGCTGGCCGTGGTGCTGGTCCTGCTGCTCGGCATCGGCCGCCCGCTGCTGAAGCGCCGCGCCGCCGCCAAGGAAGCATCCGCCGCCGATACCGCCGTGCAGGGGCAGAAGATCGGCCGGGAAATCGCCACTGAACTGACCCGCGCGGCGCAGGCCGATCCGGCCCGCCCGGTGACGCTCGACATGATCTCGGCGACGCCGGACTATGCCTCGCGCGCCAGCCTGATCAAGAATTTCGTCAAGCAGGACCCCGACCGGGCCGCCCTGGTCGTCCGTGACCTCCTGAAAGAAGGGAAGAAGCAGGATGCTTGAGGGTCCGGTCCAGGACGGCAATCCGCTGCAAGGTAGCGCCGCGGCCGCCGTCCTCCTGATGCTGTTCGACGAGGATGAGGCCGCGCAGATACTCGCGCGGCTGGAACCGGAAGAAGTGCGCCAGCTCGGCTACGCCATGTATGATGTCGCCGATGTCGAGGTGGAGGAGGTCAACCAGGCCCTCGACCGCTTCGTGACCAAGGCGAAGCGCCGCACCACCATCGGCTATGGCGCGACCCAGCATATCCGGGGCGCAATGCACAAGGCGCTTGGCCCGGAGCGGGCCGACAATATGCTGGCGCGGATCACCCCGCCGACCCAGTCCACCAAGCTGGAAATGCTGAAATGGATGGAGGCGAAGGAGATCGCGGCGCTGATCGATTGCGAGCATCCGCAGGTGATGGCGCTGGTCCTGGCCCATCTGGAGGCGCCGGTCGCCGCCGATGTGCTGCAGCTTCTGCCTGCGGAGCATCAGGAAGAAGTGGTGTATCGCATCGCGACGCTCGGCCCGGTTGGCAGCGAAGCGCTGGACGAGCTGGAGGTCCTCCTCTCGCGCGGCGGCGCGGTCAAGTCGCAGGGCACGCAGTCGCAGCGCGGCGGCACGACCGAAGCGGCGGCGATCATGAACAATGTCCGCAAGGAGAATGAGCAGCGCATCATCAAGGCGCTGGCCAAGCGGGACAAGAATATCGCGCAGTCGATCGAGGAGGAGATGTTCGTCTTCGACAACCTGATCGACATGGACGACAAGAATATGGGCGCGCTGATGCGCGGCGTGGACAACGAAGTACTGGTCGTCGCGCTGAAGGGCGCGAACGAACTGCTCAAGGGCAAGATCTTCAACGCCATGTCCAGCCGTGCGGCACAGTCGATCGCCGACGAGATGGAGGAGCGCGGGCCGATCCGCCTGGCCGAGGTCATCGAGGCGCAGAAGGCGATCGTCGCCACCGCGCGCCGCATGGCCGACGCCGGTACGCTGATGCTGGGCGGCAAGGGGAACGATTTTGTCTAACCTCTGGGCCGCCAACAGCGCGGGACAGGATATCCAGCAGGTCGGGATCAGCGGCTATGCCGCCGCGGGCAACCGGGGCAGCTTCCGCGCGCTGTTCGCCGACGGGCAGGCCATGTCCGTCCGCCAGCCCGCCAATCAGGATGCGGCCAACGCCGTCGATCCGGTCGATCAGGCGCATGCCGACGGCTTCGCCATGGGTTTCGAGGAAGGCAGCCGCATCGCCGCCGAAGCCGCAGCCGACGACCGCGAGGCGCAGATGCGCCTGGCCGACGCGCTGGAGCAGCTTGCCCCGGCGCAGAGCGGTACGCTGGCGACGATGCTGTCCGCCACGGTCGTCCGGCTGGTCGAACAGATTGTCGGGCAGGTGGCGATAGACGAGGATCTGTTGCGCCAGCGCTGCGAGGCGGTTGCCGCCTTCATCGACGAGAATGACGCGAAAAATGCGCTGCATGTGAACCCGGTCGACGTGCCCTTCCTGCAGAATGCCGACATAGCCGTGCCGGTGGTGCCCGATCCGCAGATGCGGCGGGGCTGCGTGCGGCTGGATACGGTCGACGGCTGGATCGAGGATGGCCCGGACGTGCGCCTTTCCCGCCTGAAAGCCATGCTGGACGATATGGAGGGCAAGCTGTGATCCGCGCCGCCCTGACCCAGGCCGAGAATCTGTTCGATCATATCGGCATCCAGAACAACACGCCGCGCCATGTCGGCCGCCTGGTCAGCCATGATGCGGGCATGATGGAAGTCACCGGCTTCACCCGGCCGATCGGCGCGGGCGCGAAAGTGATCGCGGCCGACGGCACGCTGGCGCGGGCCGAGGTGGTGGGCTTTCGCGGCAATCGCACGCTGCTGGTGCCGCTCGATACCGATGCGCCGCTGGAAAAGGGCGCGCGCGTCGAGCCGGACAGCGCCGCCAACATGGTGCAGGTCGGCGAAGGGCTGATCGGCCGGGTCATCGATGCGATGGGCCAGCCGCTGGACCGCAAGGGGCCAGTGATCGCAGGCGGCATCTGGCCGCTGAACGGCGTGCGCGGTAACGTGCTTGACCGTGGCCGGGTGACCGAGCCATTCGATCTCGGCGTGCGCGCCGTCAACGCGCTGCTGACCGCCGGATGCGGCCAGCGCATCGCCATTATCGCCGGGTCCGGCGTCGGCAAGTCGGTGCTGATGGGCCAGATGATCGCTGGCGCCGAAGCCGACATCGTCGTCGCGGGTCTGATTGGCGAACGCGGGCGGGAAGTCAGCGACTTCCTTGAGACCAAGCTTTCGGGCGGGATGATGGCCAAGTCGGTCGTCGTCGCCGTTCCCGCCGATCACCCCCCGGTGCTGCGCCTGCGCGCCGCCGCGCGGGCGACGGCGATAGCCGAATATTTCCGGGCGCAGGGCAAGAAGGTCCTGCTGCTGATCGACAGCCTGACCCGTTGCGCGCATGCGCAGCGCGAGATCGGCCTGGCGCTGGGCGAACCGCCGGCGATGAAGGGCTATCCGCCCTCCGCCCTGGCGCTGATCCCCAAGCTGGTCGAGCGCGCGGGCGTGGACAGCCGGTCGGGCGGGTCGATCACGGCGCTCTACACGGTGCTGGCCGATGGCGACGACACGGACGATCCCATCGTCGATGCGGCGCGCGCGATTGTTGACGGGCATTTCGTGCTGTCGCGGCATTTGTCCGAACAGGCGATCTTCCCCGCCATCGACATCGGCAAGTCGCTCTCGCGCGTGATGGCCGATGTGGTGGATGACGAGCATCTGGCGACGGCCGCCGCCTATCGCCGCCTCTGGGCCGCCTATGAGGAGAATAAGGACCTGATCCTGATGGGCGCATACCGCCCCGGCAATGATCCGGTCATCGACGAGGCCGTCAGCCGCCGTCAGGACCTGCTGGAATTTCTACGGCAGGACCAGCGCGGGCGGGTTGACCTCAACACCTCCATCGCCGCCCTCGTTTCCGAGTTCGGCGCATGAAGGGGCTGCTGGATCGTCGCCACCGCGTCGTGCGGGTCCGACATGTGCAGCACGCCATGGCCGTTGCCGAGACCGTGCGCGCGCAGGATGAGGCGAACGCCATCGCCAACAATGCCGCGCGGCTCAGCCGGGTGCGCGCCGACCTGTTCCAGAGCGAGAATCTGGCGACCGGCGCGTCCTTCGCCGCCTATCGTGAGCTGGCCGGACGGCTGGAACAGGCGGGCAGGCAGCTCGACGGGGCGCTCTATGACGCGAACCGCAAGGTCGAGGACCGGCAGGGCAAGCGCATCGAGGCGAACCGCGAGCGCGAGATCGCCCAGAAATTGAAGGACCGCGCCCGTGCGGCCCTGGATGAACAGTTTGAGATGCGCCTGCAGGCGCTGCCTCGCTACCGCCGCACACAGATGAGAGAAGAGGGATGAGCATGAACGTCCTGACGAACCTGATGGCATTGCTGACGCCGAAAACGGCGAAGGATGCAGCGCAGACCGAGGCCGCCGGTCAGGCCGCAGGGGGCGCGGACTTCGCCGCGCTGATGGAGACGCCAGCCCCCGGAGCCGCCGTTGCGGCCATGCCGGGCGCGCCCGTTGCTTTGCCGGTCATCGGCGATGGCGCGGCCGACCCAGCGCAGGACGCCGCCGCTGCCGGGGCGCTGCCCCTGCCGCATCAGACCGCTGCGGTGCTGGCGCAACAGATTGCCCTGCCCGCTGCGGGGGCAAAAGCGATACGGAATGCGACGGTATCGGCGGGTGCCGAACCGGCCGGCGGCAAGGCGCTGCCGGTGGTCGATCACGACCCGGCGGAGGGCAATGAAAGCCAGTCCGAAAGCATG
>NZ_MINO01000027.1 GCF_001757355.1 Sphingobium phenoxybenzoativorans
GATCGCGATGGCCTCGGGCGTCGGTCTTTACGGCGGAACGATGCTCGAGGCGGGCGTCGGCACGGCCGCCTCGGCGCAGCTTTTTGCGACCTTTCCCCGTCTCGACTGGGGCACCGAGCTGTTCGGCCCGCTGCTGCTCACTGAGGAAATCCTCGCCGAGCCGCTTCGCTACGAGGATTTCTCGCTCGTGGTGCCCGAAGGCCCGGGCCTGGGGGTCGCGCTCGACGAAGACAAGGTGGCCCGTTTCCGCCGGGACCGCACCAGCCCCGTCCTCCATGCGGTCACGGGAGGCCGCTGATGCTGTTCCACGTCGAGATGGATGTCCGCATCCCCACCGATGCCGATCCGGCGCGCATCGACGCGCTCAAGGCGACCGAGAAGGCGCGCTGCCAGGAACTGATGGAAGCGGGCAAGTGGCGGCATATCTGGCGCCTCGCGGGACGCTACGCAAACGTCTCGATCTTCGATGTCGATAGCCCTGCCGAATTGCACGACCTGCTGAGCATGTTGCCGCTTTTTCCCTTCATGGAGATCCGGGTGTCGCCGCTGTGTCGGCACCCCTCCTCCATCCGGGAGGATGATCGCTGACCATTTGGTCCCGGCAGGCGGACCCAAGAAACTCTTCCAAGTCGAGAGGATATTTGAAATGACCCAGTTGACGCAATCTCCCGATATTCAGGGCTTCCTCGACCAGATCGCGGGCGCCGACCATGCAAGCGCCGGCGACGAGCGGCTCAAGGCGATCGTCCGCAAGATCGTGTCCGACCTGTTCGAGACGATCGACCAGTTCGACGTGACCGACGACGAATTCTGGCATGCGCTCAACTTCATTGCCGGTGGCGCGCCGGAGTTCGGCCTGTGGGCGGCGGGCCTGGGCCTCGAGCATTTCCTCGATATCCGCGCCGATCTCAAGGACCAGGCCGAGGGCATCACCCAAGGCACCCCGCGTACGATCGAAGGTCCGCTTTACGTGGCCGGCGCGCCGCTCCTCAAGGCCGAGGCGCGGCTGGACGACGGCAGCGATGACGGCGAGGTGCTGATCATGCACGGCCAGGTCCGCGATGTGGATGGAAAGCCCATCGCCAATGCAATTGTCGATGTGTGGCATGCCAACACCAAAGGCAATTATTCCTACTTCGACAAGACCCAGTCGGATTACAATCTGCGGCGCCGGATCGAGACCGACGCGGAGGGGCGTTATCGCTTCCGCAGCGTCCTGCCCTCGGGCTACGCCGTGCCGGGCGGCAGCAATATCGAGAAGCTGCTAGCGTCCGTCGGCCGCCACGGCAATCGGCCCGCGCATGTTCACTTCTTCATCTCCGCGCACGGCTATCGCCATCTGACCACGCAGATCAACATCGAGGGCGATCCCTTTGTCCATGACGATTTCGCCTATGCGACCAAGGACGAGCTGATCCCGCCGGTCATTCGCCATAGCGTCGCAAGCGATATCCATGCCGCCGGGCTCAACGCGCCTTATGCCGAGATCGCCTTCGACTTCGTGCTGAACCCGGCAGAGGAGCAGACGGACGAACAGGAATCGAGCCGCGCCCGCGCCCTGCAGGACGCCTGAACGCCGCAAAACGCAAACAGGAGAATGATGATGGGCACCACTTTGCTGGAGCGGCTCGATCAGGCCGTCGTCGAGGACAAGGAACGCGGCATCTACCGCTGCCGCCGCGACATCTTCACCGACGAAGCTCTGTTCGAGCTTGAGATGAAGCATATCTTCGAGGGCAACTGGGTCTATCTGGCGCATGAAAGCCAGATTCCCGAACCCAACGATTATTTCACCACCTCGATCGGCCGCCAGCCCATCGTCATCACCCGCGACAAGGGCGGCGAACTGCACGCTGTCATCAATGCCTGCGCGCATCGCGGTGCGATGCTCTGCCGGCGCAAGCATGGCAACAAGGGGAGTTTCACCTGCCCCTTTCACGGCTGGACGTTCAACAATGCCGGCAAGCTGCTCAAGGTGAAGGACGGGAAGACCGGCGAGTATCCCGCCGGCTTCAACACCGACGGCTCGCACGATCTCAAGCGTATACGGTTCGAGAATTATCGGGGCTTCCTGTTCGGCAGCCTCAACCCCGATGTCCTCCCGCTGGAGGAGCATCTGGGCGGTGCGAAGGCCGTCATCGACCAGATCGTCGACCAGGCGCCGGACGGGCTGGAGGTTCTGCGCGGCAATTCTTCCTACATCTATGACGGCAACTGGAAGCTCCAGATGGAGAATGGGGCTGACGGCTATCACGTCAGCTCGGTCCACTGGAACTACGCGGCGACCATGGGCCACCGCAATTACGAAGCGGACGGCACGCGCACCGTCGATGCTAATGGCTGGTCAAAGAGCGTCGGCGGCGTCTACAGCTTCGAGAACGGCCATATCCTGCTTTGGACCAATCTGCTCAATCCGGAGGTCCGCCCCGTCTTCGCCCATCGCGAGGAACTGACGGCACGGCTGGGCGCGGAGCGGGCCGGCTTCATCGTCGGACAGACGCGCAACCTCGGCGTCTATCCGAACGTCTATCTGATGGACCAGTTCTCGACGCAGATCCGTGTCGTCCGCCCGATCAGCGTCGATCAGACGGAGATCACCATCTACTGCTTCGGGCCCAAGGGGGAGAGCAGCACGGAGCGCGCCCTGCGCATCCGCCAATATGAGGACTTCTTCAACGTCAGCGGCATGGGCACGCCGGACGATCTGGAAGAGTTCCGCGCCTGCCAGACCGCCTACCAGGCCGCCGACGGGGTGTGGAACGATCTGAGTCGCGGCGCGCTGCGCTGGATCGACGGGCCGGACGACAATGCCAGGGCAATCGGACTCGAACCGATCCTCAGCGGCGAGCGCAGCGAGGATGAAGGGCTGTTCGTGCGCCAGCACGAATATTGGGCGGAGACGCTCAAGACGGCGCTTCTCCACGAGAACGCGCCGGTGCTGGAGGCAGCTGAATGAGCACCCTCCTCGCCCCCGAGCCGACCCGCGCGTCCGGCCTCGATCGCCAAAGCGTGGTTGATTTCCTCTACCGCGAGGCGCGGCTGCTCGATGACCGTCAATGGGACGAATGGCTCGATTGCTATTCGCCCAAGGCAGAATATTGGATGCCCGCCTGGGATGACGACGATCAGCTGGTCGAAGATCCCCACAAGCATATCTCGCTGATCTACTATCCCAACCGCGAGGGTCTCGAGGACAGGGTTTTCCGCATCAAGACCGAGCGCTCGGGTGCTTCCACACCCGAGCCGCGCACCAGCCACTTCATCGGGAATATCGAGATCCTGCAGGAGCGCGACGGCGAACTGGACCTGCGCTTCAACTGGAACACGCTGAGCCATCGCTACAAGGTGACCGACAGCTTTTTCGGCACCTCTTTCTACACGCTCGATACCACCGGCGCGGAACCCGTCATCCTGCGCAAGAAAGTGGTCCTGAAGAACGATTATATCCACCAGGTCATCGACGTCTATCACATCTGACGCTGGCCTGCCGGAGAGGACAGAATGAGTTATCGTATTGCTTTTAACTTCGAGGACGGCGTCACCCGTTTCATCGACTGCAACGCGGGCGAGAAGGTATTGGACGCCGCCTATCGCCAGAAGGTCAATCTGCCCATGGATTGCTCCGACGGCGTGTGCGGCACCTGCAAGTGTCGCTGTGAACAGGGCGACTATGACCTCGGCGACGACTATGTCGAGGACGCGCTGACCGCCGAGGAGGCTGAAGAGGGCCTCGTCCTCACCTGCCAGATGGTGCCATCCTCCGATTGCGTGATCGACGTGCCGGTGCCTTCCACCGCCTGCAAGCTCGTTCCCACCGAGCACGGCGCGCAGGTGAGCGCGGTCGAACTGGTCTCCGACAGCACGATCGTCCTCAAGCTCCGGCTCGACAAGCCGGAAGCGCTCGACTTTTTGCCCGGCCAATATGTGAATATCACCGTGCCGGGCACGGATCAGCACCGTTCCTATTCCTTCAGCTCGAAACCCGGTGCAGCCGAAGCCAGCTTCCTGATCCGCAACATTCCTGGTGGGCTGATGAGCGGCTGGCTTGCGACCGAGGCCCAGCCGGACGCGCGGATCAGCTTCGTTGGTCCCAACGGCAGCTTTTTCCTGCGTGCGGGGACGCGGCCCCTGCTGATGCTGGCGGGCGGCACGGGCCTTGCGCCCTTGCTGTCCATGCTCGAGGTCCTTGCGGACGAGGGTACCGACCAGCCCGTCCATCTGGTTTATGGCGTGTCGAAGGTTGCCGACCTCGTCGAGATCGAACGCCTCGACGCGCTGAAGGACAGGCTCGCAACCTTTACCTACGTGACATGCGTCAGCCAAGATGTCGAACACCCGCGCAAGGGGCACGTGACCGACCATATCGAGGACGAAGCGCTCCACGCGGGCGACTGCGATGTCTATCTCTGCGGGCCGCCGGCCATGGTCGAGAGCGTGCGGCAACTCCTGCGTGACCGCGGCGTGACGCCGGCAGGCTTCTATTATGAGAAGTTCGCCCCGACCGAACTGGTGACGGCATGATCTTCCCGGATCGTTTTTCGGGCAAGGTGCTGGTCGTCACCGGTGCTGCCCAGGGTATCGGGCGCGTGGTGGCGGAGCGCGCCGCGGCTGAAGGGGGCCAGGTGCTGTTCGTCGACCGGGCGAGCTTCGTGACCGAGGTCGCCGATGGCGCAACCGGAGAAACGGCAGGCCATGTATGCGATCTGGAAACTTATGACGGCGCAGCATCCGCCCTCGCCGCCGCCGTCGATCGGTTTGGCGGGATCGATATCCTCATCAACGGGGTGGGCGGCGCGATCCGGATGCGGCCCTTCGCCGAATTCGAGCCTGACCAGATCGAGGCCGAGATCCGCCGTTCGCTGATGCCGACACTGTGGTGCTGCCATGCCGTCCTGCCGCACCTCCTGGCGCGAGGCGGCGGCACGATCGTCAATATATCCTCCAATGCGACACGCGGCATTCACCGTGTGCCCTATTCCGCAGCCAAGGGCGGCGTGAACGCGCTCACGCAAAGCCTGGCCATGGAATATGCCGCGCACAATATTCGCGTCGTCGCAGCGGCGCCGGGCGGCACGCAGGCCCCGCCCCGCCGGGTTGCCCGCAACCCGGATGGCGATAGCGCCGACGAGCAGCGGTGGATGGCCGAGGCGGTTCGCCAGGTCACCGATTCTACCTTCTTCAAGCGCTACGGCACGATCGACGAACAGGTCGGACCGATCCTGTTCCTCGCTTCGGACGAAGCATCCTATATCACCGGATCGGTCCTTCCCGTCGCCGGTGGCGATCTCGGATAGGGCACATCATGGCAAACAAGATATATGCAGACCCGGCGTCCGCGCTCGCGGACGTGCTGTTCGACGGCATGACGATCATGTCGGGCGGCTTCGGCCTTTCGGGCAATCCGGAAAGCCTGATCCCCGAGATCCGCAAGGCGGGCGTGAAGGATCTTACGGTCATCTCCAACAACGCCGGCGCCGACGGGTTCGGCCTGTGGATGCTGCTGGAAAGCCGACAGGTGAAGAAAATGATCTCCTCCTATGTCGGCGAGAACAAGCTGTTCGAGCAGCAATATCTCTCTGGCGAGCTCGATCTGGAGCTGAACCCGCAGGGGACGCTGGCCGAGCGCATCCGCGCCGGCGGCGCGGGCATACCCGCCTTCTACACCAAGACCGGCGTCGGCACGGTCGTCGCCGAGGGCAAGCCGGTCGATATCTTCGAGGGCGAGGAATATGTGCGCGAGACCTGGCTGCGCGCAGATCTCGCCATCATCAAGGCGTGGCGCGCCGATCAGGCGGGCAACCTCATGTTTCGCAAGACCGCGCGCAATTTCAACCCGAACATGGCGACCGCCGGCAAGATCACGGTGGTCGAGGTCGAGGAGATCGTCGAGGCGGGCACGTTCGACCCGGACTGCATCCATACCCCCGGCATCTATGTCGATCGCATCGTCAAGAGCACGATCAACGAGAAGCGCATCGAGAAACTGACCACGCGCCCCCGTGAGGCGACAAAGGGGGAGACCGTCGCATGAGCTGGACCCGCGACGAGATGGCCGCGCGCGCCGCACAGGAGTTGCGCGATGGCTATTATGTGAACCTCGGCATCGGCATCCCCACGCTGGTCGCGAACCATGTCCCGGCGGGCGTGAACGTGACGCTCCAGAGCGAGAACGGCATGCTCGGCATCGGCCCTTTCCCCTATGAGGGCGAGGCCGATCCGGATCTCATCAACGCCGGCAAGCAGACCATCACTGCCCTGCCGACCTCCAGCTTCTTCTCGTCGGCCGACAGCTTCGCGATGATCCGCGGCGGCCATATCGACATGGCCGTGCTCGGCGCCATGGAAGTGGCGGCGAACGGCGACCTCGCCAATTGGACCATCCCCGGCAAGATGGTGAAGGGCATG
Organism: Sphingobium phenoxybenzoativorans; assembly: GCF_001757355.1. Classification (GTDB taxonomy): domain Bacteria; phylum Pseudomonadota; class Alphaproteobacteria; order Sphingomonadales; family Sphingomonadaceae; genus Sphingobium; species Sphingobium phenoxybenzoativorans. The sequence goes on from NZ_MINO01000027.1 coordinate 6,406, forward strand.
GGCGGCGCCATGGACCTGGTCGCCGGCGTCAAGCGCGTCGTAGTGGTGATGGACCATGCCAACAAGGCGGGCGAGCCCAAAATCCTGACCGCATGCACCCTGCCGCTCACCGGCAAGGCCGTGGTCGACCTGATTATCACGGACCTCGCCGTCATCGCCTGCGACAGGAAAGCCGGTGGGCTCCGTCTCGTCGAGCTGGCGCCCGGCGTCACGCTGGACGAGGTGAAGGCAAAGACCGGCGCTTCGCTCGACACCAGCGCCTTAGACAGGCAAGCCGCGTGATGGCCGAGGCCTTCCTCTGCGATGCGATCCGCACGCCGATCGGCCGCTTCGGCGGCACGCTGGCCGCCGTCCGCGCCGACGATCTCGCCGCGATCCCGATCAAGGCGCTGGCCGAGCGCAACGCGCATGTCGACTGGCAGGCGGTGGACGATGTGATCCTCGGCTGCGCCAACCAGGCGGGTGAGGACAATCGCAATGTCGCGCGCATGGCGACCCTGCTCGCCGGACTGCCCAAGGAGATCTCCGGTTCTACCGTCAACCGGCTCTGCGGCTCGGGGCTGGACGCGGTAGGGCTGGCTGCGCGCGCGATCCGCTCGGGCGACGCGCAATTGATGATCGCGGGCGGCGTCGAGAGCATGAGCCGGGCGCCCTATGTGATGGGCAAGGCCGACACCGCCTTCTCGCGCGGCCAGAAGATCGAGGACACCACGATCGGCTGGCGCTTCGTCAACCCGGCGATGAAGGCCGCCTATGGCGTCGATTCGATGCCCGAGACGGGCGAGAATGTCGCGCAGGAATGGGGCGTCAGTCGAGAGGATCAGGATGCTTTCGCGGTCCGCAGCCAGGAGAAGGCCGCCGCCGCGCAGGCCAATGGCCGGCTCGCCGCCGAGATCGTGCCCGTCACCATCCCGCAGAAGAAGGGCGACGCCATCGTCTTCGCTCACGACGAGCATCCCCGCACGACGACGCTTGAGGCATTGGCGAAGCTCAAACCCGTCGTCCGCCCCGACGGCACGGTGACGGCGGGCAACGCCTCGGGCGTCAACGACGGCGCCGCCGCGCTGCTGATCGCGTCGGAGGCGGCGGCGAAGGCGAACGGCCTCACGCCCCGCGCGCGCATCGTGGCGATGGCAGCGGCGGGCGTGGCGCCGCGCGTGATGGGCGTCGGCCCGGTGCCCGCCGCGCGCAAGCTGCTCGCGCTGGGCGGGCTCACCATGGACCAGCTCGACGTGATCGAGCTGAACGAAGCCTTCGCCAGCCAGGCCATCGCCGTGCTGCGCGATCTCGGCCTTCAGCCCGACGACGAGCGCGTCAACCGCAACGGCGGCGCCATTGCGCTGGGCCATCCGCTCGGCATGTCAGGGGCGCGCATCGCGCTCACCGCCGCCGAGGAGTTGCACCGCACCGGCGGCCGCTATGCTATGGCCTTCATGTGCATCGGCGTGGGCCAGGGCATCGCCCTGCTGCTGGAGCGGGTGTGATGAGCGATTTCATCACTGCCGGCGATGGGTGCCGCATCGCCTACCGGCTCGAGGGCCCGGAGGCCGCACCGGTCCTGCTTCTGTCCAACTCGCTCGGCACCGCCATGGAGATGTGGGCGCCGCAGATACCGGCGCTCGCACGGTCCTTCCGTGTCCTGCGCTACGACAGCCGCGGCCACGGCCAGTCCGATGCGCCGGCCGGCGCCTATTCGATGGACCGGCTCGGCCGTGACGTGATCGAAATGCTCGATGCGCTTTCCGTTTCGAAAGTCCTCTTCTGCGGGCTGTCGAAGGGCGGCATGGTCGGCCAGTGGCTCGGAATTCGCGCGCCCGAACGGCTCGAGCGCCTCGTGCTGGCCAACACCTCGCCCTTCATGGGGCCGCCTTCGTCGTGGGACAGCCGGATCGCGGCCGTGCACCAGGGCGGCCTGGCAGCGCTCGTCGACGCGGTGCTGGACCGCTGGTTCACGCCCGCCTTCCTCGCGACGCCCAAGGAGCAGATCGCGCCGGTGCGCGCCATGCTCACCGCCACCGATCCCGGGGGCTATGCGGGCTGCTGTGCCGCCATTCGCGACATGGACATGCGTCCGATACTCGGCCTGATCGCCACGCCGACGCTCGTAATTGGCGGCTCCGAGGATCCGGCGACGCCCCCGCCCCATTCGGAGCTGCTGGCGCGCGCCATTCCGGGCGCACGCCTTGAGATGCTGCCGGCCGCCCATCTTTCCAATGTCGAGCAAGCGGAGGCTTTCACCGCCGCCGTCCTCGACCATTTCGCTGCGTAAAAAAGGGCATGAAAATGTCGATTCTCCTGGAGGACGCCCACCTCGACGGAAGGCTGTTCGACGGCGCCTGGCAGAAGGCCGCCGCGTCCTATCAAGTGATCGAGCCCGCGACCGGCAACGCGCTTGGTCGCGCGGGACAGGCGGACGCGGCGCTCATCGGCGTGACGGCTGCGTCGGCGCTTCAGGTAATGGCACAGCGATCGGCGGTCCTGCAAATCGGGAAGAATTCACACATTGGCAGTGGGTGACGATCAAGAATGCCCCTCCAGCCTCTCCATTCTGAGCCCAGGTCCGGAACACCTCTTCCAACTCCATAACGATCCGGCTGAGGGCCGAGCCAGCCGCTAGTCAAAAGGTCCTCAGTAGCGAGGTTTGGCCGAGGCAGCGTCCCAATCAGGTGGCCTGATCGAGCCGCCAACCATTCAGAGCAGACAACAAAAAGCAATCAGGAGCCTGTCAATGTCTACCAAAGAGTTCGATGTGGTCATCGTAGGCAGTGGCGCTGCCGGGTGCGTTGTGGCCGATTATCTCGCCCGTCACACCCGAGCCAGCATTGCGGTCATCGAGGCAGGCGATAAGGATCGTGATCCGATGATCCATATCCCTGCGGGATATTCGAACATCCTCGCGCATGACCGGCATGTCTGGGCCTATGATACGGTGCCGGTCCATGGGACGCCCCGGCGCTTTCGCATGGGCAAGGTCGTCGGGGGCGGCTCCTCGATCAATGCCATGTGCTACGTTCGTGGTCAGAAGCAGGATTTTGACGCCTGGCAGGCTGCCGTCGGCGATACAGGAGACTGGTCGTGGGACACGATGATCCAGGCCTATATCGAGCAGGAAAAGAACGACACCTTCCACAATGCCCATCATGGCATTCACGGAGATCTGTCCGTTGAACTGCCCAAGGGCATCAACGAGCTGAATCAGCGATGCATGAAAGCATTCCAGGAATATGGCCTTCCCTACAACGCGGACTATAACGGAGACTTCCAGAACGGTGTTTCGCCCGTTCAGACCAACACGCTCAACGGCAAGCGTTGCAGCGCTGCGGTCGCGTATCTTCACAGGCATGTAGACAGTGGGCGAGTGAAGCTGCTTACCGGCTATACGGTTACGAAAGTGCTGTTGGACGGGACACGCGCAGTCGGTGTCAGGGCTCTCAACGGAAAAAACGAACAGGACATCCGCGCTGACCTCGTGATCATGTCTGCGGGTGCGGTGCAATCGCCGAAGATTCTGATGCACTCGGGCATCGGGCAAAGGGAGCAACTCCAGAAATTCGGGATCGAGGTGAAGGTGGATCTGCCGGGCGTTGGGGAAAACCTGCACGATCACCCGATCATTCCCATCACTGCCTATGTGAAGGGGAAGATGGGCTATCAGCATTCGGCCCATGGCATCGGCTCCCTGGTCGCAGGGATGCGTTATCTGCTGACCCGTGACGGCCCGGCGTCGGGCAACGGGATCGAAACGGTGTCCTACTGGAACCCGCTGGACCTGGACAGCGAGGAGCCCACGGTACAATGCTACCACGAGCCGATCATCGCTGCGGACGGACTGAACCCCACCGGCTCGCGCTCCGGGGTGACCTTTGCCACCGTCGTGTTGCAGCCCAAAAGCCGGGGCTGGGTGCGCTTGGCGGACAGCGATCCGACGTCGATGCCGCTCATCAACCCGAATTTCATCGGTCACGAATATGATCTGAAGGTCGGCATCGACGCAGTGAAAGCTGTGCGCAAGGTGATGGAACAGGAATCGCTTGCCGAAGTCGTGGACGAAGAGGTTCTCCCCGGAAAAGATAAGCAGAGCGACGAGCAGATCGGTGAGTTCGTGAAAAGCGTGGCCACCACCATGTGGCACCCGGTGGGCACCTGCCGAATGGGCCTCGACGAAGGCGCTGTGGTCGACGCCCGGCTCAAGGTCAGAGGAACAGAACAACTGCATGTGATCGACGCGTCTATTATGCCGACAATCACGAGCGGCAACACGAATGCGCCAACGCAAGCACTGGCCCTGCACGCCGCCAAAATGTTGGTTCAGACCTATTTTCGCAATATCGGAACAACCGGTCGGGCGGCGTAGGGCTGCCAGTTGGCAATCAAACACGTGGGAGAGATCGCGCCGATCGTTGAATGGCCTGGGGAGCCTTGATGGCACTCGTCACGCAACCATCGCGCGCGATCATGGACTTCGAGTTGGTGCGATGGCTGGCGGCAGCAGGACCTTGTGGGCAGCCTGTCAGCCCAAGGGATAATGGGTCATAGATGGACGACAATTTCTATCGCAGCGCACTCGACTACCACCGGCATCCCAAGCCCGGCAAGCTGGCGATCGAGCCCACCAAGCGGATGGTCAACCAGCGCGATCTGGCGCTGGCCTATTCGCCAGGCGTCGCCGCGCCTTGCGAGGAAATCGCCGCCGACCCTGGCAAGGCGCTCGATTACACCGCGCGCGGCAATCTGGTTGCGGTGATTTCCAACGGGACGGCCGTGCTGGGGCTTGGCGCGATCGGCGCTCTTGCATCCAAGCCGGTGATGGAAGGCAAGGCCGTCCTGTTCAAGAAATTCGCGGATATCGACGTGTTCGACATCGAAGTCGATACCACAGATCCCGACGCCTTCGTCGATGCCGTCGCGCTCCTGGAGCCGACGTTCGGCGCCATCAATCTGGAGGATATCAAGGCGCCTGAATGCTTCTCGATCGAAGCCCGCCTTAAGGAACGGATGAACATTCCCGTCTTTCACGATGACCAGCATGGCACCGCCATCGTGGTCGCGGCGGCGGTGCAAAACGCGCTGGTGCTCCAGGGCAAGCCGCTGAGCGACGCGAAGCTGGTAACCTCGGGTGCAGGCGCTGCGGCGCTGGCCTGCGTTGACCTGCTGGTTGCGATGGGCCTGCCTCGGGAGAATGTCACTCTGACCGATAGAGACGGCGTGATCCATGCGGGTCGCGAGGGCATGCTGCCCAATATGGCGCGCTATGCGCGAGCCACCGATGCCAGGACCCTGCCCGAAGTGCTGCCTGGCGCGAACATCTTTCTCGGCCTGTCCGCGCCGCATGTCCTGAAACCCGAATGGCTGTCGCTGCTGGCGGATCGGCCCCTGATATTTGCGCTGGCCAATCCCGAACCGGAAATCCTGCCCGAGACGGCGCGTGCGGCACGCCCTGACGCGATCATCGCAACGGGCCGATCGGATTATCCGAACCAGGTCAACAATGTCCTGGGCTTCCCCTACATCTTTCGCGGCGCGCTGGACGTGGGGGCAACGACCATCAACGAACAGATGAAGATGGCCGCCGCCGAGGCCATTGCCTCGCTGGCGCGCCTGCCCGCGCATGAAAGCGTCGCCCAGGCCTATAGCGGGCGCAAGCTCGCGTTCGGCCCTGACTACATCATTCCCACCCCCTTCGATCCCAGACTCATTTCAGAGATCGCCCCGGCGGTCGCCAGGGCCGCGATGGACAGCGGGGTGGCCCGGCGCACCGTCGATCTTGAGAAGTATCGCCGCGCATTGGCTCAACAAAACCTGCGCTCGGCGCAATTGCTGTTGCCGGTGTTCGAGGCGGTGCGCGGGCGTCGCCGGCGCGTGGTCTATGGCGAGGGCGAGGACGAACGCATCTTGCGCGCAGTTCAAGATGCCCTGGATGACGGCATCGTGCAGCCAACACTCATCGGGCGGCGGCGCATCCTGTCGCAGAAGCTGCCCGAGTTGGGCCTGCGCTTCGAATTGGATCGTGACGTCACCGTGATCGATCCCGAAACCGATCACGAAATCATCGAACCCCTCGCCGAAGCATACCGCATAATCGCCGCGCGGCGCGGTGTTGCATCATCGGAAATCCTGCGCCACGTCTACCGGCGTCCTACGGTGACCGCAGCCATGTTGCTGCGAACCGGGCGCGTGGATGCCGCTCTCGTGGGCGGCAATGCCGAGTTCTGGGGCCAGGTCGAGCATGTCCTGCGCATCATCGACCTCGTCCCGGGCGTGCAGCGGGCCTACGCCTTGTCCGGGCTCATTCTCGATGCCGGAGCCCTGTTCATCACCGACACCCATATGGTGCCTGACCCGACGCCCGAGCAGATCACCGAAATGACGCTACTCGCGGCGCAGCGCGTTCGTCGGTTCGGACTTGTTCCACGGATCGCCCTGCTCTCGCATTCCAACTTCGGAGCCTCGCACAGTCCGAGCGCGCGCAAAATGCGTGCAGCTCTGACGCTCGTCCAGAAGAAGGTACCGGAACTCATCGTCGATGGTGAAATGCACGCTGATGCCGCGCTCTCGCATCGTCTGCGCGAAAGGCTGGTTACCGACAGCCCGCTGAAAGGACCGGCGAACTTGCTGGTAATGCCCAATCTCGATGCCGCCAACATTACGTTGACGGCGCTCTCCGCTTCATCGAATTCGCCTGTCGTCGGTCCGATGCTGATGGGCCTCTCCAGGCCGATTCATGTTCTTACCCCCAGCGTGACGGCGCGTGGCATCCTCAATCTCACGGCGATCGTCGCGACCGATGAGATGCAGAACACTTAGCAGCGCTACGACCGGCAAAGACACGACCCGCACAGGCAGAGGCCGTGATTTACCGCTGACGACGATGGCGAGATTGTGTTTCCACTGGTGTACCCGAGCCGACCTCTATGCCTATCCAGCCCTTGAACGGAGTTTTACGATATGCAGGAGAAACCATTCGATCCAGCGTGCTCAGTTCCAGACGTCCAGGCAGTTCTCAAAGCGATGGGTGATTGGCTCGAAAGGCCGTCTCTCGTTCTGGCCGGGTGTATTGCAGGAACAGGGTCAGTTCTATGACTTCGCCGATATCGACCAGGCGGTCGCGGACTGCGAGAGCGCCAAGACCGTCAAGCCCATCCTGCGTCTCGAGTAATAACCCTTGGGCGGCCGCCATGCTGGTACCGATGCGCGCCGGCGAGCGGCTTTGACAGGATCGGCTCTTGCGGTGATGCTCCTGACATCCATGCCCCGTGTGGCTTCAGCCGTCTTCGCTTCTCGCCTGGAGGAGCGTCTCCAGGTTGGATTCCACCCAGTCGGCGAGGTCTCGTACCTTAACGGCCGCCTGCATGCCCATCGGCGTAAGCGTGTATTCCACATGCGGCGGGACGACGTTGAAGGCGCGCCGCTCCACCATACCGTCCTTTTCGAGCAGCTGAAGCGTCTGCGCCAGCATCCGCTCGCTGACCCCGCCGATCCGACGACGCAGTTGGCTGAACCGCATGGTTCCAGGGAGCAACGCGATGAGCGCCAATATGCCCCACCGGCTGGTGAGATGGTTGAGGATCTCGCGGGAGGGGCATGCGGGCGTCAGAACATCGCCGCGTAGGAGCCTGTCGGGAAGGGTTTTCCGCTCCGATGGTTCGGACGTGCGGGCGGACTTTTCGAGCGCCATCCTAAACTTACCTTTTTGTATGTACTTACCAAGAATAATGGCGGACGCTATATCGAGGCAAGCCCTCCTACCCTGATTCAACGCGGAGATATTTGCCATGACGATCGCAGTAACGGCTGCAGCCGGCCAGCTGGGCCATATTGTCATCGACAAGCTCAAGCAGAAGGTGTCTGCCGGCGATCTTCTCGCCCTGGTCCGCCGACCGGAGCAGACTGAGGTTCTTGGGGTTGCTGCCCAGCCGATCGACTATTCCGCTCCTGCTACGCTCGATGCGCCTCTCCGCGGCGTCAACACCCTGTTGCTGATCTCCTCCAGCGAGATCGGCAAGCGAGCCGTCCAGCACGCCAATGTAATCGCGGCCGCGAAGAAAGCGGGGGTCGAGCGCATCGTTTATACGAGCGTGCTTCACGCGGACGTGTCCAGCTTGAGCCTGGCGGACGAGCACCGGGCAACCGAAGCCGAACTGAAATCGTCGGGTCTTGCCTACACGCTCCTGCGCAACGGTTGGTATACCGAGAACTATACCGGCTCCGTCGGCCCTGCGCTGACCAACGGCGCGCTGATCGGCAGCGCGGGTGATGGCAGGATATCCTCCGCGACCCGGGAGGACCTTGCCGAAGCCGCCGTCGCCGTATTGACCACTCCGGGTCATGAGAACATGACCTATGAACTGGCCGGCGACGAAGCCTGGACCCTGACCGACCTTGCGGCCGAAATATCGCGACAGACCGGCAAGAACATTCCCTATCATAATCTTCCCGCAGCCGATTACGCCGCAGCGCTCGAAGGTGCCGGTTTGCCCAAGGAGTTGGCCGCAGCCATCGCTTCCTATGATGTCAGCGCCTCGCAGGGCGCGCTTTATGGATCGGAGCGCACCTTGTCGCAGCTCATCGGGCGTCCGACGACGCCGCTGGCAACGAGCGTTGAACGCGCGCTCAAATCCCTCTGAGCGACATGCTTGGGCATCATTTATCTGAAACTGACAGCAACGACGCCGGCGCGCCGTTGCGCTTCAACGGAGATTGACGAGATGCAGGCAAAACCCTTCGATCCGGCGCGGCTGGCGCCCGACGTCCGCGCGGTCCTGGAGGCGATGAACGAATCGGGTGCGCCGCCGCTCGATACTCTGCCGATCGCTGAGATGCGCGAAGCATACAAGCAGATCGGCGCGACATTGGGCGGCGAGGTGCTGCCCGTCGGCGAGGTACGCGACATCAAGGCCATGGGGCCCGCGGGAGCGATCCCGCTGCGCCTCTATGTTCCGCAGACCCCCAGTTCGCCGGGAGCCGCAACCGTGTACATCCACGGCGGCGGCTGGTCGCTCGGCGACCTGGACAGTCACGACAAGGTCTGTCGGCGGCTCGTCCACAATAGCGGCGTGACCGTGGTTGCGATCGGCTATCGTCTGGCGCCCGAATATCCTGCTCCTGCCGGCCCCGACGATGTCGTGGCCGCTATCCGATGGCTCGCGGAGCATGCCGGCGAGTTCGCTCTGGATCCCCAGCGGCTTGCCGTTGCGGGCGACAGCGCCGGGGGCAGCCTTGCCGCCGTCGCGACGCAACAACTGCGCGACGAGGTTCAGTTTCGCGCGCAGGTGCTGTTCTACCCTTGCGGTGATCTATCCCCGACCGGCTGGGCATTTTCGTCTCGGGTCGAAAACGGCAATGTGCCACCACTGACGCTGGACGCGATGCACGCCATGTCCGATCCTTTCGTTTCCGATATCGATCCTCGCGATCCAAGGGTCTCCCCTCTCCTCGCCTCCACCTTCGATCGCTTGCCGCCGGCGCTGATCTTCAGCGGGGAATGCGACGCGCTCCGCGATGACGGTCGCCTGTACCGGGACGCGCTCCAATCGGCCGGTGTGCCGGTGGACTATGTCGAAATTCTCGGCATGGTGCATGGGTTCATCGAAATGGCCGGCGTCCTGAACACAGCGGTCGAGGCTTCCGAACGCGCGGGAGCCTTCCTGCGGCAAAACCTTTCTTAGCAAGGTCTCTGAAAGCGTCTACGATTTGCTAGCCTTGACCAAGCCACGGCTTAAGCATCGCCTCGCTCCGGTCCCACAGTCCCCTGGCAATCGATCCATCGTCTTTGAAGCCCACCTTCATCGGCTTCCCGTTCGCATACATCCCGCCACATTCCCAATCGCTGCCCGGGGTTCCCTCGGCAAGGTCGACCAGACCGGTTGCCGCCTTCTCAGGGCTTATCGTGATGAGGTACTTCAGCGGCGTGTGATAGATAAAGCGCATGAAATGCGTGGTGTCGCTTGCAAAGCTGGAGCGGACGACGCCGGGATGGAACGCCACGGCGGAAATGCCGTCCGGTCGGTGCCGACGATCGAGTTCCCTGGTGAACAATATGTTCGCCAGCTTTGCCCGGCCATAAGCCTTCTGCGGTGCGTAGTCGCGCTCGTTGTTGAGGTCGCTGAGGTCAAAACCGCCGCCCCACATGTTCGCGGCTTCGCTTGCGGTCTGGATGACGGTGGAACGACTTGCGATCAGTTCGGGCATCAGCAGCTTGACCAGAAGGAACGGCGCGAGATGGTTCACCTGAAAGGTTTTCTCGAACCCGTCCTCGGTCAGTTCGCGGTTCCCCATGATACCGCCCGCATTGTTCGCGAGCACATCGATGCGATCATAATGTTGCAGTTCGTCCGCCAGTCGCTGCACATCACCAAGCGTGGCATAGTCGGCCAGATGGAAGGGCACAGACAGTTCGCGGGCCATCGCCTCGGTCTTCGACCGCGAACGGCCCACCAGGATGACGGTGTGGCCAAGCGATTTGAGCTTCCGCGCTGCTGCCGCTCCAATTCCATCGCTGGCTCCGGTTATGATGATGGTCTTCTGCATTGGTCGGTTCTTTCTTATGGAACGATCGGTTTCGCGATGGCTGGATCGGGTCTAGCCACGCGGGCTGCGGCATATGATCTGCACGGCCAGACGAATTCCTGCCCGATATGCATTGGGCGAGGCGACTTCATGCTTTATGCCGACCGAGGCGTGGACGAGGTGCTGCGCCAGCTCGGCTGCCGAAAGCTTTTCCGCTTTCCATCGATCCGCAACCTGCGCCACCGACAGGGCTTCGGTGACCTCGGACAGGAGCGTCGTTTCGAACGCTCCGACCGCAAGCGGGCAACGTTTTCGGCTCTCCTCTATGAGTTCGTCCAGCAATGGAGAGCCAATGCCTGCGCCGTGCGCGACCTCGAATGCCTCGGCCAGCCTGTCTTCAATGCTGCAATCAGCCCGCCGGAGCGCCCGCCGCACCGTACCGCCCGCATCGCGCAGGTTCCCTGCGACCATCGCCTCGAAGATGGAATCCTTGCTGCCAAAATGCAGGTAGAGACCTTGCCGTGACAGGCCGGCCGCCTGCGCGAGATCCTTCATCGATGTCTTGGCGAAGCCGTACCGGAGGAAGACCTCAAGCGCGGCCGTGAGGATCGCGTCATACGTGTCGCCGGGCTCGGTGTTCATGGGTCTCTCTGCGGCGGGCTCTTCAGAAACGGGCGGCCCTCTGATTTACAGATTTGACATATTTAGTACGATTGTCAACCGACGTGCATGGCGAGCTGTGGCATGCCAAACCTGCGTCCGGGATCATTCACGGAGCCGGCCATCGAAGGCGACACGGGCAGCTTTGATCATGTCCTGATGGGCGCGAGCCCATTTTCCCAGCGCGGCAACAGGTTTCTGCAACGAGCGCCCGAGCGGCGTGAGCGCGTAGTCGACGCGCGCCGGAACGGTCGGCGTCACCGTCCGCGTGACGAGACCGTCCCGTTCCAGCCCACGAAGCGTCAAGGTCAGCATGCGCTGCGAAATGTCTGGCACCAGACGCGCGATTTCCGAGAAGCGACGAGGCCCGCCGGCAAGGCTCATAATGACCAGCACGGTCCATTTATCGCCAATCCGCTGCAAGACGTCTCGCGTGATCTCGCAGCCCTCGGCCACCTGCTGGAGCTGATCGCTGACATCGCTGTTCGGGACTATCATGCATGTGCCTCCTTGCAGCCGTTCGAGGAACTTACCAATATAGCGTCACTTCCTTTTTGTAAGCCGGAGGCTGCCTCATGACGCTGAATGTAGGAATCATCATCGGAAGCACGCGGCCCGGCCGCAATGGCGAAGCGGTAGCGCGTTGGGTCCATGAACTCGCCTCGCAGCGCAAGGACGCCGCCTTTCATCTCGTCGATATCGAGAGTTTCAACCTGCCGGTGCTCGACGAGCCGTTCCCGCCGTCGCTGCGGCAACCCTTCACCAAGGAGCATTCCAAAGCCTGGTCGGGCGCGATCGCACCGCTCGATGCCCTCGTGTTCGTGACGCCGGAATATAACCATTCGACCTCCGGTGCGCTCAAGAACGCGATCGATTTCCTGTTCTACGAGTGGCACGACAAGGCTGCGGGTTTCGTGAGCTATGGCAGCACGGGCGGCGTTCGCGCCGTCGAGCATCTGCGCGGTATCGTCGGAGAATTGCACATCGCGGATGTGCGTTCGCAGGTCGCGCTATCGCTGTTCGACGACTTTGAGAATTTCTCCACGTTCAAGCCGCGCGACGTGCAGGCGACCGCACTCAATACGATGCTCGACGAGCTGCTTGGCTGGGGCGGCGCGCTCAAGGGCTACCGAGAAGGCAAGCAGGCGAAAGCCGGCTGACCCGATCACGGGGTGCGTTTCGAAACAGGGAGAGACCATGACCGAACGGACGATCGTCAACAAAGGCGTCGCGCGGCGCGAGGACAATCACGACCTGATCACCCGCATCCCGCCGGTGACCATGTCTGGCCCCACGCCTTTCCTGCTGATCGTCCATCACGGGCCGCAGGTCTATCCGCCGAACAATCATGGCCTGCCCTTTGCGCCCCATCCACATCGGGGGTTCGAGACGATAACCTTCGTCCGCACCGGCGCGCTGCTGCACGAGGACAGCCGCTCGTCGCCCAGGATTGTTCATGGCGGCGGCGTGCAATGGATGACGGCCGGCTCGGGCATTGTCCACAACGAGTCCGCCCCGCCAGCCTTCAGGAAGGACGGCGGACCGCTCGAAGTCCTCCAACTCTGGCTCAACCTTCCCTCGGCGCTCAAAGACGCCCCGCCGCATTATGTCGGGCTCGAGGCTGAAGACATCCCGTCGATTGAGATCGATGGCGGCCGCGCCACCGTCAACGTCGTCGCGGGTCGCTTCGAGGACACCATGGCTCCGATCCGTTCGCTGACAGACGCGACAATGCTCGTCGTTGACCTAGCGCCTGGTGGAACGGTGGTGTTGCCGGCGCCGGAGGGACGCAGCCTCTTCCTCTACGTGATCGAGGGGGACGTCATCATCGGCGGCGAAAGGGTCGAGCAGTATAGCCGCGTGATGTTCGGCGATATGGGCGACCGCGTCACCGTGACGTCGACTGATGGCGGAACGATCATCTACGGCCACGCCCCGCCGATCAACGAATCCGTCGCTGCGCGTGGCCCTTTCGTCATGACCACGGCCACTGAACTCGTACAGGCCGCGCGCGACTATCAGGCAGGGCTGTTCGCATGAATTGAACAGGGGCGCCGGAAACCAAAACCCTGGCGATGCGCACAGTCTTGGCTTCCCGTCTGTACTGCCCCCTCAAGGAAGCGACGCCTGGCGAGGGCCGACGGTGATCAGAAGAGCACGAGGCCGGTTACCGCCTGACCCTGGTCGTACAGCACCGTCCGTTCCATGGTCTCAAGGTCGATGCGATAGACGCGGCCCGACAGGTCCGACACATAGGCGACATTGTCACCAGGGCAGAGCGTCAGGCCGATCGTTTCCTCAAAGCCGCGAACCAGAACCTCGTGCCCTTCCAGGCCGGTAGCCGTGATGCGGGCGCGGTTCAAGGAGTTGCCATCGGGCTCAGCGCCGCGATCGGTCCAGTAGAGCAGGCCCCGTTCCTCGTCGATTTCGAGATCGATGGGTTCAGGAAGCGCGTCCACGAGCAGCTCGATGTCGGACCGGTTCCAGGGCTGCTCACCTTGGGCAAGCTCAATGCCGGCGCGGAAGATACGGCCGAGACCTGCTTTCTTGGGCCCCTTCTGGGTCCAGTAGAGCTTGCCGTGCGCGGCATCGAGCGCGATGCCGACACATTGGTCGAGCTTGTCGCGGGGATAGGCGCCTCCCCTGCCCCGCTCCACCAGCGTTTCCAGCCCGCTCCCGTCGACCCTGCTGCGCATGACCCGGCCGCCTTCGCGGTCGCACCAGTAGAGCATGCCGGCGTCATGATCCAATTGGAGCTGCTTGGGCGTGTAGATCGCGCCGTCGCCGACCAGCTGGGTATCGCCAGTGCCGTCGAGGCGGCAGCGCCGGATGGTGCCGTCCGGCTCGAAGAAGTCCTCGCCTTCGCGATGGGGGCCCATGTCGGTCCAGTAGAAATAACCTTTTGCCGCATCGACCTGGATACCGTCGGGGTGGCCGACATTCTCCACCGTCAGGAGGATCTTGCCGCTCTCACGCTCAATCACCACCAACTGCCGCTTGTAGACATCCAGCAGGGCCAGACGGCCCTGCGCAGCCGTGTATTCGTTCATCTCACATCTCCGATTGCAACCGACCCTGCCTCATCTGGCGGGCGGCGAGGATCTCAGCGCGCGAGCCATTCAGCCTTGCCCGAGCCGCGAGGCACCAGCGGCGTCGCGTAGAAGCCGGGCGTGCGGGACATCCGAACCTGGTCGGTGACCCCCTGATAATGCCCACATGGCGTGTCCGCTTCGAACAGCTCGGGCGCGAGATATTCATGATCGCCGGCAGTGCCCGCGATCGCAGCGGCATAGGCCTTGTCGAAGATGCCCATGTGCAGGAGCCAGATCGACAGCCGTGCGAGCGAGATCCGGATACGATAGCTGCCGCCCTCGGTCGCGCGGCGTTGAAGCGCAGCCGCGACGGCAACGCTGGCGATCCACGACATGGCGTAGTCGTTGACGACGAATATCTCGGTCAGCTGCGGCCGCTCGGGCGTGCCTTCGCGGGCGAACACGCCGCTGACGCCGCCGGCATTCTGGTCGAAGCCGATACGATCCGCCCAGGGACCGCGCCAGCCATAGAGCGACATGTCGACATGGATGAGGCCGGGCTTGATTTCGGCGAGCTGCTCGGCCGTCAGGTTGTAGCGACCAAGGAAGCCCGGGCGCCGATTGGAAAAGAAGAGGTCGGCATCGCCCAGCAGCGCCTTGAAGCGCGTCATCTCGTCGGCGCGCTTGAGATCCATGGTCGCGGACCGCATTCCGACGTTCGCCGTGTAATAGGTCAGGTCCATCTCGAAGTCGCCCGGTCCCCACAGGTTGAGGACGTCCGCGCCATGATAGGCGAGAGCGCGGCCCAGGCCGGCGCCGGCGATCACCCGGCCAAGTCCGAGCGCCCGGATCCCGTCGAGGGGCGTTCGTGGATCGGCGGTGAACGGAACCGGATCGCTGTCGCCGATCTTCGTGATCTCGACGAGTGGCATATCCTTCAGATAGCCGAACTGCTCGGTCTGCGTGAATTCCTCGGCGGTGCGCACCAATGTCGCCTGCAGACCGGCCTGGTTGAAACGCTCCTCGAGCGCGAGCCCGTCATGCTCGCGAACCGCGGCCGCGATGGCGCTGACGCTGTCGCTGCACCCGAGCAAGGCGAGCGCCGCCGATTTGGTCCGGGGATAGATGTTGAGCAACTGCAGCCAGCGGCCGTCTCGCGTCTGGTACATGTGGCTCGGCATGAACGGATTGGCCGGGTCGGACGGTGTACCCGGCGCATATCCGTTCAGCATCTCCCACTTCTTGTCGTAGAAGGGGCATAGCCGGTGGAGCACCTGGCGCAGGTCGACCGACAGGTCCTGTCCCTCGCCGGTCCGCGTCTTCCAGATCCCCGCGAAGGCCACCGCCTTGGCCATCAGCGACACGCCCGCCATGGTGGCAAGCGGCCAGGGGCTGGAGATGATCGGGTCCTTGCCGGAGAATGTGACCGTTCCTCCGGCGTCGGTGGGGTCGAGACCTACCCCGTCCAACACCTCCCGCAGCTCCCTGGCGGGATCGATGCGATCGTCGGATGTGAGCGGCGCCGAGAGCGCCGCGGCAATGCGGTCCTGGATCATGCTGGTCATCACGTCATCCAATGTCTTGAGAGAGAAGCTCAGGGCAGCTGAGGAGCCTGGGCCTTGAGGGCGAGGAGTTGGATCAGCGTGTCGTCGCGCTCCTCCTGGAGCGTTGCGAGTTCCCGGCCGCTCAATTCGTCCTCGACGCCCTGCATCGCCTCGGTCTTGACCTTGGGCGTGAAGGAGAGGTCGCCGAGATCGCGCCACCAGGACTCGATCGGCGGTCCGAGATGGTCGATCACATGGCCGATACCACCGCTGCCGCCTGACAGATGGAGGTTGAGGAACGGTCCGAGCAGCGCCCAGCGCAGGCCCGGGCCATGCGCGATGGCGGTGTCGATGTCGGACACCGAAGCGATGCCCTGATCGACCAGGTAGAAAGCCTCGCGCCACAGCGCCGCCTGCAGCCGGTTGGCGACATGGCCCTTGACCTCGCGCCGGATATGGATCGGCTTCTTGCCGATCGCGCGATAGAAATTGATCGCCCGTTCGACCGCCTCGTCGGAGGTTTCCTTGCCGCCCACGACCTCGACGAGCGGGATCAGATGCGGCGGGTTGAAGGGGTGACCGAGCACGACCCGCTCGGGATTGCGCGCGCCGCCCTGGATGTCGGAGATGAGAATTCCCGACGAGGAGGTGGCGATGATCACGTCATCGGCGACGGCTGCCGAAATCTCGGCGAGCAGCGCGCGTTTGACGTCGACGCGCTCGGGTCCGTTCTCCTGCACGAAGCCGACGCCGGCCAGCGCGCTCACGGGGTCGGCATCGAAGGTCAGCCGGTCCTGGGACGCGCCGGGCGCGAGCCCGATCTTGACGAGCGCGGGCCAATATTGCGCGACGAGATCCCGCAGCTTCTGCTCGGCACCGGGCGCGGGATCGGTTGCGCCAACGTCAAATCCGCGAGCCAGATAATAAGCCGCCCAACTGGCGCCGATGACGCCGCAACCGACGATGCCGATTTTTTGAGGTGTCGCCACGATGATTTCTCCGTTTTGCTTGCGCAGATCTCGACGAGATGCGGACAAGCCTAAAAAATGTTCGAGGTGGGCGGGTGTCTGATTGGCGATGTCCACCCATCTCTTGCGCCAAATCTATGCCTGCGTTGCCAGACACACCAAGACTTGCTAGCGCTACAAGCTATGCTCAGGAGGCATGGTTGGAACTGCGCCACATCCGATACTTCGTTGCCGTCGCGGAATCCGGAAGCGTCAGCACGGCAGCGCGATCCCGGCTGCATACCTCGCAGCCGTCACTGAGCCGGCAGTTGCTCGAGCTTGAAGAAGAGCTGGGCGTGAAGCTCTTCGAACGACGGTCTCGTGGCGTGGTGCTTACCGATCCGGGCCTCGTGTTCCTGGAACGAAGCCGGCGCGTGTTGAAAGAAGTCGATGACGCGGCTGCGGCGGCCAGAAATACTCCGGCTGTGTTGAGGCTGGGGGTCCTCCCCGGGCTTGAACTGTCGACACTGCCCAGGGTGGTCGAACTTGCCCGGAAGCATTCCCCCGAAGCGGAAATTCGCGTGATGAGCGCCTCATCTCCGCGACTGATCGAGGAGTTGCGCGCCGGGAACATCGATATGGCTTTCATGCGTCAGGACGAAGACGCGGTGGATATCCATTTCGAGATTGCGGGCTATCACGGCCTCACCGCCTTTCTGCGCGACGACCATGCTCTGGCTGCGAAGCCCGAGCTCGTCTTCGAGGACCTGATCGATCAGACCTATGTGTCAGTCGGGCGTCGGTCCGCCCCGGCTCTGCGCGTGGCCATCGACGCCTGGGCGCAGCGCAAGGACCTGCCGCTGCGCCCGGTCCACACGGCCGCCAACATTGCCTCGGCGCTGTCGCTCATCCTCACGGTCGGAGGCTTTTCGCTTTTGCCGAAATATGCCGACCAGCTCCTGCTCCCGCGCGTCATCACGCGTCCTCTCGTCGACGGACCTTCCCCAATCCCGCTCATGATCGGCTACCGGCCCAAGAACGCATCCCGCTCCAGGCATTTGATGGAAGCTGTGCGAAAAGGGTGGCGGGCCTAGTCGTACAGCCCATGCCCGGTGGTCGGCTCACCGGCCACGATCATGCCGGGGGTCTGCCCCGCGCATCATCAGCCTGGGCAGTTCGTATGTCAGTGAGCGAAAGAGCTCCGCTCAGCATCATCGTGCCGTTACAATAGCGAACGGGATGACAGCAGATTGCTATGCTGCCCGTTTGCCGCTCGCGGATTTCTTGCCGATCAGCTCGAGAACCATTTCCGCCAGTTCGTCGATCTTTATGTCTCCGTCAGGATCGTACCAGGTGTGGGTCCAGTTGATCATCCCGAAGAGCAGCATGGTCTGGACGCGTGCCCGTTTCGGGTCGCCGGCCAGACCCGGGGTGAGAGCGGTGAGTAGCTTCTGGGTCACTTCGACCACCTGGCGCTGCTTGCTCACGATCGTTTCACGCATTGCGTCTGGCAAATGCGCCAGCTCGTTCAACAGCACTTTCTGGCGGCTCGCCGCGCCCATATAGTGGCGCAGGAAGGCATGGATCAGCCTGTTGAACTGGTCGGCGGCTCGCCCGCCTTCCCGGGCCACCTGATGGGTATCCTCCACGAGCTGATCGATGTGCGAAGACATCACCTCGTAAAGAATATCCTCCTTCGAAGGGAAATAATGGTAGATGAGCGACTTGGACGTCTGGCACGCTGCGGCGAGATCGGAGAGGGATGCGCCGGTGAAGCCGCGCCGAGCAAAGAGTTCGGCTGCCTTGTCGACGATCGCTATGCGGCGCTCCTCATAATCCGGGGCCTGGGTGCGCGCCATCAATCCGTCCAATCCACACAAGAGTATAAGAACCGACCCTATTATCCGGATCGGCCCGAAATTCTCAAGCAATGATTGACCGGCCGGTCGGCCTCGAGAGGACGGCAGCTGCTGCAAGCGACCAATAGCCATTCCAGACGGGATCGACCGGCCACATGTGCGCCTTGCCCGATGGCCCCCGTCACCGGACCAGGGCCTTGGCCATCAGCCGCAGGACATTGCCGGCCAGACCGGATCGCGTCGTTCGCGGAAGGCCGCGATGCCCTCGGCTTTCTCCGGACCGGCGAGCAGTGCAAGAAAGCGCTGGCGCTCGGCGCAGAGATGCTCGCTCAAGGAACGATCCGCGGCGTCTCTTATGCTGGCCTTCGCAGCCTTGAGCGCGCGAGGTGCGCGCGAGGCGAGCTTGCTTGCAAGGGTCAGCGCATCGGACAAGGCCTCGCCGTCCCGGGCCAGCCGCGCGATCAGCCCGAGATCATATGCGCGCCTGGCGTGGATCGGCTCGCCCGTCAGCACCATATCCAGGGCGGCGGCCCGTCCTACGAGGCGCGGCAGGAGCGCAGTGCCCCCTGCCCCAGGGATGATCCCGAGATTGGTTTCGGGCTGGCCGATCCTGGCATTTTCGGCCGCGACAACGATGTCGCAGCGCAGCATCAGTTCGCAGCCCGCGCCGAGGCACCAGCCCTCGACCGCCGCCACCAGCGGTTTGGGGAAGCCCGCGATACAGGCCCAGGCGTTCCAGCGCGGCCCGGCGATCGGCTCCTTTCCGTCGGAGCGCTCCAGTTCCCCAAGATCGGCACCCGCCGCGAATACCTTCTCGTTTCCGGCAAGGACGACACAGCGAATGGTATCATCGTCGGCCGCGCCCATCAGCTCGCGGGCGATCATCTCGAGCAGAGGCGTCGCGAGAGCGTTGCGGCTTGCCGGCCGGTTGAGGGTCAGCAGCAACACGCCATCGGAAGGCCGCGACGCGAGCAGCATGGGGGCCTCAGCTGTCATAGTCGACAACCACACCCTCGCCGGCCGGGATGGACTGGCAGGTCAGGATGTAACCCTGCTCGACTTCCTGCGGGCTCAATCCGTAATTCTTTTTCATGGTGACCTCGCCAGCGACCAGTTTGGCCCGACAGGTCGCGCACACGCCCGCCTTGCACGCATAGGGCGCAGGGAGTCCGGAGGCCCGGGCGCTCTCGAGGATATTGCCCTTCTCGGCATCGAATTCGATGGCCCGGCGCCGTCCGTCGACACGAACTTCCATCCGCAGGCCCTGCGCCTTCCGGCGGCTCTCACGATCCGCTTGCCGTTCCGTCTCGCTCTCCTCGCCGGTGGAAAAGCGCTCGGTCAGGACATGTTCCGGCGACAGGCCCGCGCCCAGCATCGCCAGCTCGGCGGCGTCCATCATGGCACCCGGACCGCAGATGAACGCGACATCGATCGCGGCCGGGTCGACAAGCGAGTCCAGGACCATGGCGATCCGCGCCTCGTCCAGGCGACCGTTGAACAATTCGATATCGTCGAACTCGCTGGTGAGGAAATGATAGATCTGGAGCCGACCCAGATAGCGGTCCTTCAGCGCGGCGAGTTCCTCGAGAAACATGATCGAGGAGGAACTCCGATTGCCATAGAGCAGCGTGAAACGACTGTCTTGCTCGATCGCCAGGCCCGTCCTGATGAGCGAGAGAACCGGCGTGATGCCCGAGCCCGCGGCGAAGGCCAGATAATGATGCCGAGCCTCGGGCTCGAATTTCCAGGTGAAATGGCCGCGCGGTGCCATCGTTTCGATGATATCGCCCGCCTTCAATGATTGAAGCGCCCAGCCGGAGAAAAGTCCGCCTTCCACCTGCTTGATGGCGACCCGCAGCGGGCCGTTGCCCGGTGCCGCGCAGATCGAATAGTTGCGGCGCACATCCTGCCCGGCGATTTCCGCGCGGAAAGTCAGATGCTGTCCCGGAAGAAAGGCAAAGGTCTCGGCAAGCGACGGATCAGGCTCGAGCGTCACCGCGATCGCCTGATCGGTTTCGTGGGCGACGTCCAGGATCTTGAGCGGATGGAAAGCGGTCGACATTGGCGTTCCTAATGACATTTGAAGCGATCGAACGGTTCTTGGCAGTCGAGGCAGCGCCACAGCGCCTTGCACGGGGTCGATCCGAAACGGCTGACCTCCTGCGTATGCAGCGATCCGCAGCGGGGACATTCGGCAGGAGAGTCAGCCCGAAGCGATCGCGATCCGGCGCCTTTGGGTGGCGGTGCGATGCCATAGGCGCGCAGCTTCTCGCGTCCCTCGTCGCTGATCCAGTCGGTCGTCCATGGCGGCGAAAGGACCGTCTTGATCCCCACATCGGCAAAGCCGGCTTCGTCGAGAGCCGCGCGGACGGATGCCTCGATGACCAGCGTCGCGGGGCAGCCGGTGTAGGTTGGCGTGATGGTCACGACCGGAGGATCGCAACGCACGCCGCGGACGATGCCCAGGTCCGTCACCGACACCGCCGGTATCTCCGGATCGGGAACGGTAGCGAGAACCGCCATGATCCGGTCGGCAACGGCATCGTCAAGGACCTCGGAAACCATGCCGATCACCAGACCGCGTCAGGGTAGGTGCGCGGCAGATACTGCATCGTTGCGAGCAGATGGCCGAGATGCTCGCCATGATGGCCGATCCGGCCGCCAGTAAGGGCGCGGGGATATTCGGGGAGGGGCAAGGTGGCGTCGCGCAGCACGTTTCCGACGGTCGCGTCGAAACCCTGGCGAAGTTCCGCCCGATCGACCGCGATACCCGCGCGGGTCAAGGACTGCTCGATCTCATCGCTCTGGAACATCTCGTCAACGAAGCGCCAGAACCAGTCCAGGCCGTCGACCATGCGCCGCCGGCTTTCCTCGGTACCGTCTCCGAGCCGGACCACCCAGTCGGAGGCAAGCTCGGCATGGTAGCGCACTTCCTTGACCGCCTTGGCGGCAATCTCCGCGATCCGGTGATCGGACGAGCCGGTCAGTCGTTCGAACAGCGACAGCTGCATGGTGGAAAACAGGAATTGCCGCGCGATGGTCTGCGCGAAATCGCCGTTCGGTTGCTCGACGAGCAGGCAATTGCGGAAGGCAAGAACATCCCGATGGAAAGCCAGCCTGTCGCCATCGCGGCCCTTTCCCTCCACCTCGCCCGCCAGGTTGAGGAACAGGCTCGCCTGACCGATCAGGTCGAGACCGATATTGGCGAGGCTGAGGTCGATCTCGAGCGCCGGCGCATGCCCGCACCATTCGGTGAGACGCTGACCCAGGATCAGGCTGTCATCGCCAAGGCGCAGAAGATAGTCGAAGAGCGCCCCATGATGCTCGACCGCTTCGCCCGCGTCGAAGCTGCCGCCCGCCCGCGCCTTTTCGGCATTAGCCACATCGCCCGGCTGGATGGTCGGAAGCGACGGCGCCATCACATATGCCCCACGGCGTCTGGGATGTCGTAGAAGGTCGGATGGCGATAGATCTTCGTCTCCGCCGGCTCGAACATCGGGCCGGACTGGTCCGGGTCGGAAGCGACGATATCGCTCGACTGTACGACCCAGAGGCTGACGCCTTCCAGCCGCCGGGTATAGACGTCGCGCGCATGACGCAGGGCAAGTTCCCCATCGGGCGCATGCACCGACCCGACATGCTTATGGCTCAACCCGCCTTTCGACCGGATGAAGACCTCCCAGAGCGGCCAATCGTGGCTCATCAAAATCGTCCTTGTTTATGGTGTCGACAGGTCTCAGGCGGCAAGCCGGGCCCGGCGTTTGGCTTCATGGGCGTCGGCCGCCTCGCGGACCCAGGCGCCCTGCTCCCAGGCGTCGCGTCGGGCTTTCATGCGCTCCCTGGCGGTCGGTCCCTCGCCGCGAACCACGGCATAGAATTCCTCCCAGTCGATCTCGCCGAAATCATAGCCTTCCTTCTCAGCATTCCAGCGAAGGTCGGGATCGGGGATCGTCAGGCCCAGGAACTCCGCCTGCGGCACGGTCGCATCGACGAATTTCCGGCGGAGATCGTCATTGCTGTCGCGCTTGATCCGCCAGCGGAAGCCTTGCGCGGAATTGGGCGAATCCGCGTCGGGCGGACCGAACATCATCAGCGAGGGCCACCACCAGCGGTTGAGCGCGTCCTGTGCCATCGCCTTTTGCTCGGCTGTACCGGCGCCCAGCGTCATCATGATCTCGTAACCCTGGCGCTGGTGGAAGCTCTCCTCCTTGCAGACGCGGATCATCGCGCGGGCATAGGGACCATAAGACGTGCGCTGCAACGGCACCTGGTTCATGATCGCGGCGCCGTCGACGAGCCAGCCGATGGCGCCGATATCGGCCCAGGTCAGCGTCGGATAATTGAAGATGGTGCTGTACTTGGCCTTGCCCGCATGAAGCGCCTCGATCATCTCCTCTCGGCTCGTGCCGAGCGTCTCGGCGGCGCAGTAAAGATAGAGCCCGTGGCCGCCTTCGTCCTGCACCTTGGCCAGCAGGATCGCCTTGCGTCGCAGCGACGGCGCGCGCGTCAGCCAGTTGCCTTCCGGTAGCATGCCGACAATTTCGGAATGCGCATGCTGCGAGATCTGGCGCACGAGCGTCCGACGATAAGCCTCGGGCATCCAGTCCTTGGGCTCGATGAATTCGTCCGCGGCCACCCGCGCCTCGAAGGCGGCGACGAGTTCCGGGTCTTCGGACACGATCGAAACGGGGGCGACCTTACCGCCCTGCTCCTTGAGCTCGGTGGTATACATCGGCTTGCTCCTTCTCAGTACGAATCCGGTATATAATTCACCGACCGGACGGTCAACTAATTTTGTGCGCTCAGACCCGCTCGATGATCGTGGCGATGCCCTGCCCGACGCCGATGCACATCGTGCACAGCGCATAGCGGGCGCCGCGGCGCTGGAGCTCCTCGGTGGCGGTCAGCAGGAGGCGCGCGCCCGACATGCCCAGCGGATGACCGAGCGCGATCGCACCACCATTCGGGTTCACATGCTCCGCATCGTCGGGCAGGCCGAGCCGGCGCATCACGGCCAGGCCCTGGCTGGCGAAGGCTTCGTTGAGTTCAACAAGATCCATGTCGCCGATCGAAAGGCCGAGCCGTGCGAGCAGCTTTTCGGAAGCCGGGGCGGGACCGATCCCCATGATGCGCGGAGGAACGCCCGCAACCGCGCCGCCCACCACGCGGGCGCGCGGCGTGAGGCCATATTTTGCGGCGGCAGCCTCGCTCGCCACGATGATGGCGGCCGCTCCATCATTCACACCGGATGCATTGCCGGCGGTGACCGTTCCGTCGGGGCGCACGATAGGTTTCAGCCTGGCGAGCGTTTCGACGCTGGTCTCGCGCGGATGCTCGTCGCGGGTGACAAGCAGAGGATCGCCTTTCCTTTGCGGGACCGCGACGGGAACGATCTCGGCATCGAACCGGCCGGACGCCTGGGCCGACGCTGCGCGGCGCTGGCTTTCGGCCGCGAACCGGTCCTGATCCTCGCGCGTCACGTGGAAATCCTGGGCGACATTCTCCGCGGTCTCCGGCATCGAATCGATACCGAATTGAGCCTTGAGCGCCTTGTTCACGAACCGCCAGCCGATGGTGGTGTCGTAAACCGCGTTGGACCGCGAAAACGGCCCGTCGGCTTTGGGCATGACGAACGGCGCGCGGGTCATGCTCTCCACCCCACCTGCGACGATGAACTCTGCTTCGCCCGCCTTGATCGCACGAGCCGCCATTGCGACCGCGTCCATCCCCGAGCCGCACAGGCGGTTGACGGTGGTGCCCGGGGCCTGCTCGCCGAAACCTCCCAGCAGCGCCGCCATGCGGGCGACATTGCGATTATCTTCGCCTGCCTGGTTGGCGCAGCCGAGAATGACGTCGTCGAGCGCGGCCCAGTCGACCTTCGGATTGCGCTCGACAAGGGCCCGGATCGGGACTGCGGCAAGGTCGTCGGCGCGCACGCCGGCAAGGCTGCCGCCATAGCGGCCAACAGGTGTGCGAATCGCGTCGCAGATGAAAGCGTCAGGCATCGTCTTGGTTCTCCGATGGCAGGATCGCACCGCCGATGGTGCGGGAAAGGCCGTGAAAGGACGCGACGGCGCGCCCCTCGCTCGTGCGCACCGTCACCGCATAGGCGCCGCTGCGGCCGGACAGCATGACTTCGCTCGCTTCCGCGATCAGACGGTCGCCGCGTCTGGCGGGGCCGAGGAAGCTGATCGACGCGGCGTGCGCTACGGTGAAGGCATCGTGGGAGTTGCAGGCATAGGCGAAAGCCTGATCGGCCAGCGTGAAGATCGCGCCGCCATGGGCGGTTTCATAGCCGTTGAGCATGAAGGCGTTGACGGTGACGGCGATGCGGGCATATCCGGTCCGCACCTCCTCGATCTCGATCCCCCACTCGGCGCCCATCGTCTCGCGGGTCCGCAGGAGATCGGTGATCGCTCTGGCTCGCGCATCGCTCACAGGCGGTCGAGCCCGCGCGACGGGGAATAAAGAAGATCGTCCGTGCCGGCAGCGATATGGAGGAGTGTCTGCTTCAGCCTGGCAGGCCCGAAATCGCGGGCCCAGGCCAATGGCCCGCGCGGATAATTGGCACCGTGGATCATCGCCTCGTCGATGGCGTTGGCCGGCGCGATGCCATCCTCGACGGCATCCGCCGCGCCATTGACGAGCTGCGCCAGGGTCCGCAGGACGATCTGGCCCGGCCGGTCGGGAAGGAGAAGAAGCCTCTTATCGAGCGCGAAGGCGAGATCCGCGGCGGCCGCAGCCGAACGCTCGTCGCGCGCCGATGCGATCAGCACCGGCGATATGGCGTGGTCATGAACATGGTCGAGGAGGACGTCCACTTCGCGCCGCTGATCGAGCGTGCGGCCGTCTCCCTTCGCCACGATGACGCCATCAACCGAAATGCTGCCGGCAGGTATTCCTGTCGCAGGCGAGGTCGACAGCCTCCCGCTCAGCCAGAGAAAGTCCTGCGCGTCCTGGGCGACGGCGATTTGAGGCGCTGGCCGCTGGCTGGCGGTCGTTTGATCGACCTGCCCGGTTTTCTCGGCGGCTCCATAGTCATAGACCCCCCTGCCCGACTTGCGGCCTAGTCGCCCTTCGTCCAGCAGCCGCGCCTGCGCCGGCTGGGGCCGAAACCGCGCGTGCGGGGAAATCCCATCGAAGACCGAGCGGGCGGCCGCATAGTTCACATCGTGGCCGATCATATCCGCGAGCGTGAGCGGCCCCATCCGGAACCCGCCCCCGCTGCTGATCGCGTCGTCGATCAGCGCGGCTGGAATTCCTTCGTCGAGTGCCAGGAAGGCCTCGGCATAGAAGGGCCGCGCCACGCGATTGACGATGAAGCCGGGCACATCCTTCACCGCGACCGCGTGCTTGCCCCACGCGGCCATGAGGCGGGTCAGCTGCTCGACAACCACAGGGTTGGTCTCTGCCCCCGCGACCACCTCGACGAGCTTCATCGCGGGCACCGGGTTGAAAAAGTGAAGGCCAGCGAAACGCTCGGGATGGCGCAGGCTGCGCGCCATCTCGGAGATCGAGAGCGAGGAGGTGTTGCTGGCGACGATGGCGTCACGCGCGGCAAGCGCGCCGAGGTCCGCGAAGAGCCTGTGCTTGACATCGAGGTCTTCGAGCACGGCCTCGATGATCAGGCCCGCGTCCGCGGCATCGCCCAGCTCCTGCGACCAGCCAATACGTGCTACGATGGTGTCGGCATCGTCCCGATCGAGCCGCGAGCGCGCGACCAGCGCACCGATCGACTTTGCGAGGAGCTGCCGACCGCGATCGAGAGCGCTCGCGTCGCGGTCAATCACTACCACCTCATGCCCCGCCGTCGCGGCTACCTGGCCTATACCGCTTCCCATCGTGCCCGCGCCGATGACCGCAACCTTCCTGTTCATCCGAATCTCCTTGGGGACTTTCCTAACCAGCAATTTCCCGCTTGCCAATAATAGTCCGACCGGGCAGTCTATTAAAGAGGATGAATCGGAAAGGGCGTTGATGAGTTACCAGACCATCGACTTCGATCTGGCGGACGGGGTGGCGAAGCTCACCTTGAACCGGCCGGATCGGTTGAACAGCTTCACCGCACAGATGCACGAGGAGGTCGCGGCCGCGCTCGACATCGCGGCGGCTGACCAGAGCGCGCGCGTGCTCGTGCTGACCGGTGCGGGCCGCGGCTTTTGCGCCGGCCAGGATCTCGCCGATCGCGCGGTTGCGCCGGGCGAACAGGCCGTGGATCTCGGCGAATCCGTCGAACGCTTCTATGCTCCGCTGATCCGGCGGATCACCAATCTCGAAAAGCCCACCATCTGCGCGGTCAACGGCGTCGCGGCGGGCGCGGGCGCCAACATCGCGCTTGCCTGCGACATCGTCATCGCCGCGCGCAGCGCGAAATTCATCCAGTCCTTCGCCAATATCGGGCTCATTCCCGACTCCGGGGGCACCTGGGTCTTGCCGCGGCTCGTTGGGCAGGCGCGGGCGCTCGGGCTGGCGCTGACCGGAGACCCCCTGCCCGCCGAGACCGCCGAACGCTGGGGCATGATCTGGAAATGCGTCGATGACGAAGCCCTGGGCGCCGAAGTGGAGGCGCTGGCGACGCGCTTTGCGGCCGGTCCCACCAGAGGCCTCGCCGCCACCAAAAGACTTATCCGCCAGTCCTGGCTCCAGCCGATCGAAACCGAGCTCGAGCTGGAACGCGACGCGATGCGTGAACTCGGCTTTTCCGAGGATTATCGCGAAGGCGTCGCCGCCTTCATGGCGAAGCGCAAGCCGCAGTTCACGGGACGCTGAACCAGGAATTCGAGCAAGAGGATTATATGACGAACTTTCCGATCACCCTGCAGAATTACGCGCTCGATGAGTGGAAGACGGCGGCAGGAGACCTGTCCGAGGTGCGTTCCGCGATCACCGGCGAGACGGTCGCGCTTACGGGCAGCCAGGGCCTCGATTTCGAGGCGATGCTCGCACATGGCCGCGACATCGGTGGCCCTGCGCTCAGGGCGATGACATTCCACCAGCGCGCCGTCATGATCAAGGCGCTCGCGCAGGCGATCATCGAGCGAAAGGAAGAGCTTTACGAGATCTCCTACCAGACAGGCGCGACGCGCACCGACAGCTGGATCGACATCGAGGGCGGCGCGGGAACCCTGTTTACGACGTCATCCAAGGGCAGGCGCGAGCTCCCCGACGACACGATCCTGATCGATGGCGCCGTGGAGCCGATCGGGAAGCGGGGCACGTTCATCGGCCAGCACGTCTATACATCGCTCCAGGGCGTGGCCTTGCACATCAACGCCTTCAACTTCCCCGTCTGGGGTATGCTGGAGAAGCTCGGGCCGACCCTGCTCGCAGGCGTTCCGGCCATCGTGAAACCGGCCTCCTCGACGGGCTATGTCGCCGAAGCGGCCGTGCGCATCATGCTGGACGCCGGGGTTCTGCCGCGCGGCGCGCTGCAGCTCATCATGGGCTCCACCGGCGATCTGTTCGAACATCTCACCTGCCAGGACGTCGTCTCCTTCACCGGCTCGGCCCAGACCGCGATGAAGCTCCAGTCGCATCCCACGATCGCTCAAGAGTCGGTCCGCTTCATCGCCGAACGGGATTCACTCAACGCGTCGATCCTCGGTCCCGACGCGACCGCGGATAGCCCCGAGTTCGACCTCTTCATCAAGGAAGTCGTGCGTGAGATGACCGTAAAGGCCGGTCAGAAATGCACCGCGATCCGGCGCGCCTTCGTGCCGGCCGCCCTGCTCGACGATGCCGAGGCGGCGCTCAAGGCCCGACTCGCCAAGGTCGTCGTCGGCGATCCGCGGATCGAGGGGGTAACGATGGGAGCGCTCGCCAGCGCCTCGCAATTGGACGATGTGCGCGAGAAGGCACGCGAACTTGCAACAGAGGCGCGTCTCGCCTTCGGCGCCATCGACAGCGTCGAGGTCACCGGCGATGCGGGCGGGAGCGGCGCCTTCATCTCACCCCTGCTCTTCCGGGCCGACGATCCCTGGAGTGCCGACCTCATCCACGATGTCGAGGCGTTCGGTCCTGTCTCCACGCTGATGCCTTACAAGGATCTCGACGACGCTGTCGCGCTCGCCAATCGCGGCAAGGGTAGCCTGGTGCTGTCGGTCTTCACCTATGATCCCGGGATCGCGCGTGCATTCACGCTGGGTGCGGGCGCCTATCACGGCCGCGTCATCTTCATCGATCGCGACTGCGCCAGGGAATCGACCGGTCACGGCTCGCCGCTGCCGATGCTGATCCACGGCGGACCCGGCCGTGCCGGCGGCGGCGAGGAGATGGGCGGCGTTCGTGGCGTGAAGCACTATATGCAACGCACCGCCTTGCAGGGCAGCCCGCGAACGATCTCGGCCATCGTCGGTCAGTGGCTGCCCGGCGCGCCCAAGCCCAGCGAGGGCGAGCATCCCTTCCGCGTGCGGTTCGACGAACTGGCGATCGGCAAGACCTTCGACACCGCGTCGCGCACGATCACGCTCGAGGATATCGAGCATTTCGCGACGTTCACGGGCGACACCTTCTACGCCCATATGGATGAAGAGGCGGCCACGGCGAACCCGTTCTTCCCGGGCCGTGTGGCGCATGGCTATCTCCTCCTGTCTTTCGCCGCGGGCCTCTTCGTCGATCCGGCGCCCGGGCCCGTGCTGGCCAATACCGGGCTGGACTCGCTTCGCTTCGTGAAGCCCGTCTCCCCGGGAGAGGCGATCAAGGTCTCGCTGACGGTGAAAGCGAAGACCCGGCGCAACGACGACTATGGCGAGGTCCGCTGGGCCGTGACCGTCACCGATACGGCGGACGATATAGTCGCCGCCTACGAGTTGCTCACGATGAATGCCTTCTGATCTATAAAAGAGGGATGGGAGAGAAAGATGGATTACGGACCCAGGACGCGAGCAGAACTGGAGGCGCTCCAGCTCGAGCGACTGCAATGGTCGGTGGCGCATGCCTATCGCAACGTCGCAAGTTTCCGGGCAAAGTGCGAGCAGAGGGGCGTGAGCCCGGCCGATATCCGGTCGCTCGCCGACATTGCGCTTTTGCCGTTCACGACCAAGGCGGACTTGCGGGCGGCCTACCCGTTCGGAATGTTCGCGGTGCCCCAGGAGCAGGTCTCGCGCGTGCATGCCTCGTCCGGAACGACCGGTCGCCCCACCGTCGTCGGATATACCGCCAACGATATCAAGACCTGGTCTAGCCTGATCGCGCGCTGCATCCATGCCGCGGGCGGACGGCCTGGCATGAAGGCGCATATCGCCTATGGCTACGGCCTCTTCACAGGCGGTCTGGGCGCCCACTATGGAGCCGAAGCGCTCGGATGCACCGTCATTCCGATGTCCGGGGGCCAGACCGAAAAACAGGTCCAGCTCATCGAGGACTTCAAGCCCGAGATCATCATGGTCACGCCGAGCTATATGCTCTGTATCCTCGACGAATATCGCAAGCAGGGCCTCGATCCGCGCGCGACGTCGCTGCGCTATGGGATTTTCGGCGCGGAGCCCTGGACCGAAGCAATGCGGCGCGAGATCGAGGAGGCGTTCGACATCCGGGCAAGCGACATCTACGGCCTTTCCGAAGTCATGGGACCGGGCGTTGCCCAGGAGATCGCGGGAACGTCCGGCCCGACCATCTGGGAAGATCATTTCCTCCCCGAGATCGTGGATCCCGAGACCGGAGAAGTGCTTCCAGACGGCGAGGAAGGCGAGCTCGTCTTCACGTCGCTCACGAAGGAGGCACTGCCGATCATCCGCTACCGCACCCGCGATCTTACCCGCTTGTTGCCGGGCGAGGGGCTTCCCTATCGGCGTATCGCCAAGATCGTCGGCCGAAGCGACGACATGCTGATCATTCGTGGCGTGAACGTCTTCCCCACGCAAATCGAAGAACAGGTTCTCAAATGCCCGGGTCTGGCGCCCCATTTCCTCATCGAAATCAGCCGGCCTTCGCGAATGGACGAGGTGCTGATCGAAGTCGAGCCGCGCGGCGACCTCGACCATGAAGCGAGCGCCGCCCAATGCCGGCTGCTTGCATCCTACGTGAAGGATGTCATCGGCGTCACGGCGCGTATCAACCTGAGGCGGATCGGAGATATTCCGCGATCCACCGGCAAGGCGTCGCATGTTCGCGATCTGAGGCTCCAGGCGCTGAGCGCGTGAATTCCCTCGCCTCTGACCGATGAAGGACGAAGCACCGATAGCTGCCGCGACCCTGATCGTCATGCGTGACGGGCCGACCGCTCCCGAGCTGCTAATGGTCGAACGTGCCGCAGGATTGCGTTTCGCAGGCGGCGCGGTCGCCTTTCCCGGCGGGCGGATCGAGCCGGTAGATTACGCCTCTGCCAATCACTCGCTCGACGCCGCGAAGGTCGCCGCGATCCGCGAGACGGCGGAAGAAACGGGCATCCTGATAGCGGCCGAGCCCAGGCCGTGCGAACAGGCCATGTTCGAGATCGGCGTGGAGCTTCGCGCCGGTCGTTCCCTATCTGCCATTCTGGCGGAGCGGAACGTCAGGCTCGCGATCGCAACCCTCGTCCCGTTTGCGCGCTGGTGCCCGGTGGGTCTCGAGAAACGTCCCTTCGACACGCATTTTTTTCTCGCCCGCGCGCCGGAGGCTCTACCGCTCCCGATCGCTGACGGCTCGGAGATTTCGCGTGTCTTCTGGACGAGTGCGAAGGCTTTGCTCGACGGCGCGGATCAGGGGACGACGAAGCTTATGTTCCCGACCCGCCGCAATGTCGAGCGACTGGCACATTTCGGAAACATCGCTGAGGCCTGCGAAGATGCCGCCCAGCGTCCGATCGGCATGGTGAGCCCCTGGATCGAAGATCGTGGAGGCATTCCGCATCTCTGCATTCCGGAAAATCTTGGGTATCCGGTGACGGCTGAACCTCTCGACAAGGCGATACTCGGCTAACCAGGCCACAGGCATCGACCGTCGCCGCCGCGCAGCGACAGCCGATGCAGGCCTGCGATCCATTAATAGGCGATGCAGACCGATTTCACCTCGGTGTAGGGATCGAGCGACCGGACGCCGAAGTCCCTACCGATGCCGGATTCCTTGAATCCGCCAAACGGCATGTTCGGATCGATCAGATTATGGCAGTTCACCCACACCGTTCCGGCCTTGATCCGAGACGTGAGCTCCATCGTCTTCTTCAGATCGTTGGTCCAGAGCGAGGCGGCCAGGCCCATGTCGCTGTCGTTGGCGAGCCTGATCGCTTCGTCCTCGCTGTCGAAGGGCGTCACGGTCACCAGCGGGCCGAACACTTCCTGGCGCGAGATGGCAAGATCCGCCCCCGCATCCACCACGATGGTCGGCCGCACATAATAGCCTGGCAGATCGGGCCGGTCGCCGCCCGCCACGATCCTGGCGCCATCTTCCCGAGCCTTGCTGACATGATCCAGGATCTTCTGGCGATGACCCGCCGAAACGACCGGGTTGATCTGGGCTGCGGGATCGAGTCCCGGCCCGATCGCCATGCCGTCGACCGCGGTCGCAAGCGCTTTCACGAAGGGCTCGTATATGTCGCGTGCCACATAAAGTCGCGACGAGGCCGCGCAAACCTGGCCATTGTTGAAAAAGCCGCCGAGGATAGCGCCCTGCACCGCTTTCTCGATCGGCGCGTCGGCGAGGAAGATCGCCGGATTCTTTCCACCGAGCTCGAGCGAGGTCCGCAGCATCCGCTCGGCTGCGCTTCGTGCGATCGCCTTTCCGGTCGCGGTCGATCCGGTGAAACTGATCTTCGACACGAGAGGATGATCGACCAGGGCCTTTCCGGCGCGGCCGTCGCCGGTCACGAGATTGAGGACGCCATCGGGCAGGCCTGCTTCCCGGCCGAGTTCGACAAGGCGGATACTTGTCAGGGGTGTGAGCTCGGATGGCTTGAGGACGACCGTGCAGCCCGCTGCGAGTGCCGGCATGATCTTCCAGAGCCCGATCATCATCGGAAAGTTCCACGGCGAGATCGCGCCGACCACGCCGATGGGCTCGCGCCGCGTCGAGGCATTGTACCGGCCGCCCGGAATCGCACCAATCGAGACATCGAAAGTTTCGCCGGTCACCTTGGTCGCCAGGCCCGCGATATAGCGCATATAGGACGGAGCACCGCCAATATCGACGTAGCGGGAGATGTTGATGGACTTGCCCTGGTTGAGGGTTTCCAGCTGGGCCAGCGCCTCGGCATTCTGTTCGACCAGATCCGCAAATTTCAACAGCAGCCGCTCGCGCTCCGCCGGGGCAAGCGCTGACCAGGCGCCGCTCTCGAAGGCCGCATGGGCGCTGCGCACCGCGTCGTCGACATCCTGAGCGTTGGCGTTGACGACAGACGCGATCCGCTCGCCTGTCGCCGGGTTATAGACGTCGATCCGGTCGCTACTGCGCGCTTCGCGCCAGGACCCGTCGATGAACAGGCCATGCTCGGTGCCCAGGAAGGCGGTGACGTCGTTGAGGGGGGTCACGATATTGGAAGCAGTTGCCATATCTCTCTCCTGTATATCTTGCCGGTGATACCGGTCAGAGCGCGAGGGTTTCTCCCGTCATCACGGTCACAAGCTTGCCCGCGAAGTCCATGGCGTCCTTCCCGCACGCTGCGTTTTCCGGACTCTTGAGCGCCGCCGCCAATGCGGCGTCATCCGCAAAGCTCATTTCCGCCAAGAGGAAGACACCCTCTTCTCCGACCAGCGTCCTGCTGATCCGGGTAATGGCAACGTCGACGAGGCCGGGCAACGCGCGCACCAGCGGCATATGCACCTCGCGATAATGCCGCAGGAACTCCTCGGCGTCCTCCGGGGCCCGATAAAGGGCAAGCATCTTCTTCATGGCGTCTCTCCCGTCTTTTTGCATGCTGACGACATTAATAGCATGAACGGTCAGACGGCTAATCACAAGCGTTATGGCATCGTCACGGCAAAATCAATTGATGTCAGATCGGGATCGGCTCGTCCGGACGCACGAAATGTGGCTGCGGCCTCGCAAGCGCAGGGTCGATGCGGGCGAGCAGGTCACGGCTCTGCATCATCCGCGCCGCCGCGAAATCGATGAAGGCCCTCGCCCGCCGCGAAGGGTAGCGCGATTGGGGGTAGACGATGCTGACTGCGATCGACGGTAGGAAATAGTCCCGCAACAGAATCTGGAGCGCCCCGCGCTCGAAACCCTCGACCGCCAGCCATGCCGGCACGATCGCGACGCAATGGCCACCCATCGCGGCTTCAAAGGCTGTGTCGTCGCTGTTGGTGATGAAGCGTCCACTGACCTTGATGGCCTGCTGGCCGTTCTCCGAATCGAATGCGAGGACGCCGTCTGCCATCCACGGCGCGCACGCCACTTCATGGTCTTCAAGATCGATAGCGGTCTCTGGGATACCGTTGCGGGAGAGATACTCGGGCGAGGCCACGACAAGCCATTCGAAGCGCCTGACTGTCCGCACGATAAGCGGACCTTCCGAGGGCGCGTCCGTCACCACCGCGAGTTCGAAACCGCCGGCGGCCAGGTCCGGCTCCTGCTCTGCCACGATAAGATCGACCGAGACCAGCGGATTGAGCTCGAGGAATGTGTGGACCAGCGGCCGCACGAGACACCGCCCCAGCGTGTGCGGCACCGCGATCTTCAAAAGTCCGCTCGCTTCCGGCTGCTGCCCGTGCACGACGGCATGGGCCATTTCGGCCGCATCGAGCATGCGGTGGACATGTTCATGGATCCGCTCGGCCTCAGCCGTCGGCCGAATCTGGCGAGTCGTTCGATGGAAGAGCTGGATACCGAACTCCTTTTCGAGCGCTGCGATATGCTTGCTGACAGTCGACTGAGCGATGCCAAGCTGCCGCCCGACCGCGGAAAAGGAGCCGAGCTCCATCATTTTCGAAAAAGCGGCGTAGGCTTCGAGGCGGTCTGTCATACCTATTCCATATGGAATATATACTAGCACGAACAGGCGATTTACGCCTGAACGCTCGGTCGGTAAATAGGATGAAACAAAATAAGCAATTCCCGACCATCCGCGAAAGGAAGAGGATATGACGAAATCGATCGGCATCGTCGGCGCCGGCACCGCAGGCCTTCATCTTGGCCTCCACCTTATCGAGAACGGCGTCGAGGCGAC
Source organism: Sphingobium phenoxybenzoativorans (assembly GCF_001757355.1). Classification (GTDB taxonomy): domain Bacteria; phylum Pseudomonadota; class Alphaproteobacteria; order Sphingomonadales; family Sphingomonadaceae; genus Sphingobium; species Sphingobium phenoxybenzoativorans. The sequence goes on from NZ_MINO01000027.1 coordinate 41,032, forward strand.
GATCTACACCGATCGGCGGCCCGAGGAATATGCGTCGATGCGCCTCCTCAACACCGTGGCTCACCACCATGTCACCGTGTCCCGCGAGGACCGGCTTGGCGTGAACCATTGGCCCGATGCCGGCTATGCAGGGCATTATTATTATATCGGCGGCCCGCAGCCGCTCGAATTCTACGGGAAGCTCGAAAAGCCGAGCCGGGCCGTCGATTATCGCATCTATCAGCCCGCTTTGATGGAGGATTTCGCAGCGCGCGGCGGGACCATCGTCTATGAGCCGATCGCCCACGAGGATCTGCCGGAGATCTCCGAAAAGCACGATCTGATCGTCATATGCACCGGCAAGGGCCCGTTCGGCCAGATGTTCGCCCACGAGCCCGCCTATTCGCCATTCGATCGGCCGCAGCGCGCGCTGTGCGTCGGACTCTTCAAGGGCATCCGCGAGACGGAAACGCGCGCCGTGACGATGTTCTTCTCTCCCGGACAGGGCGAGATGATCGAGATTCCCACTCTCTCGTTCAACGGCATGGTCAGCGCGCTCGTCATGGAGAACCATATCGGCGGCGATCTCGAGATCCTCGCCAAGACCAAATATGACGACGATCCCAAGGCCTTCATCGCGCTTCTTCTCGAAAAGCTGAAGAAGCACTATCCGACCTGCTACGAGCGCATCGACCTCGACACCTTCGATCTTGCCAATGGGCCGCTCGACATCCTCCAGGGCGGTGTCACGCCAACCGTGCGCGCGAGCTACACCAGGCTGTCGAACGGCAAGCTCGCGGTCGCGCTCGGCGACGTGCAGGCCGTGGTCGATCCGGTCCTGGGCCAGGGCGCGAACATGGCATCCTATGCCGGCGTGATACTCGGCGAGGAGATCGTGGCCAATGAGGTGTTCGACGAGCGCTTCATGGAGAAGGTCGACGCACGTCGCGGTGACCGGGTGCTCAGCGCCACCCGCTGGACCAACTATATCCTCCGTGGCTTCAACACGCTTGCGCCTGAGCTTCTGCAGTTCATCGGCGCGATTAGCCAGAACCCGCCGCTCGCCGACGAGTTCACCGAGAACTTCAACTTCCCGGAGAAGCAGTGGGACTGTTTCTCGAGCCCCGAGCGCGTCCAGCGCTGGATCGAGCAGCGCCTCTCGGTGCCGGCGAACGACGAAGAAGTCACAGTTGCAGCTGAATGAGGAAGGTCGGCCGGCCGCTGGGGTGCGGGCCGGCCTTCACCTTCCGGGGAGACACCCGATGTCCGTAACCGATGACATATTTCGCAGAGCTCTGTCCTGCCTCGCGGCCGGCGTGAGCATCGTATCCACCCAGCGTGATGGGGACCGGCGGGGAGTGACCGCAACTGCCGTCTGCTCGGTCTCGGCGTCGCCGCCTACCATCCTCGCCTGTGTGAACACCGCGACCGGAACGTGTCAGATGATCAGGGAAACCGGCCTGTTCGCGGTCAATCTGCTGGCTCAGCATCATCAGCCGGTAGCGGAAGTGTTCGCGGGCCGGAGCGGCCTGCAGGGTGACGACCGGTTCGAGCATGGTGATTGGACGGCGGGCGATGTCCACGGGCTGCCGATCCTCCAGACGGCACTTGCAGCGATCGAATGCCGAGTCGACCATCAGGTGCAGGCCGGCACCCATGTCGTATTCTTCGGCGTCATACAGGGCGTTTATTTTGCGGACCATCCGCCGTTGCTGTTTCACGGCGGACGCTTCCACGCGCTTCCGGTCGCTGCCGCCGCCTGAGGTGAAGAACACCCGGGAAAACAATGAGGAGAGGATAATATGGCAACTTTGGCGTCCCGCTCGCAAGCATCGGCTTCCCCGACGGAAAAGGACGATGCATTCCATCGCGTTGCATTGCGCAATGTCATGCTTGGCAACGGCGTGCTCATGATCTTCATGGCCCTGGTCGGAGGCCTCGGCCTGTGGATGTATCTGCTGGGCGGGATCTTCCCGCTCCCCGGCATCGACTGGAAATTCCAGCTCCCCGGCTCGGCCGAAGGCTGGGCGCGCGCGCACACCGGACCCGTCATGAACGGGTTGATGGTGATCGCGGTCGCATTCATCCTGCCGCTCCTCTCCTTTACGCCGAAGCAGGCGCGCCTCTGGGGCTGGATCGTCGTTCTCGACGGCTGGTCGAACACCGGTTTCTATTTTTTCGGAAACTGGGCGCCGAACCGCGGCCTGTCATTTGGCCCCAACAAATGGGGCGATGCCAATATCTTCAGTTTCCTCGCGCTTGCCCCTGCTTATCTGTTCGGCGTCCTCGTGATGATCGCGCTGTTCATGATCGGGCTGCGCGCGATCCAGGATGCCCGGCGCTGAGTTGCCGGAACACTTATCCGAAGACGATTCAGTAGAGCGCAGCACATTGCGCCATGGGAGGATGATTTATGAAGGCAAGGATCATGGCCGCGATCTGCGCGGTTTGCATTACGGCACCTGCGCTGGCCGACACGCCCGAGCCCGGTGCCGACGCGACGCCCCGAGCGGCCGACGCCCCCGCACCCCCGCCCGTTGCGGAAGAGGCACCGTTCAAGCACTGGTTCATCCGCGCCGGGCCGGCCGAAGTGATTTACGATGAGGGCGCCAAGATTTCTGTCGGGGGCCAGCAGGTCCCCGGAGCAAGCGTACGCGTCAAGAACAATTTCACCGGCGAGATCGAGGGCGGTTATTATTTCAACCCGAACGTTTCGGTATCCCTGACGGTCGGCGCACCGCCGACCGCCACGCTGTATGGCACCGGCCCCTTAGCCGGGCTCAAGCTGGGCAAGGTGACCTACGGTCCGGCCGTCGCCGCCGTTCAGTATCACATCACCAACTTTGGCAAGCATTTCCAGCCTTATCTGGGCTCCGGCATCAACTATACGATCGTGCTCAAGAACCACGATGCGGCGGTTCAGAACCTGAAGGTCAAGAGCCCGGTAGGGGTTGTTCTCCAGGGTGGCATCGAGAGCTGGCTGAGCAACCGCTTGAGCCTTTTTGTCGATGCAAAGCAGATTTTCCTCAACACGACCGCTCGCGGTACGGTGGCGGGCGCGCCGGCGAGGGCCAACATCCGCATCAATCCGCTGATCGTGACAGGCGGTTTGAGCTTCCACTTCTGACAAGCGGGTTCGGCGCGGCGCAGTCAAAAGGATGGATAGGACATCATGGTAGTCATTTCCTGTCCGAAATGTGGTCTACGGGGCTGCATAGCCTCTCCCCCCGAGTCTGCTGCGCCGAACGACAACGAAAATATGCGCGAGTTTCTCCCGCCCGAGGGATTTCGCAAGGTCCAGCTTGGATGGAGGGTCGGCACCTTGCGGCTATATTGCATGACCTGCGGGCTGCCGGCGGAAGCCTTGAATTCAAATCTCGGATGAGGTGACCTCAGGGGCCTCTACGCTAGGCTCAGGATCTATCAAATCATTCGCGGAGATGAGGATCGGTTGATTCGATGACGGAGTTGGCAGGCCTTGCCATGAGCGATTTGATTCGGTTGTCGGAGGCGCAGATGTGCCGGATCAAGCCATATTTGCCGCTGTCGCATGGCGTGCCACGGGTAGACGACCGGCGGATCATCAGCGGCATGATCTTCGTCATCAGGAACGGCTTGCGATGGCGCGACGCGCCCGACGACTACGGTCCGTCGAAGACGATCTACAACCGCTTCGTCCGGTGGAGCCTGCTTGGCGTGCTCAACAAGATCTTCTCCGCCCTGTCGGCGCGGGGCGGCAAGCCCGACCAGCTGATGATCGATGCGACGCACCTGAAGGCGCATCGGACCGCCGCCAGCCTGCTCAAAAAGTGGCTGTTCGCAGACGTATCGAACGCACAAAAGGCGGCCTGAATTCCAAACGCCATGCCGTATGGGACGGCAACGGCAGGCCGCTGATCATGCCGATCAGCGAGGGGCAGGTGAGCGACTACAAGGGCGCCGCCCTCATGCTCGACGCCTTGCCCGCGCCAAAACGCTGCTCGGTAACCGAGGCTACGATCCCGACTGGTTCCGCACAGCGTCGCTGGGCGCGGCTGAGTAGTCCCGGGGCGCTGCCCCGGCGCCCATCGGACCTGATTCCGCCCAGCTTCCTCCACGCGCGAGCGCGTTCCGTGCAGCCGGTTCCCGGCGAAGCCACCGCTCCGGCTGCCCGTCTCGCATCTCAACCGTCATATGTCGACCACCACGGCGCTTCCTCAAGGAGCGCCGGGTCGGCTCCGAGACCAATCCACGCACCAGAAGAGCAAAATGAAGCAAGAAGCTCCATTTTTTGTCTCTCTATACGCTTATCGATTGGTTCGGCACTTCATTGCCCCACCCATTGCGCGGCCAGCCGGATCACCTCATTCTTTGTCGACCCAAGCGTCACCACATGAGTCGTCCAGTCAAAGAAGTCTTCAGGATAAAAACCAATGGGGCATCCTATGTCCGACAATAAGTATCTGACTGTCGAGGAAGTGGTCGAACGCTATCGCGGGGCTGTCACTGTCAGCACGTTGGAGAGTTGGCGGGGAATGCGGATTGGCCCCGCGTTCATCAAGGTAGGGAAAGCTGTCCTGTACCCTGTCGAGGAATTGGACGTCTGGGACAAGAAGAACATGGTTGTCTGCAAGCCTTCCAAGGTGATCGGCCGGGCTCGCGTCACAGAGGTCTAATAGCTCTTGCTCCCTACCGTTGACGAGCCGCGCACGCGTCCCCAACAATAAAGGCCCCCACATCGAGCCCGATCGACAAGCCTGCCGGCGTGGCAAGCACTCCAAAACGAGGAACGCCGCGGACCAAGCAACTGTTGTCAGTCCCTCTGCGGCGTCAAGGTAACTGCTCACGGGGTTGGCTCGGGATCGAGGCGGATCAGGCGATAGCGAAATTGCCGTCGACGGGATTGCGGATGGCGCGGAGCGCGGATTGTCCGGAGAGACGGGCCGTTCCGGTCACAGAGCGATAGCCCGCATGAATCTGTGCATCCCATCCCGAGCGGAAGCCGTTGGTGACCTTTCGAACACCACCGATGGGCAGATCTCTCTCTCGGAGATGTTGTTGGTTGCTGGGACCTCGCGGTTGGAGAGGAAGACGAAGAACTTCCCTCGCCACGCTTTGATTTGTCTGAGGAGCGCCTGTCCGGCCGGATGGACGATCGGCATGCGCATCAACCGGGTAAGCACATTGTCGGCCTTGGCGGCATAGGTGGCCAGCATTGTGTCTTTCAGGCTGCTCCGTCGCTTGCCAATGCGGATGGCCCAACGCAGGTGATCGCGGACTTTCAGGGCAAAGGCCCCGTTGCCGCAGTCGATGGCGTATTAAACATCGCGCAACACGTGGGCGAGGCGCACCGGGTGCGCTTTGCCCAGTTCCTGTTGACCGGCATAGCGATCAGAGATCTACACATCGGGCTGATGGCCGCCGAGCACCTACTCAGCGACGCTGCGTGCCGGCGTGGGGCGACTTGTGCGGGACGGCTTTGTCGGAGAGGAACACCCGCTGCCAATGGATGACGCCGTTGATGCGGATCGTCGTCTCGTCCGATGCGATCACCCGCATGGTCAGCAACTTGTCGATCGCTTTGGTACACTGCCGCCCATGCGGCGCAAGACATTGGCGATTGCCCCTTCGGAGATGACCAGACCGAACAACTCGTCGGCAAACCGGGCCAAGCGTTCAAAGCCTACATGGTGGCTGTGATGCAGATATGCGAGCAGCGAGCCGATCCCGGGGCCGAACAGCGTGCCCGGCGCCATCTCGGCAGGCGCCTCGGCGCGATATTCGCGGCAGCGGCCACCGAACAACTCGATGCGTGTGACGATCGGCCAGATCGCAGGCAAATCGATGTGATCATAGCGATGACGGCAGCGCTGGACCTGACCCGAAACATCGCTGTCGCAATGCCCGCAGGCCGTCGCCATGACCCGCTCGGTCTTATCCGGTGTCTCGGACAGAGGCCGGTGCCTGCCAACTCGCGAGGGGCGCTTGCCGTCCTTCGCCTTGCGGCCCTTACTGCCACCCTTGCCGAAATCGTCCTTCGAGAGCGGGACGCGTGAGTTCTTCCACGTCTTGCGCGGCTTACCGACCGGCGCCTCCAGTTCCGAAATCCGAGCCGCCATCCGCTCGATCATCTCGTGCTGTGTAGGCAGCAGTGCGTTCCTCTCCGCCTCGGTCAGAACATGAAGCGGCGGCGGCGACATGCTCAGGCTGAATCAAATCCTGATTCCGGGCGCAACACCTTTTCTGGCAACCCCGTGAGCAGTTACGCGTTAAGGTCGGAGGCCCTTGTCTTTTCCTCAAGGACTTGCTTACAAAAATCCGGATACGGCACCGTATTTGCCTCACGCGTTGACGAAAGTTCGCGGACAGTGTTGATTGCCACTGAGATTTGACCCGGGATTTTCATCGAGAAGTGACCCGGGTGGTGGTTATGTCCCGCGGTGCGGGTTTGAGGTCAAGCGGGTGATTTTTCCTTTCTGGTTTTGGGTGCCGCCGAGCTGGCCCTGAACCGGAAGCTGTCATTGCCGGTCTCGAGGATGTGGCAGTGGTGAGTGAGGCGATCGAGCAGCGCGGTTGTCATCTTGGCATCGCCGAACACGCCTGCCCATTCGCTGAAGCTGAGGTTGGTGGTGATGACGACGCTGGTGCGCTCGTAAAGCTTGCTGAGCAGGTGGAAGAGAAGCGCGCCGCCTGACGGGCTGAACGGCAGGTATCCCAACTCATCCAGGATGACGAGGTCGAGACGCAGAAGGCGCTCGGCAAGCTGACCTGCCTTGTTCAGGGCCTTTTCCTGCTCCAGCGCATTGACCAGATCGACGGTGGCGAAGAAGCGGACCTTCTTGCGATGATGCTCGACGGCCTGCACACCAAGCGCGGTGGCAATGTGCGTCTTGCCGGTTCCGGGCCCACCGATGAGCACCACGTTGTCGGCGCCATCGATGAACTCGCCGCGGTAGAGCTGGCGAACCATGGCTTCATTGACCTCGCTGGAAGCGAAGTCGAACCCGGCCAGGTCCTTGTA
>NZ_MINO01000028.1 GCF_001757355.1 Sphingobium phenoxybenzoativorans
GGCACGGCGGCCAATGAGAGCTTCTATGGCGGCAATGGCGACGATGCGATCGACGGTGGCGCAGGGGCCGACTTCCTCTATGGCGAGGGCGGCAATGATACGCTGACGGGCGGAGCGGGCGCGGATACGCTGGATGGCGGCGCGGGCACGGACACGGCCAGCTATCTCAATTCCTCGTCCGGCGTCATGGCCTATCTGAACGGCGTGACGGGATCGGGCGGCGACGCGCAGGGCGACAGCCTGACCGCGATCGAGAATCTCGTCGGTTCCGGCTTTGCTGATACGCTGACCGGCGATGGCGGGGCGAACAGCCTGGACGGCGGGCTGGGCAATGATATTCTTGTCGGCGGCGCTGGCGGCGACGTGCTGATCGGCGGATCGGGCACGGACATTGCGAGCTATGCGAACGCCGCGAGCGGCCTGACCGCCAGCCTCGCCAACGCCGCGGGCAATACAGGCGATGCGGCGGGCGACAGCTATAGCAGCATAGAGGGCCTGATCGGCTCCGCCTTCGCCGACATTCTGACAGGCGATAGCGGCGCGAACAGCATCGATGGCGGCAATGGCGACGATACGCTGATCGGCGGCGGCGGCGCGGATGCGCTGAATGGCGGATCGGGCGTGGACACGGCCGACTATTCCGCCTCCGCATCCGGTGTGACCGTCTATATGGATGGCACGGTGGGCGTGGGCGGCGATGCGGCGGGCGATACGCTTTCCAGCATAGAGGTCGTCATCGGTTCGGCCTCCGCCGACACGCTGATCGGCGACAGCGGCGCGAATACGCTGAACGGCGGCAATGGCGACGACACGTTGATCGGCGGCGCGGGCGCTGACACGCTGCAGGGCGGCGCGGGCTTTGACACGGCGAGCTATACGACGGCCGCGTCGGGCGTGACCGCCAATCTGTCGAACAGCCTCGCCAATAGCGGCGATGCGTCGGGCGACAGCTATAACAGCATCGAGCATCTTCTCGGCTCGGCCTTCGCCGACATATTGACCGGCGATGGCGGCGCGAACACGCTGAACGGCGGCAATGGCGACGATGTGCTGACGGGCGGCGCGGGCGCTGACTCGCTGATCGGTGGCAACGGCACGGACACCGCAAGCTACAGCAATGCCGGTTCGGCGGTCGTCGCGAACCTGGCCAACAGCGCGGCGAACACCGCCGATGCGGCAGGCGACACCTATAATGGCGTCGAGAACCTGCTGGGCACCGATTATGCCGATACGCTGACAGGCGACAGCGGCGCAAACCGGCTGGACGGCGGCAATGGCGACGACATCCTGCGCGGCGGGGCGGGGGCGGATACGCTGGTGGGCGGATCGGGCATCGACACGGCCGACTATTCCGGCTCCGGCGCGATCAACCTGAACCTGTCAACGGCGACGGGCACTGGCACGGGCGGCGATGCGCAGGGCGATACGCTGAGCGGTATCGAACATATCTTGGGCAGCGGCAACAATGACAGCTTCACGCTCAATCTTTCGGCGGGCTGGTCAGTCGATGGCGGCGCGGGGCAGGATACGGTGACGATGGCGGCGAACAGCGGCACGGTGAATCAGGCCGCGCTGCTGGGCGTGTTGAGCAATGTCGAGAGGATCGATTTCACCGCCAGCAATGTGACGGCGAACCTGACCGTGGACTCCAGCTTCATCCAGTCGATCGTCGGGGCGGGCAACAGTTCGCATCTGACGCTGGCGAAGGATGGGGCGGACACAATCACGATCGATCCGGCGGCGCATTATTCAGTGTCTGGCTCCGACTACACCTTCTACAGCGATGCGGGCATGACGACGCAGGTGGCGCAGCTTACGATCGCATAGGGCTTCAATCCGGGTGCTTGCCGCCTTTGGGGTGAGGCGCGATTGGTGCGTTATCTCCATAGCGAAGCGGAACACGGGAAGCAGTAGCTGATGCTCTCCCGGCAAAGATGGCTGCTCCGGGGCGCCGGCAGCGGAAAGCTGCGGCGCCCCGGTCAACGGACCGTCAGGCCGGCTGGATATTGACCGCAGCCTGCTTGCCGCGCTTGTCGGGTTCAAGGTCATAGGACACGCGCTGATCATTGGTCAGCGTACGCAGACCGGCCTTCTCGACCGCCGTGATATGGACGAAGGCATCTGCGCCGCCATCTTCCGGCGCGATAAAGCCATAGCCCTTGTCGGCGTTGAAAAACTTAACTGTGCCAATCGGCATGGGTATTTCCTTTGGTGGACCGCAGTCTGCCCGCGGGGCGGAGATCTGCGCTGATACAGGGCCGGATTTCGATAATGCACGCGCGCCGTCCGGCCCTCGCCAGTGCGCGTGAATGCCTATTTTGCAGGGAGCGGCGGCCGGGCCATGTAGAGACCAGAGCGGACCACACGGCCTTCCAGCACCTTGCCGCTCATCCGCCGGCGGAGGTCTGCTGCGCCATCGCTGGTGCGCAGCACGACGCGCGTGCCGCCCGATGGCAGCGGTTCAATGGCCGAAATATCGATGCTGTGTTTGGCGCACATCGCCTCGACCGACTGGATTGGCGCATCCAGGTTGATTGCGCGGCTCAAGCGATTGCCGCCTTTGGCGCGCCGAAACGGCCGGGATCGAAACTTTTCGAACCATCATTCTGCGGGGTCCGATAGGAAAGCCGGTGCTGGTCGATCCGGCGGGCATAGGCCCTGGCAAGCGTGTCATGGGCCGCCTTCGCCGATGCGTTTGTCGTTTCCCTCGCAAGAAGGATTTCCACCTGTTCACGGTGGAGGAGATAATTGAGGTCTTCCATGAGAAGCGCTCCTGATAGCAAGCGGGAGCGCGATTAGTCTCTCTGTCACGGCGAACGCTTGCGGGCGATTTTCGCGCGATGGGCGTGGGATAGCACAGGGTGGGCGGTTTGTCGCCGTTTTTAACGCGCAATAGGTGTAGAAAACGCGATAAGGCCCCGCTCTCAGGGCTAGAAATGCAGCATCATGCGGAGCGGGTTGGCGGGGTCGGACAGCAGCTTGACCGTCAGGGCGAGCGACATCACCACCAGCACCGGACGCACGCCCTTGCCGCCGAAGCGCATGGCGGTGTGTGCGCCGGCCTGATTGCCCAATATGCTGGCGAGCGCCATCGGCAATCCGATGATCCAGACCACCTTGCCTCCTGCTATCATGACGAGAAGGCTCATCATGTTGGTGCAGAAGTTCAGGAATTTGGTGTGGGCGATCGCCCGGACGAGGCCCAGGCCGCCCAGCGCCACCAGCGCGGTGGTGAAGAAGGAGCCGGTGCCGGGACCGAAAAAGCCGTCATAAAAGCCGATCGTCGCGACGATGGCGAACAGCCCCGCCATGCCGACGCGGCTGTGGCGATCCACATCGCTCATGTCCGGCGCGGCGAGGAAATAGATCGCCATCGCGATCAGCAGGACGGGGATGAAGCCCGCCAGAAACCCTGAATCGATCAGTTGCAGGACATAGGAACCGGCCCCCGCGCCGATCATCGCGCCAATGGCGGGCCAGCGGAACCGTTGAAAATCAATATGCCCCTTGCGCGCAAAGGCGAGGAAGGCGGAACCTGTGCCGAACGTGCCCTGAAGCTTGTTGGTGGCGATCGCCGAGACCGGAGAGACGCCTGCGGCCATCAATGCCGGGATGGTCAGCAGTCCGCCGCCGCCCGCAAGCGCGTCGATGAAACCAGCGATAAAGGCCACGCCGGCCAGCAGTGCGATGATGTCCAATCCACAGTCCATAAGCCCCCCTAGAGCGGGTTTCCCCCGGGTCGAAGCAAAACCCGTTCTGATATTGCTTTTTCCGCAATATCCGGGCCGTCAGGCGATCCTGTCCGGCTGGAAATCCGATCCGCCCTGTGATTGCCCGGATGGGGAAAGCCGTTGGAAAATAAGGCGCGAAAAAACCCCAACAAAGGCGAGGGTGTTCGGTATTTTGCGCAATTTGCCGGTCTGATTAGTTCAAGTATTTCAATGGATTGCGCAGGCCGCGCAAAAATAGGATTTGTTGGAACCTTCGCCTTTGTTGGACTTTTGAAGGATGCGTTGAAGCGCGCCTTGGGGCGTCTCTGGCTCAGTCGCCCGCCATGCCCTCGAACGGCACGCCCAGCTCAAAAAGGTAGATGGACGAGTGCCCATCCTTCTTTCCCTCCTTTATCAGCGCATGGATCATGGCGTCGGTATTGCCGCTGACGGCGACCGCCTTGTTGGCGAGGGGAAGGGTGTCGCTATGGCCGGGCGCCATGTTCACTGTGCGGCCAACCGATCCCGGCGCCCATTCCGCCAGCGCCATGAAGGATATGCCATGTTCAGCGCAGCGGCGGCTGAGGCTCAAAAGGGCCGGGGCGATTTCCCGGTCATAAAAGGCTTCCCGCTCCTGCGGCGTCATGCTGTTCAACCCCCGTTTCCCGTTCCCGCGCGACCTTAGGTCCGCCGGGCCTCCACAATGCGGCCAGGCTGATGACCGCCGCGACCGACATATACAGCCCGACGAAACTGCCCAGTTTCAACGTCACAAGCTGCTGCGCCACGATAGGCGCGAGCGCGCCGCCGATGATGCCGCCCAGATTGAAGGCGAATGATGCGCCTGTATAGCGCAATTGCGTTGGGAAAAGCGCGGGCAGGAAAGCGCCGAGCGGGCCATAGACCAGTCCCATCAGGAACAGCGCCAGCGCGAGGATCAGGAAGATCGCAAGCAGCGATCCGCTGCCCATCGCCAGCCCGAAGATCGCCCCCATCGGGACCGTGCCGAGACATCCGGCGATCAGCACGCCGCGCGGCGTGAAGATGTCCGACCACCATCCCGACAGGATGATCCCCACCGCCATGAACAGGATCGCGCCAAGCTGGACGCCCAGAAAGACTTCACGGTCGATCTTCAGCGTTGCGGTGCCATATCCCAACGCAAAGGCCGTCGCGATGTAGAAGATGGCGAAGCAGGCGACCACGGCGAAGGTGCCGGCAATGGCGGGCCGAAGATGATCGCGCAGCAGGTCGGCGAGGGGCAGATGCGAGGGAGGTGCCTCCGCCATCGCCGCGGAAAATTCCGGCGTTTCCGTCAGTTTGAGCCGGATCCACAGACCAAGGCCAACCAGGATCGCGCTGGCAAGAAACGGCAGGCGCCATCCCCAGCTTATAAATTGCTCCTCCGTCAGCATCGCGCCGAGCAGCAGGAACATGCCGTTCGCGGCGATGAAGCCGACGGGCGCGCCCAGTTGCGGGAACATGCCAAACCGGCCGCGCCAGCCCGGCGGCGCATTCTCCACCGCGAGCAGCGCTGCGCCGCCCCATTCCCCGCCGAGGCCGAAACCCTGTCCGAAGCGCAGAAGGCACAGGATGAGCGGCGCCCACCAGCCGATCGACTGGTATGTCGGCAGGAAGGCGATGGCGAGGGTCGATCCGCCCATCAGCATCAGGGAGGCGACCAGCGTGGATTTGCGGCCGATGCGATCGCCATAATGGCCGAACACCGCAGCGCCCAGGGGCCGGGCGAAGAAGGCGAGGGCGAGGCTGGCATAGGAAAATAGGAGCTGGGTCGAAGGCGGCGCGGCGGCGAAGAAAAGCGGCCCGAACACAAGGCTGGCGGCCGTGGCGTAAATATAGAAATCGTAAAATTCGACCGAGGTGCCGGTCAGGCTGGCGATCAGCACCCGCTTGTTCCGCAGCATCGCGCCCATGCCGTCGCTCATTGGCCCGGTCCCTTCCGGCTCTGGTTCTGGTTCAATATCTCATAGGCCATCACGGCCGTCGCCACCGCCACGTTCAAACTGTCCGCCTTGCCCAGCATCGGCATTTTGACGAGCAGGTCGCATTCCGCTTCATAGGTTTCCGGCAGGCCCTGCGCCTCATTGCCGACCAGCAGGAAGGTTGGGGCGGCGTAGTCAGCATCCCGGTAATGGGAGGCCGTGTTAAGGCTGGTGCCGACAAGCTGTCCCGGCCCCTGCCGCAGCCAGGCGAGGAAATCCTCCCAGCGCGCGGTCGAGATCGTCTGGGTGAACAGCGCGCCCATGCTGGCCCGCACCGCCTCCACGGAAAAGGGGTCGACGCAATCGTCGACAAGGATCAGGCCGCCAGCGCCCACGGCGTCGCCGGTGCGCAGGATGGTGCCCAGATTGCCGGGATCGCGCAGCGACTGCGCAACGATCCAGATGTCCGCGCTGCTCCGGTCGAGCGCCTCCAGAGGCGTCAGCCGGTCGCGATAGACGCCGACCAGCGCCTGCGGATTATCCTTGCCGGAAATCTTGGACAATATGTCGGCCGTGGTTTCGATGACGTCGCCGCCCGCCGCCTCCATCGCCGCGATCAGCTCAAGCGCCAGCGGGTGCGGCGATCCGGCGTGGAACAGCATTTCCGGGAGCACGCCTTCCTCGCGCGCTTCGGTCAGGATGCGCAGCCCCTCGGCCAGGAACAGTCCCTCGCGCTTGCGATGCTTCTTTTCCCGGAGAGAACGGACGCGCTTGACCAGCGGATTGGAGAAGCCGGTAATTTCGCGTGACACTGATCGGCCTTCCAGAATGGCGGGCGGGGATTATTCTTCCCCGAACTTGTCCTCGACCAATGTGACCAGCTTTCCAAGCGATTCTTCGGCATCCGGGCCTGTCGCCATGATCGTGATGCTGTCGCCCATGGCGGCGCCCAGCATCATCAGGCCCATGATGGAGGTGCCGGTCACTTCCGATCCGTCCTTGGCGACGACGATTTGCGACGGCAGGCCGCTCGCCAGCGTGACGAACTTGGCGCTTGCCCGTGCGTGAAGCCCACGCTTGTTACTGATCAAAACCTCCCGGCGGAGATCGGTCATGGAGTGTTACCCAGCAGTTCCGATGCGACGCTGATATATTTCTGCCCTGCTTCGCGCGCCGCTGCAACCGCCTTGCGCACATCCATCGCCTTGCGGGCGCTTTCCAGGCGAATGAGCATGGGCAGATTGATGCCGGCGATCACCTCTATCTCACCGGTCTTGAGCAGGGAGATGGCCAGGTTGGAGGGCGTGCCGCCGAACAGATCGGTCAGCAGGATGACGCCGGAGCCGTCATTCACCTTGTCCACGGCGGCGGCGATGTCCGCCCGGCGCAGCTCCATATCGTCATCGGGACCGATGCAGATGGTCTCGATCGCCTGTTGAGGGCCGACCACATGCTCCATCGCGACAACGAACTCCGCCGCCAGCCGCCCATGCGTAACAAGAACCAGCCCGATCATGGGAGAATATGCCCTATATGCTGCGTCATAGCTTTGGTTCCGGACCCCCTGCGCGGCGCTTCTCCAGGGCGTCCTGGGGCGCTGATTCCATGTTGCGGTGCGAGACCGTGGGCGAAAATCCTTCCCGGCGCAAGGCTGCCGCCACCCGTTCCGCGACATGCACCGACCGATGTCTCCCGCCGGTACACCCGAATGCCACGGTTACATAGGCCTTTCCCTCTCCCGCATATCGGGGGAGGAGGGTGAGCAGCAGTTGCTCGATCTGTCCGACGGCCGCCTCATAGGCGGGGTCGCCCGCGATGTAGGCGGCGACGTCCGGGTCGCGCCCGGTTTTCGGCCGCAGATCGGGCACCCAATGCGGATTGCGCAGGAAGCGCATGTCGAACACCAGGTCCGCATTGCGCGGCAATCCGCGGGAAAAGCCGAAGGAAATGACGGTCAGCACAGGCTCCGACAGCTTGTCGAGGCTGAAGCGCGCGCGGATTTCCTGTTGCAGGCCATTGCTGTTGAATGTCGTCGTGTCGATGACATGGGTGGCCCAGCGGCGAAGCGGCTCGGTCAGTTCGCGGTCCCGCGCAATGCCGTCGGTGGCCGGACGGTCCACGGCAAGCGGATGGCGGCGGCGGGTTTCGGAAAAGCGCCGCTCCAGCTCCGACCCCGAACAGTCGAGAAATAATGTCTCGACGTCCAGTCCGTGATCCTCCCGCAAAGTCTTGATGCGGCGCACAATGGCGGCGGCGTCGAAGCCGCGGGTGCGGGCGTCGATTCCAAGAGCAAGGGGCCGCTCCTGCGCGTCCTTTGGCAAGGGCATGTCGAGCAGGCGGTCGAGCAGCAGGAGGGGCAGATTGTCGGCGACTTCCCACCCGATATCCTCCAGCGTCTTGAGCGCGGTCGTCTTGCCCGCGCCCGACAGGCCCGACACCAGCAGGATCGTCTTGCGCGGCTGATCGGTCATCGCCCGGCGAGGTCCAGTCCGAAGGCGCGCAGGGCATATTCCACCTTGATGGGGGCCGAAGGCTCATGAGGCGCGATTTTCATGACCGGCACGTCTACGCCCGCAATCCGGCGGGTCAATGGCTTCTCCGGCATGCGGTCGACAATATCGAAAAGGTCGACGATCAGGGCGACCGGCATGCTGGCCAGATGCGGCACATCGACGATGCCGATGCCGCGAATCTCCATCTTGCCCGCGATGGTCTGGGGCGGGGAGGCCGCCACATGCGCCGACGCCCCCCGGCCGATCCGTGTCGCCAGGGTATAATCGTCGCTGACGAGGGCAGCGCCGCGATCGATGAGGCGCAGGGCGAGGTCCGACTTGCCGCTCCCGCTGACGCCGCACAGCATGACGGCCCGCCCGGCTATGGCCACGGTGGTTGCGTGAAGCGTCTCGGATGAAAGCGTCGCCACAGGGCAGTCTCCAGGCGATATGCTCTAGACCGCCTTGCGGTCCAAGGGAATCCGGCAAATGCGGTAAGCGGCAGACCTTCGTCCTATCCCTGGACTCGTCTTGCCTGCCGCGCCTTTCCCGCCTATCGGCTCTGGCATGACGGAAACAGCATATCGTATCCAGGGCGCCACGGGTGATTGGGAGGTCGTGATCGGCCTGGAGGTCCATGCCCAGGTCACATCGCAGGCCAAGCTTTTTTCGGGCGCGTCGACCGCATTTGGCGCGGAACCCAACAGCCAGGTCAGCCTGGTGGACGCGGCCATGCCCGGCATGCTGCCCGTTCCCAATCGCGAATGCATCCGCCAGGCGGTGCGCACCGGCATGGCGATCGACGCGCAGATCAACAAATATTCGCGGTTCGACCGGAAGAACTACTTCTACGCCGATCTTCCGCAGGGCTACCAGATCAGCCAGCTCTACCATCCGATCGTCGGCGAAGGCGCGATCGAGGTGACGCTGGACGAGAAGGACCCGGCCAGCGCGACCAAGCGAATCGGCATCGAGCGCATCCATGTCGAGCAGGACGCCGGCAAGCTGATGCATGACCAGCATCCGACGCGCAGCTATGTCGATCTCAACCGGTCCGGCGTGGCGCTGATGGAGATCGTCAGCCGCCCCGACATGCGTTCGCCCGCCGAGGCGGGGGCCTATCTGCGCAAGCTCCGCACCATCCTGCGCTATGTGGGGTCGTGCGACGGCAATATGGAGGAAGGCTCCATGCGCGCCGACGTCAATGTCTCGGTCCGCAGGCCGGGCGAGGCATTCGGCACCCGGACGGAAACGAAGAACGTCAATTCCGTGCGCTTCGTGATGGCTGTGGTCGAGCATGAGGCGAACCGGCAGGTGGATGTGCTGGAGGGTGGCGGAAAGATCGTCCAGGAAACCCGGCTCTACGACCCCGACCGGAACGAGACACGCTCAATGCGGTCGAAGGAAGATGCGCACGATTATCGCTATTTCCCGGACCCGGACCTGCTGCCGCTGGAACTGGACGATGCGTTTCTTGAGGAATGCCGCGCCTCTCTGCCGGAACTGCCGGACGCCAAGCGCGCGCGTTATGAGCAGGCGCTGGGTCTTTCCGCCTATAATGCCGCAGTTCTGACCGCCGAGGCGGAGACGGCGCGCTGGTTCGAGATGTTGCTGGCCGAAAGCGCGCGCGTCCAGAAGAAGGGCGAGGGAGAGGTCGCGAAGGCGGCTGCCAACTGGCTGCTCTCCGAACTGTTCGGGGCGCTGAACCGTCTGGGCAAGGATCTGGACACCAGTCCCGTCAGCCCGGAACAGGGCGCTGAGCTGCTTGCCTTGGTCGCCGATGGCACCCTGTCCGGCACGCTGGCCAAGCAGGTGTTCGAGATCATGCTGGAAACGGGCGATGCGCCGGGCAAGATCGTCGAGGAAAAGGGCCTGAAGCAGACCAGCGATACGGGCGCCATCGAGGAAGCGGCGGCGAAGGTCATTGCCGACAACGCCGACAAGGTGGAGCAGTATAAGGCCGGTAAGGAAGCGCTGTTCGGCTTCTTCGTCGGCCAGACGATGAAGGCGATGGGCGGCAAGGCCAACCCCAAGGTCGTCAACGAGATATTGAAGAAGGCGCTGGGCTAGGCCGAGCGGACTCTAAAACGCTAGACGTGGCGCGTGCTCCTGCGCAGGCAGGAGCCCAGTCCCACGCTCTGAACTGGGCTCCTGCCTGCGCAGGAGCACGCTGACGCCGGGCATTGAACCGCTGCCGGAATCACTCAATAGTCATAGTCATTGTCACGGCGCTGGCGGCGGATGTCGCGGCTGGCCTCGTCCTGCCTCGCCGCGATCCTTGCCCGCTCGTTGCGGCTGAGGCCGTAGCCGTCGCGGCGGTCATGCCGGGCCTGCCGCGCTATCTTGCGCTGCTGCTTGGTCAGCTTGCGATATTCCTTCCCGGTAATATCGCCATTCTGATAGCCGCGCTCGATCCGCTCCTGCTGCCGCCATTGCCGTTCGCGGATATTCTGGGCGTTGGCGGCGGGCGTTATGGCGGTGACGGCGAAAATCGCGGTCGCGGCAAAAAGCATGCATTTCATGGCTTTTCTCCTGAACATAATTTGTGATCTTCAATCGGGCGGCGGAATCTCATCCGGTCCGCGTCCCGGCTCATCTATGTCGGGCGATGGCCCGTCCGGCGGAATTTCGGGCGGTTCCCGGTAGGGGGTTTCCTCCGGCCGCTCGATCGGCGGCGTTTCCGGCGGCGATTGCGGCTCTATCGTGTCCGGCGGCGGCACTTCGGGTTGGGTGGCCATAGGCTCACCTCCTTTTTGTAAATCTATTCCCCCGATCCTACGCCTCCGGAGCGGGGACGTTCCACGCCCGGCCTTATTTCGCAGTCAGGCGAACAGTTCGCGATCCTTGTCATCCTGATGGACGACCGGGACGGGCAATTGCTTCGTGCCCTTCGGATTGCGATCCTTCTGGTCGGAGCGGGCCGACAAGCCCAGAACCATGGTCCACCAGCCTTGCGCCATGATGAGCGGCAAGGTCCAGAACGCCAGGACAGGATTGATCGCGGCCAGTCCGACCGGCTTGATATTATCTTGCATGAACGCCTCCTGTGATGCCGGATATACGGCTGACCGGGGGGAGGGTTCCTGAAAGCGGGAGCAGATCGACGGATTATGTTGCCTTTTGGCCATCATGCCCTTAGGACGCGCCGACCGGCGACCGATGCGGGCGTGGCGAAACTGGTAGACGCGCCAGATTTAGGTTCTGGTATCGCAAGATGTGGGGGTTCGAGTCCCTTCGCCCGCACCAGTGGCGTCAGCCCTGAATCGGCCCAGAAACGGGAAGCCAGCGGAATTCAGCTTAGAGAGCGTTTGAGAGATAAGATGCAGACTGTCGAGACGTTGAATGAGGGCCTGAAGCGCGCCTACACCCTGACGATCACCGCCAAGGATCTCGACGCGCGCGTCGAGAAGGAAGTGGCCACCATCGCGCCGCAGGTGAAGATGCCCGGCTTCCGCCCCGGCAAGGTTCCGGCCAACCTCGTCAAGAAGATGCACGGTGAATCGCTGCAGCGCGACGCGCTGAACAGCTCGATCCAGGAAGGCGTGCAGAGCCTGATCGCCGAGAAGAAGCTGCGTCCCGCGATGCAGCCCTCGGTCGAGCTGGACGAAGGTTTCGAGTTCGGCAAGGACGCCGAGATCAAGGTCGCCCTGGAAGTGCTGCCCGAAATCGCGGCGCCCAGCATCGAGGGCCTGAAGCTTGAGCGCCTGACCGCGGAAGTCGGCGACGCCGCGATCGACGAGGCCGCCGAGCGCATCGCCAAGCAGCAGGGCGCGTTCGACGCGCTGCCCGCCAGCCATAAGGCCAAGACCGGCGACACGGTGGTCATCGATTTCGTCGGCAAGGTCGACGATGTGGCGTTCGACGGCGGCACCGGCGAGGGCATGAAGGTCGAGATCGGCTCTGGCAGCCTGATCCCCGGCTTCGAGGACCAACTGGTCGGCGTCAAGACCGGCGACGAGAAGGTCATCAACGTGACCTTCCCCGAAGATTATAATGCCGAGAATCTGAAGGGCAAAGCCGCGACCTTTGACATCAAGGTCACCTCGATCCTCGATTCGTCCAAGCCCAAGGTTGATGAGGACTTCGCCAAGTCGCTGGGCCTTGAGGGTCTCGACAAGCTGAAGGAGCTGCTCAAGGGGCAGATCGAGCAGGAGCATAACGGCCTCACCCGCACCTATATGAAGCGCAAGCTGCTGGATCAGCTCGCCGCTTCGCACGACTTCGACGTGCCGCCGAGCATGGTTGAGGCCGAGTTCGGCCAGATCTGGGCGCAGCTTGAGCATGAAGCCTCGCATGAGGAAGACCCTGCCGCCGCCCTGGCCGAGATGGAGAAGGAAAAGGACGACTATCGCGCCATCGCGGTGCGTCGCGTCCGTCTGGGCCTGCTCCTGTCCGAAATCGGTCAGGCCAATGGCGTCGAGGTCAGCCAGCAGGAAATGAACCGTCTGATCATGCAGGCCGCTCAGCAATATTCGCCGCAGGACCGCGAGCGTTTCGTCCAATATGTCCGCCAGGACCCGATGGCCGCCGCCCAGTTGCGCGCGCCGCTGTACGAGGACAAGGTGGTCGACTTCCTGTTCGAGAAGGCGGAAGTTTCGGATCGCACGGTCAGCCGCGAGGAGCTGGAAGCAGCGATCGAGGCCGAGGATGACGGTTCGCCCAAGCCGCACGTTCATGGCCCCGGCTGCGGTCACGACCATGACCATGACGAAAAGCCCAAGGCGAAGAAGGCTGCAGCCAAGAAGGCCGACAAGGCCGACAAGGCCGAGGCCAGCGACGAAGTAGCCGAAGGCGGCGAGAAGAAGGCTGCGCCCAAGAAGGCCGCCGCGAAGAAGGCCGAAACGGCTGAGGACGCCTCTGCCGCCGAAAAGCCGGCCAAAAAGGCTGCGCCGAAGAAGGCGGCCGCGAAAGCGGAATAACGTCCGGCAGGGCGGGGGCGGAGCATGGAGAGCACACTGCTTCCCCCCGGCCTGCGGATCGCCGTGATCCTGCCCTGCTATAATGAGGCGGGGGCGATCGCGCAGACGGTGCATGCGTTCCGAGCGTCGCTGCCCAGCGCCACGATCTTCGTCTACGACAATAACAGCACCGATGGCAGCCAGGGCGTGGCCGCCGAGGCGGGGGCCGTTGTCCGCCGGGTCCGCCAGCAGGGCAAGGGCCATGTCGTCCGGCGCATGTTCGCCGATGTCGATGCCGACATCTATGTGATGGCGGACGGCGACGCGACCTATGAGGCGGCCGCGGCGCCATCGATGATCGCCGCCATGCTGGCCGATAATTTCGACATGGTTGTCGGCGCGCGCGAGTCGGAGGTGGACGCCGCCTATCGCCGGGGACACCGAATGGGTAATCGGGTGCTGACGGGCCTTTTGCGGCAGCTTTTCGGGCGGAGCTTCACTGATATTCTTTCCGGCTACCGCGTGTTTTCGCGCCGTTTCGTGAAAAGCTTTCCGGTCCTTTCGGTGGGCTTCGAGATCGAGACGGAGATGAGCGTTCATGCGCTGGAACTGGCGATGCCGGTGTCCGAACAGGTGACGGCCTATAGCGCGCGGCCGGAGGGATCGGTCAGCAAGCTCAGCACCTATCGCGACGGCTGGCGGATATTGCGGACGATTGTCCAGCTTTACCGCGTCGAGCGGCCAATCTGGTTTTTCGGCGCGATTGGCAGCGTTTTCGCTCTGGCGGGGACGATCCTTGCCCTGCCGCTGGTCTGGACATGGCTGCAGACCGGCCTGGTCCCCCGCTTTCCGACCGCGATCCTGGTCACGGGCATCATGATCATCGCCGTGCTGAACGGGATGTGCGGATTGATTCTCGATACGGTTGTGCGCGGCCGCCGGGAGGTCCGGCGGCTCGCCTATCTGACATTCCGCGCGCCGGCCGACTTTGAACTGGATCGCCGTTCCGGGGCGCCCGATGACCGTTCCGGGACGGGCGTCTGACTTACGGGCGCGTTGCCCCCTTGAACCGGCCCGCTATTGCGCCGATGTAAGGCAGGGCAAAAGCAAGTCTGAAAGAGCATCATGCACGACCATAATTTCGATTCCCGTATGACCGACCCTCTGTCTGCGCTGGTTCCCATCGTTATCGAGCAGTCGAACCGCGGTGAGCGCAGCTTCGACATCTTCTCGCGCCTGCTGCGCGAGCGCATCATTTTCGTGACCGGACAGGTTGAGGACCATATGGCCTCCCTGATCGTCGCCCAGTTGCTGTTCCTCGAATCGGAAAATCCGAAGAAGGACATCTACATGTATATCAACTCGCCCGGCGGCGTGGTGACGGCCGGCATGGCGATCCATGATACGATGAAATATATCCGGCCGAAAGTCGGCACGGTTTGCATCGGTCAGGCCGCGTCGATGGGCAGCTTCCTGCTGGCGGCGGGCGAGCCGGGCATGCGCGTGGCGCTCTCCAACGCCCGGATCATGATCCATCAGCCCTCCGGCGGCGCGCAGGGCATGGCGTCCGATATCGAGATCCAGGCCAAGGAAATCCTGCGTATCAAGCGCCGGATGAACGACCTGTATGTGAAATATACCGGCCAGACGCTTGAGAAGATTGAAGCGGCGATGGACCGCGACACCTTCCTGGAAGCGGATGAGGCAAAGGCGTTCGGACTGGTGGACGAAGTGTTCGATCAGCGTCCCGCAATGCCCGATACGGCACAGGAATAGGGAAATCTTTACGCCGTTGCATCATTTTCTGCCCTTGTGAAACCGATGCGCCACGGTCTAGGATGACCGTGGACCAAGATGTCCCGTGGCTGAGCGCGGATTTCCGTCCCCGCCACGGGGAGGAAGATTGAAGGAATGACAAAGCTTACCGGCTCCGATTCTAAGAGCACGCTCTACTGCTCGTTCTGCGGCAAGTCGCAGCACGAGGTGCGCAAGCTGATCGCGGGGCCGACCGTATTCATCTGCGACGAATGCGTGGAACTGTGTAACGACATCATCCGCGAGGAGACCAAGGGCGGTCTCGTCGGCAAGAAGGATGGCGGCGTTCCCACGCCGCAGGAGATTTGCGACGTCCTTGACGACTATGTCATCGGCCAGAGCCGCGCCAAGCGCGTCCTGTCCGTGGCGGTCCACAACCATTATAAGCGCCTGAACCACGGGACGAAGGCGGGCGAGGTCGAACTGGCCAAGTCTAACATCCTGCTCGTGGGGCCGACCGGCTGCGGCAAGACGCTGCTGGCGCAGACCCTGGCCAAGACGTTCGACGTGCCCTTCACCATGGCTGATGCGACAACGCTGACCGAAGCCGGCTATGTCGGCGAGGATGTGGAGAACATCATCCTGAAGCTGCTGCAGGCGTCCGACTATAATGTCGAGAAGGCGCAGCGCGGCATCGTCTATATCGACGAGATCGACAAGATCAGCCGCAAGGCGGAGAATCCGTCGATCACGCGCGATGTGTCGGGCGAAGGCGTGCAACAGGCGCTGCTGAAGCTGATGGAGGGCACCACGGCCTCCGTTCCGCCGCAGGGCGGCCGCAAGCATCCGCAGCAGGAATTCCTGCAGGTCGACACGACGAACATCCTGTTCATCTGCGGCGGCGCGTTCGCTGGGCTGGAGAAGATCATCGGCGACCGTCTGGAAGCCAAGTCGATCGGCTTTGGCGCCCATGTGGCGGCTCCCGAGGAGCGCCGGACCGGCGAACTGCTTCGCCAGTCGGAGCCGGAGGATTTGCTGAAATTCGGCCTGATCCCGGAATTTGTCGGCCGTCTGCCGGTCATCGCGACGCTGGAGGACCTGGACGTGACCGCGCTGGTCAAAATCCTGGGCGAACCGAAGAATGCGCTGGTGAAACAGTATCGCAAGCTTTTCGAAATGGAGAGCGTCGATCTGACCTTCACCGACGACGCCCTGGTGGCGATCGCGAAGAAGGCGATCGAGCGCAAGACCGGCGCGCGTGGCCTGCGTTCCATCATGGAATCGATCCTGCTGGACACCATGTTCGATCTGCCGTCCATGCAAGGCGTCGGCGAGGTGGTGATCGACAAGGATGTGGTCGAAGGCCGCAAGGAACCGGTCCGCGTATTCAGCGAACAGCGCAAGGCTGGCGACGCCGCCTGATCCCATGTAAAATTTAATGAAAAGTCAGGCCGGAGTTTTCGCTCCGGCCTTTTTCATGTCTGAGTGCCTACATTTTGTTGCGCATGCGTAATTTCTTTGCTGCGTTGCAAAATTATCGCATCCTTCAAGATTGCGGTAAATCGAAGCGGAATCCCCGTGGACCAGCCGATTTTCGGCATTATCCAAATGTCATTGAGCCGGAAATGCCGGCCGAACCTTGCGGTGCGATCGATAAATCGACGCATCGCACAATGACGACGTCACAAAAGCGCAACCGGACCGGAACAGGGGCGTCGTCATGCGCTCCTAGGAAGACGCGGACTCGCCTGGTGCGGGGAAATGGAGAGCAGTGCCTTGCGCAATGCTCTCCTCAGACAAGGACAAGGGAAGCATGAGAAAAATTCTGTTGCAGGGAGCGGCCGTCATTGCGGTCGCAATGCCGATGGCCGCGTTCGCACAGTCGACAGGCTCGGTCGATTTCGACAATGAAATCATCGTCACAGGATCACGCATCAATGACGGCGTGGGCGGTGTCGTGGTGCCTGACACCAGTAAGGCGAAAGCCGTGCTGACGTCCGAGTTCATTCAGGCGCAGACACCTGGTCAGACCATCAACGACATCATCAACCAGCTTCCGGGCGTCAGCTTCCAGAATAACGATCCCTTTGGTTCGGCTGGCGGTACGATGACGATCCGCGGTTTCGACGATCAGCGTATCTCACAGACCTTCGACGGTATCCCGCTGAACGATACGGGCGGCTACGCGCTTTATTCCAACCAGCAGGTCGATCCTGAAATCATCGATCAGGTCAACGTCAACCTTGGCTCGACCGATGTCGACAGCCCGACGGCGGCGGCGACCGGTTCGACGGTCAACTATCGCTCGATCACGCCGACCGAGGATTTTGGCGTGAAGCTGGTCGGCTCGGCCGGTGATTTCAACTTTTTCCGTGCGTTCGGTTTGATCAATACGGGTGAATTCACGTCATGGGGTACGCGGGCCTTCTTCTCGGCCAGCAGCGCGACCAACGATGCGATCTACGGCGGCATCGGCAAGATCGAAAAGCAGCAATATAATGCCAAGATATACCAGCCGATCGGCAGCAATGGCGACTTCATTTCGCTGGCCGGCCATTATAACCAGAACCGTAACAACTTCTTTGGTTCAGTACCGCTCCGCACCGACACCGCTGGCCGGGTTGTGGGCAGCGGCAGCGCCAACCGCTTTCCTCTGACCAAGGGGGAGCGCTTCTACGAAACGGCGCGCTGCCAGATTGCCGCTCCGGTGACGGGCGTCGCTGATGCCGCCAGCGCATGCGGTTCGGATTTCGAATATCGCTACAATCCCTCGAACACCGGGAATATCCGTATCAGTTCGCGTTTCACGCTGGCTGACGGCGTGATCCTGACCGTCGACCCCAGCTACCAATATGTGAAGGCCAATGGCGGCGGCACCAGCATCGGCAGCGAAGGCACGACCCCTGTGGGCGGCGTCGGTTACGCCGGTTTCATCCAGGGTTCGTCGAGCGCGCCGCAATATTTCTTCGGTCGCGATATCAACGGCGATGGCGATGCGCTGGATACGGTCCGTATCCTGACGCCCAGCCAGACCCAGACGCACCGCTACGGCGTCATCTCCTCGCTTCGCTATGACATTAACGACCAGCACACCGTGCGTATTGCCTATAGCTTCGACCGTGGGCGTCACCGTCAGACGGGTGAAGCAGGCTATCTGCAGCAGGATGGCTTCGGCATCGATCCCTTCCCGGTCAATGATCCGATCGTCGACCGGAACGGCAATGCGGTGCAGAAGCGTGACCGCCTGTCCTACGCGATCCTGCATCAGGTGTCCGGTGAGTATCGTGGCGAGTTCTTCGACGCGCTGACGGTGAACCTTGGCGTGCGTGCGCCTTTCTTCAAACGCGACCTGAACAATTACTGCGCCACCGCGACGGCGGCAGGCAATCTGCGCTGCTTTGGCGATGATGCTGCGCAGGCCGCCTATGCCGCTGCCAACCCGACCATTCAGGGGCCGCAGCGCCGAGTGCTGAAATATGACAAGATCCTGCCGAATGCCGGTCTGGTCTATGATTTCAGCGATGCGATCAGCCTGTTCGGCAATTATTCGAAGGGCTTGCAGGTGCCGGGTACGGACAACCTCTACCAGTCCTTCTTCTTCGCGCCGGACAATGCCAATGCCAATCCGCGTCCGGAAACCACGGACAATTTCGATGTCGGCATTCGCTACCGGTCCAGCAAGCTGCAAGCGCAGCTTTCCGGTTGGTATACGATCTACAAGGACCGTCTGGCGTCTGCCTATGATCGTGAACTGGACCAGACCATCTACCGGAACCTGGGCCAAGTCGACAAATATGGCGTCGATGGCAGCGTCAGCTATCAGCCGATACCCGAAGTCATGGTTTATGCATTCGGCTCCTATCTGAAGTCGAAGATCAAGGATAATGTCGAACTGTCGTCGACCAGCTTCGCGCTGACGGCTGGCAAGCGGGAATCGGGTGCTCCGGTCTACACCTTTGGTGGTCGCGTACAGGGCGATATCGCTGGCTTCACGCTTGGTATCCAAGCCAAGCGCACTGGCCCCCGCTACGTCAACGATCAGAACCTGCCGGTCGTCATCAGCGGCGTGCAGGTCTATGGCGCCAAAGCTCCGGCCTATACGCTGGTTGACCTTGATGCGCGTTATTCACTGGAATCGCTGGGCGCACCCGGCGTTGCCGTACAGCTTAACGTGACCAACCTGTTCGACAAATTCTATGTCGGCGGCTTCGACGGTACGCTCGTGAACAATTCTGTGACATTTGCCCAGATCGGCGCGCCGCGCACCTTCATCGGGTCGCTGATCGTCGGCTTCTGATCGATCATCATCTCAAGGAAGGGGGCGCTGACCGAAAGGTTTGCGCCCCTTTTTTGTTACAGGCAGTCGTCCAGACCTTCGTTGCGCACCATGCCGATACGGCGCTGGATGCTGTTGCCATAGCGGCGGGTGAAGCCCTGGGGGGCGATGGCGGCCCGCTTCTTGGGCAAGGGCAGGACGGCGGCGATGCGCGCCGCCTCGCTTGGCGAAAGCTTTGAGGCGTCGTGGTGGAAATAGCGCATCGATCCGGCATTGACGCCATAGGTGCCGATGCCGGTTTCCGCGACGTTCAGATAGACTTCCATGATCCGCCGCTTGCCCCAGATCGCCTCAATAAGGACGGTGAACCAGGCTTCGAAGCCCTTGCGGATGAAGCCGCCGCCCTGGAATAGAAAGACGTTCTTCGCCGTCTGCTGGCTGATGGTCGACCCGCCGCGGACACGGCCTCCGCTTGCGTTGTGGCGCATGGCCTGGGCGATGGCGACGGCATCAAAGCCGTGATGCGAGCAGAATTTGCTGTCCTCCGCCGCGATCGCCGCGCGGGGCATATCGGGATCGATTTCGCTCAGTGGCATCCAGTCCTTCGTGATGCCATTGCCATCCATGATCATCGTCATGGTCACGGGTGGCGGCACGAAGCGAAAGATGACCACAAGCACGAACGAGATGATGACGAACCACATCAGGATCTTGAGCGGTATCGATATCCAGCGGCGGCGCGGCCGCCCGGCAGCTTTTGTGACCATAGGGCGAACCTAGCGCGCGAAACGCCGGGATCGCAAGTGGATCAGGCGGGAGCGAGCCTGCGCCCCTGCAATGCACCGGGCCGGATGGCCAGAGCAAGCAGAGCGGCGAGGATGCAAAGCGCGCCGGCGGCGATGAATGCGGGCAGGTAGCTGTTAAGTGCGGTGCGGGACAGGCCCCCGCCAAAGGCCGCGCTGGCTGCGCCAAGCTGATGCCCTGCGAAGATCCACCCAAAGACCACATTGGCGCGCTCCGGCCCGAAGCGGTCGGCCGTGAGCTTCACTGTCGGCGGAACGGTCGCGACCCAATCCAGCCCATAGAAGATGGCGAAAACGGACAGGCCGTAGAGGGAGAAGCCGCAGAACGGCAGATACAGCAGGGACAGGCCGCGCAGGCCATAATACCAGAACAGCAGCCAGCGATTGTCGAACCGGTCGGACAGCCAGCCGGAGCCGACCGTGCCGATGAAATCGAACAGGCCCATCATCGCGAGGAATCCGGCCGCGCCGACGGCGGCCAGCCCATAATCTCCGCATAGCGCGATGAAGTGCATCTGGATCAGGCCGTTGGTGCTGGCCCCGCAGACAAAGAATGTGCCGAACAATATCCAGAATGTGGGGGTGCGCGCGGCGTCCTTCAAAATGATGAGGGGGAGGAGGAGGGCGGCGCCCAGGCCGCCGGACGGCGCGGGCGGGGCGCCCGATATGTCGCCGCCATAGGGGGCGAGGCCAAGGTCAGCGGGGCGATCGCGCATCAGAAGCAGGACCAGAAGCGCGGAGAACAGAATCGCGCCGCAGACGAGGCCCAGCGCGACGCGCCAGCCGGAATGTTCGGTGAGGCTGGCGAGCAGCGGCAGGAAAACGAGCTGCCCCGTCGCTGTGCTGGCGGCGAGGAAGCCCATGACAAGGCCGCGGCGCTGCGCAAACCAGCGCGTCGCAATGGTCGCGCCAAGGACAACGGCGGTAAGGCCCGTGCCCAGGCCAACGACCACGCCCCAGAGCAGCACCAGTTGCCAGAGCCTGTTCATGCCAAGGGAGAGGAGCAGGGCCGACACGACGATGCCCATGGAAATCAGCATCATCCGCCGGACGCCGAACCGGTTCATGAAGGCGGCGGCGAACGGTCCCATCAGGCCGAAAAGCGCAAAGCGGATGGCGAGGGCGCCGGAAACCTCCGAAGCGCTCCAGCGAAACTCCTCCTGCAGCGGCACCATGAAAACGCCCGGCGCGCCCACCGCGCCCGCCGTCACCAGCATCGTCAAGAATGTGACGAAGGCTACGACCCAGGCGTAATGGCGGTTGCGGGCGGAAAGATATGCGTTGAGTGGACGGCTGAACATGACATGCTCCGGAAGGGACTTGCGTTAAATGTCGATCATCATGTAAATGGTCAAGCGCAAATCGAAGGAGAGAAGGTTGAGGGTCAGCAGGGAACAGGCGGCGTTGAACCGGGAACGGGTGATTGACACCGGCTCCCGGCTTTTTCGCGAAAAGGGCCTGGATGGGATCGGCATTGCCGATCTGATGAAGGCCAGCGGCATGACGCATGGCGGCTTTTATGGCCAGTTCGAATCCAAGGATGCTCTCGCGGCGGAATGCGTGACGCGCA
The DNA here is from genome assembly GCF_001757355.1 of Sphingobium phenoxybenzoativorans. Classification (GTDB taxonomy): domain Bacteria; phylum Pseudomonadota; class Alphaproteobacteria; order Sphingomonadales; family Sphingomonadaceae; genus Sphingobium; species Sphingobium phenoxybenzoativorans. The sequence goes on from NZ_MINO01000028.1 coordinate 21,448, forward strand.
GTTTCGGGCGCAGCGTCGAGCGGTGGCGGCGGCTTCTTGATCAGGCCAGAGACGGGCATGACGCAGATCCGCTGCGGACGATCGTGGAGGATTATCTGTCGGTCCGGCATCTGAACGGACCGGAAACCGGTTGCGCCTTTACGACGCTGGCCGCCGACGCCGCGCGCAGGGGCGGGGCGATGGCCGAAGCGATGTCCACGGGCATGGATGCGCTGGTGGATATTCTGGTCTCGATTCTGCCCGAAGGCGGGCGGGCCGATGCGCTGGCGATCCTGGCGCAGATGAGCGGCGCTATGACCCTTGCGCGGGCGACGGCTGACCCGGCCTTGGCGGAGGAAATATTGGCGGCCGCGCGAAAGGCGATCCTGACGCCCAGGTGATCTGGCAGGTGATCTGGCAGGTGATTTGGCGGGTGATCTGGCAGGTGATCTATTGCCGGGTTTGATGCCCGGTGCGATTGCAGGGCAAGCATAAAAAAGGCCCCGCCTTTCGACGGGGCCTTTCTGCTTGGGATCAATTTAACTGGTTAGATCGCCGCGAGGCGTCCGCCGATGCCGGACAGCTTGTCGCCGGCGATGCGAGTCATCGCCTTCTGCAGCTTTTCGAAGGCGCGCACCTCGATCTGACGGACGCGCTCGCGCGATACGCCATAGACCTGGCTCAGTTCTTCGAGCGTCTTGGGTTCTTCGGCCAGACGGCGCTCGGCAAGGATGTGCTTCTCGCGATCGTTGAGATCGTCCATCGCCTCGATCAGCATGTCGTGACGCAGGTCTTTCTCCTGCGCTTCAGCGACGCGCTCATCCTGCAGCGGGCCATCATCAGCCAGCCAATCCTGCCACTGGCCCTCGCCATCCTCACGCAGAGGGACGTTGAGCGACGTATCGCCGCCCATCGCCATCCGGCGGTTCATGGAGATGACTTCCTCGTTGGTCACGCCCAGATGCGTGGCGATCTTCTCGACATCATCGGGATGAAGGTCGCCATCCTCGAATGCCTCGATGCTGTTCTTCATCCGGCGCAGGTTGAAGAAAAGCTTCTTCTGAGCAGCCGTGGTGCCCATCTTCACGAGGCTCCACGAGCGGAGGATGAATTCCTGGATCGACGCGCGGATCCACCACATGGCGTAGGTCGCCAGGCGGAAGCCGCGATCCGGCTCGAATTTCTTCACGCCCTGCATCAGGCCGATATTGCCTTCGGAGATCAGCTCGCTGACCGGCAGGCCATAGCCGCGATAGCCCATCGCGATCTTGGCGACGAGGCGCAGATGCGAGGTGACGAGCTGCGCGGCGGCATCAGGGTCCTGATGCTCGGCGTAGCGCTTCGCCAGCATATATTCCTGTTCGGGCGTCAGCAGCGGGAATTTGCGGATCTCGCTGAGATACCTGTTGAGACTTGCGTCGCCGCCAAGCGCTGGCACCGTCGCGGGGACATTGCTCTTGTTGGCCATGACAACTTTTCCTTCCCTTCCATGCGCGCGGCGGGACCCAGATGAGGCGTCGCTGCACCGCGGCAAACTTGGCACTATCTATACGTTAAGCTGGCTTAACAGTTCCTGCATGTCAGCCGGAATTCGGCTTTCGAACGATAAAGCGCGCCTATCGACGGGGTGTATGAACCCCAGGGTTTTGGCGTGCAATGCCTGTCTATCGAAACCCAGCGTTTCCAGTATCGATTTGAAACCTTTTTTCGCTCTACCGTAAACCGGGTCGCCAATCAAGGGGTGTCCTATGTGCGCCATATGGACCCGGACCTGATGCGTGCGGCCGGTTTCCAGCCGGCATTCGACAAGACTGGCGCCGTTCAGCGCCTGTTTTGTCGCATAATGGGTGACGGCATGTTTGCCGCGTCCTTCCCGTTGAACCGCCATTTTCTTTCGATCAGCGTCGGATCGGCCAATCCAGGTGTCGATCGTCCCGGAAGGGGGAGCGGGCCGCCCGGCGACGATGGCGGCGTAGAGCCTCTCGATGCTGTGCGCCTTGAACTGGGATGCCAACCCTTCATGAGCCTTGTCCGTCTTTGCAACGACCAGAAGCCCGGAAGTATCCTTGTCGATCCGGTGAACGATGCCCGGCCGCGCGACGCCGCCGATGCCCGAAAGCTGCCCCCGGCAATGGTGCAGCAGCGCGTTGACCAGCGTTCCGTCCAGATTGCCGGCCGCCGGATGGACGACCAGCCCGGCGGGCTTGTCGACGACGATCAGATGATCATCCTCATAGATGATGGAGAGCGGAATGTCCTGCGCCACTGCCTCCGCCGCCACCGGCGGGGGCAGAGTGATCGCGAAAACCTCCCCCGCCGCGACCTTTCTTGCCGGATCGGAAACGATCCTGCCGTCGGCGGTCATGACGCATTGGTCGAGGATCAGGGCCTTCAGCCGCTCACGCGAAAGATCCGTCGCGACGCCAGCCAGCGCCTTGTCCAGACGCAGGCCAGAGCTTGCCTCGTCGATAAGCGCTTCTATGGTTGAGGCCCCCGGAACCATTATCCGGGATATGGGGATGATCGTGCGGATTTCAAGGTCGCTGTTGGAAAGGATTGTCGCGCTGGCGGGGGCGGAAGATGCGGAAATCTGCGGTTTGCTGCTGGGGAAGAGGGCGGAGTGCACCGGGATAGTTCCGGCCGCGAATGTGGCGCAGGACCCGGCCGCCCATTTCGAGATCGATCCCGCCGTTCTGATCGCCGCTCACCGCGCCGCGCGAACGGGCGGTGCGGCGGTGCTTGGCCATTATCATTCGCACCCCAGCGGCGTGGCCGAACCGTCGGCGACCGATGCTGCGGCGGCCCGGCCGGACGGCGCGTTATGGCTGATCGTTGCGGACGGAGACTGCGGTCTCTGGCGGGCCGGAGAGGAAGGGCTTCATGGCCGTTTTTCGCCTGAAATCATGGAAGTGATCTGAACCATATCCGCCGATCCGGGCGCCTGCGCGGCTGGATCGGGGGTTGCATCCCGTGGCTTTCCCGGCAATAGGCGTGGATAGCGGCCCAATATGGGACAAGATGCAGGCCAGAAGAAAGCACGGCATGACCGATCCGAACATGGAATTTGCAGCGCTTCTGTGCTCCCGTTTATGTCATGATCTTCTCAGTCCGGTGGGTGCGCTCAATAACGGCCTTGAATTGATGGCCGATGAAACCGACCCGGAAATGCGCCAGCGCTGCCTCGACCTTCTTGGAGACAGTGCGCGGACTTCCGCAAACAAGCTGAAATTCTTCCGCCTCGCTTTCGGTTCGGCCGGGGGATATGGCGACAGCGTTCCCGCGCATGAGGCCCGTACCGCCATTGAGGGCATGTATGCCGCCGCTGGCCGGGTGACGGTCAACTGGATGGTCGCCGAGGAGGCCCTGGCCAAGCTCCCCGCCAAAATCCTACTCAATCTGGCGCTGATCGCTGGCGATGCGCTGGTGCGCGGCGGGCAACTGGATATCGGCGCGGAGCATCGCGATAGCGTCGTCGAGATTGTGGTGCGCGCCGAAGGGCCGAAAATCGTGCTCGATCCTGAACTGCGCGCCGCGCTTGGCGGGGCGACGTCCAGCGCGGACGTGACCTCCCGTTCGGCAGCGGCATGGATGGTCCACACTTTGGTCGCGGGCGTCAACGGCCATATCATGCTGTCCGATCCCGCCGACCCGGTGCTGTTGTTCGGGGCCAGCCTCCCGGCGTAAAAGTCGGCGAAATGTCCAAGCTTTAACGCTGATTTAACCACAGCTCCGCCAAAGTGCGGCCGAAAGGCTCTGAGCCTAGCGGTCGCATCGGACGGGACTTATGGACGATCTACTCCAGGAATTCATTTCGGAGACACAGGAAACGCTTGAGGCGCTGGCCGCCGAGGTCGTCGCCTGGGAAACCGATCCGACCGACCGCGATCGCCTGGACGCCATTTTTCGTTTCTTCCATACGGTGAAGGGAAGCTGCGGCTTCCTGAACCTCCCGCGCTTCGAAAAATTGAGCCATGCGGCGGAGGATGTGCTGTCCGACATCCGTGAGGGCAAGCGCGTCGCCGACCCCGCCACCGTCAGCGCCGTGCTGGCTGTGATGGACCGGATCGGGGAACTGGCCGAAGCGGTTGCGTCTGGAGCGGCCCTGCCCAACGAGAATGACGATTTCCTGATCCAGAGCCTGCATCAGGCGGCCGGACCGGATGGCGCGGAAGCGCCCGCCGCCCCGGTCAATAACGGCCGGCGCGAGGGGCAGCAAAGCCCGTTGCGCACCATTCGCCTGCCGCTGACCCTGATCGACCAGTTGATGAACGGCGTGTCGGACATGGTGTTGGCGCGCAATGAACTGTCTCGCAAACTGCGCGAGCGGTCCGATCCCGACCTGGACAGCGCGTTCGAGCGCCTTTCCACCTGCGTCGCCGATATGCGCGACGCCATATCGAAAACGCGCATGCAGCGGGTCGATCGCCTGTTTGCGGCTATTCCCCGCATGGTCCGCGACCTGGGCCGCGATCTGGGCAAGGTTATCGATCTGGAGCTGGAAGGCGGCGACGTCGAAATGGACCGCGAGATGGTGGAGATGGTCGTCGACCCGCTCACCCATATCGTCCGCAACAGCATTGATCATGGCATAGAACTTCCCGCGCAACGCCGTGCAGCGGGCAAGCCGGAGGCCGGGCATCTGCGTGTCGCCGCCCGTCAGTCCGGCAACCAGATCGTCATCGAGATCAGCGACGACGGCAAGGGCATCGACACCTCGCGGCTCGTCGCCAAGGCGATCGGCGATGGCACACTGACCAGCGAGAGCGCCGCCCGGCTGAGTGAACAGGACAAGGTTGACCTGATCTTCCGCGCCGGTCTGTCGACCGCCGAGCAGGTAACCGCGATTTCCGGCCGGGGCGTCGGCATGGATGTGGTGCGCGCCAATGTGGAGCGGATCGGCGGCGTCATCACGCTGGACAATATGCCGGGGCAGGGCCTTTCGATCACGCTCCGCGTCCCGCTGACGCTGACCATCATTCCCGGCCTGATCATCCGGGCGGGCGGCCAGCATTTTGCGATTCCGCGCGCGGCGATCGTCGAGATTCTGCACGACAGCAACGATACGCTGTCGCTCTCCTCCGTGGGCGGGGCTTCGATAGCCAGCATCCGCGGCGTCCGCCATTCGATGATCGATCTGGAGGATGTGCTGGGCCTGCACAAGCCCGACCATGCCGGACCGCGCACCATCATGGTGGTGCGCTCATCGTCCGGCATCCCCTTCGCCATGGGCGTGACTGCGGTCGAAAATCACGAGGAACTGGTGATCCGTCCGGCCTCTCCGCCGATCATGGCTGCAGGCGTCTATGCCGGCATGACGCTCCCCGACAATGGACAGCCGATGCTGCTGCTGGATGCGGGCGGCCTCAGCAATGCGGCGCGCCTGCCCAACGTCATTGACGACAGCGCCGCGCGCGAGGCGGATGAGGCGGTTGCGGCGGAGGCCGAGATTCAGACGGTCGGCGCGCTGCGCTTCATAGAGATTACCGGCGAGGAGCGGCTGTTGAAGCTGTCGCTGATCGAGCGGGTGGAGGATATCGACGCTGCCCAGTTCGGCGCTTCGGGCGGGCGCGGCTTCGTCCGGGTAGAGGGACGATTGCTGCCGGTCGCCAATGCGCATCACCGGTTTGAAGGCGAAATGGTCACGTCGCTGCGTCTGCGTGACGGCGAGAATGAAGCCTATTATCCGGTCGCCCGCGTCATCGACATCGTGCAGATGCCCTCGGTGCCCGATATGCTGCTGTCGCGCGGACCGGTCTGCGGCATCGCCGTTGTGGACGGAGCGCATCTGGAAGTCGTCGACGCCTTCGCCCTGTTCGCTTCCCTTCCGGCGGAAGCGATCGAGGAAAAGAGCGCGGGCCGCTGCATCCTGGCTGACGCTGACGACATATGGGCGCAGGAAATACTTGCGCCGCTGCTGCGTCACGCCGGGCATGACGTGGTGTTCGGCATTCCCGCTGGCGAGGCGATGCACCCCGATGATATCGTGCTGACGACCCGCGCGGACAGCGATGTGGAAACTGTTCCGAAGGGGCAGCCGGTCGTCCGCCTGCGCAGCGCGCGCGGACCGGGAAGCAAGAAGGACAAGAGCATCTACCGCTATGACCGTGATGCGCTGATGGCCGCCATCGAGGCGGCGCGGCAGGGGAGGGCAGCCTGATGAACGAGCTATATCTGTTCGCCCATGTCGCGGGCACCGCGATTGCGGTGAAGAGCACCGAGATCGAAGCGGTGGTCAAGGTTACGGAAATATCGCCCGTGCCGGGCATGCCCGTGCATATCGCCGGGCTTTCGGCATTGCGCAGCCGGGTGTTGACGATGGTTGATATAGGCGCGCTGATCCATGGCCGGAAAACGTCGAGCGATAGCTGGCCGCTGGCGATTGTCGCGGACATCAGCGGCCACAGCTACGGCCTGATGGTCGATTCCGTCAGCGATATCTGCACGGTTCCTGGCGGCGCTTTACCGTTGCGGGGCCAGCTCGACGCCGCGTGGGCGCCCTATGCGCAGGCGATCGTCGAAAATGAAGGCAATCCCTATCTGCTCGTATCGCTGGCCGGTTTCATCGAACCGCGGCAATTGAGCGTTGCCGCCTGAATATCGCTGAGGGCCGCCCGGTTTAACCAATCCCTCAGCTTTGTGCGCTACCGTGCTTCCTGTTGCTTCTCGGTCGCATAAAGGGTTTCGCACATGAAGAACTGCCTCGTCGTCGACGACTCCAAGGTTATCCGCAAGGTCGCGCGCCACATTCTGGAATCGCTCGATATCAAGGTGACGGAGGCCTGTGACGGCCGTGACGCCCTGAACCAGTGCGAAGCTGCGATCCCCGATGTCGTCCTGCTCGACTGGAACATGCCGGTCATGAGCGGGATGGAGTTTCTTCAGGAGCTGTCGCGCACGAAAATGGACGCCCGGCCCAAGGTCATCTTCTGCACCACCGAAAACGGCATCGGCCACATCAAGGCCGCCGTTGAAGCGGGCGCGGACGAATATGTCATGAAACCTTTCGACAGGGACACGCTGGAGAGCAAGCTGCAGATCGTGGGGGTCATCTGACGGCCCTGTCCTGACAGGCCGCCAATAACCGCATTCGATCAACGCTTCTCCGAAAGTATCACGATAATGTCAGCACCGATTCTGGCCTCGGCCTGGAACATGACGGATCAGAAGGCGGCCTCTGTGCTGATCGTCGATGATTCGGTTGTTGTTCGTACGGTGCTGGAGCGGATCATCGCCGCCGACACGCGCTTTGCGGTGGCTCACAAGACCAGCAACGCCGAACAGGCGCTCGCCTTCCTGGAGCGCGAGAGGGTCGATATCGTCCTGTTGGACGTGGAAATGCCCGGCCAGAGCGGTCTGGCTGCGCTGCCCGCGATATTGAAGGCGGGGCGCGGCGCGCGCGTCATCATCCTGTCCGGCAATTGCGAAGAAGGCAGCGCCGCCGCCGTCGAGGCGCTGGCGCTGGGCGCAAGCGACATCCTGTCAAAGCCGGGGCGCGGCAGCTTTGGCGACCAGTTTTCCGAAGCGCTGCTCTCGCGCATCGCGCGGATCGTCAATCCAACCATACCCACGCCGGTAAGCACAGCGCCGGTGAAGCTGCGTTCCTTCCAGCATGGCAGGACGCTTGGTTGCCTGGGCGTCGGCGCATCGACGGGGGGCATTCACGCCCTTGGGCAGCTTTTTGGCGGTCTGGGCGAGCCTTTGGGCGTCCCCATCCTGCTGACCCAGCATCTGCCGCCAAGCTTCATTCCGTTCTTCGCCACGCAATTGGCGCGCATGACTCGCCTGCCGGTCAAGGTGGCGGAGCAGGGCGAGACGCTGAGACCGGATCAGGTCTATATCGCGCCGGGCGGCGTCAATCTGGAATGCCGCCGCGCGCGCACGGGCAATGTGCTTGTCACGCTGACGACGGAACGGGCGCCATCGGGCAGCCTGCCTGCGGTCGACCCCATGTTCGCGGCGATGGCGCGGTCCTATGGACCCGAAAGCGGCGCAATCGTCCTGACCGGCATGGGACGCGACGGAACAGCCGGGGGGCATGAGGTTGTGAAAGAGGGTGGCTGGATCGTGGCGCAGGATGAACAGAGCAGCGTCGTCTGGGGCATGCCGGGATCGATCGCGCGGAGCGGACTTGCCAGCGCATTGCTGCCGCCGGAGGAGATTATGGGCTTCGTCGCCAAGCGCATGGCGGTGACCGCATGAGCGCGCCTGGAGCCACGCCGGGCAATTCCGCAGCGTTTACGGGCGCGATGCGGATACTTGCCGGCCTGCTGGAAGCGCGCACCGGGCAGATACTTTCGGAAAGCCGAATCTGGCGCATCGAAACCGCGCTGAAACCCGTGTTGCGCATGAACGGCATGGCGAATCTGGAGGAACTGGTTTCCCAGCTTCTGGCGAGCACCGAATCGAACCTGACCGATGATGTGATCAACGCATTGCTCAACAATGAGACCAGTTTCTTCCGTGATCTGCAGACATTCGACATGCTGTATCGCGATCTGCTGCCACAGCTTTCCTCGTCCAAGCAGGACAAGGTGCTGCGCATCTGGTGCGCGGGCTGTTCGACGGGGCAGGAGGCTTATTCGCTGGCGATGCAGTTGCGCAAGGATGCTGGCCGCTGGCAGGGCTGGCGTATCCAGATCCTGGCGACGGACATCTCCACGGCCGCCATTTCGCGGGCGCAATCCGGGCTGTTTTCGCAGATCGACGTGCAGCGCGGCCTGGCGATCAATGATCTGTTGCGCTGGTTCGAGCCGGTTGGCGACGATTGGAAGGTCAGCGACGAACTGCGCCGGATGATCGAGTTCAGGGTCGATAATCTTCTGGAGCCGAAAGCGTCGAGCGGCGATTATGACCTGATATTGTGCCGCAATGTGATGCTCTATTTCTCGCTGGAAAGGCGGCAGAAGGTGTTTTCCCGCCTTGCCGAACATAGCAGGCAGGGCAGCTACCTGATCCTGGGCGCTGGCGAAACGGTCATCGGCCAGACCGACGCCTTTGCGGCCAGCCGCAGTTTCCGGGGCAGCTATGAGCGCTCTGCGAAAACGGAGAAGATCAATCAACCGGTCAGGAAAACCGCCTGATTGACCGTCGGCGCCGTTGCAAATGGGCAAGGGCGGCCGTTCAAATGCTTGATCAGGATGGCGCTCTCGTCCATTGTGCCGGCCATCATGTACGACATGCCGGTCACCGGGATCATCTTGCCGGGCGCAGCGCTCCCAGAACCTCTGCATGACGTGAACGGACGGCGGCTATGAGCATTCCCGGCATGATCGACACGCCGTCTCCCAATTTTGACGAGCGTTCCGTGCCGGTGTCGATGCTGGTGCTCCATTATACCGGCATGCCGGACGCGGCGAGCGCCATCAACTGGCTGGCCAATCCCGAATCGAAAGTCTCCGCCCATTATGTCGTGACCGAGGATGGGCAGATCATCCGCATGGTCGATGAAGCCAAGCGCGCCTGGCACGCGGGGAAGGCGTGGTGGCGCGGCGCGACGGACATCAATTCCGCCAGCATCGGCATAGAGATCGTCAATCCGGGCCATGAATGGGGCTATCGTCCCTTTCCCGACACGCAGATGAGCGCGCTGATCCCGCTCGTCCACGATATCGTGACGCGCTACGGCATTACCCGTGGCAACATCGTGGGTCACAGCGATATCGCGCCCGCGCGAAAGCAGGACCCCGGCGAGCTTTTTCCGTGGGGCATGCTTGCCCGGCTGCGCCTGGCGCTGCCGCGTCCGACCAAGAATCTGATGGACCCTTTCTGGACTGACAGCGCCTTCATGCTGGCGCTGGAGCGGTTCGGGTACGACATTGCGGATCAGGAAGCGGCGGTAGTGGCGTTTCAGCGGCGCTTCCGCCCGGAGATGATCGACGGCATCATCGATGGCGAGTGCCGCGCGATATTGCTTGCCCTGCTGCTGCCCAAGCCCAGGGGCGACGACTGACGGGATGTGCTGACAGGGGATGACTCCGCCTGCGCCAGCGCCTATAGCGCGCATGCCAGAGGGCCGGGCGGCCGCGGCGTGGCGGGTAACTTCCACGGCGAGGAAAGTCCGGGCTCCACGAAATAACGGTGCCAGCTAACGGCTGGCTGGGGAAACCCAAGGGACAGTGCAACAGAGAGCAGGTCGCTAAGGTCTAGGCCCAGCGAAAGTGAAAGGGTGCGGTAAGAGCGCACCGCGGACCCGGCAACGGGGACGGCATGGTAAACCCCACCGGGAGCAAGACCGAATAGGGACGGCGCGGGGAGCAATCCCCTAGGCAGATTTCGGCCGAGACCGTCCGGGTTGGTTGCTTGAGGCCGGGAGCGATCCCGGCCCTAGAGGAATGGTCGCCCATCCGCCTACCTCCACAAGAGGCGGCGGTGGACAGAACCCGGCTTACAGGCCCTCTGGCAGTTTTCGGCAATAAATATGATCCCGTCCCGCGCGGGGACCAGTGGACGGCGCAGCCTCCTATTTTTTCCGCGCCGCTTCCTTCCTTTGGCGGGGATCGCTCGCTAGATAGCAGAGATGGCGCGTTCCACCCGATCCAATGACTGGGGATTTCCCCGCTGGCGCAGCTATGGCGCTTCCCGCGAGGCGCAGCAGGTGCGCATGTGCGATCGTCACGGATGCGACAAGCCGGGGGATTGCCCCGCGCCGAAATCTCCAAACAGCCGGGATCGCTGGTATTTTTGCGCCGAGCATGCGGGCGAATATAATCGCAACTGGGACTATTTCGAAGGCCTGGACGCCGAAGAGCGGGAGAAGCGCACGCGCGAGGAGTCCCGCGACGCAGGGGCCTATAAGGCCAAGGATTTCTACGGCTGGGGCGGGCCGGGCGACGGCAGCCGGTCCCGCGATGAATTACGCGCGCTTTCCGTACTGGAACTGGAGAGCGACGCGGATTTCGAGGCGGTGAAGAAAAGCTGGCGGAAACTGGCCAAGGAGAACCATCCGGACGTCCGCCCCGGCGACAGCGAGGCTGCCGTGCGTTTTCAGGCTATCCAGGCCGCCTATGAAGTGCTGCGCCGGGCGGAGGACGCCAAAAGCTGGAAACCGTCAGGCAGGGCGGCCGGGATGGCCGATTGAAGGCGCGCCTTTGAAAGATCGAGTCTCCTCCGGGTGGCAGACGGCCATTCTCGTCTGCCGCAAATGTTCAAAGAAACTGGATGGCGGTTTCGGTCCCAAGGGAGATGAGCGGCTGTCCAAGGCCCTGCGCAAGCATCTGGCCTTGAAAAAGGGACGGAAGGCGGCGGCGGGGATCATCGAGGTGAACTGTCTGGGCATATGTCCCAAAGGCGCGGTCACGGTGGTCGATGGCGCGCATAGCCGCGAATGGCTGCTGGTGCGGCCCGGCGCGGATCTGGATGAATTGGCGGAGATGCTGGGCCTTGCCGATCGGGAGCCAGCCGGTTCCTGATGCATAGGGCCCCTGATGCCTACGACCAAAGTCTGATGGCAGGAACATTAAGGATTTCCGGCGTATATTCGGCACCGAAAAGATAAAGCGATAAAAAAGGGTGGATGTCGCATGACATGGAAATTCAGCGTGGATTGGGACCCTGACCAATTGCTGATCATGGTCCGGTGCCAAGGCCTGTGGACGATGCAGGATACCGAAGATTTTGAGGCGGGCGTCCTCAATCTTCTGGACCTGTATCAGATCAAGCGTTTCGACATGATGGTCGATCTGGGGCTGGGCCTCACCCAGACTGCGGAGGTCGCGGCGCGGCTGATGGCGGTGGATGAGCAGTTCATGAAACGCGGATTACGCCGCCGGGCCGCCTATTCGCAAAGCGCGATGGTCCGGGCGCAGGTCACCCGGCTGATATCCGGCAAACAGGAAAGCCGCATCTTCCCGGAGGAAGAAACGGCGCGCCAATGGCTTCTGGCGATGCGGCGCTCCGGGGTCGCCCCGGTGGAGCTGGCTCACCCGTAACGCGCGGCGGTCTCGCGGATCAGGGCGATCATATTGGGAATGCCCTGAGTCCGGTTGGAGCTGAGCTGATTTTTGAGATCGAAGGGCGCGAGCGCCGCCTCTATGTCTGTCGCCGAGATATCCGACGGCGCGCGATCCTGGACCGTTAGCAGGACCAGCGCGATAATCCCCTTGGTGATGGCCGCATTGCTGTCCGCCAGGAAGTGCAGAGCGCCGTCCTCCTGCACCGTGGGATAGACCCACACCGCCGCAGAACATCCCCGTACCAGAGTCGCATCGGTCTTGAGCACATCCGGCATCGGCTCCAGCGCCTTGCCCAGATCGATCAGCAGCCGGTAGCGATCGTCTGCGTCGAGAAATTCATATTCTTCGTAAAGGTCGGAAAGATCGGTCATGGCGGGTCATATAGGGCCAAACCGATCGCAGGAAAGCGAAGTTTCCCTTATCGGCCATCCCGGCTCTCACCGGGATGGCGCAACGGGCGTTCAGAGTTCGACGCCGGCGGCGATCGCTTCCAGCTTGCGGATGCGCTCCTTGAGGTCGGCGACCTCAATCCGGGCGGCCGCGGAAGGAGGAGAGGTGTCAGCGCCTTGCTGGCCGATCTCCGCCTTCTTCAGGTCAAGCCAGCCGGTCCAGCCCTTAAGGGCGATCAGGGCGACGGATATGGTGCCGGTAAGGCACGCCCCCGCCATGACGAGATAGAAAACCGGGTCCTGCATCATGCTATTCCCTTTGTCCGTGGGACGCGCTCACTCAGTCGCGGCCCTTGAGTTTCTCAAATTCGCGTTCCAGCGCCGTGGAACTGTCGGTCGCGAGCCGCTCCAGAACGGCGACCCGTTCCTTGAGCGCTTTCACCTCCTCGCGCAGCCGCTGCGCTTCTGGGTCGGGGAGGGCCGCGGCCTGGCTGCCGCTGCGATGATCATGCCGGTATTTCGCCTGCAGAACCTTCGCGATCATCACGATGCCGACAATGAAGACGACCATCGTGAAAGGATTGTTGATCATCGTTCAAACTCCCTGTTTGCTCCCGCTGCCGTCACGCGCCTCAGTTGAGAGGGCGGTCGCGCAGGCTTTCGATTTCGTGGGCGAGATCGGCACCCCTGTCGGTTGCGATCCGTTCAAGCACCCTTACCCGCTCCTCCAGCCGTTCGGTATGAGCGGCATATTGCGCCGCCTTTTCCGCCGTCAGGCTGGTTTGAGCCTCAAGCTGGCGTTCCTTGAGAGAAAGCCATTTTTTCATCACGCCAGCGCCGATCGCGGCAAGGGGAATGACAACCCAGACGGTAGACCACAGCCAATATTCCATCGTCTTTCTCCTCGCGATCTTCCCGCTTCCCGTATCTGCGGATGGTCAGCAGGTTTTTTCGATCGGCGTCATTGGTCGTTCGACGAACGCCGTTCCATCCCATATTCAGGATGGGCCTTAGCGCAGATTGTCGATCTCATTGGCCAGGCGGGTATTGCGGCTGGTGTAATAGACCTCAATGTCGGCGAGCCGGCGGTCGATATCCCGGAACTTTGAGCGGACGTCGCGGGTGGAACGCGCCGGATTGCTGCGAACGCCCTGCCAGAATTTGGCGTCCTCCTTGTCGTGATACAGGCCATAGGGCTTGTTATCGGCCAGCCACGCGGCAAGGACATAGGCGATCAGCGTCCAGGGGAATGCGCCCATGATCGTCACCAGCACGGCGGCGATCCGGACCCAGGTGGCGTCAATTCCGGTATATTCGGCGATGCCGGAGCATACGCCCTTCCACTTGCCATTCTGGGGGTCGAGGTAGAATTTCGTGCGGCGCGGGGTCATCTCAATTCCTCCGGTCAAAGTCATAGTCGTCGGACGGCGCGGGGCGCGCGGGCCGGAAATCGGGATTGTCGGCGGCGATGATGCGTTCGATCGTCGCGAGGCGCTCCTCAAGCCGGCGGGCGGTGTCGTGCATCTGGTCCAGCATCGCCTCATCCTCATTGGTGAGCGTTGCCGCTGTCCGCCACTTGGTGACATAGTGGAAGATGATCCAGGGAAGCCCGATAAAGAGCATTCCCACGATCACGATAGGCAGAAAGACATCCTCCATAGCGTCAGGCTCCCTTGTTCTGGGCGGCCTTCATCGCCGCGAGTTCCGCCTCAACCTTGTCGTTCGACTTGAGTTCGGCAATTTCCTCCTCAAGCGTCTTGGGCGTTGCGCCCAGGTTCATCGCGTCGGCGCGGCCCTCGGCCATGTCCACGCGGCGCTCCAGCATGTCGAAGCGGGCGAAGGCGTCGTTGACCTTCTCACCGGCATAGGCTTCGCGCACCCGCAGGCGGTTCTGCGCGCTTTCCATGCGGGCGGCCAGCGCATTCTGACGGGCGCGGGCTTCGCGCAGCTTCGCCTGCAGCTTGCCGATATCTTCTTCCGAAGCGCGCAGGGCCTCATCCAGCGTCTCGATTTCATGGCCGAGTTGCTCGGCCATATCGGTCGCCTTCTGCTTCTCGACGAGGGCCGCCTTGGCAAGATCCTCGCGGTCCTTGCTCAGCGCCAACTGCGCCTTTTCGGTCCAGCTTTCCTGCAGCGCTTCCAGCTTCATGATGTGCCGGCGCATTTCCTTCTGGTCGGCGATCGTGCGGGCGGCGGAGGCGCGCACCTCGACGAGGGTTTCCTCCATTTCGAGGATGATCATGCGGATCATCTTTGCCGGGTCTTCCGCCTTGTCCAGCAAGTCGGTGACGTTGGCGGCGATGATGTCGCGGGTGCGGGAGAAAATACCCATTTTGAAATCACTCCTGGTCTTTTTCGTTCGGGGCCGGGGCGGGCGGATTTGGGGGCAATGCCCGCCCCGGCATGGAGGAGCCGCTTACGCCAGATAGCGGGCGGCTCCGGGGGTCAGATGGTTGTCGGCCAGAATGGTCGCATCATTGGCCCTTGCGGGTCCGACGGCCGAGAGGATCAGGGTTGATCCGAACAGCACCGCCGCGATGGCGACCGAGAGGCTTCTGCCAATTTCCTTTGCTTCGCTCATCTTTCGATACTCCCGTGGATTTGGCCTTCATGTCAGTTCCGCTTTGTGCGGATTATCCTCATCATTGCAGACCCCGTGCCAGTTTTTTGAAATGGCGGTTTTCTGGGGTTTTTGGAGCTGGGTTGGCGCAAATCGCCATATAGCGCTTGCCAAGAGTTGGGAATTTTCGCCATAGATTGGGGCATGGAGAAAAATACGCAGTTCGTTGGACAATCAACAGCGTTTCTCGATGCGGTCGAGCAGGCTGGCCGGGCCGCCGAGCTGAACCGGCCGGTGCTGGTCATCGGCGAACGTGGAACCGGCAAGGAACTGATCGCCGAACGGTTGCACCATCTGTCGCCGCGCTGGGGCGAGCCGCTGATCACGATGAACTGCGCTGCGCTGCCCGAGACGCTGATCGAGGCGGAGCTTTTCGGGCATGAGGCGGGGGCCTTCACCGGCGCGACCCGCGCACGGGCGGGGCGGTTCGAGGAAGCAGACGGCGGCACGCTGTTTCTTGACGAGCTGGGCACGCTGTCCATGGCGGCGCAGGAGCGGCTGTTGCGCGTGATAGAATATGGCGAGGTTTCCCGGATTGGCGCGTCGAGGCCGATCACTGTGGACGTCCGGATCGTCGCCGCGACCAACGAGAATCTGCCGCGGGCGGCAGAGGAAGGGCGTTTCCGGCCGGACTTGCTCGACCGGCTGTCCTTTGAGGTTATCACCCTTCCGCCGCTGCGGGCGCGGGAGGGCGATGTGGCGGTGCTGGTCGATCATTTCGGGCGGCGCATGGCGTCCGAGATTGGCTGGACGCAATGGCCCGGCTTCGCCGCGGCGGCGATGGCGGAGCTGGAGGGATATCGCTGGCCCGGCAATGTCCGGGAATTGCGCAATGTGGTTGAGCGGGCCGTCTATCGCTGGCTGGAGCCGGCGCGGGCGATCGACAGGATCGCTTTCGATCCCTTCGCATCGCCATGGCAGCCCGGCGCTTCGATGCGGGCGGCTGCCGATCCGCCAGTGCCGGAGCAGGCGAGTGCGCAGTTTTCCGTACCCGCGCAGCCAATGGCCTTCGATGATGTGACGGATTTGCGCGCCGCCGTTGATGCGCATGAAGTGGCCATCATCCGCAGCGCGTTGGAGCGGTATCGATTCAACCAGCGGGCGACGGCCAAGGCGCTGGGCCTGAGTTATGACCAGTTAAGGCATTGCCTGAAAAAACATGGACTGATGACGGCTTAAGGTATCCAACTGTGCGTTAGACCCCGTTCGCCCTGAGCCTGTCGAAGGGCTGTCCTTTTCTCGGCGTCGAAAAGAAGGACAAGGCTTCGACAAGCTCAGCCCGAACGGGAGTGAGATGTCACGCAAAGCGTTTTAAAATCCGCCATCAGCTAGTCTTTGGCGGAAGGTCAGCCGCCGTTGAAGTTGATCATGCAGTAAAGCATCGGGATCGACAGGATCGTATTGGTGCGGCTGAACATCATGGCGGTGGTCGCCGCCTTCGCCTTCACCGCGTCCTCGGCCGGTACGATGCCAAGCGCCTTCTTCTGGTTCGGCCAGATCACGAACCAGACGTTAAACGCCATGATGAGCGCCAGCCACATGCCGATGCCGATCAGCAGAAAGCCCTGGGCGAGCGTCAGCGCTTCGACCAGATATTGCGCGCGCCACGCGATGATGAGACCGGTCAGCACCGTCAGTGCCGCGCCCCAGCGGAAGAAGAAAAGGGCGGACGGCGCGATATGCTTGGATACGCCCGGCTTCAACTCCGCCGGAATTTTCGGCATGGTCGGGATCTGGACGAAATTAAAATAATAGAGGAGGCCGATCCAGGTAATGCCGAAAAACAGGTGCAGCCAGCGCAGCACGCCCTGTTCCAGCGTCGTGTTCACAGGTACGGCGAAGATCACGAGCAGTGCCAGCACAAGGCCGGCCACCAGCACCAGATGCAGATTACCGAAAAACTTGACCATGTTTTCTCCCCCAGATTTGGCGGGGCGAAGCGATGAACAGTCCCGCCTGAACGGGCAAGTTTATGACATAGTTTCGCTTGTGTCACACTGATAATTTCGTTCGCACTTCATCGGATATTCCTGTTTCCTGCTGCGGTGCAGCACTGCTAGGGCGATTGAACCTTACCTGTGTCCGGCCGTTTCATCCGGACATATCCCACCTCGACAGGAGCTTATTCATGCCCTTTGTGCTGCCCGAACTTCCCTATGCCAAAGATGCCTTCGGCAAGATTTTGTCTCCTGAAACCTTCGATTATCATCATGGCAAGCATCATAACGCCTATGTCGTGAAGGCGAACGAACTGGTTGCCGCCGACCCGGCATTGCAGGGAAAATCGCTGGTCGAGCTGATCAAGTCGTCAAAGGGCGGCCTGTTTAATCAGGTCGGCCAAATCTGGAACCACAGCTTTTACTGGCTCGGCCTGTCTCCGGAAAAGCAGGAACCGACCGGCAAGCTGCTCGACCTGATCAATGAAGGCTTCGGTTCTGTCGATGGCCTGATCGACAAGCTGAAGGCCGAAGCCGTTGGCCATTTCGCGAGCGGCTGGGCTGCGCTCAACCTGAAGGACGGCAAGCTGGAAGTCACCTCCTATCATGACGCCGATACGCCGGTTGCGCATGATGCGACGCCGCTTTTCATCCTCGATGTGTGGGAGCATGCCTATTATATCGACTATCGCAATGTGCGCCCTGATTATGCGGACACGATCCTTAAAAATGCCGTGAACTGGGAATTTGTTGCCCAGAATCTGGATGGAAAGGGCGTGAGCCGGGCTGATCAGCCCGGCTGATTCATCCCTTTAACATATTGAATTTGCTGAAAGCCGCCTCGATCTGGGGCGGCTTTTTGCATCCATTTTGGTCACGTTAGGGAAATAGACGGGAATTTGCGCGTTATTGCCGTCGCTCAAGGTCCATGAACGGTGTCTTGGAACAGGTGCTCTATGAACCTTATAAAGGTTTTGGCTATCGATGACTCGTCGGTCAGCCGTCAGGTCATAGCACTTCTGCTCGCGAATGATCGCGATATTGACCTTGCTGCGTCGGCGTCGTCCGCGCAGGAGGCGTGGGAAGAGCTTCAAAACAACAATATCGACGTCATCACGCTCGATCTCGATCTGCCGGATGGCGACGGGCTGGAGATGCTGGAACTGCTGACGATCAAGGACACATGCGGCGTAGTCGTCGTGTCGGGCGATGACCGCCAGCATAAGCTTGCCATACAGCTTGGCGCGACTGCCTGTTTCGAAAAGCTTACGTTGATCAATGAGCAAACCCGCTTCCTGTCCGCCATCCGGGAGGCTGCGGGATTGGGCAAGGGGCCGCGGCGTCAGACCATGCATTGATTCCCCGCCGCGCGCTGAGCCGGGGGCAGGGCGCGCATATGGCATCATGAGTGATTGAAAAAGCCGGGCAGGGGCAATAGGCGTGCCCGCAAAGGAGACGCCATATGGACAAGAAGATCACCCTGACCTTCACGGAAGACGAGGCGGAAATCCTCTGCGATGCGCTGGATACCGACCTGGAGGGATATGAGGATTCGGCGAAGGATGCGCGTGCGAACGGCAACCGCGCCGATGTGCAGACTTTCACCGAAGCGGCCGACCGGATCAAGGCCGTGCGCGACCGGGTGCGCAAGGCGATCGACAGTTGAGAATCGCGCCTGCTATTCCGGGTAGGTGATTTCGATCACCTCATATTCCTTTTCCCCGGCGGGAAGCATCACCCGCCGGAGATCCCCCACCGCAGCACCGCGCAGAGCCCGCGCGATGGGTGATCCCCAGCCGATCCGTCCTGCGCCGGCATCCGCTTCGTCATTGCCCATGATCGTCACGGTGCGGTGATTGTCATCCTCGTCGGCGATCGTGACGGTGGCGCCGAAATAGACCCGGCTCTTGTCCGGTTGCTGGCGCGGATCGACCACCTTGGCGTCCTTCATCTTCTTCGACAGGCGGCGGAGCTGGCCGTCAATCTCCCGCATGCGCTTGCGGCCATAGAGATAGTCGCCATTTTCCGAGCGGTCGCCATTGCCCGCCGCCCAGCTTACGACTTCGACAATGCGCGGGCGCTCCACGCCCAGAAGCTGATCATATTCGGCGCGCAGGGCCGCGAAGCCCGCAGGCGTGATATAGTTGGGCTGGGTCGTCATGCGTGAGCATTAGAGCTTGTCGCGCCTGGGCGAAAGTGTGTGGGAGCGTAAGTGCGTACTCCTGCGAAAGCAGGAAACCAGTCTCGCCGTTTGAACTGGTCTCCTGCTTTCGCAGGAGCACGTTCTGCTTTCCGTTGATCAGGTTGTGCGTCTGAAGCAAGCGCCTGGCAAAATCCCGCCGGATCAGCCGGGCGTATTTTTCCCAAGATAGCGGCTGAGCGGCGTCTGACTGCCGCGGAAGCGCGCATTGGCTGGGTTCATGGCGTCATAGACTATGGCGTTTTCGAGCACCCGCTGGACATAGTTGCGCGTCTCGTAAATCGGGATGCGCTCAATCCATCGCAGCACGTCCGAACCGGCGATGCGGGGGTCGCCATTCGCCGCCAGCCATTTGTTCACATTGCCCGGCCCGGCATTATAGGCGGCGACGGCAAGCGGATAGCTGCCGCTATAATAGTTCAGCATCTGCTGAAAATAGGTGCTGCCGAGCTGGATGTTGTAGCTGGTGTCGGTGGTCAGCGCGCCGGCATTGTAGCTGAGGCCGATACGGCCGGCCGTCTGCGCCGCGGTGCCGGGCATGAGTTGCATCAGGCCGCGCGCGCCCGCATGGCTGACGGCGGCGCGGTCGAACTGGCTTTCCTGCCGGGCGATGGCGTGGATCATCGTCCAGTTCGCCTGATGTCCGGAGGGTACGGGAATGCGTGGGAAGCTGGACGTGCCATAGCCGGAAAGGCCATCGGATATGGCGCGGCGGCCGACCATGACACCAAGGTCGGGACGGGACAGGGTTTGCGACAGCTCGGCCGACATGAAATGGCCCTTGTCCGTTTCCGCGCTGGCGGCGATGGCGCGCAGGAATTTGCTCTGGTCCTCATAGAGGCCCATGGTGCCCAGCGCCTTGGCGGCGCGTACGACGCTGCGATTGTCGAAGGCTGAGCGGTCTGCCGCGCTGATTTCGACCGGACGGTCGACCATGGTGGGCGCGGGAATCGGGCGGCCCAGCCGTTCGAGCGAGAGCTGCCCGTAAAATTGGTCGGGATAGGCGGCGGCCAGCGCGAAGAAAGCATCGGCGCGCGCCTTGTCGTTCATCTGCAGGGCAGCGCGCCCGGCCCAGTAATAGCCCTTGCTGATCGTCTGGGGAGAGCGGGCGGCCGTGGCGTAACGCTGGAACATGCCGAGCGCGTCCGAAGGCCGGTTCAGATTGTAGAAGGCGGTCGTCCCGGCGAGCCAGGTGAGGCTGGTATAATCGTCGCGTTCGCCGATCGGCCGGTCGCGCACGTCAATGCCGGGGCCATAGGCGTCATCCACCTTGCTGGCGATGGCCCAGGCGAACGACCATTGGCTGTCGTTAGCGGCGGCGCGCGCATTGGTCAGCAACGCCTCATACCATTTTTCCGCGTCGCTCGGCCGGTTGGACACGGATTGCCGGTTGGCGAGAAGCGTGCGGGCGGCGATGCTGTTGCCGCTGTCGCGTAGCCACATCGCCTTGTCGGCAAGGAAGCCCGCATCATTCTGCCCATAAGCTTCGGCGGCCTGCATCTTCGCCGTGGCGTCCGGCGCCTTACGAAGCATTGCCGAGCGCGCCTGGAAAACGGGGCGGCGGGCGGGAGAGGTGTAGGCGAGAATGCGATCTACGCCGCCCGTATTCTTCTGCCACAGCAAGGCGTCGGCCCGCTGGTCGTAATCGGCGGTCGTGAAGCTGCTGCCGAACAGGGAGATCAGGCGGCTTTCATCATCGGCGGTAAGGCCGCCCGCGACCCATGCCGCCCGCGCCTCCAGCTTCGCCTCATCCCTGCGGCCCAGGCTGGAAAGGGCAACGGCGTTGCGGGCGCGGCCGACGGCTGTCTTTGCGGGATAGCGGGCGAAGAAGGCCACGACCTGATTGGGATCATAGGCATTGGGGTTGATCGACGTTTCCGCCAAGCGGCGCATGCGGTCCTGCCCCGGCCAGTCCGGGTTCGCCGTGATGAAGCTGGCATAGGTGGAAAAGCCCAGCGTGTCGCTTTGCTGCAGCGCGCGCCACTGGGCTATGGTGCTGACAACCTGTCCGTCGCGCGGCACGCCAAGCTGGCTGCTCGCCCGGTTCCAGGGGCTTGGCTGTCCAGCTCCCGGAATGGGTTGAACCATGCCCGGCGCCTGTTGCGGCGCCGGCGCGGGGGTGGGCTGCGCCATCTGCTCTGGAAGAATGGATGTGGGCGCGCCCGTCTGCGCCCCTGCGGAGGCCGTGGAAAGCAGGAATGCGATCACTGAAATGCGAAGCAGCGGAGCGTGTGAAACCATGCTGGACATTATGGCGATAGGTTCCTTATCAGGCGCTGAACAAGCCGCTATGGGGGCAGCCCGCTTATGCCCGCGAAGTCCGGCGCTTTGAAGGAGTTTTATCATGTTTTCCGGTTCCATACCGGCTCTTGTGACCCCTTTTCGCGACGGACCGCTGGATGAAGAGGCATTTCGGGGCTTTGTAGATTGGCAGATTTCGGAGGGCAGCGCAGCGCTCGTGCCCTGCGGGACCACAGGCGAAAGCGCGACCATGACGGTCGAGGAGCATAACCGCGTCGTCGCCATCTGCGTGAAGCAGGCCGCCGGGCGCGTGCCCGTGATCGCCGGGTGCGGATCCAACGACACAAAGATCGCGCTGGAGCATATGTTCGCGGCGCAGGCGGCCGGGGCGGACGCGGCGCTGGTGGTTGCGCCCTATTACAACAAGCCGAACCAGGAAGGCGTATATCGCCATTTCGCCTATCTGGCGGAGCGGTGCGACCTGCCCATCGTGCTGTATAATGTGCCGAGCCGTACGATAACCGACATTGGCGTGCCGGTGATGTTCCGGCTGGCCGAGGAGTTTCAGTCCATCGTTGGCGTGAAGGACGCCACCGGAAATCTGGGGCGAGTCACCGCGCAGCGCCTCGCCTGCGGCAAGGACTTCTGTCAGTTGTCCGGCAATGACGAAACAGCCCTTGGCTTTATGGCGATGGGCGGAACCGGTTGCATATCGGTCACCGCCAATGTCGCGCCGCGCCTGTGCGCGGAGTTCCAGAAGGCTTGCGCCGACGGGGATTGGGACAGCGCGCTGGAATATCAGGACAGGCTTTATCCGCTGCACGACGCCCTGTTCAGCGATTCTTCACCCGGCCCCGTCAAATATGCGCTATCCAGGGTCCGGCCCGATTTTCCCAACGAGGTGCGATTGCCGATTACCTGGCCATCGGAATCGAGCAGGGCGGCAGTCGACCGGGCGCTGGAGATCGCGGGGCTGGTATAAGTGTAACGCCCGCACCACATGTTGATTTGAGAATAGCTGGATAATGGCCCGCCCACGCCCCGAAACCTTTGACAAGAAGAAGATCGTCGCCGAGAACCGGCGCGCGCGCTTCGAATATTTCATCGACGACACGTTCGAGGCCGGCATCGCCCTGCAGGGGACCGAAGTGAAGGCGCTGCGCGGCGGCGAGGGGTCGATCGCCGAAAGCTATGCCGAGGTGAAGGGCAATCAGGTGTTTCTGGTGAACAGCAACATCCCCGAATATAGCCACGGCAATCGCGAAAATCATGAACCCAAACGGCCGCGCAAGCTGCTGCTCCACGAGCGCGAGATCACCAAAATGCATAGTGCGGTATCACGGCAGGGCATGACGCTTGTGCCGCTGATGGTCTATTTCAACAGTAAGGGCAGGGCGAAGGTCGAACTCGCGCTGGCCAAGGGCAAAAAGACCCAGGACAAGCGGGAGACGATCAAGGAACGCGACTGGAAACGCGACCAGGCGCGCATCATGAAGGATCGTGGCTGACCGTGACCAATCGTTTGACCCGCTGGTGGCATGAAAACGCGCCGACGCGCGAATCCCTGGAGCATAACCGTTTCCTTGCGCCGGTCGCGCACCGGGTGCTGGAACCCTCGCTCTGGCGTTTTACCCGCCGTTCGGTGCCGCGCGGCGTGGCGCTGGGCCTATTCGTCGGCATATTCCTGCTGATCCCCGGCCTGCAGATTGTCGGCGCGGCGCTGCTTGCCCTGCCGTTCCGGGCGAATATCCCGGTGGCGGCCGCCATGACCTTCCTCAGCAATCCCGCGACGACGCCCTTCATCCTGTGGGCGTCGGTCTATGTCGGCAATATCACGCTGGGGCGCAGCGCCGATCTGTCCGGCCTGATGGCGCTGTTTCATGAAGGCGCGGGCATTGGGCGCTGGTGCGCATGGCTGTTCTCCGAAGCCGCGCCCGCCCTGCTGTTTGGCCTGTTGATCATCTCCGCCGCCTGCGCGGTCGTGGGCTATTTCCTGTCCATCTGGTTCTGGCGCGCGCGCATGGGGCGCAAATGGCATGCGCGCAAATTGAGGATTGGCAAGCACGCCGAAACGGGCGCAATAGAGAAAAGAGCGGCGGTCTGACCGCCTGATCTGTTTCTTCCGGGGGATGCGGGCATGGCCGGGCAAGGCGCGGCACCACGCAAGGATGACATTATCGCGTTGACGGCGCAGCAGACGGCATGGGGTCAGTTGCCCCTGATTTTGCTGGCCGCCGCCGGCTGTGCGGCGATCATCTGGTTTGCCGTTGGAGAGGCGGCGCTGGCTGCGGGCTTCGCGGCGACGCTGATCGGCGCTGGCGCGCTTGCCTATATCTTCACCCGCAATTTTTCGCCGCCCTCCGCCGATGCCGACGCCGTGCCGGACTGGACCATTGCGCGGGCGGCCGCCGACGCCTCTGGAGTCGCTATCGCCATTACCGACCGGGCCGGCCGTCTCGTCTGCGCGAGCGATCTGTATGGGGAATGGTTTCCCGGCTATCCGGCGCCGCCGCATCTGCCCGTGGATGAAGGCGATGCGGACAGGCTGTCCAGCGCGGGCCGCGCGGGCTGGCGGGACGGAACCGGCCGGGTGGAGGGCGTTGGCAAGGGCGCGTTGCGGATCGACGCGGATATCTCCCGCACCGGACGGTCCGACGATTATCTGCTCTGGCGCTTCACTCCGGTAAAGCATGCGAGCATCCTGGATGATTTCAACCGGCTGTTGACCGGAGACGCAGGCTGGCAGCTTTCCGAGGCGGGGGTGATGGCCGCGATGATTGGCGGCGAGGGCCGGGTGCGGGCCGCCAATGGCGCCTTCCTTCTGCGCGCGGCGGGGCGGATAGACGCCAATGTCGCCGGGCGCGATTTCGCCTCCTATCTGCGGGTCGACGGCAAGGGCCAGGTATTTTTCGCGCGCGAGGAGCGGGGCGTCGTTCCGATCCGCCTGCTGCAGGTGCCGCTGAAGCCGGGATCGACGGAGGGGCCGCGCCTGATCCTGTTGATCGACGAAAAGCCGGGCGGCGCGGCGACGGGAGACGGGACTTCGGCGCTTTCCTACATAGAGACATTGCTCTCCCTGCTGCCCTTCGGCCTGGCAATGGCGGACAGGGATGGGCGCGTGCTGTTCCTCAATGATGCCTTTGCGCGGGCGGCGGGCGTGAAGCCGGGCGAGAAG
>NZ_MINO01000029.1 GCF_001757355.1 Sphingobium phenoxybenzoativorans
GGTCGGCATTGCTGATCTCGATGAAGATGCCGACGGTCTTCAAGGCGATCGAAACCGAACTCTCGGCCGGCAACGTCGCGGTTGTTCAACTTGTCAGCACCGCCGAGGCTATCCTCGACAGGCGGCTGGCTGAAATCTCTCCGCAAGAACGCGCTCATCTCGATCTGGAACTCTCGCCCCGAGCGACCATGATCGACTACCTCAAGAACGCCTTCCCGACACAGCAGATGCATGTCTTCGCCACCAGCGACGGTTCGCTCCGATCAGAGCCGATGCGTGATGAAGCGGGCAATATGGTCGAATGCGCCGAAGCCTTGGCCACGCGCGATGCGCTGATCGAGGAACTCTGCGCCATGCCGCCGGTTCCGGCTGCTCTGGACGCGCTGCTCGCGCATTTCGGTACGAGCCAAGTCGCCGAGGTGACCGGCCGATCGCGTCGCATCGTCATCGGCAGCGACGGTTCCCAGAAGCTTGAACGGCGCGGCGCACGCGCCAATCTCTCCGAGACCCAGGCATTCATGGACGGGCTGAAACCCATTCTTGTCTTCTCCGACGCCGGTGGCACCGGTCGTTCCTATCATGCTGACCTGACCTGCAGGACGGCCGACAAGCGCCGCGTCCATTTCCTGCTGGAACCGGGCTGGCGGGCCGATGTCGCGATCCAGGGTCTGGGGCGCACCCATCGCACCAATCAGAGCATGCCGCCCGTGTTCCGGCCGGTGACGACCGACTGCAAGGGCGAGCGACGCTTCATCTCGACCATCGCGCGCCGTCTCGACAGTCTGGGCGCGCTGACACGCGGGCAGCGCCAGACGGGTGGCCAGAACCTGTTCGATCCTGCGGATAATCTGGAAAGCGACTACGCGCGAGAAGCCCTCACTCAATGGTATCATCTTCTCCATGGCAACAAGCTCTCGAGCGTGAACATGGAGCGCTTCCAGGGCATGACCGGCCTCAAGCTCACCGACGAGGACGGCACACTTCTGGAGAAACTGCCGCCGATCCAGCGCTGGCTCAACCGTATCCTCGCGCTCAGGATCGCGACCCAGAACGCGATCTTCGATGAATATATGGGCCTGATCCAGGCGCGCATTGATGCGGCGCGCGAGGCCGGCACATTCGACGTCGGGGTCGAGACCATCCGCGCCGAACAGATCATCACCCGATCCGAGCAGACGCTGCGCACCGATCCGGTGACCGGGGCCGAAACCAGGTTGCTGCGGCTCGAGCTTCATCTGCGCCCGCGCGTCATGCATTGGAAGCGGCTGATGCAGATCTGGGACGGCACGAGCGAAATCGCTTATCTCTGGAACAGCCGGTCCAAGCGCGTCGCTCTCAAGGTGCCGTCCTGGTCGATCACGGACGAGGAAGGGCGCATCGTGTCCATGTGCCAGCTTGTTCGTCCGACCGGTGGAACCCGCATGCAGGAAATCGCGATGTGGGCCAGCCTCTGGAAAGAGATCGACCGCGACAAATTTCAGCAACTCTGGGAAGCCGAAGCGAACGAGGCGGAAGCCAAGGTCGATATCGAAACCGTCAACGTCGCGACCGGGCTTCTCCTGCCGGTATGGCACCGACTTCCACAAGATGATGTCCGCGTCTGGCGGATCGACGATGGTCAGGGAACTTCGATCCTCGGGCGGCTCATCCCTGCGGCGGCGATGGCGGATCTGCAATCAGCGTTTGGTCTCGACGGCACGATCGCGCTAACCGCTGCCGAACTTGGCGCCGCCGCCCAGAAAGGCACGGGTATCGCAATCCCAGGCCTGGGTGGCGCGACAATGGCAACCGCGCTCGTCAACGGGTCACGTCGGCTCGAAATCCGCAATTACCGGCCGGAGGATCGCGAACGGCTTAAGGCGCACGGCGTGTTCAGCGAGGTCATTCAGTACAAGACCCGGCTGTTCATTCCACTCGACCGGTCGAACGAGGTCATCGAGGCGATCCTGGCGATGACGCGGACCTGACCCATCTGAAGTCTGATCGACACTTGAAAGGCGGTCCGGGAACTCTGCGCGCCCGGACCGCATCGATCAACTTGCCGCGAGCGGGGTTTCCGGCGTGGGCTCAGCCGCTGGAGCCGCTTCAGCGTCCGTCTTTTTCGCCCGAATACGCTTCGGCTTTGGTGCCGCATCCGCGCTCACGACAGGCGCCTTGACCGTAGAGCCCGTGGAGACCTTGCGCTTAGGCTTTTCTGTCGCGGGCTTCGGTGCCGCCTCTGCAGCCTTGACCGGCGGGTGACGCTCCTGAGCGGTCTCTGCTGGGAGCGTGTCGGCAACGGAAGACTCTGTTGCCTCGGCAACCAGGGAGGCAGGCTCGCCCGCGGCTACAGGCGCTGGAGAGGCCTTACGCTTAGGCTTCTTGGCCGCAGGCTTCGGTTCGGCCTCCACCGTCTTGGTTCGCGGGCGACGTGCCGGCGCGGCCTTTGCCGGGGGTGTCTCAGAAACAACAGGCTCGGTCGCCTCGGTAACTGGGGGTGAAGACACTTTCTCGGCAACAGGCGAAGGAGAGTTTTTACGTTTGCCGCCGAGGCCCAGCTTCAGTGCGACTTCCCTCCGGGCCGCCGAATATCCGCGCGCAACCAACGGATAGTCCGCCGGAAGGCCATAACGGCCGCGATATTCCGCAGGGGTCAGCCCGTGCGCTGACAGATGTCGTTTCAGGGCCTTGTAGGGCTTGCCATCAATCAGGCTCAATATGTGATCGGCCGAGGCCAGGCTTTCCTCAATGGAGACCATCGGCTTATATTCCGGCACGGGCACCGGCGTCGTCGGTGCAGCCGCTGACGTTTCGGGCGCCGCCACGGGCGTCTCCTGCGCAACATCTTCAGTCGCAGGAGCGGCGGCTGGTATCGCAACAGGCGCGCCGCCCAGGAGGGCCCGCCGTGTCCCCTCCACGAGCGCCGGCAATTCGCCACTCGGCACCGTGTTGTTCGCGAAATAGGCGCTGAGTAACGTCACGGTCAAAGACATGACGCCCGAATCTTCGGCTTCGGCCATGTAACATCCTTCTTCTTGCTGGAAACACAGGTCTTGAACCAGACGCTCTTGCGCAAGCGTAAACGAACTCGTGCCTTCATTCGGTGCTCAAGTCAAAGGGAGGGGAGGAGGGTGGATGTGGGTGGCGCGGCAATTGGGCTGCCCACTATGTTCATGGAGGCCCCATGGCCGACCACTTCATCCAGGGCTCATTCGCCTTCACCTGCTCGATCGCTGAAGTCGCGCTGATCGAAGAAGCATGGCAGCTTGCCGCCGATCTCATGGGGGATTTTAAGCCCGACCCCATCAGTGACGAATTGAAGGCAGTCTTTCCGCCGACCATTGGCGATAAACCGCTGAGCGGGTTTACCGCCATCTTCGATGACGCGAACTTTCCCGACTTCGGCGCCGACATTCGGGTCGCGAATTCCATCGAAGATCCGAAGACCTGCACGGTTACCATCTACAGCACGATCGATTTTCAGCCCTGGCCGATCGCCGGGGTGATCCAGCGTTGCTGCCAATCGTCGCTGGCGATTGCCCCGGTCGGGTTCGACTGGAGCTTCACCTGTACCAAACCCTATCTCGACAGTTTCGGCGGAGGGTGGTGCGCGGTTTTCCCGGACCGGATCGAAATGGAATTCACGCGGGAAGCGCTTTCAAAGGCGCTTGAGGGAGGCATTTCATGACCCACCGTGATCATTGGGAAGACGATCCCGACCATCCCATCGACGACTGGAAAACCGAGGTCGCTAACGACGATACCGTCTTGGCTATTGCGCATGGATCGACGCCCGGTCGGAAATGCTCGCCTCTGACGACAATCCTCGAACGACCAACGCCGCACCGCGTCGTGACGCCGTTCGAATTCGTGCAACCGATCGACTGGGCAACATCGCCTATATCCACCGTGAAGCGAACCGCCCGATGCGGTGCACACTCGCAAATGGCGTGTCCGCGGCGCTCTTCTACGCCGGCATCACAGTCGATGAAATGACGTGTCGCTTCGCGCTCGACGATTGCGAAACAGCCGACCAGGCGCTCGCGATCGTCAGGCGCTACGGGTCGCTCGATCATGGCTATTGCCACGCCGGACCGCCGCCGGGCTGGGATAGTTCAACGGCATCTCCAACAGCGCTTCATCTGCTCTCAAACCTGCTTGGCGCGATCGATCGCCTGGCGGCCACCACGCCCGAGGTCGCGGGCCAGATCGATGAGGTCGCCGTGAAGCGCGCCCGCGCCTTCATCGCGATGGAATTACCATAGGGGCCCCTGAGGCCTGACAACAGCCGGCCGCAGCACCGGCCGCCACAGCTTCAACACGGAGAAAAACCATGATCGACGTTTCGACGCCGGGCGCGTCCACGCGCCTGTACAGCCAGACCCCGTTCGATGAGCGGGGCAACTTCCATTATGAGGGCGACCTCTATCGAACCGGCGACAATCTCTCGACGCTCGCCGCGCGCATCGACGGTCATCTCAAGACCAAATTTCCCGACACGCGCTTCGCGATCAAGACCGAAAAATTCGCAGGCGGCCGCAAGATCATTGCCGAGATACTCGACACGCCAGCGGACCTTACCGGGCGTGACGCGCAGAACGACTTTTTTATCGCGGTGCGCGACCAGATGGAGCGCTTCGGCTATACGCGCTCCAACCTGCTCCAGGATTACCACACCTGCTCCTTCTACTGCGAGGCACGGGTCGGGCAGGCCTATTGGGCAGCATTGGCCGCGCGTCGGGGAGCAAAGAATCCCGTCGAAGCCAAAGTCTCCCTTGCCGCGTTCAAGAAGCAGGTCAGAGCCGGTGACAGCCTGAAGCTCGTCGATGCGCCAGCCGGACACCGTTCGCTCGGAACGACGAGAGCAATCACACAGGTTCGCTCAGGAGATCTCATTCTCGAGGGCCGCTCCTATCTGAGCTTTCCGCGCGCCTCCGCCTTCGCCTGCGACGGGAAGCTCGTGCGGATTTCGAACGGCTCGGAATATGATCCCGATTCACATCTGCTCTATGAGTGGCTGCGCCGGGACGCCGCCTGAGCCATGGCCTTCATCGTCAAGGGACCGGCGGTCTGCAACAAGCCAGGCTGCGGCAAATGCTGGGACGTCGATCCCGTATTGCTTGTCCCATGCCCGGATTGCCACGCGCCCGCAGGCGCTGGCTGCCGGCGCCCCAGCGGCCACAGCGGCCCGTTCGTCGAACTTCATGCCGCTCGCGACCTCCTCGCAGACCGCGAGGGCAAATATGGCCCATGCCCCCTCGGCATCTGCGGCCGTGCAGTCTGTGACCGTCAGTCGAGCCTGCCGCTGTTCGACTGAGCACAAGCCCACGTTTTGTCTCCTCCATTATCTTGAAAGCGAAAGATGCCCGACACTCTATTCCATCAATTTGCCGACAGCGAAGGTTGGAGCGAGGCCACACAAATCGGCCTTCTCCTGCGCTATATCGGCACGCAGGACGATCTGGCCACCTTCGCCGACTTTCTTGCCCACTGCCGCGACAGCGAACCGGGAGGCGTGACCGACCCGGCGGATCGCTTCATGTGGGAGGTCATCGAAAGGCTCGGCAATCCCGGCCTTGCCCTCAATGCGGCGTTCCAGTCCTTTTGCGCCAACGCCTTCGACCTGTTCACCCCACGCCAGGCCGCCGAACGCTGGTGCTGCTGGTCGATCGGATAGCGAGGTGCCCCATGACGATCGACATCAT
Source organism: Sphingobium phenoxybenzoativorans (assembly GCF_001757355.1). Lineage (GTDB taxonomy): Bacteria > Pseudomonadota > Alphaproteobacteria > Sphingomonadales > Sphingomonadaceae > Sphingobium > Sphingobium phenoxybenzoativorans. Next base: position 5,685 of record NZ_MINO01000029.1, read on the forward strand.
CGTCGGCCTTCCACACCTGGGCAATGGTACAATCCTCAAGCGCGCCGTCGACATGCGGGTGCCAACGCTGATTTCGGCCAACGCGCTCTCGCGCTGGAGCCGGCGCAAAGGTTGGCCGGAATGGCAGGGCTGGAACCTCGGACAACTCGACAATGCTCGCGGACTGGCCAGCCTCTCACTTGATTCCGCCGGGTTTGTCGCCATGGCACGCTATGGTGGTTTCCCCTGGTCGACCGGCGACTATCTCACGCTCGCGGCGAGTTATCCATTCCACTGGTTCGCCAGCATGGACTATTGTGTCGAGCCCGAAATCGCCTGCGACCGCGAGGAAGTGCTCGATCGGATATCGCGCACGATCCGCGCCAATTTCGATTGCCGGTCGGGCGCGCGCGATCTCGGCATCGAGCACCGCTTGATGCCGGTGATCCAGGGGCGGCGGCCCGAGGATTATGAGCGCTGCCTCGACGGCCTCGCACTCGACTATGGTCGTACGCCCCTGATCGGCGTGGGCAGCATGTGCCGCCGCCATGCCTCGGGTCCGGAGGGGCTGATCGCTGTCTTCGATCATCTTGACCGAATTCTGCCGAAGGGGGTCATGTTGCATGGCTTCGGAATCAAGGGCACCGCTCTCTCCCATCTGAAAGGGATCGAGCATCGGATCGCCTCGATCGACAGCCAGGCTTATGGCCAGGCCGCAAGGCACGATGCCTTCGCGCAAGGGATCCCGAAGACCGACACCCTTGTGGCGCAGCACATGCAGGCATGGACGGCCAGCCAGTTCGCGCGCCTTCGCGGGGCTCCGGTGCTCCGCCAGTCCGAATTATTCCTGCCACAGTCGGATCCAACCCCGGCCGACCCCTGGGAGCAGGCAATTGCTCAGGCGCGCGCTGAAATCCGTTCTCTCGTCGAGGACGGCGACATCGGCCACGAGGACGTGACGACGCTCTGGGTCGAGCAATGGGCGGCCGACATCTACCGGGACAGTATCGCACGCTAGCCCTGAACCGAGGCGCCACGCGCCGGGATGGGAGGGAAGGGGGTGGGGAAGGGTTGGCCGGTTCGAAACGGATCGGGCCGTTCCAACCAGGAGATGTCCCATGGCAACGCTTGCCCAGCATATCGACGCGCCCCAGGTCTCGGGCGCCTACAAGGTCGACATATCCCGCGGTCGCAATATCGGACGGGTCTCGTCCGAATGGTATTCGCGTCCCGACGACGAGAAATTCCTGTCCCTCGACGATCTCTATGAGAGCGTTCGACGCCGCGCTGACCGTGCGCGCACACGCATCGTCGAAAGCCGCGACGTCCGCGTCGAGGCGAGCATGGACAATGCCGAGCGCCTCAGCCTCATCGTTCCCGGCGAAGCCGAGCCGATCGCCCCCACCAACTGGTCGTTCGGTCAATTGTCGAGCCTCGTGGGCGCTCCCGCCTCCTATCTGCGCAACCTTCCCGCCGCGCTCGCCGGCATCAATCTCCAGCATGGCCTCCTTAGCCATCGCGGCGAGCAGGTGAAGCTTCTCAAGACCCATGAGGGTCGCGCTGAATTGCGGGCAGTTACCGGACCCGATTACGGCCGGATCTGGGACCATGAGCTGGTCGCGGCTGTCATGAAGATCGCGGGCAACGGCGTTTCCGATACGCGCTGGAAGGTTCCGGGCGTGCTCGACTGGCGCTCGATGCGCTATAACCCCTATGTCGACGTCACGCACGAGACGACGACCCTCTATGCGTCGGATCGCGACGTTTTCCTGTTCCTCGTCGACGACACGCATCCGATCGAGGCAGGGAAATTGCCGAATGGCGATCCCGATCTCTTCTTTCGCGGATTTTATTGCTGGAACTCAGAAGTCGGCTCCAAGACATTGGGAATTGCGACTTTTTATCTGCGCGCGGTTTGCATGAATCGTAATCTTTGGGGCGTCGAAAATTTCGAGGAGATCTCCATCCGCCACTCGAAATTCGCTGCCAACCGCTTCGCCCATGAAGCAGCGCCCGCACTCGAGACCTTCGCCGACTCCTCGGCCATGAGCTTCATCGAAGGCATCAAGACGGCACGCGGCCGTATCGTCGCACGGTCCGACGAGGATCGCGACTCCTTCCTGCGCAAGAACGGCTTCTCCAAGGCGGACACCGCGAAGATCATCCAGTCGGTGATCGCCGAAGAAGGCCATCCGCCCGCCAGCCTGTTCGATTTTGTCCAGGGCATCACCGCGCATGCACGCGCGAAGTCCAACCAGGACACGCGGCTCGAGATCGAGGGCAAGGCGCGCAAGCTCTTTGCCAAGGCGAACTGAGGAGGACGCCGTGCCGAGCTTCACGATCGAAAGCACCTACCGGCTGCCGATTTTCCGGCACCGGACCTATCAGGCGGCAACCGCCGAAGATGCCTGCCGGCTCGCCGTCCAGGACAACGACTGGGAAGGCCAGAAGGAGGACTATGAAAATAGCGGCGCCACTTACCTGACTGGTATCTGGCCCGGTGTGGATAGCGCCTATGCGGCCCCCTCGCTGGCGTTACCTCCCGGTTTCGCCGAAGGTGATAATCCGCCGCTGGCGAACGGGACGAAACCGGTCACGCCAACAGCGGCTCCGCTCATGCCGCGCTGTCGTCATTGCGGCAGCGCGGACATCTGCCGGGACGCGAACGCCATCTGGGACGAGACCACCCAGCAATGGTCGCTGCTCGCGACCTATGACAGCCAAACCTGCGAGCGATGCGGCGCGGACAGCAACAATCTCGCCCTCTGGGTCCCGGTCGCCGAGGCTGGCTCGGCCACGGCTTTCCTGTGGGAAGTGATCCAGGCGCTGGAAACCACGTCCCTTGCCTGGGAAGCCGAATTCCAGCGCTTCTGCACCGAGAGCCATGGCCAGCTGACCGCTGATGAAGCCGCCGCCCGATGGCGCAGCGCCGCAGGCGCCTGACCATCGAGTCCGGCCCAACGGGCCAACCTTCAACACCCGTCCACCCCGAGGCGGCTTCGACCCAGGTCGGAGCCGCCCTTTTCATATCGAAAGGATCCGATCATGCACGCATCCGCCCAGGTCGAAATGCAGACCTTCACCGTCACCGTTGAATTCTCCAGCGGTGGCGAACCCTACGCGACCGAGACCTATACGGTCGAAGCGACCGACTGGTATCGCGCCCAACGCGACGCGATCGAGATGTCGGTCTCCAGCCCCTACGACAATGCGCGCATCCCCGATCTCACGCGTCGCGTGATCGCGCAATAGGCAGCCCGGCTTACTCCCGCCGCCGATCGCGACGCAGCGGGAGGAGTCGCGACCGCAACCGGAGTTGCCGCTCATGATCATCACCAGAAGCCAACGCTGGCGCGATCGGCGCTGCCGCTGGGTGCCCGGCGCCACCGAGATCGATCCCCGGCGCTTCGCCGTCGATATAATCGATACCGTCAAACAGGCAGCACCTTTCGTACGCCAGCATCACTATGCCGCCTCGATGCCTGTCACGCGCCTGTCGGTCGGTCTCTTCCGAAACGGCGCCGGTGGGCAATCCGACCTGGTCGGCGTTTGCGTCTTCGCCCACCCGGTCAACAATGCCAGCGTCCCGAAATCAGCAGGTCTCCCCGATCCGCGCAGCGCCTGCGACCTCGGGCGCCTCGTGCTGCTCGATGACACAGGCGGTAACGCCGAAACCTGGATGCTCTCGCGCGCCTTCAAACTGCTGCGTCGCGAGAAACCGGAGATCGTGTCGGTCATCTCCTATGCCGATCCGATCCGTCGCACCGACGAACAAGGTCAGGTGTTCATGCCCGGCCATGTCGGCACGCTCTATTGCGTGATGGGCAGCCGCTATACCGGACGCTCGTCAGCGCGCATCGATCTCATACTGCCCAACGGCCAGCCGATTTCGAGCCGGGCGATCTCCAAGATCCGCAACGACGAATGCGGTCAGCGCTATGCAGCCGAACAGCTGGTGGCCGCCGGTGCTCGGGCCCGTCGTTCGGGCGAAGATGCCGCCCACTGGCTCGCCGATCTTGAACGTGTCGGTTTTCTGCGCCGCCGGAAGCACCCGGGCAACCACACCTATTTATTTCCTTTGACGAACGCCGCCCGGATCGCCGCCCGCAAGGTGCCAAGCCTGCCTTACCCCGTGCTCGATCGCGCGGCGACCGGGGGTGACGTCACCGTACTGCCGTTATTGGCTCATGCCGCTTGACCGTAATGATATAAAGGACGTGATCCGTCTGGCGGCGCAATGCGCGACTATTATGATTTTCCGACCGCTTAAATGATAAAGCGCCGACGAAGGAGAACCAAATGCCGTTCCGTGAAGGTCATATTTATCCGCTCAGGAATCCAGAACGGTTTATTGCGGCATTGGGCGAGATCATTTGCCATCGCCGGACGCCCCTTCTCGGCATGGCCCTTGAGCTACCACCCAGCGCATTCAATCACGCGCTTCTCGCATATTATGGACCAATCCCGGCGGATGCAGTCACGCACGACGCCTTCATCACGACCGATCAAGGCGAGGTGCACCCGAATATGGATAAGCCGATTTCCATTCGTCTCGATGATGTCGTGCTGGAGGAAGGCCGGCTCCTTCGTCGCGACTGATCTAACGTCCCTTCATCCGTGATTTCCGCACGCTGATGACGATAATATCGTCGGAACAGCCGGGTTGCGCTTCCGACATGCTGTCGCCCGTTAACGGCCGTAACATGACGGCTTCCGGAACGGACCAAACCATTTCTATCTGTTCCCACTCACCAATTCGGCGCGGATCGCGCCGCCGGCGGTACCTAGCCTGCCTTATTCCATTCTCGATCGCGCCACGCCCGCCGGAGACGTGACGGCGCTCCCGCTGCTCGCCCACACAGCCTGACGCACGCGTATCCAGCCGGAGGGAAGGGGGCAGGGATGGGTGCCGGTCAGGGATCGGCGCAACGGAGAACCCCACCATGCCCGACCATGACGCCCGCGCCCTCCTTGTCGAGGCGCTCGATTTCTTCAACGACCATCCCCGCTTCAGCCTGCGACGCGACCGGCGTCGGACGAGCTACGAGCTTGCCGCGCGGATCGACGCTTTCCTTGCGCCGGACACGGCCGTTTACCCCATCGTGGCTGCCGCCCGCGAACGCTGGGCTACTGCCCATATGTTGCGCATCGACCCCGACGAGCAAACGGTCCAGCGTGATGGCGACGGCTATTGGGTGCGGGCATGGGTGCGCGTTGATGCAGCCGGTCTGGACGAAGCCGGTGCCGCGCAGATCGACCGATACGCCAGCGCGTTTACCGCACTGCCAGAGATCACCCGCCAGGTTTTCATGGCCGATCTACTAGGCGACGAAGATTTTACCGCGATCGCGGCGCGCCTCGGCATCACCACGCACGAGGTCGAGCAGCATATCGCCGACGCGCTCGTCGCCATCAGCCGGGCGCTCGACCGGCGCTGATGACACGCTCCGGTCGGACGCCCCGCCGCGCACTCGACACATCCCAAGGAAAGAATCATGACCCAGACGACAAGGCACGATTTTGCGCGCCTGCTGGCCCGCGCTCGCACTGCGATCGCCGACGCAAACCCGGCAGGACATATCCTGTGCGACGAATTGGCACAGGCCGAACGGCTCGTGGAAAACCACGTAGTTCCCTGGTCGGCGGATATCCACGTCGCGTTCATCGACCATCGTCATGGAGGCGATCTCTATGCCGCCTTCACCCGCGAGGCGTTAATGGCAGAGGTCGCCTCATTCTGCCGAGAATGGTGGTCGGAGATACGCGACACGCGCGATCCCGCGACGCTCCCTGATGAAGACGCAGGGTCGATCTACTTCGACGCGCACGAAGAAGAATATCTCTGGACCGAGCGCATCTCGGTCGACGCGCCGCCGATCGGCTCGCCGAAGGCATTACGCGTCGGTCGCCATCTCGTGATCAGCACCAGCCATATCCGTCCCGCCACCGCCGACCTTCTCGACCAATGGGCGCCGATGGTCCCGGAATCGCGCCCGCTTGGTGTCGCCGAGGCCGGCTATGGCTGGTTCGTCCTCACCGATCCGCTCGACGGCCTGGAACGGGAGATGGTCCCAAACGAGCTTTGGGCCGCCATCGAATTCGCGCGCGCGCAGGGCTGCCGCTGGCTTCTTCTCGACCGCGACGCGGATTGCATCGACGGTCTTGAGACCTTCGAGTGGTGAGGGCCCCTGCGATGACCTGCCGCTCCTCCAGGGCCGAGGTTCGCAATCCGGTCCTCGGCCTTCCCGCCGCACGCCTCCTCCAGGCTATGCCAGCCGATACCCGCACCTTGCTCGCAGTGCTGCTGCTCGACCTTGCCGCCGACGCGCGCCACCGTTCGCGATCGAGCTGGGAGAGCCGCAAGGTGTTTGTCGCTGCCTACTGGGCTACCGTTGCCGTCTATGCCGGACATGTCGCCCGGGTCCTCGGCGGGATCCGGCAACGGGGTGCTTCGCGCAAACCCTTTCGCATCGCCCAAAAAGGCTATGCCGAGCTTGCCGCAGCGAGCTGGAAGGAAGCCTCCGACCTCTATTGCGAGCGCCGCGACCGATTGGGTCTGGGCGCCAGCATGTACCCCGAGGCGCTGCTGTTGGTGGCCGAAACGCCTGTGGGGCGAATCAGCTATAACGGCCGGATCTGGATGCCCGGCGACTGGGAGCCCGGCACGGAGCCCCTCTACGACAACAGGTTGCCTGCCGGACACTGACTGGCGCGCAGTCGCGCCGATCCACCGTGAGGAGACACCGCATGGGCGCAGCTCTTGCGCGCGGCTTGCTTGCCGCGCCTGATGATCCTTTGCCTGCGATCGACGATAGGGTCATAGCCGCCGCGCGGCGCGGAGCCTGGTTCGCCTTCAATCTCTCGGGCGGCAAGGATTCCACCGCCTCGGCCCATGCCGGACTCGCGCTGCTCAACGCCCTGGGCCATCCGCGTGATCGCCGGATCGCGATTCACGCTGACCTCGGCCGGGCGGAATGGCGCTCGACCCCGGCGATGGTCGCAGCAATCGCCGACAGGCTTGGGCTGCCCTTGCTGGTGGTCAGCCGATCGGCAGGCGACATGGTGAGCCGCTGGGAGCAACGCTTCCTGTCGGGCAAGCGCCGCTACGAGGCGCTCGAAACCTACAATCTCATCGGACCCTGGTCCTCGGCATCGCTGCGCTTCTGCACGTCCGAGCTGAAAGTCCAGGTGATCGGCCCTGACCTCGCACGCCGCTATCGGGGCGAAACCATCGTTTCGGTCATCGGCCTGCGCCGCGATGAAAGCCCGAGCCGTCGTGCCACGCCGGTCTCCCGTGCCGACGAACGCTTCGCAAAGCCGGGCAACGCCGCCGGCACGCGCATGCTCAGCTGGCATCCGGCCGTCGACTGGAGTGCCAACGATGTGTTCGGCATTCATAAGCGCCACGGGCTGCCGTTGCACGAAGCCTATGTCCAATACCGGACAACCCGGCTGTCCTGTGCTTTCTGCGTGCTTGCATCGGCGCACGACCTAGCTGCCTCCGCTGCCGCCCCTGGCAACTTCGATCTCTACCGCCATCTGGTGGCGATCGAGGCGGACTCGACCTTCTCCTTTCAGCCTCAACGATGGCTCGCCGATGTTTCGCCTCGATGGCTGTCGGCCGCACGTCTTCACGAGGTCGCGCGTGCCAAACTGCGAGCCCAGGAACGCAGGGCGCTCGAAGCGGCCATGCCCCCGCAGTTGCGCTATGTGAAGGGCTGGCCACCCCGCATGCCGAGCATGGCCGAGGCCTCGCTGATCGCGAAGGCCCGCGCGCCGATCCTGGCCCATCACGGCCTTCCTGACCATTTCCCTGACGCTGCCGCGGTCCAGGCCCGGTTCGCAGACCTCCTCGCCGTGAAGTCCGAACGGTCCCGCTAACGAGCCGGAGGGGAGGACTTTTTTTGAAGGGGCGTCGGGCGAATTTCGCTCGGCGATCTCCCTGCTGCCGAACGCGCAGCCCCAAGCCTCCACCATCAAAGGAACAACCAATGGACGTCATCGTCTCTCGGTCCCGCACCCCGGGCACCGCCTCGACCTACCACTATCGCGCCCTCGTGCCGCTCACCGAGGTCGCGGCCCGGCGGCGCCCGCGCTGCGTCGTCATCCAGGCCCAGATCGGCAATGGCCGGGTGCCCTCGACCCGCATCGCCGACGTCGTAGCGCCCGCTACCTGGTATGAACGTGAGTTGGCCACGCCCCTGGGCCTTGCCGCGCGGCTCAACCTGGTCGCGCGGCGAATCGAGGCGCTCATCATCCACACCGTCTTTCCCGAGATGACCGCTCGGTTGCCCCCCCTGATGCTCGCCCTGGACTTCGATCCCGGCGAGGCCAGCTACCGCGTCGCCGTCGCCGATCTGAACGCAGCCTTCGACCGGTTCGCGCCCGGCATCGACACGCTGATGGCAGCCGATCTCGGACTCTACCAGGGCTGCGACCTGCGCGCCGCCTGACATTGAAAGGACCCGTCATGGCTCAATATTCCCAAGCCAGTCTCGAGACCGCCGCCTGCCTCTGGGAGGCAGTTCTGACCTTACGCACCAGGCCGATCACCGATCCCGATGCGATCGGCTTGGCTCCCGCGATCGGCAAGTCGTTCGATGCGCTAGGAACCGCGGCGCTGCGACTAACGGTGATTGGCTGGGCCGATGCCGTCGAGGCTGCCTGGCGCGAGGTCCAGAACGATTATCCACTCTGCTTCGACTGGGATTTCGTTCCCGACTGGATCATCGACCACATCGACTGGACCGATCCGTTCCATCCCGCCGTGATCCAAAGGGGAGGGGGATGAGGGCTCATGTGGCGGGGAATTGGTCTCCGCCAGACAGGAGTCGCATCCCATGTCCTTTCCCGCCATCATCCGGCCCGAGGTCGGCCAGTCGCTCATCACCAAGGTCTCGCGCCTGTTCAACGGCACGCTCGGCGACGTGCTTCAGTTATGTGGAATTACGAGTCACGCGTTTTCTTGAGGTTTTCTGGGCCTTTTGCCGCAGCTCGGCCGGGGTCGGACCGGACGGGGTAGGTTCATCATCGAGACGCGCCAGCAAACGATCGATAGCAATGCGATCGCCATCGGCGGCTTGTTGCTCTTCGGCAGTGACAGGGATTGCCTTCAGGAAGTGATCGACGTTGTCCTTTGCTTCCAGGAGCTGTCCTCGCGACGATGCTTTTGGAATGTAGAAGTCGCATCGCGCGCATGCCATCCGATGCGGGCACCTGTCGAAGAACTCGAAGCTGCACCAACCATGTCCGAGATCATAGTGAAGCCAGGGGACACCCTCCTGCGGATTTTTCATTTGATCGCGGTCGATCAAAACTTTGACCACGCGAGCGTTGCGCTCGAAATACCCTGCGTCGGTATACGCCTTGGCCAGCTTCGTCGGCGTGATCTTCACGTAATGCTGCGTCGAATGCGGCGACCTATGGCCAAGCCACTCCTGAAGTTCCGAGAGCGTCATCGGTTCTTCACTGTTGAACAGCTGGCTGGCAATGGTGGCCCGTGCGCGATGACTGGTGAGTTTGCCCCGAACATCATGATCGGGGATGCCGGCCTTTCTACATAGAATTGGAATCAGTCGGACATTTATGAAGCCGTTGGCCATCGGGATGGCTCGAAATTGGAACAGGAATTGGACAAGGTCGCCAGTTTTAGGATCAGGGTATGCCGGTTGGACCGGACGTATGGCCTGCCATGCTTCAATCGCCTCGCCGACAGCCGGGTCAACAGGCTTGGTATAGCAATTTCCGGTTTTGTGATCGGGAACGTCCAACAAACAGATCGGCGGGCCCTTGCCGGAATCCATGGGCTGCCAGCGGATGCAACCAAGCCGCAACCGACGGATTTCGTTGTTTCTCAGCGCTGCGAACAGCCACACGACCGCTATCGCGCGTATATATTCCACGTCGAAAAGCAGGCCGCTGCTGTTAGCGCGAGGAACATCGGACTTCTCGAGATTGAGGCCGGCCCAAAGCAGACGCGCCCACAGATCATCGGCAATCACTCGGGGCTTGGGGCCGAGTTTAGCGCGGATACTTTGCGGTATCGCAAAACTGCGGCCCGGATCGAAGGAGCGTTCAATCCAACCCCATTCCTGACAATCATAGAAAAAGCCACGGACCTGGCAAATCAAGCCTGCGATCGTGCTTGCTTTCACCGCTTCACCCGCCCGCGGGTGCGGCGCTGCCGGTGCCACATATTGACCGACGCGCAATTTGGCCATCGCTGATACGAATTCTGCCGCAACTGTGCGCGTCCATTGTGCGGGCGATACGATCTCAGGATGATGGGCAGCCAGCCAGCGCCCAACCTTATAGAGTGTGGTTCGATGACCTCGACGGGTTTCGATAGTTGTCGTTTGCGTCCAGCGTTCAATCCAACCGCACCATTCGTCTGCCACACCGATGTGTATGCTTTCTATTTGTTTCGTTCTCGGCGGCGCACGCTCGAGCGGCTGTTCAAGGATGCCTTGATTGGCCAAGACTTTAGAAATCGCGTAATAATAGCGCCGCTCCACGTTTGATCCCTCGGCGCGATAAAATTCCAGAATCTCCGGATTCAAATCTTCGAGGCGCGGGCTTCGATTCACGAGCAGAACCGATGACACGAACAACTTCATGTATTTCGGATCGATACGATAGCCCCACCGGACGAGAGGCGTCGTAAGCCGCTCGATCGCAGATGCCACCGACGCGCTACCAAAAATTCGGTTAGCCAACGATTTCCTGTGTGTTGAGGCCAACGTCGAATAGCTGGTGAACCAGTTGTGGAGATAGGCGATCGCTGCGATGTCCACACGGACGCCAGTAGCTACCTTCCTCTTATTTCTGTCGAAGAAATCGTGCGTTGTGCGGCCGAGCACTTTTGCCCAATGCTGTTCCTTCCAGCCCCAATATGTACGATTCAACAAGAGGCACTCTCTCAGGAGCACCATCATTGCATCGTTTGGGGCCGCCGCCTCCGATCCAATGATAGCGAGCGCGTCTTCGATTGGTTTCATCAGACGTAGGAGCTGCTCCCGCTCCTGCGTGCGATATTCAAAGCGGCTCCATTGGCCCAGCACGCGCTTTTTCAGCCACGCTTGAATGGCTGAACGCTCTCCCACGGTGAGCTTCGGCGATCGATCATATTCGGCCGTTGCGAGTGGATTCGGCCAATGCCGCGTAGCGGGCTCGGGATCGTCCATTGTCTGCGGATTCATTGGCCGCGCTCCGGGCTGCTTTCGACCAACATGCGCGTTCGCCATGCGTGGATCTGCTCCATGGAGCCGGCCAGTTTTCTGGAGAGATCCCTGCCAGAGAGGTGGATATACTGCTGTGTGGATGCGAGGTTCCGGTGTCCGGCGAGCTGGGCGATCTCATGTATGTCCCAACCTACGCGAGCCAGATCGGTCAGACAAAGATGGCGCAATGTGTGGGTCGAAAACTTATCGAGGTCGGCCGCGACCGCGATGCGCCTGATCACCTTTGACCAGGTCCACAGCGTGATGGGCTTTCCGTAATTTCGACGCGATTCAGAAAGGAAGAGCCTGCCGCGATCACGGCCCACCCGACGTCGATGCTCAAGATAGGCGGAAAACAAAACACCGGCGGTTTCCGAGTAGGGAACAATACGGTCTCTGTTGCTCTTGCTGGTTTCGCCCCGGATCAGGATCAGACGATGTGCCGGATCGATGTCGCGCGTCTCAATGGCGCAAAGTTCCTCGCGTCGCAGCGCGGCATCATATGCGATCGCCAGCATGCATCGATTACGGATAGGTTCACCTTTGGCGCACAGGAGAAACCGCTGCCATTCTTCATCCGAAGGGATCCACGGTAAACGCTTGTGCCGCCGGATCAGACCGCGGTCGCGCTTTGAACTGAACGGCCTGTTCGGGACAAACCGGCCACGTCCAACCGGATTGTTCGTACGGATGCCCTCTTCAACGAGGTAGTCGAAGAACAGACGAATGGCTGTAAGCCGCTGTTGCAGCGTGGCGCTGGAAAGGCCGGATGTAGATTGCGTTGCGTCCTGTACCGACATCCTGGCGCCGGGAAGCATCCGCAGATGACCCACGTAGTTGGCAATGTCGGGCCGGGTTGCAGAGATCGCCGCAACCTCGTTGTCCTCGCACCATCGTAGGAACTGCTCGAGACCGCGGCCATAGGCCTCCACGGTATTGAAAGCCAACCCGAGCATGTGCTGAATATCGAGCCACTCTTTCCCCTGGGGATGCCCGAAGGAAAGCGGAAAAAGTTGCCATCGGATATTCACAGCGGTCATGTGAGTACCCCGTCCGGTCCGACCCCGGCCGAGCTGCGGCAAAAGGCCCAGAAAACCTCAAGAAAACGCGTGACTCGTAGGTCTTAGCTTCTCACGCCAAGCCACGAATTCCAAATAACATAACGAACTTTTCCAGAATAGCCGTCGCGCCGGTGCCCGCGCGATCCATGTCGCGGTTTACAATCTCCCAGCCGGCACCGCACTGTCCATCTACGATGACGGCTCCGGGATCGACGATCCGGCCAACCTCCTGAGCCTCGGCGATTCGGGCTGGCAGGAGGATATTCGGACGCGCGAGGATCCCGCCGGCATGGGGGTATTCAGCCTCGCCGGCCGGGATGTGGTTGTCCGCTCATGGTCGAAGGCGGCGGGACGGGGTTGGGCGGTCCATATCCCGGCTGACGGCTGGGAAGGGGGTGTGCCGCTCGCGATCCAGTCGTGCGGGATCGTGCACGGCACCGAGATCCAGATCATGCTGCCGCCCGCCTGGGATGAGCAGCTTGGGTCGGCGCTGCGCCTCGCGGCCCAATATTTCCCGCTCCCCGTTCATTTCGAGGGCGCGCAGCTTCCGCGCGAGGACTTTCTGGCCGGCGCCGACCAGATCGAGGAATGGGAAGGCTGTCGTATCGGCATCTTCCATGACGGTACCATGGAGGCAGTCCATACCCCCCGGATCAATTTCCACGGCGTGACGGTCGCTTCCAGACTTCCCGCCCTGAGCGAAATCGAAAAGCCTCTTAACTGGCGAGTGCGGGTCGATATCGTCGATGCGCCGGCGCTCCAGCTCGTGCTCCCCGCGCGCAAGGAAATGGTCGAGAACGACGCGCTGTGCCGGCTCAGGGAAGCGGCCGAAATCGCGCTTTACCGCGCCATCTGCCGCGAGAAATCTCATCGGCTCTCCTACGAGGCCTGGGCGCGTGCCCGCGACCTTGGGATTGCTCTTCCCGAAGCCGACCGCTGGCTCAATGCCTGGACGCCGAACATTGCCGACACGTCCAACCGATACCAGGGCGCGGCCATTCGATCGGGCCCTATGATCATCATGTCCGACCACGAACCCGACATCGAGCAAGCGCTTGCCCGCGCACTTGCGAACGAAACACCGCTCGGTGGTCCCCTGGTTCACGAGAACCGCGATTTCGAGGACTATCGCTGGTATGACGAATTGCCGCGTCTCCTGTCCTGCAGTTTCACCGTGCAGCGCGATGGCGTCCTTCATCGCTATGCCGACGATATCGCCCTGCCCGAAGAATTTGAGTCCGGACCGGTCGAGAATATCTCCGCCGAAATCCTTCTGCGGTCCGGCGGCCCGTCGCCGGCAGAACCAACCATCTACCGCGTGCCCACGGACATGCTGGTCTGCAACAATGCCTGCTGGACGCTCGACGAGGCGACCATCCTCTTTGACGGCAAGGCCAATGTGCAGCCGCACGCGCTTGCCGACCTGATGCACGCCAGTTTGTTCTGCTATTCTGACGATTGCGGGCACGATAGCTGGGATACGCAATCGCTCGCGTTCGAGCATGAAGCGCGAAATCTCGCCAACCTGTTGCTGCTGGGTGAGGACGAGGCGCTTCTCGCCCAATTGCGCGACGCGGTCTTCGAGCACGTTCAGTGGCTCATTCCCGACAACCGCAGCCTGACCATCTCCGGCGACAGGACGACGATCTCGCTTTCGCTGGATCAAGCGGCCTGAGCCCGTCGCTCCAGCCGTAACCAAACCATCTCGAAGGAGATCCCTGATGCGCCATGCCACACTCTTTGTCTGCTCGACCGCTCATTTGCCTGTCGCCGAGCGTCGTCACATCGATCACCTCATCGCCGTCGCGCCACGCGGGCCGGACGGACGTGTCGAGGTCGGCCATCTCGATCTGGTGATCGAGCCCTATGCCTACGGCTTTTTCGTCCACACCAGCGTCGTCGGGTGCGGCGGTGAGGCGCCCGACATCAGCCAGGAGTTCTGGGCGATCCTGAGTTCGGCATTCGACAGGGATGCCTCCTGGGTCCTGTTCGACCGCGACGAACCCACCTGCTCCGAACTGCCCATCTTCGCGGACCCCAACCAGCCCGAGGAGCACCAGTCATGACGGACCTCTGCTCGATGCAACCCTGTTCGTCCAAACGCGCAGCACTTGCGTCCTTCGATCATGCCTATGCCGTCGCGCTCCGGATGCGGCACGAGACGGGCCGCCCCCAATTCGTGCTGCGCACCGGTGATCCGCTCCAGCCGTTTCGCGTCTCCAGCACGGGGCCACAGCACCGTCAGGCGCTGATGACGCTCGTCGCCTGATCCGGCGCCTGCACGTGCCGGCAACGGCTCTCTTTAACGAGGACAACCACATGAACGATGGAATATTGCGTCAGTCCGCAAATGAGGCCTGCGACGCGCCACCGCCTGCCATCCAATATCTGGACCTCACCGAAGATGAGTTTGTGGACAGGTTCCAGCCAGTGCCCAATCATCTCCTCGCAACGGCGGGGTTCGACTTCGGCCGGGGCGGATGCCTGTTCGAAGCCTCCGGCCCGGACCTCAAATTCATCCGCTCGCAACCTGCGGCAAATGTCTGGACGATGATCGAGGGCGACGACGGTCTCGAGATCACCGATGGCATGCACGCCGTCAATCGCCTCGGCTATCTCCTGACCGAGCAGCCATGTCCCCCCGATACGATGGTGAGTGTGCCACTCGACTTCTAAGCGGCCACTCCTCCCGTCTCTCGGGGCCTCGGGAGCCAATTGATCGTCGCATTCCGGCCGCCCGGCCTCCGGGATCAGGCGCCAACCGTCACGGCGACGTCCCTTATCGGCTCCCGACCTCCTTCCTGGAGATCAGCCATGTACGATCCGAAGCGACCGCCGACCGCGGCGGCGAACGACGACGCTTGCCTTACTGTCCTATCCGGCGTCCCTGTGATTGCCGCATGGGGCATGGGCGTCGACAGCACCGCGATGATCATCGAATGGGTCGCGCGGGGGCTGCCCCTGTCCGCCGTCCTCACAGCCGACACCGGGGTCGAGCGCGAGGAAACCTATGCCTTTCTGCCGATCTTCCAGCGCTGGATGGACCGGCATCATATCGAGCATCATGTCGTCCGCTATGTGCCGAAGCGCTTCAAGCACTGGCCGCCCTATTTCTCGCTCCTGGAGAACTGCCTCACCAACGCGACACTGCCGTCGATCAGCTTCGGCCGCCACAGTTGCAGCCAGAAATGGAAAATACAGCCCCAAGATCAATGGGTTAATTCATGGGCGCCGGCGCAGAAAATATGGGCTGAAGGTGGCAAGGTTGTCAAGCTCATCGGCTACGACAGCTCGCCCGCCGATAGTCGCCGCTATGCCCATCGCGAAGGCCATATCAGCGACCTGTACGACTATCATTATCCGCTGCGCGCCTGGGGTTGGGATCGAGACGCCTGCATCGCGCGGATCCGTGCCGAAGGCCTGCCCGTGCCGATCAAATCGGCTTGCTGGCTTTGTCTCGCGCAGAAAACGGGCGAGTTGATCACCCTTCCAGGCTGGTGCCTCCGCCTGATCATATTGGTGGAGGCTCGCGCCGCTCCGCGCCTTGTGACGGTCGAGGGTCTGTGGCGCAAGTCGACGCGTGAGCGCCCCGGCTCGATGACCCACTTCATCCGCGAACGCGCTCTGCTGCCTGCTTCCGAAATAGACGCGATCATTGCCGGCGCACCGGTTGATCTGATCGACTTCCAACGGGTCGCGGCCCAGATCCCACTCGCCGAACGACCGACGATGCGGGACTGGATCGATCGGTTCAATGCGGGTGTCGAACGGCTCGCGGCATGACGATACCGTCAATCTGTCTGCGACTGTTGTTGACTGCCAAACGGCTTCACCGAAAAACTCTCTTCATGCGACTTATCGATGACCTGGCCGCCGCGAGGCTCTATTATCACCGGCCACTCCCGACATTGCCGGATATCCTGCTGATCGACATCCCACCTCGCTTTTCGGGCGGAGGTCTGGCACTCGGCCGCTACTACCCCGTGATCCTCGAAAGCCTCGCAGAAATGCACGAATTCGAGGCATTTTTGTGCGAGCCGCGGACGACCCCGGTAGCGCCCGCTCTTCTCGACCGGCGCCCGTCTGCCTTGCGCACCCGTGACATCATCTTCGCTCGCTATGAGCCTCAGATACCGAACTGGCCCTGGCTGCTCATCTGCTTCTGGCCACAATCCTACACCGCCATGGTGCTGCCTTCCGCCGACACCTTCGCGCGGGGCAGCTATACCATCGATGCCTATTCCACCGAGGAAGAACTCACAGACGCTGAGCTTAAGCTTCTCGCTACGCTCGGACCCGAGCAAGCGCGCATCGTTCGCTCGGTGGCAACCCGCCTGGGAAATGCCTGAAAGTCACGCATCAGGCCATGCCAATGCACGCACGCATGTCGAAGATGAAGGGCGGCAAAAGGCTTGATTGTACCGAAGGTGGCCGCGTCAGTGGCGATAACCGAGGTCGGCCGCGATTGGCCGCGCCATATCTGCCCGCCGCTTCATCAAATCGGCAAGCCAGGCCAGATGCGCGGCTGCGTCCGCCAACGGCAGTTGGCAAACTTCATCGAATAGCTCATGCTGATAGGCAAGGTCGCGATCCAGAATATCACGCAGGAGAACACGGGCAGGGCTGTCCTCCTCCTCGATGCCCGCATTCGCCTCTCGGGCAGCATCGAGAAACGCCTCGGCCATCTCCTGGGCCTCGTAATAGCCGCCATCCAGACCTTCGCTCGCCGCGAGGCTCGCCAGCCGGCGGCGAACCAGTGGCAGATCAGGATCGACCGCCGCATCGTCCAGCGGCAAGTTATAATCATAGCTGGCGAGATAATCGCGGATCATGGCATGGCTCCTCAGTGTGCCTGAGAACATAAAATGAACAAGATTGCAAGTCTGAACACGCTTATGCCATGCGGAGGTAATGTCTGTTCTGTCTTTTTCATCCCGCTCGCCCCGGACAGTCTCCATTCCGGAGGCACTCGCCCATGACTGACAGCAAGGCGCCGCTGCGATTGCACGGGATACTGCGCCTCAACGAGCGTGGCCCTTTTCTGGAGGTCGAGGAGGGGCCTCTCTGGCGCCTTCAGACAGACTCGGATCTTCGGACGCATCAGGATCGACGGGTTCGGGTCGAGGCCTGGCAGCGCGGAGCAAGCATCCTCGAATTGCTGTGGATCGGTCCGGCCTGATGGCCGGGTAAGGGGGGAACTATGCCTCAAATCAGCCCGAACCTGTAACCGCCTCTGAAATGGCTTACGGACGGCAAGCGAGCAGGACAGCGCCGGGTTCGTTCGCGCGATATGAACAGGCCTCCTTACCCGCCGCCTCTCTGCCGAAACGTCGGCTGGTCACCGGCCATGAAGAGATCCTGCTCCCATCTCTCAAGCTCGGCAGCGTTGAGCGCCTCGAGCCGGCAAAGTCGGTCGACCTCCTCCCGCCCAAGCGCCTGCCGCGCGCTTGCCTCCCGGACGAAATCCTTCAGCATCATATTCTGGAGGAGGAAAAAGCCCCTGATCCGCTTGCCCGTCTTCATCGCACCACGATGCGCCGAGCGCCGCCGAATCGGTCGATCCGCGTCATTGCGATGTGCATCACGAGATCACGTCTGCCATATTCCAAATTTCCGGTTGGCATGGGTATAACATATGGACAGTGATGGTGTAAGATTGAAATATGATGTCTTATACGTCATAAGCGCAGCATGATCACCTCTCAGCAGATGCGCGCGGCGCGAGCCTTGCTCGGCATCGACCAGAAGCGACTGGCGGAACTGGCAAACGTATCGCTTCCCACGATCCAGCGGATGGAAGCGTCGGACGGACAGGTGCGGGGTGTCGTGGAAACGCTGGTCAAGGTCGTCACAGCGCTTGAACGCGCAGGTGTCGAGCTGATCGGCGAGAATGCGACCAGCCAGACCGGGGGACGCGGTGTGCGCTTGCGCCAGGCTGTCGCCGGCCAACAGTGACTGACCAAGGGACAAGGACAGATGACCGATAGCAACCAAGATTATGTCTATGATGAGGAAAGCGGCGAGTGGTTGCCAGCTTCCGAACTTGCCCAGCGCCAGCACGCCGCCGTTCAGCCAGAAGTCCGGGATGCTGTCGGCAACCTTCTCGCCGACGGCGATCAGGTGACACTCATCAAGGATCTGGACGTCAAAGGCGCTGGTCAGACGCTCAAGCGCGGAACGCTCATCAAGGCGATCCGCCTGACCGGTGACGCACAGAAAATCGATTGCAAGTTCGACGGCATCAAAGGCCTCGTGCTGCGCGCCGAGTTCGTTCGCAAGCGCTGATGGCGCGACGCCGGATACCGATGCCCTCTGCGATCGAAATCCGCGCGCTGGCGGATCGCGAAGGACGTCTCGCGCTGCGCGCCACGCCAAATGCTTCGGCCGACGCAATCCTTTTGCCATCGCAAGCCGGGAGCCTGGAACTTCTTGTACGCACAACGGCCACAGCCGAGGGCGGCAAGGCCAATGAAGCGATCCTGCGCCTTCTCGCCCACGCCCTGGGCCAGCCCGTCTCTTCGATCCAGATCGTTCGCGGCGAGACAGGCCGCACCAAAGTCGTGCGCATCGGGCAGCCGCGCGGATGATCGCGGAATGCTGATCCGCCAGGGCGACGCACGCGACAGTCGGCTGGACCGCAAGCTTGCCTTCGCGCTGGCGTGGGTGGCGGGCGGACTCAATGCGGCGGCGTTTCACGAGGTCGGCTTCTTCTCCGCCAACATGACCGGAAATGTGTCCGCCCTCTCCAGCCTGCTCGCGATGGGACAATGGGGGCATGCTCTTGGCTATCTCGCCATAGTCTTGTCCTTCATCATCGGTTCCTTGGTTTCGACGCTCGCAATCGGCTCAGGCCTGCGGCGCGGGATCGGCACCATCTACGCCCGCGTAATCCTGGTCGAAGCCGCTCTTCTTGCCGCGCTCGGTCTTGCGCGGATGGCGCTCGATCGCTCCGCAGGGGTGCCGATGCTGATCATCGGCCTCGCTTTCCTCATGGGGCAGCAGAACGCCATCGTTACCCATATTTCAAACGCGCGGGTGCGCACCACCCATGTATCGGGCATGGCCACTGACATCGGCATCGGACTCGCCAGGATGCTCGATATCCTTCGCGGTAAGGCTGGCCCCGCGGATCGCGGGGAGATTACAACCCGATTGAGCCTTCACACGGGTACGGTGCTGTCCTTCCTGCTCGGCGGAGTCGCGGGGGTGCTGGCGTGGCGCATCGTCGGCGACCTCTGTTTCGTGATTGCAGGCCTGGTTCTCGCAGCCATTGCGGCAACCTCGATGCGACGTGCCGGCCAGATCGTCCCGCAAAATGATCCGCTCGATTGATCACCATTACTTCATCGCTCGTTACTATGGCGAAATGAGGCCGCCGGCCCGAACAGTCACCGAGGGCCGATGAACCTGCTGCCACAATGGACCGAAAAAGCCGAAAAGCGCGGGCTCGACCCGCTCGGCATGCAGAATAGCGGCGTGCTGCTCTATCAGTCACTGCTCCCGGGCATCAGCAACGTCACGCTGCGCATGCGCTACTATGGCTATTATTGCTGGGTGAGCGAAACCTATGCCCGCCGGGGCGCGACCAGCGACTTCGAAGCCTGGCGCATCTGGGTGCGCCGCGCCGAGGCACTCTACGCCCTCGTGTCAGCACGGACGGGTGAGACCGGCGTCGGCGGTATCGAGTGGGCCAATCGCCGCCTCGCGACCTCGGGACGCGTGATCGACTTTGAAGCCGCCGCCTCGACCGATCCCGCGCAGGAACGGTACCTTCGCCAATCGCTCGGGGTCTTCGGGGGCGCCTATTACAGCCAGATGGCTGAAATGAACCTCTTCACCGAAAACCGCCACGGCATCCAGGTCGCCACCAAGGATCTCGGCCGTCGCGCGGCCTCCCTGTTCGCCGATGCCATCGGACCGGACCTCGCCAGACTCCTGCGACAGAAGATCGTCGACGCTAAGGTAAGCCTGCGTGAACTCGACCGGCTTCAACCCATCGCACCTTCGCAGATCGCGGAAGAAAGCGAGGAGCGGACTTTCTACGAAACACTGCTCTTCGCCCGGTCCGATGACGCGAGCAAGTCAGGGCCGAGCCGCGCGGCATCGCTCGACCTCATCCTCGAAACCGCCTTCACGCAAGAGGAGTGGCCAAGCCCCGAACAGGTCCGCTGGCATCTTTTCGATCCACCCGAGCCGGCCCTTCCTCCCAGCCTCGAAACCCAGCGGCTCGCCTGGGAAGCCTATCAATGCCAGGACATGATGCAGGTAGCATGCGCCGCACTGCTCGCATGGGGCATAAAGATCATCAACGCCGAGGCTCAAGGCAAGTCGCTTACTGAGATCCGCGCTGATATCCTCACCCATCTGGAAACGCTGGATGAGCCCCATCCAGACCTGAGTTGGCGCGCGCTGCGACTCGGCCTCGATCCACGTACCTTCGATTATGCCGAGATGTGGGACGAACTCACCGGCGCACGCGGCGCAGCCGCCGACAAGGCCGTCAGCGCACTCCTGCTGATAGCCGCGCTCCATCAGAGGCTCCTTGACCGTCCCGATCTGGCTGCCGCCGCGGCGCAAGGTCTGCCCGAACGCGGGATGGCGCACTCGCTACGGACAGAAATATCATGGCTCGAAGGCAGGGAAGGGGAGCGCATCGCCACGCTCATCGCCGACTATATGATCGAGCGCGTCATCAGACGGCACAGCCATGTCGCCATGCAAAAACTGCGGCGACAGGGCGATTATACGTTCCTGTTCGAACAGCGCGAGGGACGTTTCGTCTATCTCGCCGCCTACCAGCCGGTCGCCACCACGCCGCGGCTGGCATCCGCAATCCAGTTTCTCGCCGACATCCATCTCCTTGATGATGATGGCCTGACGTCGCTTGGTCTGGCGGCGCGGGATGCTGGCCGATGAAGCTCCCCGATCGTCTGGGTCGCCGCAGCGGCCGCCCTTTCCATAGTGCGATCGCCACCAGCTTCGCCCTGGAGTTCGCTGCGGTCGAGGAAATCCTGCTGCCCCAGCTCATGGCCAGCGGCGCCACGAACCTCCTCCTTCTGACTGACGCGCGCATGACCGCGCTCGCGCTTGCGGACGGCTCAACCCTTCCGGCCGCCCTCGGTCGCGACTATGCACTCTACAGCCCGCCAGCCGCCAACGGCATTTTCCATCCAAAAATCATCCTGCAAATTGGCCGGGAAAGCGCCCGGGCGATCGTCAGTTCCGCCAACCTCACCGCATCAGGCCTTGCCGGTAACGCCGAGGTCGCGGTCGAAATCGAATGCAAGAATACGCCAAGCCCCGAGCAGGACATCATTCGCTCTATCTGGCGCTATCTCGACGCACTCGTGCCCGCCGCCCCTTCTCCGGCGCGCGATGCGCTGCGTTGGACACAAGAGCGTGCGACCTGGCTCGGCGGGCCAGCAGGGGATGCCGTGCACGAACTGGATGGAACTGGCATCGCTTTCCTCCATGGGCCCGGCGACACGGGAATCGCAGACCGGTTCGTGTCGCTGATCCAGGGCGCGAAGGTCCAGAGTCTGACGGTAATCAGTCCCTATTGGGACCATGATCTCGCTGCGCTGGCCGATCTCTCGCAGCGCCTCTCCCCGACCCGGATCATCCTCCCGATCAACCGCAGCCATCATGAATTTCCGGTCGATGCACGCTTTGCCAAAAAGGCGACGATCGTCGATCTTCAGTGGCCATCCCGGCGCTTCACGCACGCCAAGATCATCATCGCCTCGACCATTGATCACGACCATATCCTCTTCGGCAGCGCCAACTGTACCAGTGCCGCCCTCGGATCAGCCGGGATGCCAGGCGCCAATGCCGAAGCCTGCATCTATCGCAGGCTTCCCGCCGGCGCAGCGCGGCAAGCGTTGGGCCTCGAACGCTGGATCGATGCCACGCCGATCAAGCTCTCCGACCTGTCACCGCCGATTGTGACATCCCCGATCCCGCTCGATACCATCGAAGCCCGACAGCCCGGCATCTTCGAACTCGACCAGGGCCAGCTCATCTGGACAACCGCGAAAGCGGATGTGGCAGATGGAGACATCGAGCTGCTCGACCGGTCTGCACGCCTGATCGGGACGATCCCGGTGCGATCCTTCGTCCAGATCGATAATCGGCGGCGCGCACCGGTAGAGCCCGCATTGCACAAGTCCCTCTGCTTCGCTCGACTGGTCACCGGCGATATCGTCTCGACCCTCGCGCACATCACGCATCGCGAGATATTGCGCGCCCGACGTCGGGAGGTAGCGACCGGCAGCGTGGCCCGGGCGCTCGCGCCCTTCACCGATGGCGCTGATTTCGATCTCTGGATGCACCAGGCATTCGAGACCCTTGTGCGCGCAGATTTCGAGGCCGTGACCCAGCCGCGCGCCCTGTCGGCCGCCCGGCCGCAAGAGCGCAAAAGCGTGGACGAGCCGGCGGCCCCCGTTTCATTGAGCTATGAGGAGTTCACCCAGGCGCGCTCCGGCGCCGGCCGCTCGGGCGGCGAGGGCGATAACAGTCTTGCCGGCACATATAGCGACACGATTCGCGACTTCCTCAATCTGCTCTCCGGCCGCGGCCCTCAAGCAGATCAATCCGCCGAAGACGACACAGCTTTCGACGACCTCTCGGACGAAAAGGCCGACACCGACCGTGAGGATGACCCGGCCGATGAAAGCGTTGAACATCGCGATACTGGCAAGCCATCGCTCGCGCCCGCGCCGGTCGACGCCCGGCTCTATGAGCGGCATATTCTTGGCTATACCGAAGGACTCAAAGGCGACGAAGAGGCGCTCGGTCCCAGCGACGTGCTGCGGCTGCGCTACTGGATCCTGTTCCTCCTCTACAAGGCCCGATGCCCTGATCTGCCGAAGGGCCTGGATACATCCAGTGCCCTCCTTGGCTGGCCACGCTTCGTCGTGCGTGTCCTTGTCGCCTTTTTCTGCGGCGGCAAGCCCGCAATACGGCGCGTCATGCTCGCACGCGATTTCGAGGCCATGCCGGTCGATTTCATGGAATGCTGGATCACCATATTATGGAGTCTTGAGGCGATCGAGACGCTGTTGGCGAACCAGCGCAAGGACCGCGAATTCCTGAAATATATTCCCGAGCTGCGCCGCCGCGTGATTTCCCTTCTCGGTCTGAGACCCGATGAACTGAATGGCGATATCGCCGCCGCCATTCGTGCGGGACTCGACGAGTCAATCGGGACCAGGCTCGGCCTTGATCCGATCGCTGTTCGGCTCGATGTGCCCCAGCCATAAAGGGAGCCGGCTGTTCTTGAAGTCCCACGCCCCAAGCGGTGCAAACCATTCGGGCACCGCCTTACCATGGAGCTGGATCACCTGATCGCCGTCGACCGTCTGCGCGGCATAATAGCGGCTGAAAATCCGGCTGGCCCAGCCGATCCCGTCAAAGCCCTGGTCCGATGGCTCCTCAGGCTGCGCCACGAACTCGACACCTCCGATCTCGACACCATCCATCCGTGCGATCGGCTCGCCCACGGTCCAATCCCCGAACAGGAAGAGAATCTGCGCCAGCCTGCGATCCCGAGGATCGGTGAGTTCTGTGTCCCCACTATACATGCGCGCGGCGCCGATCATGAACTCCGCCAACCCCTCCGGGCTCAACTTTCTCGGCATTTTCCGGTCGGCGTCGAGCACCAGGCGGAGCGGTGGCCGCGTCATGATGATCACCTCGCCGAGCCTGCCGAACTCATTCGCCATCACAGCCTCCTGCATAGTCACACGCAGGCCGCCATCGGAACGGCGAAAACGCTCCGGTGGAATGATCGTCCAGATGTTCCAGAGCGACCAGAAGATCGCCAGCCTGAGCGGCGTGCCGACCATGTCGGCATAGCACTGCAGCGAGTTGAGATAAGCCGCCGACATGGAGGTGCGCTGCCTGAGCGGCTTATCGCTACGGACATTCTTGACCTCGACCAGCCATTGCGCGCCGTCGTCGAGAACAACCCGGAAATCCGGCGCACGCGATGCCCCGCTGCCATGAACACGGCCGATGTCCTCGGTCTTCAGCATCCGATAGCGTCCAAGGGTCAGAACCGTCGCCTCGAACAGCCGTTCGATCCGTGAGCCATGGATCAGGGCCGCGTCGGACAACGCCATTTCCAGCCTCGGTCGAGCATCGGTCATGAACCTGTCGATTAGCGTCGGATCGTTGAGGGCGACGCCTTCACGCTGCGCAAAGGCTGCCAGCGACGCCAGCAGATCAAACGCCTTCGGCTGGGTTTGCGCAGGCATGCCCTTGGTCATGGCGTGCTCCCGTTCGAACCTGGTGGCTCGACATCGTGCGGGTTCATATAGTGCCGAAATCCGGTCAGATCCTCATCGCTTGGATTGTCCGCCTCAGGGAAAAACCGGATCGTCTCCGCAATGTCGCGACGGGAGACATAGCCGATAATCGAGCCGCCATTGCTCATCTCATAGTCCATCGACCCGGTATGGCGATTGGGAAGGGCCAGCCCCGGAGCAAAGGCGATGGGCTTCTTGTTGCCCTTCTTGCTGACCTCATGCTTGGCGAGCGCAACCCGGATGAACTCCAGCGTGGTGAACCCCATTTCCGTGCGGCGCAGATCGACTCGCATCTGATCCACCAGTTCCGGGCGTTCCTGCGCATCACGCAACTGCTGCGCGCGAAGCTCCCGGTCATAATGACGGTACCCAAGCTCGCGCTCGAGATGGCTCGCCTTCTGGTCGAACCCACCATTTTCGGCCAGTTTGATGACCTCTTCACAGCGCTGCCGCCACGTGCGCAGCAATTCATAGGCAGCGAAGATCCACATCGGCGAAAGCGCCTGCACCATGGCCATGGTCGATCGTGGCGGATCATCCTCCGCCATCTGTTGCAGGACCTGCTCTTCAAGGCCGTTCAGCAGATTATCGACATGGCAAAGCTGGCTCGCCTGCATCACGAGAAACGGGTTCTCGGCAAAGCCGGCCAGCGACTTCAGCGCCTCGAAAAGATCGCTCCGCCCGATGTCGGACACCCGACGATAGCGTGGCTCTTCGTCCTCCGGTTCGAACATCTCCGGCACGCCGTCATAGGCTCCCATAAGGCGGATTCTTCACCGCCAGGGGAAGGGGATCGGCCAAGCCCCAGAACCGCGTGGTGGCCCGGATATAGCGCTCAAGGTCCGCTTGCCGGATGCGCACATGTTCACTTGCCACCGGCGTTCCGGGGAGGAGATCGTGATAGTCGACAGATTCCTCATCCCAGAGGTGCGGGGCAAGCGCGCGCAGCCTTTCGCAGGATCGCCCCTCTCCATGACGCACGACATTGGCAACCACGAACATCTCCGTCAGAGCCTCTCCAAGAGGCTCAAGCATAAGGTCGATACCGGCGCGCTCGGCACAGCCGGCGAGCAGTGCTTCAAAGCCGTTGAGCTTGCCCATATCGGAACCCCCAGCATCCTGTATCGCGCGCGCCCAGCGGCTCATTTGTCGCTCGAACAAACCGGCGAGGGTAAGGACAAACGCCTTGGCCGCCTCATTGGCAGTATAATTGTCGACCTGCGCCGCCGCCCGATCGAGAAACTGATCAAGGCTATCGGTCTCCCCGGTCTCAAGCTCCGCATGGGACGGCAGCTTGTCCATGACGGGCAAGATCACGCGATCGAAGAACCGCCCGAGATTTGCCTGA
This sequence comes from Sphingobium phenoxybenzoativorans, assembly GCF_001757355.1. GTDB lineage: Bacteria > Pseudomonadota > Alphaproteobacteria > Sphingomonadales > Sphingomonadaceae > Sphingobium > Sphingobium phenoxybenzoativorans. Next base: position 31,600 of record NZ_MINO01000029.1, read on the forward strand.
AAGATCCTGGGTAACTGCTCCGCCGTCGACATCATCGCAATCCTCTTGCGCGCTTCCTCGCGCGTCCCAAAAGGTGAAGCTTTCTCCCATAGTTGCAAGTCATCAAAACCTCGCCGTGGTGACGGACGATGCGATAGAGTTGCGTGCAATCAGACACAGGGGAATGCGTGAAGAGTGCCAAAGGCGATGCCCACCGAAAATCTTCGCGGAAGCCCTATAATGAGCGCACCGACCTTGAGAAACTCCAGTCCCAGTGGACCAAATTGTCGGGGCTCCATGGGCGCGATGAACCATCCGCAGCGATCGTGCGTTGCGCCACGGCTGCGGAAATCGCCGCCAATTATGCGGTACGCACCGAGTGGGGCAAGAAGACCCAGTTCGATGCAGCCATCGTCGACCAGTTCCTCCGTTGGGCAAATAGTCTCCCACTGAAGGTCGAGCGCCTGTTCGTACCCGTTTTCTTCGCGACCCCCCGGACAAGCCCAACGGCACGCGCCCTGATCAGCTCGGCGGGCAAGATCAACACCGTCCGCAACGCCGTCGTCCACCAAGGTTCCTTCAGCAACAAGGAGGAGGCCGAGGCGGTGATCGCGGTGGCCAAGACCTTCATCAACATGATCGTCGGCCTCTCGATCGACGGCTTTGATATCGACGCACAGGCCGCATCGGTCAGGGCTGCGCCCCCTGCCGAGGGAACGCCAGAATGACCGCCGAGAAGCCCAGGCGGCATCATTATGTGCCGCAATTCTACCTCCGTCGCTTTGCCTGCCCGGACGACGCGAACAAGGTTCGCGTGGTCGAACGACATGGCGATATCCTCGCCATCGACCGCAAATCCATCGATCGCATCGGCTATGAGGACTCCCTCCACGACTATGTCGCGGACGGTGTCGAAAGGTCGATCGAAGGCCCGATCAACCATATGATCGAGACGCCTTTCTCCAACAGTGCGACCTGGAGGAAGATCGTCGAGGGTGCCGGCACCAGTCTCGCCGAGACCGACAAGATCCCGATCTATGGGTTCGCCCGTCACCTCCAACGTCGCAACCTTGAGACCTTGCGCTTCATCGAGGCTGAGTCCGCCCGCTTCGCGGATGGCGCGCTCGACGGCAACTTGAGCGAGGACGAACAGGAGATGCACACATGGATCGCGGCGTCCGCGGACAATGCGCACGCCCTGTTTCGCGAGGGCGCGATGGACATGAATATCCCCGAGGACGCCGACGCCATCAACGTGATGGTCTGCCATTCGCCGATCCCTTTGCGGACATCGACGAACCCCACGCTGATGATCTCGGCGCCGGGCCATCAATCCATCTTCGGCGCCTTCTTCAACGACCTGCGAACCTGGTGGCTCACGCTCGATCGATATTGTGGCGCCTTCATCATCGCCGGTGGCCCACCGGGCTTCAGCAATTCCACCCTGCCGCCTGACGCCGCCCGCATGATCAACCAGCAATATCTGGTCCAGCATGGCAACAGCATGACGGTTCGCTACCTCCTCGCCAACGACCCCTATCTTGATGACGACCTTATGTTGGCCGGCTATGGCTTCGAGCGGTCCACGACCCATGGTGCCCGATGGCGCAAGCTCAGCACGGGGCGATGATCCGGCAACCACGATCCGGCGGATTGCACTAGGTCAAGCCTCCGGTTTGTCGTGAAAGCGGGGCATTCCGGGATTGCACTCCGAGCGATAGACGACAGGATAAGCGTCCCGAGGTCGGGCGGATGCCCGCTGAAGCGGGCACCGGGCTCTATCTCCGCTCCGCTCCGACCAAGCCCCCTTTGGGGTCTTGGCGGCTGACGCCGTAACGATCCCTTCCGCGGGGATGCCGGGCAGGGAGGCATTCTTCCCGAAACGCCAGAATGCCCGGCACGTCCATCGCAATGCAGGCTTCGCCTAAGGAATCGCGCTAGTCGCGCGATGCGGATCGTGGAGCCAGCAGACAAGCCATCACCCCCTTCGCCGCCCTCGCAGGATCCGTGCGTTGCAGGACGGGTTTCGTCCGCAAGAATTGCGTCGGGGCAAAGCTACGCTAGGCGAAAAGGGGCCGGCGATGTTTGTCTGTTTTCAACAGAAGCGCCGGCCCCTTTTCGCCAAGCTTCGCTAGAGCCCCTCCCGTGCTTCTTGCGGACAAGAGCCCCGCCCTGCGCCTTCGGACCTGCGAAGGCGGCTCCGGGTGCGATGACTTGTCAGCCGGTCCACGCTCCCTTCCCATTCAAGCAGAACCGTCCGCTGACGCGGCCGGTGCGTCTTTGTGTCTGTTGGCCGCTGCGCGGCTGTTTCTTGCTCAGGCTCACCAGGTACGATGGATTTCTGTCAAGAAATCAATGCCATGGAAGTAATGGAGGGGAGGGAGTAGGGTTCAGATGTGGCCGGGAAAGAGAAACGAGCCACAGCACAGAGAAAGGATGAAGTCATGAAGATCGGTAGCTTCAAGTTCGACGAGCGCGCCAGCGACATTATCGGCAAGATCGCCACCCGCGAAATGCGCTTTCCTTACCTCATCATGCGCCGCGTCGAGGATCGACAGAGCGACAGTGCCCCCGTCTATGAGATTTACGAGACGAACCGCGCTGGCGACGAAATCCAGATCGGCGTGGTCTGGGAACGCCGCATGAAGTCCAATGACGAGGTGTTCCTGTCCGGCATGGTGGACGATCCGAGCTTCCGCGAGCCGCTGCCCATCGCCCTTTTCGGGGACGAGACGAACGGCTTCGATGTCCAGTGGCGGCGCGAACGCGAGCGCGAGGCGCAGGGCGGCAGCTTTGGCGGGCGCAATGGCGGCGGTCAGCGGTCGGGCAGTTTCGGCGGACGGACCGGCGGCGGTTTCTCCGGCGGCAGCACCGCAGGACCGGACGGCGGATATACCGGCGGCGGACGCAGCCTTGACGATGAGGTGCCCTTCTAAGCGGCACCAAAGGCGGGCCGGGGGAGCGCTGGAACGCTTCCCCGGACCCTGAACCGTCACCCGACCAAAGGAACCCATCCCATGAGCAAGCCAACGGCCTTGCGCAGCGTTAGCAGCTTTGCCGACCTGCCGGAACTCTATGCCGAAGCCATCGCCACGCCCGATTTCGTGGCATCCTTCGGCGACCCCTTGCCCCTCACCATCATCGAGCCGGACGAGGAACCGGCCGAACATTTCATGCCCGATCCGCTCGCGGCACAGGCGGAATGCGGCGGCATCATCGCCGCCATCTTCGACCTGCTAGGCGATACCCGACTGGACCCGCTTGCCCCGGAACTCGCATGGGGCTTCGTAAACAGCTTCCATTTCGTCGCAAACAAGCTGGAAGGCCGCGAGGACAGGCTGGCCGATACCATTCGCGATATGGCCCGCCGTCTGGAACCGGGCGAGGTGTTCAACAAGGAACTGGAAGACACCCAGCTTGAATGCCAGTCGGTCGCGGAACAGCGCGCCGCCATGGAAGCCATGCGCGACTATGCGGCGGCAATGTATCGTGCCTATGCCGGTCGCCCATGGTCGCCCGCAAAGGGTTCGCGCGCGTCCCATGTCACCACCGCCAGCCAGATTTCGGCGCTCGACTTCCTGCGCGCAAGGTCCGAACGGAAGCGTGACCGATACGACCCGCAAGGCCCCGTCGTGGTCGTGTCCGGCCCTTCCGACTGGCACGATTGGCGGATTATCTGGGGACGGCTCGACCAGATCAGAACGCGCATTCCTCACATGGTGCTTGTCACCACCGGGCAGCGCCTTGGGGTGGATGCAGCCGCCGCAGCATGGGCCGCACAGCGGGGCGTGGTCTGCATCGCGTTCGGCCTCTATGGGCGCGGCAACGGCAAAGCCTTCCGGCGCAATCGCAACATTGCCGAGCTTATGCCCGTCGAGGCGTTGCTATGCGAAGGGTCGGGCATCCAGTCCAGCCTCTATGACCTGTTCAACCCGGAGAAGGGCCACCGCGTCCCGACCCATGTTTTCATGCGGGCAGATCAGGCGCCCGATGTCCCGATCAAAAAGAAGCGCCGCGTCATAGCGGCCTGATCGCGAAGCCACCAAGAGAAGGGCCGGGGCGGGCAACCGCTCCCGGCCCCTTGTCGTGCCTTTGGCACGAGCGGGGGAAACCCGAACGGTTTTCCCCGCGCCGCTCCTTTTGCCGGGCGTGCCGCCCGCCAACGTCGCTCCCCTTTCCGCTAAAGATGCACAGCCGTTGAGGCGTCATCACCGCCAGCCGGGGGAACAACCGCGCGCTTGCGAGCCGACCCAGCAGACGGTTCCGCCTGGACGCCTTGTGCCGTCAGCCCCTTGAGCGCGGCAATCGCCACGCCGCCGCCGACCCGAATCGCTTGGCTCAGCACGTCGCGAAATTCGCGCTCGCTTAAGCGTTCGACCGGCAATTCCGTCGCCAGCTTCCCATAATGGGCGCGCAATCCACGCCGCACCGTCTCGGCTTCCCGCGCGAGATTTTGCTGATCGGCCTCGATCTTCGCCAGCCGTTCGCGTTCCGTCATCTTGGGCATTCTTAGACTCCTTGCTCAAGGAGGTCTGCCCGCCGCCCTCGACTATCCACCAAGGACCACCGCCATGCAATGCCTTCCCCGCGATCGGAATGCGATCACGCCCGCAAACGCACCCAACCGGGGAGACCCGCCCACGGTCGAGTCGACGGGCGCAGCGGGCAAGCGCGCTGCGGAGGAGGGACGCACGCCGGAGGCGGATGTAATGCACCCCACGCACGGGTGCTGCGGGCGCGAATCGCCTGGATTTCCGCCACTTTTCGTCGGCACAAAGCGGCTGTCGATCTGGCACTGATCGGCTGCCGGTGGCAGCCATGTCCTGTCGCTTCTTACCCTAAGGGATTGATCTGCCTTGGCACTTAGTGGCTGCCAGCGGCAGTTTCGATAAATTGTTGAGATCGCGGTGTAAATCGGCTATAAAGGCTGCGCTTCACCACGTTGCTGGCGTGTCGGACAAGGAGTCCGCCGCTTGGCACGCATCACAATCCGCATTGACGATGACCTCTATGCGCGCCTTTCTGTCCAGGCGCGCAACGCAGGTCTCGGCGCCGCGACCTATTGTCGCGACATCCTCGAACGCTTCGAAGGCAGTGATCCTTCGGGCTATCATGCCCGCTTCGACGAACTCCACGCGACCGTCATCCAGGCGTTCGCGATCCTCGCTACTTCGGTCGGAGAGCGCTCGCCGGACATTCTCCAGAAGGGACTGGGTGAAGCGCGCCGGCTCCTCCGCGAAAGGGGGCTGCTCGATCCCGAGCAGGACCGGCCGTGAGCATCTTCCGCCATGACACGCTTGGCTCCTGGACGCGTGGCGGCCAGGCCATCGTCCACAATGTCCGCATGACCACCCAGGTCTTCTACCAGACCTTCCTCGCGGGGCTGGTGATCTGGATCGGCGGCATCATCTGGTACGCACTCGAAAAGTCGTCCGAATACGAACGCTTCGTGATGCTCAAGATCACCCAGGCCTATTTCATGGGTGATACGCTGCCCGGTAACGCGACACCGATCCTGTTCAAGACACCGGCCGGCAAACAATATTGGACCACTCCCAAGAGCCTCGTCAGTTCGGGCGTCGCCCATAAGACGCTCGCGGCCTTCGAAACCTATCTCCTCCACGGAGCTTTGCTTGCCGGTCTGTTCGCCCTCGCAATGCTGTTCTGGGCATGGTTCTACTTCACCCGGACGGGGAGGGGGCTCGGCTCCAATCAGTTTCTGCGCGGGGCGCGGTTCGGCACCGTCAAGCAGGTTCGCCGCGCGCTCTGGCGTCAGGCCAAGGGCAGCTTCCAGATTGGCGGCGTCAATGTGCCCGACGCTTTCGAACCGGAGCACATCCTGATCTGCGGTGCTCCTGGAACGGGAAAGACCAACATCATCGTCAAGATGCTCGACGGGATCCGCAAGCGGAAGCGCCGGGCGATCGTCTACGACACCGCCGGCACCTTCGTGGAGAAATTCTACCGGCCCGGCATCGACGCCCTGCTCAACCCGCTCGATGCGCGCGCAGACTCATGGTCGCCCTGGGTCGATGTGCCGCGCGACTATCATTACGACCAGATCGCGGAGTCCACGATCCCCGACAAGACGGGCGATCCTTTCTGGGCGAAGGCTGCGCGGGGCACGCTGGTCGCCGTGCTCCGGAAATTGGCGAAGCAGGAACGTACCCTCGTCTCGATCCTGCTCGACACGCTGCTCCGCTCCAAGCTGAAGGATCTCGCCGCCTTCGCCGCAGGCACCGATGCGGCGGCGTTCATATCGACCGAGGGTGAGCGCACCAGTGCCGGCATCCAGGCGGAGCTCGCCTCCGTGATGCGCAGCTTCTCCTATCTCGACGACACCGCCGACGGGTTCTCGATCCGCGACTGGGTCGCCAATGAGAAGGACGACAGCTGGCTGTTCATCACTGTAAAGGCTGACCAGCTTCCCTCACTCCGACCCCTGATCACGGTGTGGCTCGACATCGCGATCAGCGCGATCATGAGCATGACGCCCGATCGCAACCGGCGCCTCTATTGTGTCATCGATGAGCTGCCGACGCTCCAGAAGCTGCCCTCGCTCGGCGACTTCCTCGCCCGTGCCCGCAAATATGGCGGCTGCGGCATCCTCGGCTTCCAGAGCTACCCCCAGCTCGAGGCGACCTACGGCATTCAGGATGCCGCGGCGATCACCGGCTATTGCTCGACCTGGGTGGCTCTCCGCGCCAACGACACCCCCACCGCCAAGCATGTCAGCGAGAATCTCGGGCAGGTCGAGCAGGTCGAAGCCAATGAGGGCATGTCCTACGGCGTGAACGACATGCGCGATGGTGTGAACCTCTCGCGCATGCAGGTCACCCGGCCGCTGGTCATGCACACCGAGGTCACCAACCTGCCGAACCTCATGGGCTACCTGAGGTTCGGTCGCAGTCTGCCGGTGGTCCGCTTCGAGGACAGCTACAACAAGGTGGCGTCGGTCGCCGAGGCGTTCGAGGAGCGGACAACCACTCCCATCAGGCTGGCTGGGCCGGTCGTCGAATTCCCCCCGGCACCGCTGGCCTCATCCTCGCCGACCAGGCCCAAATCTTCCCCTCCGAAGCGGCGGCGGGCTGGCTCCGAAGAGCAACCTGCCGAGCTTCCGCTCCCGCAACCGCATGAACCGCCGACCGCGCCCGTGGACGCCTCGAGCGAGAGTCCTATGCCACCGCCCGCCGATCCGCCTGGAGGGGGAGAACAGCAGGCTCCACGCCCTCGCCTCGAATTGTTCGGCAAGCCTGCAGGCTTCCGCCTTGAGCAGCACGGTCGTCGTGACGGCGCCCGCAACAAAGCGAGGCCGGCATGATCAATCCCATCCGCCTAAAGGGCAAGCCCGCCAATATCGCTCGCTATTACACGGTCGGCGACTATTACACCAAAGGCGCCGACGAGCATTCCGAATGGGGTGGCAAGATCGCCGCTGAACTCGGCCTGGATGGCAAGGTCGATCCGGTCATGTTCAAGGAACTGCTAGCCGGAAAGGTCGAGGACCAGCAATTGGGCCGGCGCCGGGCCAACGGAGAAATCCAGCACCATCCGGGTTGGGATTTCGCTGTCAACGCCCCCAAGTCGGTGTCGATCATGGCGCTGGTCGCCGGTGATCAGCGGATCGTCGAGGCGCATGAGCAGGCCGTTAGCGTCGCGCTCTCCTATCTCGAGGAACATGCCACGATGCGCCACCGCGTCGATGGCGAGGTCACCGAGAAGACGACCGGGCGGCTGATCTACGCGCGCTTCACCGAGCATGCCTCACGCGAACTCGATCCCCACCTCCACACCCATGTCGTCGTCATGAACATCACCGACGAGCGGGACGGTGAGAAGAAAGTCAGTCTCGAAACCCGCGCCATGTTTGCCGAGCAGATGACAGCTGGTCAGGTCTATCGCAACGAACTCGCGCATCTCCTGCGCGAGCGCGGCTACGATGTCGAGTTCGACCCGCGCAAGGGGCTGTTCGAGATCCGGGGTGTCCCCAAGGCTCTGATCATCGACATGTCGCAGCGCGCCGAGCAGATCGACGCCCATGCGAAGGAGCACGGGCTGACCGGGCAGGCTGCGCGTCAGCATTCCTTCTATGTGACGCGCGGGCCCAAGCAGAAAATGTCCCTCGAAGCTCTCCACGAGAGCTGGGAAGGTCGCCTCGGAAAGCATGCCGAAGCCGTGCATGACACGCGGGCCGATGCCGAGAAAGCGGGCGCGCGCGACATCGAGGTGCCCCAGCCGGTCGCGGCCCGGGCGATGCTCTTCGGGCTCCGGCAGTCGGAAGGGAAGGAAGCCGTCAACAATCTCGGCCGGTTGCTGCAGACGGCTCTGGCCTCCCATGTGGGCGAAGTTCGGCTGTCGGACGTCAGGCCGATCGTCGAGGAGCACCAGGCGCGCGCCAAGCTCCTCGAAACGCGGCATCCGACCGGCGACGAAGTCCACACACGTGGCCGGACGTCACGCAAGACCGCGCGCCTTGAAATGGCCCTTGCGGACCATCTGGCTTTGGCGCTGGGAGACGCGAAGCCGCTCGCCTCGGTCGAGAGCCTGCGTGATGCGGGGATCGCGCACGGACTGAAGCCTGACCAACGGACGGCTCTTCTGCATCTGGGGCTTTCCTCCGACCGGGTGGTCGGCGTCCATGGTGTCGCGGGCTCAGGCAAGTCGACGATCATCGGCGCGCTTCGCGAGGCAGCGGGGGAGGAAGCGACCCTCATCGCGCTCGCTCCCACCTCATCAGCCGCCGGCGAACTCGGCAAGAAGGCGGACATCGAATCGCGCACGGTCGCCAGCCTGCTCGCCTCTGGCGGCGCCAAACTCGACGACGGCCATGTCCTCGTCGTCGATGAGGCCGGGCAGCTCGGCAATCGGCAGGCGGTCCGCCTGCTCGAGATCAGCCGGACCACCGGCGCGCGGCTGATCCTGCTCGGCGACACCCGCCAGACGGGGGCGATCGAGCAGGGCAAGCCCTTCTGGCTGATGCAGCGCCTCGGCCTACCCAAGGCGGAACTGCGGGAGACGGTACGACAGGAGGCTGACAAGATCACCCAGGCGGTCCGCCTGGCGCGGCTCCAGAACTATGATGGATCGCTCGGCGCGCTCGACAAGGTGATCAGCGGCGACAGCGCGGAGAAGCTCGCGGTCGCGCTGGTCGCCGACTGGACGCGGCTACCCCCCGAAACCCGGGACAGGACCAACATCCTCGTCCTCGAAAACGCGACCCGACTGATCGTCAACACCAAAGTGCGCGAAGCCCTGAAGGTGGAGGGCGCCGTCGCCGCCGAGGATGCGCGGCTCTCGATCCTGTCGCCCTCGGGCATGACCGATCAGGAGAAGCATTTTGCGCGCTTCTACTCGCGTGGGCAGGTGGTGGTGTTCTCGCGTGACAATGCCGGCCTCGGCATCGCACGGGATGCCGAATATAAGGTGGTGGGCGTCGGGCGCGATGCTCGTGGCCGGCAGATGGTCAACATCGTCGATGAGCATGGGCGGACCATCCAGTGGGATCCTCGCCTTGGCCGAGCGTCGCAGATCAACGTTTTCAAGGACGAGAAGCGCGACCTCGCCGAGGGCGACCGGATCCAGTGGCGTCTGGTCAACAAGGAACTCGGACTGAAGAATGCCGAGCGCGGAACGGTCGAACGGCTCGACGGCATGATCGCTACGATCCGCTGGGATCGGGACGGGAAGGCGCAGGAGATCGACCTCTCCCGCCACAAGAACTGGGACCATGGCTATGGGGAGACCGTCTACTCAGCGCAGTCCAAGACCTACGATCGAGTCTATGTTCTCGCGCCGGTGAACTCGCCGTTGGTGACCGGTCAGAATTACTACACAGCGATCACCCGCGCCCGGTTCGGTGCGAGTCTCTGGACCGAGGACCGCGAGCGGCTCGTAGAAAAACTGACCCTCCGGTCGGGCGAGAAGACATCCTCACTCCAGGGGTTGGGTCGGATCGAGAAGGACAGCGTGAAAGGGCGCACCGCGCTCCATGGGGAGCGCTGGGATCGGCTGCGCGACGAACAGCGCGTCGAGCGGCAGGCCCGCAAGGACCGTCTCTCGACGGCCCAAACACAGCCGGAAGTGGCCAGGGCTAACGGCCTTTCTTCCTATATCGCGGGGCGGGCGCAATCGGCAGCGAGCTTCCTCGATCGGTGGATTATCTCTCTGCTCGAGCGGAGTTCGGGCAGGGGAGACGACCGCGAGCAGGGGCCGCAGCAGCCGTCCTCAGCCCAACAGCCGCCACCCGAGCCTCAGCACGCCCCCGCTCGGGATCACGGAGGCGGGCATGACCGTTGATCTAAAACCAGCCCGGCGCTTGCTACCGCTCGCGATCCTCCTGGCATCAGCAGGCCATGCAGACGCCAGAGGTACACCGTCGGCCGATCACGAGGCGCGCCTCGGGCAATGCATCCGGCAGGCAGCGGGAGGTCGCGCCTGGCTTGAGAAAACCCTTTGGGGACTGCGCGACCAAGAAGGGGGCTGGATCGGGGCGCAAGTGCCGAACGGCAACGGCACCCATGATCTTGGACCACTCCAGGTCAACAGCTTCTGGGTGCCGAAGCTCTCGAGACTGACCGGGCGACCACCGGAGCAGGTGAGAGGCTGGCTCAAAAGCGATCCGTGCTTCAATGTGCAGGCCGCGCGCTGGATCTTCCTCTCTGCTCTCAGATTATCGAACGACTACTGGAAGGCCATTGGCATCTACCACAGCCCTACCGAATGGCGTCAGCGGAGATATGCGAATAGCGTTGCGATCAAGTTGAGAGTGCGTTTCGGGGATGATGCCTTCGAGTGAGGGCTCCTAACTACTGATCTGTGTGGAAGCGCCCCGGCAGCGGGAGCCTTTCAGGCTGCCAGCCGGAGCGCCTTGCGAGCGAGAAGCGCCGTCACGAACTTATCCCATCTTTTCATTCCGGCACGCTTTTCAGGCATATAATTCCAGCGATCGTAGCTCTTCGAGCTCACGTCCTGAAGCGTGTGATTTTGAAGCCGGTCGCGGATTTCCTTGGAGACGCCAGCCTTACCCGCCAATGTCTTCCAGGTTCGCCTGAGGTCGCGATTGGTCACGTCGGGAATGACGCCGCGCTCTCGCACTCGCCACATAAACGAATAGAGAGTACCATGTGCGACTGGTTTGCTCGGGTCGGTTGCCGAAGGAAAAAACCAGCCGTATTCGTTAGGCGTGATGCTTTCCAGCAGCTCGACCGCGATCGAGGGAAGCGGGATTGCGTGCGCCTTCGTGTTCTTGGTCTTTGACCAATCGAGGATTTGCTCCTTTCGATCATACTGACTGACATGGAGCCGAGCGATCTCCTCGACGCGCTGGCCGGTCAGCATGAGCAAGCGGACCGCTCTGAGATATGGGGGATGCACAGGTGCATCGGGACATTCCAGCCATTTGTAGAGGCGCACGTATTCCTCCTCGGTCAGCCACCTCGTACCAACCACCTTCGGCTCAGTCGGGATGTCTGCAGCCGGATTAAAGGTCAGGCGAAAGCGACGTGGCGAGGCGCTTCGATAATCGTTTTCAGATTTCAAACCCCAGGAGAACGCCGAGCGGATGTAGCTGCGGACATGGTCCGCCATCGATCGCTTTCCTCGATCATAGATGGGTCGGATCACTCCTAACACATCCTCCGGCAGGATTTCCCGAGCTAGCCGATTTCGCCCGAGCGTATCCGCGATCTTGTTCAGCCCCTTTTTGGCTTCCTTCCAAGATGGCTTTCCAGCGTCCTTCAACGCATCCGTATAAGCTTCGAACAGGTCGGCCACCGTCCCGGGTCGGGAGTCGCCTGCGACCTTGATGCTGCTGCCCCGCTGGATCGGAAGCGCATAGTCTCGCTCGAAAATCTTGCGCGCATTTGCCAGCGAAAGCGACGGGTACTCGCCGACCTTCGACTTGATGCGCTTTTTGTCCCTCCACTGGACCGCGTACCAGACCGCTGTAACGCGCTTTGGCATCGGCTTGAGAATCAGCGTCAACCGACCTGTGCCGTGGCCCTCCCCGTCAGGGAGGCTCCTCTCTCTTCGATTGGCTTCGGCAAGTTTAATCGCCTGTCTGATCTCGCCATCTGTCAAAGCTACCACGGGTCATTCCTACGCTGGGGACGGCTCTAAAACTGGGGCCGTAAAGTGGGGGCGGTTAACGTCCATACCCCCAAGAATTGCCACATAACCGTCCCCTGTCAATAGAGATAAAAAACCGCGAAAATGCGCGGTAATGCGCTAGGGTGTGCTGGGGTCAAAATGACCAAGTGGGGTGGTTATGGACCAGGATCAGGGAGCTGGAGCCAAGCTCCATTGCGCGCTTGATGACTTCGCGGGTGTAGATCGCCGCCTGGTCGATCGATCCGTCCGACATTTTTTCATCCCGGATCAACATGTTGCGGCTGTTGAGATGCAGAACCCGGACTCGCTCCACGCCCAGCCAGGCCATATCCGCGCGCAGATAATCGAGCACCGCCTGCCAGCTTCCCAGCACGGGCTGCTCGATGACGCGGTTGCGCAGCAGGCGCAGGGAAGCCGCCTGCGCCACCTTGATCGCCGCCACGCTGGTTTCGCCCATGCCCGGCACCCGCTCCAGCGCCGCCCAATCCGCCGTCAGCACGCCCTCTATGCCGCCAAATTCGCTCAGCAGCAGCCGGGCAAGCGGCTTCGTGTCCCTGCGCGGTATCGCCAGCGCCAGCAGATATTCGATCAGCTCATGGTCCAGCAAAGCGTCGCCGCCGCCTTCGCGAAGCCGCGTGCGCAACCGTTCGCGATGGCCTGCGCCGTCATGCGCGACCCCGCTTTTGCTACTTTCGTCCGGATTGCCCCCCGTCATGATTCCAGGGCTAAGGCCGGGAGAAACGCCCCGCAAGGATATTTCCGTGGCACGGGACGTTGTCGATGCGTTACGGAATGGCATTGCAAGACAGGTACCGGGGTCGGACGCGCGCATGGTCGATGAGGACGGGGACGGTAGGGATGGGGAGAGCGAGGCGACGCATCGCGGCAACCGGACTGCCTGGATCGCCGGCTCGGCCGGCGCTCTGGGCCTTGTCCTGCTTGGGCTTTGGACGCAGCGCGCGCCGATTGCGGAAAATTTCATCGGCCGGGAACTGAACGCCCTCGATGTCCGGGCGCGCTATGATCTCGTGTCCATCGGCCTTCGCACGCACAGGATAGAGAATATCGTGCTGGGCGATCCGGCCCGCCCCGATCTCACCGCAAAATGGGTGGAGGTCGATCTGACGCTCAGCGGCCTGACCCCTGGCGTGGCGGCCGTCCGCGCGGGCGGGGTCCGGCTGCGTGGCCGGATCCATGACGGCGCCTTGTCGCTTGGCGAGCTGGACAAGTTCCGCGATCCCAAATCCACCGCGCCGTTCAGCCTGCCAAACATGGCCGTCGCGCTTCAGGATGTACGGATGCGTCTGGATACGGACGCCGGGCAGCTCGGCATTCATCTCGATGGCCGGGGCAATCTGCAGGACGGGTTTGCGGGCAAGCTCGCCGCGGTCATGCCCAATGCCCGCTTCGGCGGCTGCGGCGTCGGCGGCGCGACCGCCTATGTCGACGTCACGATGCGCGAGGGCCAGCCAAGGCTGTCCGGCCCCGTGCGCGCCCGTGCGCTGGGCTGCT
>NZ_MINO01000030.1 GCF_001757355.1 Sphingobium phenoxybenzoativorans
GGTACAAGTCCATGAAGACGTTTGGCGTCGTCGTTCCCAGGGGTACAGGCCGTGTATTCGACAGGAATGTCCGCGAGCTTCTAGACGGCAGGGATGGCCTGGCACAGATCACATTGCCTTTGCTGGAGGCCTGGCGCGACATCCGCAAGCGCGCCGCTGAACTTGATCGTCAGTTGCTCGCCGCAGCCCGGCAAAGCCAGGCAATCAAGCTGCTGATGACGATCCCGGGAGTCGGGGCGGTTACGGCAGTCTCCTATGCTGCGGCGATCGAAGACCCAGCAAACTTCAAAACTTCACGCGCGGTCGGCGCTTGGCTTGGGCTTACCACGCGGCGATACCAATCAGGCGAAGTAGATTATGACGGCCACATCTCGCGGCGAGGCGACAACCATCTGCGCGGCCTCTTATACGAGGCGGCAACGGTCATTCTCACGCGCACCAGCGCCAGCAACCAGAGCGGCCTCAAAGACTGGGGCCTCAGGCTACGCGAGCGGCTGGGCTTCAAGCGCGCCGCGGTCGCTGTGGCCCGCAAACTGGCAGTCATCATGCACACAATGCTCAAAACAGGAGAGGCGTTCAACACATCGGCTGGCGTCACCGCATAACCAATCACCAGCTTAACTTCTCAGCGCGTCAGCATCTGACGTATTGAGGCGTCCCTGCCGTGGACGTGGGTCAGGTCATTCCGCTTTAACGGCTGCAGCATTTTAAAGACTGCGCACAAAACATAGGAAGACCTTGCCTGCGGAAACCCATCATGCGGCGGCTTTATGCCGACCGCGAAGACAACCCTGCTCCCGGCATACGAACACCCTCACGCGACACGCCGCACTGAGAAAAACAAGCACAAGGTTGAGTAACGTGTCGACGCACTACCCGACGCGATCAGCCTTCCCATGCCAACCACGCTTGACTGGAGGAATGCGATTATACAACTGTTAAATGACATGCTTTTCTTTCCATGACCGGCGGCTTTCCGTCCCCGGCCTATTCCCCAGGATTATGGCCGCGAAACTCCGGGATGATCCTTTCCGCGAACAGGCGCGTCGATTTCGCGGCGATGGCGCGGGCTTCGGCGTCGAATTGCCCCAGCGACGCGACCTGGAAAAGCCCTACGCCGATGTCCGCGAATTCCCGCACATGCCGTTCGATGGTTTCAGGCCCGCCGCAAACGACACCACGCGTCCAGAAGCTGTCGTCGGCGACTACCTGGATGCGGGATTCCGACAGCGGTATGCCCATGCGCCGCTCAGCCTCCAGGTCGCGCCTGCGCTTGACATGTAGCCATTGCTTGGTGCGCGCAAACAGCAAGTCCGCCTCTTCTCGGGCGATCGCGTCTGTTTCCGCCATGTGGAAGCCCAAAGTCGCGCGGGATGTCCAGTCCAGGCAGTGGCGCAGGGTCTCCTCCGAATGGCCCGCGGCCAGCAGTTCCTGGCGGTAGGCAGCGAAGACCGGTTGCGTCTCCGCAGCGTTCGCCCCGACCAGATAGACCGGCCAGCCGTTGCGCGCCGCACGGGTGATGGCGGCGGGGTTCGACGCCGTCACCTTGATATGGGGCTGCGGCTTGCGATAGGGCGACGGGCTGATCCGCTCGATAAGGACGCCCTTGTAGAAAGAACCGTCGATTTCGAGCGGCGGATCGTCGGGCGACTTAGCCCACAGCCTAGTCAGCGCATCCAGCGCGTCGCCCAGCATCGAGCGCTTCTGCTCGCGCGCGTCGAAGCCGAAGGCGACCGCCTCGTTCGCAGACATGCCGGACCCCAGCCCGATGATCGCTTTGCCCTTGCTAAGATGGTCGAGCACGTTGAGCATCTCGGCGAGGCGCACCGGGTGATAATTGGGCGCTACCACCACGCCCGACCCGACCCAGGCTCGCTTCAGGCGCGGCGCAAGCGAAGCCAGCACCATGAAGGGATTGGCCGCGCCATAACCACCGAAATGCCGTTCCCCGACCTTCACCATGTCGAATCCCAGAGCATCGGCCTCCAGGCCATGGGCGATTTCCGCCTCCATCATCGCCTCGTCGTCGGCCGGACCATGGGCGGTGTTCACCATCGAATAGGAAAAACGCATCGTTCAGCTCCGTTGGTCGGGTTCTGCCGGCGTGTCGCGGACGGGATAGGGATAGGGTTCAAGCAGCAGGAAAAGCAGCGCGGAAGCCAGTAGCGAGACCTCCAGCATGGCCAGAGCCGGCGTGTAGCTTCCCGTGCGGTCGAAGATCGCGCCGACGAAGATCGCGGCGGGCGCGCTCAGCAATTGCAGCACCGGCAGCAGGGAGCCGTAGATGGTGCTGAAGTTGCGCACTCCGAAATAGCGGCTGGTGAAATAGGACGTCATGCTGACCTGTCCGCCGCAGCCGATGCCAAAGAACAGCAGCGCCGCGATCACTGGCAGCTCACCCCGGCTGACGAAAAGCGCAGCCAGGCTGATCACGGAGAGGATAGCGAAGGGCGCGATAACGCGGGGCGTGTCGAACCGGTCCAGCAGGATGCCGGTCGCGATCTGCGCCAGGAGGCCGCCCGCAGCATAGACCGACATGCCCAAGGTTGCCGTCGTCGGGTCCAGCCCACGTTCGGTCATGATGCCGATGGCGTGGGTTCCGAAGCCGAAATAAGCGAACATGCCCGTGAGCTGCGCCCCGACGACGAGCCAGTAGGTCTTGCCCCGAATGGCCTGGAGGATGCGGATCGCGGGCGCGCCGTCGGGATGGACTTCGTTGCTCTCGATGCCGGAGGAGCTTCGCGAGACCGGCCGCTCGCGGAAGAAGATGAAGAGCAGCGGCAGGGCGATCAGAAGCTCGGCTAGGCCGAAGACCAGATAGGCGTTCTGCCACTCGAAACGGCTCATCAGCAGATGCGCCAGCGGGGGAATCGCGACCGACGCGGTGAAGGCGCCTGCCCCCAAGGCGGTCAGCGCGATGCCGCGCCGGCGGAAGAACCAGGTCGATATCAGCTTGCTGTAGGCGACGGCGCCCGGCGTCGCCATGCCCAGGATGAAATGCGCGGCATAGAAAAGCGGCAGCGAGGCCCCGATCACCGAAAAGGAACTGAGCGTCAGGCCGGACACCAGCGTCAGCGGCAGCAGCACGCGGCGCGGGCCGTATTTGTCGACGACGGGACCGATCAGGGGCGCGCCCAGGCCCGAACCGACGAACAGGAAGGTCACGGCCGCCCCGATCTCCGCATGGCTCCAGCCATAGCCCGCCGCGATGGGGGCGAGGAACACGGGCATGGCCGCGTTGGCGACCAGCAGCCCGGCCAGGAAAGTGCCGACCAGCGACACGCCGATCACGGTCAGCGACTGGCCCGTGATCTCCTGCGAGGGGTTGGGATTGGCGGGGAAATCGGTACCGCGGGGCATCAGCGTTTCACCGTCGGGCGGGCGTGGCGGATGGCTGCGAGCGAACGGCGGCCCGATGAGCTGAAATGCATGCATGTCCCCCTTTGCCGCGCGGGCGGCGACTGAATTTCGAAGAATCCGGGCAATGGAAAGGCGTCACCCCGGCCGGAGCGGATCATCTCAGCTTCCGATCCGCTTGCGATAAGGGCGCACGGGGTTTTGCTGAAAGCGGGGCATGACCTTGTCCGCGAACAGCTTAAGCGAGCGTTCGACGATCGCCTGTCCCTGCGGGTCGCTCGGCCCAACAAAGGCGACGTGGAACAGGCCGATCCCCAGCTTTTCCAGTTCCCGGACATGGTCCGCCACGGTATCCGGGCTGCCCCAGAATTCCATATGGCGATGAAATGCGGGGCCGCGATCCTGGGTTCCGGGAACCTGTCCGACAACGCCCTGCCGCGCCTTGGCCTGGTCCCCATATTTGGCCTTGCGCGTGAAGATCGGCGCGATGCCGGCATGGAGGAACTCATGCTCCTCCGCCGCCTGGGCGTCCGTTTCCGCTATATGCATCGCAAGGGTGACGATGGACGTCCATTCCGCGATGTGATCCAGCACGGATTGCGAATGATCATGCTCCAGCACGGCATTTTGAAACTGTTCGAAGGCGGCCTGCGTCTCGGCCGCGTCGCGCGTCATGAAATAGACCGGCCAGCCGTTGCGGGCCGCCCGCTCGATATGGGCGGGGCTTGAGGCGGTGGTCTTCAGGTGCGGGCGCGGCTTCCGATAGGGCGACGGGGAAATCCGTTCAAGCAGCGTGCCCTTGTAATAGCTGTTGTCGATGTTCACGGGCTCGTCGTCAGGCGCCTTGTCCCACAAGCGCAACAGCGCTTCGATGCCTTCGTCAAGCATCTGCTTGTTCTGCTTCAGCAGATCGAAGCCAAAGCCGATGGAATCCTCTGGCGCCATGCCGCTGCCCAGCCCGATCAGCGCACGGCCGCGCGAAAGGTGATCGAGGATATTGATCTGTTCGGCCAGCCTGACGGGATGATGGTCCGGCACCACGGTGATCCCCGTCCCGACCCAGGCATTTTTCAGCTGCGGCGCGAGCGCCGAGAGCGTCTGCAACGGATTGCCGCCGCCGATGCCGCAAAAATGCCGCTCGCCCAGCGCGACGAGATCGTAGCCGAGCTTGTCCGCCAGCAAGGCCAGTCCGAATTCGGACTGCATCATCCATTCGTCATCCCGGGGATGGTGCGACATGCTGGTCACTGAGAACGAAAAACGCAAAAGAAACTCCCTAGAAAAGCAACGGCGCCATGGCCCGCCCGCGCCCCACCCAAAGGGCAGGTCTGGGCCGCACGTCACGTTGGACGGTCAGGGATCGGACGACGCGAACCCGGCGGCGCCGCGCTTCGCCTTTCGTGCGATCCTTTCCGTCATTCCTCGCCTAAATCGGTTCGCATTCCGGATCGTTCGCGCCGGATCGTCCACGGATGAGGATCCGGCCACTCCAGCGGCACGGGACCGGCGCATTAATTGATACGTGAGCGATGCCGCCCGGTTCGAAATTGCGATGCGCCATTGTCCCGCCCCAGCTGGATTTCCGATTCCCTACTTTTTCAGTAGAGAATACACACGGAGCGCTCAACAGCGCACATTTTGTTTACCAAGACACAAATATGTGACCTGAACATGCGGCTGGAGACGGGCGCGGCATCCCGCGCCGTCACCGATTGCTGTTATTCACCGCTGGACAGGGCTTGCGGATATCCGGTTCAGGTCGGGTCGAGGCCGAAGCGTTCGCCCGTGCGGCGATATTCGGCGAAAGCGGCCTCGATCTCGGCCAGCTCGTTCATGACGAAGGGCCCGCGTGCATAGACCGGCTCCCGGATCGGCAGGCCGGCGTAGAAAAGAACGCGCATACCTCTGTCGCCCGCAACGAGCGTCAACAGGCTCTCCGATTCGACCCAGCCGGTCCAGCCGATTTGCCCTTCGGAGATGGCGGCTTCGTCGGCACCCACCCGGCCGTCGCCTTCGGCCACGACCACGAAGGCATTCCAGTCCTGCGGCACGATCTGTTCGGCCGAGGCATGGGGCTGGAGCTGGAAATCGACCACGGTGACGGGCGTGCGCGTGCGGTAGGGCGCGGTCGCTGCGCCGGACGTGCCCGCATAGACGCGCGCCTCCACCCCCGGGTCATGCCGAACGGGCGCGTCGGCCATGTCGATATCGACCACTCTCGCCTTACTGAGCTTGTCCGCCGCCGGCATGTTGACCCATAGCTGGTACAAGTGGAAGCCGTCGGCCGACTGGGGCCGCCCGCAATGGACGATGCCGCGGCCCGCCGCCACGAACTGCACATCCCCTGCCTTCAAACGGCTGATGTGGCTGAGATTATCTATTTCCTCCAGCGCGCCTTCGCGCATGAAGGTCACCGTTTCCAGGCCGCGATGCGGATGCGGGGAAAAGTCGCCGCCGCCCGTCACGACATCCTCCATCAGCAACAGGAAGGGATCGGTCCGTTGCCAGTCCCCGCCGGGAATGAGCGGCCGGGCGCGGTGATAGGGATTATAGCCCGGTCCCATTGCTGGCCTGTCGATACGAACGATCGAGCGCCGGACAAGGGTCTTGCTTTCCGAAATGGCTGTCATTCTGCTGATCCGATTTTCCGACGCTAGGGCTGAAAGCGCATTGTTGCACCTTCCCACGCCTTCCCGCCAGTTCGGAATTGAGCCTTCCCCAAGGGCCGCTTCCTATGCGCTAACGCCCCCCGAGCTTCCGCGTTGCGCTTGGCGATCTCGGCCATCCGGTGACGGCCGCTACGTCAGATTTGGGGACCAGCCCCCGAGCGCATCTATTATATCGGCTGGCAGGCCATGGCGCGCGACGCGAAAATAAGCGCTTCCGTTCAGCGCGGTCGCCGACTTCGCCGCCCGTTACGACAAGCTTGCGACCAGCTTTCTCGCCATGGTCCAACTTGCTTCAATGCGGCTGTAGCTCCGCGCTTATGAGACTACGACTTAGATGAGAATTTCTGAGGCGCTTACAGGACGACCGAGACCCTATAATTCTTTACGGGTAGGAAAATCCCCTGCTATCCCATGAAACCGAACTCTGCCTTGGTTCAAGCCGCGCCCCGCCAGCCGCCGCCAAGCGCGCGGAAAGAGGCGACGGCAGCGCGCGCCGCTTCCGCCTGCGCCTGCACGCGGGCATCGCGGGTGTCGAGCAAGCGCCGGTCGGCGTCGAGCACCTCGATCAGGCTGATGACACCGCCCTTGTAAGCGGCAAGTGATGCGCTCTGCGCTCGCGTCAAAGCGATTTCACCGCGAGCGAGCGTCGCTTCCTGCGCCTCGCGCTGCACCAGAGCGGAGAAAGCGTTCTCGACATCTTCCGATGCCCGCAGCACCGCCAGCCGATAGGATGCCAGTGCCTCGGCATTGGCGCCCTTCGCCGCCGCTATCTCGGCATCGACGCGGCCGAAATCGAAAAGCCGCCAGCGCAGTCCGAGCACGCCCTGCGCTTGGTTAGCGCCGCCTGTGAACATGTTGCCAGCGACCGTCGTTGCGCTGCCGATCAAGCCACCGATTGAGAATTTAGGGAAATATTCGGAAACGGCGACGCCGATCCTGGCGTTGCTCGCCGCCAGTTTACGCTCGGCAATGATCAGGTCCGGCCGCCGACGCAGTAGATCGCCGGGCCCGCCGGTCTCGCCGATCGCAGGCGCGTCCGGAATTGGACTGACGGCGGCAAGCGTTTGGCGATAGGTTCCTGGCTGCGCACCAAGCAATATGTCGAGCGAATTCATCGCCGCCTCCAGACCGATTCGCAGCACCGGCACGCTCGCTTCGACCTGGGTAAGCGCCCCCTCGGCCTGACGCAGTTGCAACTCGGCAGCGACACCCTTGTCATATTGGAGGCGGACAGTGTCCACCAGACGCCGCTGCGTCGACACCTGCTGCTCCGCGACGGAAAGCCGGGCTTGGAGACCGCGAATGGCGATATAGGTATCGGCGACCTGCGCCGCGACGGAAAGTCGGGCGGCCGCGACTCCTGCCTGCGACGCCTGATATCCCGCGCGCGCGGCTTCGCTGCCGCGCCGCAAGCCGCCAAACAGGTCGATTTCCCATGAAGCGCCCAGACTGGCGTCGTAAAGCTGTCCATTGCGGTCGAAGCCGGGCACTGCGCCTGCGATCCGGCCGATCGGCGTTTCGAGCGACTGATGCGCTGTCGCGGCCGAGGCCGAAATGCTCGCAGAAGGAAGCAGAGCGGCGTCAGCGGCGCGCAGCGAGGCCTTGGCCTGACTGACGCGGGCAACAGCCTGCGCGACATCCAGATTCTGTTCGAGAGCCTTCATTACGAGATCGCTCAGCACCGGATCGCCAAATCCAGCCCACCAGCTATCGGTTGTTATGGGCGCGGCCTGCGAACGGGCGGCGACGGCTGGACTTCCCATATAGGCCGGCGCGGATGCAATGGCCGGACGATGATAGTTCGGCCCAACGGCGCAACCCGCAAGACTGGAGGCGGACATGAGGAGGACAAGGGATCTTTGCAGGACGCGCATATGAGCCTCGGTGACGTGTTTGTGACCAATATACGTTTTAGTCACACGTTGTCAACGCCAGCCTCGAATGTTATATCTGAGGAATGACAGACACCCTCACCGTCGCGGCCGGCCAGCGAGGCCCCGCGGAAACTGAAAAGCGCGACGCGATCATCGACGCCGCAAAGGAACATTTCAGCCGCTATGGCTATGGCAAGACAACCGTGTCTGATCTTGCGAAGGCGATCGGATTCTCCAAGGGCTATATTTACAAATTCTTCGAGTCGAAGCAGGCGATCGGGGAAGCGATCTGCACCGGATGCCTGGGCGTAATCATTGACGCGGTGGGAATAGCTCTGGCTGAATCCTCTACCCCAACTGAAAAATTCCGACGCCTTTTCAAGACAATCATTGAGCAAAGCGCCGAGCTTTTCTTCGACGACCGCAAGCTTTATGACATCGCTGCCGCATCCACTATGGAGAACTGGGCATCGTCGCGCGCCTATTGCGAGCGCGTTGAGGTCATCCTTCAATCGATTATCCTGGAGGGCCGCGAGTCAGGCGAGTTCGAGCGCAAGACGCCGATTGACGAGGTCTGCCGCGGCATCATGCTGGTGATGCAGCCCTTCATGAACCCGATGATGCTGCAGCATAATCTTGACCTGCTTCCCGAAGCGCCGAACGAAGTCACGAACCTCGTGCTACGGAGTCTTGCGCCCTAGGCCAAAATTCCTTTTGTGACCATTTGACAAATTGGTCACTCGATGCGACATGCCGCTCATCCTTGTCGGAGAACGTCCATGTCAACGCCCGCCATACTCATGCCCCTGCTGGCCGCCAGCGGTCTTGCCCTCGCCTTGTCGGCGTGCAGCAGCGCGGAAGCCGATCCGCGCACACAGCCGCCCCTGGTCCGCGTTGCGACCGCGGCAGCGGCCGGCGATGTGGACCGGGCGTTCACCGGCATCGTCTCCGCGCGGGTGCAGAGCGACCTCGGTTTCCGCGTCCCTGGCAAAATCGTCGCCCGGCTGGTCGATACCGGCCAGATGGTCCGCCGGGGCCAGCCCCTGATGCGGATCGATCGGACCGACCTCGCGCTCGCCACAGCCGCGCAGATGGGCGCAGTCGAGGCGGCCAAGGCCCGCGCGATCCAGACTGCGGCCGACGAAAAGCGCTACCGTGACCTTGTTTCCGCCGGAGCGGTCTCCGCATCCGCCTATGATCAGGCTAAGGCAGCCGCCGACGCGGCGCGCGCGCAGCTTAGCGCCGCGAACGCGCAGGCCGGAGTCGCCCGCAACGAGGCGGGCTATGCGGTGCTGGTCGCCGATGCCGACGGCATCGTCGTGCAGACGCTGGCCGAGCCGGGACAGGTCGTCGCAGCCGGTCAAACGGTTGTCCGTCTGGCGCGCTCCGGCGCGCGCGAGGCGGTAATCGATCTGCCAGAGACGATCCGCCCCGCCATCGGCTCCGTTGCGCGCGCCGTGCCCTTCGGCACCGACATGTCCAGCGACGCCCGGCTGCGCCAGCTTTCCAACGCCGCCGATCCGCAGACGCGCACCTACGAAGCGCGCTACACATTGGAAGGTCCGGCTGCGCAAACGCCATTAGGGTCCACAGTGACCGTGGAGCTGGCCGAAAAGTCTGGCCAGGCCATGCGCCAGATCCCGCTCGCCGCGATCTATGACAATGGCCGTGGCCCCGGCGTCTGGGTAGTCAGCGGCAATGAGCCGCGGGTGCGCTGGCGGGCGGTGAAACTGGCCGCGCTTGGCGACGAAGCCGCGACGATCAGCGGCGGGCTTAACACCGGCGACCGTTTCGTCGCACTCGGCGCGCATATGCTCCATGAGGGGCAGACTGTCCGGCTCGCTTCCCAGCCGGGCCGCAGCAAGTGAGCGGGTTCAACCTCTCCGCCCTCGCCGTCCGCGAGCGCGCCGTCACCCTGTTCCTGATCGTCGCAGTATCGCTAGCGGGGCTTTATGCCTTCCTCAATCTCGGCCGCGCAGAGGACCCCAATTTCACGATCAAGGCCATGACCTTCGTGTCAACCTGGCCGGGCGCGACGGCCCAGGAGATGCAGGATCAGGTCGCCGAACCGCTCGAAAAGCGGATGCAGGAACTCAAATGGTATGAACGGTCCGAAACCTTCACGCGACCGGGGCTGGCCTTCACCACGGTCACGCTGAAGGATTCGACGCCGCCAGCGGAGGTGCCGGAGGAGTTCTACCAGGCCCGGAAGAAGCTCGGCGACGAAGCGGCGCGGCTGCCCCGCGGCGTGCAGGGACCGTTCGTCAACGACGAATATGGCGATGTGACTTTCGCCCTCTATGCGCTGAAGGCAAAGGGCGAACCGCAGCGGGCGCTCGTGCGCGAAGCCGAACAGATCCGTCAGCGCCTTCTCCACGTTCCCGGCGTCAAGAAAGTGAACATCATCGGCGAGCGGCCAGAGCGCATTTTCGTCGAATTCTCCTATGCCCGCCTCGCCACCCTGGGCGTGTCCGCGCGAGAGGTCTTCGCCGCGCTCGATAACCAGAATACGGTCACCCCATCCGGCTCGATCGACACGAAAGGGCCGGTCGTGCAGGTCCGCCTCGATGGCGCGATCGACGATCTGGAAAAGATCAGGGATACGCCGATCGTCGCTGGCGGCCGCACGCTCAAGCTATCCGACATTGCGGAGGTCCGCCGGGGTTACGAGGACCCCGCGACATTCCTGATCCGCAATCAGGGCGAGCCCTCGCTGGTCCTGGGCGTTGTGATGAAGGAGCGATATAACGGGCTTCAGCTTGGCGAGGCGCTGGAGAAGGAGGCTTCGGCGATCACCGCGGAGATGCCGCTCGGCCTCAGCTTCACCAAGATCACTGATCAGGCGGTGAATATCGAGGAAGCCTATGACGAATTCATGCTGAAGTTCTTCGTGGCTTTGGCGGTCGTCATTGCCGTGAGCCTGATCAGCCTGGGCTGGCGCACCGGTATCGTGGTCGCCATGGCCGTGCCGCTGACCCTGGCGGGCGTGTTCGTCATCATGCTTGCCACCGGACGGGATTTCGACCGCATCACGCTGGGCGCCCTCATATTGTCCCTCGGCCTGCTGGTCGACGACGCCATCATCATCATCGAAACCATGGTGGTGAAGATGGAGGAAGGCCTGGACCGGATCGCGGCCGCCACCTACGCCTGGGGTCATACGGCTGCGCCGATGCTCGCCGGCACACTGGTAACGACCATCGGCCTGATGCCGGTCGGCTTCGCCAAGTCAAGCGCCGGCGAATATGCGGGCAATATCTTCTGGGTGGTCGGCTTCGCGTTGATCACATCATGGGTCGTGGCCGTGATCTTCACGCCCTATCTGGGCGTCAAGCTGCTGCCCGACATCAAGCCCGTGTCCGGCGGGCACGGCGCGATCTACGTCACGCCGCGCTATCGCCAGCTTCGTTCGGTGATCGGCTGGACCGTCGATAACCGGAAGAAAGTGGCCCTGTCCGTGCTTGCCGCGCTGCTCGTCGCGCTATTCTTCATGGGTTTCGTCAAGCAGCAGTTCTTTCCGATCTCCGACCGGCCCGAAGTGTTTGTGGAAGTGCAGATGCCCGAAGGCAGTAGCATTGGGGCGACCAGCGCGGCCGCCGCCAAGGTCGAGGCATGGCTGAAGAAACAGCCTGAGGCGAAGATCGTTACCACCTATGTCGGTCAGGGCGCGCCGCGCTTCTATCTCGCCATCTCCCCGGAACTGCCCGACCCCTCCTTCGCCAAGATCGTCATTCTGACGCCGGGGGAAAAAGAGCGGGAGGAGCTCAAGCACCGCGTACGTGAAGTCGCGGCGCAGGGACTCGTGCCAGAAGCCCGCATCCGCGCTACGCAGATCGTCTTCGGCCCTTATTCCCCCTTCCCCGTCGCATTCCGTGTGATGGGACCGGATCAAGCAAAAGTGCGCGCCATTGCCGAGGAGGTGCGCAGCGTGATGCTCAGAAACACGTCAATGCGGCAAGTCAACACGGATTGGGGCGAGCGCGTGCCAACTGTCCATTTCGTACTCAATCAGGACCGTTTGCGCGGGGTCGGCCTCAGCTCGCACGACGCCGCCGAACAGCTGCAGTTTCTGCTGACGGGTGCCCCGGTGACTCAGGTGCGAGAGGATATACGTACGGTTGAAGTCGTGGCCCGCAGCGCCGGAAGCGACCGCCTCGATCCCGCCAGACTGCATGGCTTCACGTTGACTGGCGCGCAGGGGCAGCATGTGCCGCTCGATCAGATCGGCAAGGCTGAAATCCGGATGGAGGATCCGATCCTGCGCCGCCGCGACCGCTATACGACCATCACCGTACGTGGAGACATCGGCGAGGGATTCCAGCCGCCGGATATCGCCGTGCAAGTCATCAAGGATATCAAGCCGATCATCGACACCCTGCCTGCAGGCTACAAGATCGAGACCGCCGCCGCTTTGGAAGAAGCGGGCAAGGCGAATGTCGCGCTAGCGGCTGTGTTCCCGATCATGATCGTGCTGATGATGGTGGTGATCATCTTCCAGGTCCGCTCGCTCGCAGCCATGGCCATGGTGCTCCTAACCGCGCCGCTGGCGTTGGTGGGCGTAGTGCCGACACTGCTGATCTTTAACCAGCCGTTCGGATTCAACGCGATCCTGGCGCTCATTGCATTGGCGGGGATCATCATGCGCAATACGCTGATCCTGGTTGGGCAAATTCATCAGAACCAGATGGAAGGGCTGGATCCCTATCATGCGGTGGTCGAGGCCACGGTGCAGCGATCAAGGCCGGTGATCCTGACGGCGCTGGCGGCGGTGCTGGCCTTCATACCGCTGACCTTCTCCGTCTTCTGGGGTTCGCTGGCGTTCACCCTGATTGGCGGGACGATCGGCGGGACTGCGCTGACCCTCGTATTCTTGCCGGCGCTCTACGCGATCTGGTTCCGGATCAAGCCGGTGGGAGACGGCCAGATGGACAATGCCCCGCACCCGGCAACTTGGAAGCCAGTGGCGGAGTGAACTGGAAAGAAAGGATTTGAGAGGAACTTACCTGTCTCATCGAGAAATTCATCTGGCCCACTTCCCCATCGGCGCATCCGCGCCTAACAGATGCGTGCATGTGGCAACTGTACCAATTCCCGCTTTGTCCCTTTTCTCGTAAGGTCCGGCTGCTGCTGGGCGAGAAGGGGGTGGCCTATGACCTAGTCCGGGAATCGCCGTGGCAGATGCGGGATGAGTTTCTGGACCTCAACCCGGCCGGCACCACGCCTGTCATGGTCGATGAGGATACCAACGCGACCCTCATCGACAGCCAGGCGATATGCGAATATTTTGAGGAAACGGTAGAGCGGTTCCCGCTGATATCCGGCACTGCCGCCGGGCGGGCGGAAATCCGCCGGCTCGTCGCATTCTTCGATCAAAGTTTTTACGGCGATATCGTTGCGCCGTTACTGCACGAGCGGATGAAGAAGCGGCTGGTCGAACGCGCTCCTCCCGATGCCCGTATTCTACGCGAGGCCATGAAACGCGCGAATACGCACATGGACTATATGGACTATCTGCTCGACCATCGCAGTTGGATGGCTGGAGGAACCATGAGCCTGGCTGATATCGCCGCGGCTGCGCATGTATCCGTTGCAGATTATCTCGGGGGCATAGACTGGTCGAGTCATGAACCGGTGAAGCGCTGGTATGCGGGCTTCAAATCACGCCCGTCCTTCCGCCCGCTCCTGTCAGAGCGGATGGAAGTCATCGCCCCACCGGCACATTATGAGAAACCCGACTTTTAAAACGGCTATTCGGCGTCGGCCGCCATGTAGACGCGATTGCGGCCATGTTCCTTGGCAAGGTACAGCGCCCGGTCAGCCGCCTTCAGGGCGTCACGAGGATCGTCATAGGCAAACACATTGGCGACACCGGCGGAGAAAGTGACCTTCTCCATCCGCTGACCGGTCGAGCGATTGACCAAACTGCGTTGGGACAAGTCTTCGCGCGCGCCATCTACGATCGTGCAAACCTCCGCCGCCGTCTTGCCACGAAAGAGCATCACGAATTCCTCGCCGCCATGCCGTGCTACATGGCATCGTTCGCCCGATATGCCTGACAGCAGGTTGGCGACGAATTTCAAAACACGGTCGCCCGTATCATGGCCGTGGGTGTCATTGACCAGTTTGAAATGATCGATGTCGCAAAAAACGACGCTGAGCGCCTCTTGCGCCGCCTGTGCCTGCAGCGTTTCTTCTTTCATCCGCGCTTCGAAGGCCCGACGATTGGGTAAACCGGTCAAATGGTCATGCTCTGCCGCACGGCGCGCTGTCTCCAGGCTTTGCTGGAGCATCTGTGTCTGCTTCTGGCTGTCGCGCATCTGAGTTTCGACCTGACGGCTCTTTTCCACCATTGCGCGAGTCAGCCCGATCAGCTTGGCAAGGACCGGCTGGTCCTTCTCGGCTTCGGACATGTCTTTGACCTGTTCCTGCAAGGCTGCGCCATAATCCTTTGCTGAGCTGCGCGACTGATCCATCAGGTCAGTAAATTGCGACAGGTTGTCCTCAACCTTGTCCAGCATATCAGCGAGAGACTCAGGAGTTACCTCATCCTTTTGCCGTTCGGCAATAAGACCCTCGATCCAGCCATTAGTAATCTTTCCGCGCGTCTGCAGTATGGCGCCGACGGCTTTCTCGATCCCGTGGTCTGCCCCGGTCAGATAATCGTGTACCAGCCCAAAATTAAGCGGTGTTAGATCGAGATCATGGGAAAAAAGGAAAGACCCTATGTCATTATAGAGCTGCTTCCGGCGCTCGATTCCGCGGCTGAACGGCCGCTTGGTCGCCTCCCGCTCCGATGTTTCGGCCACCGGCTCTTGGTGCGTCGACAAGCGCCGCGCCCAACGTGTGAGCCGATCGGTCAAACCGTGCTGCGCTACAGATAATGTGGTCCCGTTTTCCATACCCATCAAAACGGATCGATTTCGTCACGATTTAGGTTAAGGCGGAAAAAATCATAAATGCGATCAGATGTCCGATGCGAGCAGCCAATCATGGAATATACGGACTGCACGGTTCTGAAGAGCGCGTGGCCGACACACGAAGAAATAGTGATATGGACTTTTCACTGGAATCGTCAGCAATTGGGTTAAACGAGGGTCCTTAGCCTGCGTAAAATGGCTGGCATGCATCACCGCCACACCCAGTCCCTGGGCTGCGGCTTCAAGCATCAATGGCCCTGAATCATAATTGTCGATCGCTGCGGGCTGCAGATCAGGCATCCCGATCGCTTCCTTCCATGCGTCGAAGCTTCCAGACATTTCGCGATGTAAGAGGATGGTATGTCCGGCAAGCTGTTCTGGCCGCGTTATCGCATCCGCCCCCTCCGCCAGGGAACGCGCACCGATCAAATAGACCTCATCATGATCTAGTTCATGGGAATAGAGGGATGGATCAGCTTCCTTACCCAGCACAATGGCGGCGTCCAACCCTTCGCCGAGGCGTGCAATGGCATGTGGTGTGGTTTCGATGTCCAGATGAAGGCTGGGATGCAACTTGCGCAGTTCCGGTAACAGCGGGAACAATCTCTGGCTGGCAAACAGAGGTTGCACCGCCAAACGCAGCCGCATCTGGTTGCCGCCGCTCTGAATATCTTCCAGTGCCACTGACATCGCATCCAAAGCAGGTGCGATATCGTCCAGCAAACGCTGCCCGTCTGCATTGATTTCCATCGCCTGATGCTTGCGATCGAACAAGGCTTTACCAAGAAAACGCTCGAGCGCCTGTACACGCCGACTCAGTGCTGGAGTCGATAGAGCAAGCTCCTCAGCAGCAGCTTTCACCGAGCCGAGACGTGCGACCTGCACGAAGGCCTCAAGGGCCGTAAGGGGCGGCAACCGTCGCATATGCTCTTATCCGGGCCAACACCTGTTGCAACGCAACATTTTGACATGCTGACCATGCAGCCAGCATATCCAGACATCCTCTGTCAAAGAAGCCAGAAAAGAGCGGATATTTCAAGATGCAATTTTTGCAACCGGCGCAAATCACTTCGCACTTGCAATAAATACGGTTGCAGCGCACATAGGAGAGGCCTTTCAGGCATCCTCTCCTATAAACTTTCATGGGCTGGCCTTCGGGTCGGCCCTTTTTTTGTGCCAAAGCATATGTCCGGAATTTTCGGGACATAGCGTGCGGGGGTTCCACCAACCGATTGCGCATCCTATCTTCTCTCTACGGGCGAAACGGCCTGGATATGATAGAGGATGCAATGGCCGACCAGGAAACAGCCGGACGCAGGATACAAGTTGCCAACGCCAGGCCAGAGGATGCCGGCCGCGGATTGGCGCGTTTGCCGCAGGCTGTGATGGCGGAGCTTGGGGTTTCGGAGGGCGATGCCATCGAAATCGTCGGCAAGCGCTCAACGCCTGCGCGAGTCGTTCGCCCCTATAAGGAGGATGAGGGTCTCGATGTGCTGCGGCTGGATGGGCTCCAGCGCGCCAATGCCGGAGTGGGCTCTGGCGATTTCGTACAGATCAGCCGGATCGAGCCGCGCGCGGCGCAACGGGTCGTCTTTGCCCCTGCTCAGCAGAACCTGCGCCTGCAGGGTAATCCCGAAGCATTGAAGCGGGTGTTCTTCGAACGCCCCCTGACTTCGGGCGATGTCGTAGCCACAGCAGGACAACAGCAGGTAGAGCGGGGTGATATGCCGGCCAACCTGCGGCAGATGCTCGCCGCCCCTGCCTATGCGCTGCAGGAAATCCGGCTCGCCGTTGTTTCGACCACTCCTAAAGGCATTGTCACGATCGACGCCGATACAGAGGTTGAACTGCGCGCCGAATATGAAGAACCCAAGGAATCCCGCCGCGCGGACGTCACCTATGATGATGTCGGCGGCATGGCGGAGACCATCGACCAGTTGCGGGAGATGGTCGAGCTGCCATTGCGTTATCCTGAGCTGTTCCAGCGCCTGGGTGTCGATCCGCCCCGTGGCGTCCTACTGCATGGCCCGCCGGGCACCGGTAAGACCCGCCTTGCTCGCGCGGTCGCCAACGAAAGCGATGCGGAATTTTTCCTGATCAACGGTCCGGAAATCATGGGGTCTGCCTATGGCGAATCGGAAAAGAAGCTGCGCGAGATTTTCGAAGAGGCCACGAAGGCTTCTCCGTCGATCCTGTTCATAGACGAAATCGATTCAATCGCGCCCAAGCGCGGACAGGTACAGGGCGAAACCGAGAAGCGCCTTGTCGCGCAACTGCTGACATTGATGGACGGGTTGGAGGCGAGAACCAACCTTGTCGTCATCGCGGCCACCAATCGACCGGAAGCCATTGACGAAGCATTGCGCCGTCCTGGCCGATTCGACCGCGAAATTATCGTCGGCGTACCTGATGAACGTGGGCGTCGGGAGATATTGGGCATTCACACGCGGGGCATGCCGCTGGGGGACAAGGTCGACCTATCGGAACTGGCGCGCACGACATACGGCTTTGTCGGCGCCGATCTTGCCGCCTTAACGCGTGAGGCGGCGATTGAAGCGGTGCGACGCTTTATGCCTCGCCTCAATCTGGAGGACGGCACTATCCCGGCGGACGTGCTGGAAGAACTCATGGTCACGCGCGAGGACTTCCTTGCCGCCATCAAGCGCGTGCAGCCGTCCGCGATGCGCGAGGTCATGGTGCAGGCACCCAACATTGGTTGGGATGATATTGGCGGCCTCGACGATGCGCAGATGCGCCTCAAGGAAGGAGTGGAACTGCCGCTGAAAGACCCGGACGCTTTCCGGCGTATAGGCATCCGTCCGGCGAAAGGCTTTCTGCTGTACGGACCGCCTGGCACTGGTAAGACATTGCTCGCGAAAGCTGTTGCGCGAGAGGCGCAGGCGAATTTCATCGCCACCAAGTCAAGCGACCTTTTGTCCAAATGGTATGGTGAGAGCGAACAGCAGATCGCACGGCTGT
This sequence comes from Sphingobium phenoxybenzoativorans, assembly GCF_001757355.1. Taxonomy (GTDB): domain Bacteria; phylum Pseudomonadota; class Alphaproteobacteria; order Sphingomonadales; family Sphingomonadaceae; genus Sphingobium; species Sphingobium phenoxybenzoativorans. Next base: position 17,797 of record NZ_MINO01000030.1, read on the forward strand.
TCGCCCGTGCGCGACAGGTCGCCCCAACGGTGATCTTCATCGACGAGCTCGACAGCCTGGTTCCTGCGCGCGGGAACGGCCTGGGCGAACCGCAAGTGACGGAGCGGGTGGTGAACACCATCCTGGCAGAGATGGACGGGCTGGAGGAACTACAGTCAGTGGTGGTCATCGGTGCGACGAACCGGCCGACATTGGTCGATCCGGCGCTGCTCCGCCCCGGACGTTTCGATGAACTTGTCTATGTGCCGGTGCCCGATAAGCAGGGCCGGAGGCGCATCCTGAAGATCCACACCGGGAAAATGCCTCTAGCCGACGATGTGGACCTCGACAGCCTGGCGGAAAGGACCGAGCGCTTTACCGGAGCCGATTTGGAGGATCTTGTCCGCCGGGCGGGTCTTTTTGCCCTGCGCGAATCCTTGAAGGTCGAAAAGATCGATCAAGGGCATTTCGAGAAGGCCCTGCTGGAGACACGAGCTTCAGTGACGCCGGAAACAGAAGCCGAATATGAGGCTATTCAGGCCAAATTGAAGCAATCGGTTTTCGAGGCGGCCTCCATCGGGTTTGTGTCGCCAGGGATGCTGACATCGCGTGGTCCCAAAGTGGCCTGAAACCCGCTGGATCATAACCTATGAACTGCCCAGCCCGTCGCTCCATTGGTGCGTTGCGGAAAAGCCGTCTTGCAACTTGACGACATTTTTGCGACGCCCAGCCTCACATGACTCCGGGCAGGAACCGAATGGCGACCGTTGAACTGAAAAAACTGAGGAAAGCCAACCATCCGCTGGCCCGCGCTATGCGCAGTCTGACGCCCATGTCGACTTTCTTCCGGGAGTTTGTAAAGCATCCCGCGATGATCGGATCGGTGATACCGTCATCCCCGGCGCTGGTTCGAGCAACACTCGCCCCAGTGGACTGGAGCAGCGCCCGTCTGTTCGTGGAATATGGTCCTGGCGTAGGCACCTTCACCCGGCCAGTGCTAGAAATGCTGCGGCCGGACGCGATGCTGCTCTCGATCGATACGAATCGGGATTTCGTGCGCTACTTGAATGCAGACATTGCCGATGTCCGTTTCCGCGCGGTGCATGGTTCGGCTGCTGATGTGCGGAAAATCATCGCCGAGCATGGCTTTACCGAGGCTGACTATATTCTGTCGGGGTTGCCCTTCTCCACGCTGCCGAGCGGCGTGGGGGAACTCATCGCCGCCGAGACCGAGGCCGCGTTGCGGCCCGGCGGCGCTTTCCTCGTCTATCAATATTCCAACTATATACGCAAAATCCTCTATCCCTGCTTCGCGCGCGTCGAGCAGGGCTTTGAGTGGCTCAATATCCCGCCTTGCCGCATCTTCTGGTCCTATAAGCAAGAAGCTTTGGCTAAGGCCGCCTGAAACCTGCGTTAGAGCCACTAATAATCGGGGCGGCGGCGGAAATTCAGCCGGCGCGTCACCGTATAATCCAGGAAACCCACCAGGAAATAGCTGATCCAACCCTTAGCCAGGGTCAGAAATCCGCTTCGCTCTGCCTGAACCTCCGGCGTGATATGCCGGCTATTAGCAATTTGCCGCGCAACAAAATCGCGCATCCGTTCGGCAAGGGCAGCATCCTCGATTCGCAGCATCAATTCGAGGTTCACGAAAAGGCTGCGCATGTCGAAATTGGCTGATCCGATGAACACCGCATCATCAATCACGATCAACTTCATGTGCAGCTTGCACGGCTGATATTCGTAGATTTGTGCGCCCCGTTTCAGCAAAGGGCCATATAGCAGGCGGGCGGCTGCGACAGTTGCGCCATTGTCCGACTTGGCCGCCATCACAAGGCGCGCATCCCCTCGCTTCGCAAGCTGCCAGAGACGGCGCAACATGCCCTGCCCCGGTGAAAAATAGGCCTCTATCATATCAAGCCGGCGGCCATGCTCCAGATCATGTTTGACCACCTTCGCCCATGGGCTGAGCCGCTGAGTCGGTCCTCCAATGAGCCAGCGGAAAGGATTGGCGGGATCATGGTCGGTGACCGGATGCCATCGCCGCACCATCGCCCGCAATGTGCCGAATTTCTGCTTGCGTCCCGCCACCCAGCGCCAGAGCTGCCCATACCAGCGGACCATGGCCTCGACTTCCGGGCCCTCAAGCCACAGGCCGAGATCATGCCAGCAATCGTCCGGCGGAATGCCGAAATAGGAATCCGCGACATTGAAGCCCCCCATGAGCAGACGAGCATCATCGGCAATAACCAGCTTCTGATGGTTACGGATGAGATAGCGGGTGGAACGCCGGGCGCCGAACCAAGCGAAGCGGCCGCCCGCTTCAACAAAGCTGTCGAAAAATCCGGATTTCGCGCCGCTGCCGCCAAAGGCGTCGATCATAAGCGACACTTGCACGCCCCTCCGCACGGCGCGGATAAGCCGGGCCAGGACAAGCCGTCCACTCGCATCGCTGTCGAAGATGTAATAGCAGATTTTCAGGCTATGCTCGGCTTCGTCGATCAGCGCGATCAGCGCCTCGCGCAAAGCGAAGCCGCTTTTGAGGATTGTCAGATGATTGCCGTTGATGGTGCAGGCGATATGGTCTCCATCCTGCATGCGCGGTTCTTCTGCGGTCCTGCTCGCCATAGCTGCCATGGTGGCGGGTTTGTGCCAGACTGGCCAGAGCTTTCGCAAGCCCTGCAGGGAGCCTCTGCATTGACATGAGCGAGACCCCCTGCTAGGCGCTAGCCCTTTCATCGCATAGTCCAATTCAGGAGGCCCGATGGCCCGCGTTACCGTCGAAGATTGTGTCGACAAGGTCACCAACCGTTTTGATCTCGTCCTGCTTGCCGCCCAGCGTGCGCGGGAGATTTCGGGCGGCGCCGAACTCACCATCGATCGTGATCGTGACAAAAACCCGGTTGTCGCCCTGCGCGAGATCGCGGATGAGACCATATTGCCAGACGATCTGCACGATGCGCTGGTCGGCACTCTGCAAAAAGTTCAGATCGACGACGACGATACGCCCGACGAGATCGGTTCGATCAGCCAGTCGGCAGAAGCACTGCGCCTGACCGCAGCAGCACCCCCGCGGAACCAGAATATCGGCGGGGACTATGACGGCTGAAACAGCCGCATAGACACAGTCTTTCAGGAGAGGACGGAGGACCCGGCAGCCGCGAGGCAGCCGGGTCTTTTCCAATGCCTCATCAGAATTTTTTAGACTATGCGGCGGCAAAATTGGTGATGCGGCGCCAGTGCGCTGCCTCATTCGGCCAGGCCAAAGTCTCGGCGATGCAAACATATTAAGATAATTTTGGCAGCGGCCTCTTGAACTGAGTTTCTAGATAGGGCAAATTTCTCCGGCAGGACGAGACTTGTCGGCAGTCGTCCTGCAGGATTTTCCTGCCAGGCATCATATGCATCCGTTCCTAGAAGGACGGGTGGCCGAACCGGTTTTAAAGAGAGCCGCCGACTGGGCGGGCACTCGAACGGCGGCATCCCTCGCAAGCTTTCTCTCATTTTTTGAGATGTAACGCATGCTGGCTTGTCTAGAAAACGACATGTCGCTCCCTACCAACACCATGCAGCGCCTCACGTCAGAGGCAATCCCTCTACCAATTAGCGCTCAGGACCGCTTCCGTGGATGATAGCGATCTGCCCTTGGCATTGCAGCCTCTCCCACCCGATTGCTGCAACGATACCCTCGAGCACATATATAAACTGGAAACACCTCGGCTCACCCGCCTATTTCGGCAACGCCTCGGGGGACCAGATGAAGCCCGAGATTTTGTGCAGGATCTATTCGTTCTGCTTATCGCCTACGGCAGAAACCATCACATCTCGGAACCTCGCGCACTCCTTAGCCGCCTTATCAGGAATAAATTCAGCGACCTATCGCGGAAGCGAAAGAGACGTTCCGATCTCTTTTCCATCTCATTTGAAGATCAACCCGACATTGGCTTGCCAGCAACCCAGACCCACGCGATCGAAGCAGAAGATATGATGCGACAGTATCTTGGCGCGCTCGATGCGCTAGCGCCTAGAACTCGCGAAATCTTTCTCCTCCACCGTGTTCAAGAAAAAAGTTACAAAGACATAGCTTCAGAGTTGGACATCAGCGTACGCACCGTTGAATGGCATATCGGGAAAGCACTGCTCCATATCACCCGAGCATTGGATCAGGAATGAGTGAGAAGGGAACGCCACCAGAAAGAACAAGCCAGGGTCAGTTGCTGGAAGAGGCGTCTACCTGGTTTGCTCGTATGCGGGGGCCGGATGCGGATCTCTATCAGACGGAATTTGATGCGTGGCGCAAGCGAGGCGCACTTCATATGGCGGCCTACAACCGCATTGCGGAAGTTTTTAACCTGGGGAAAAGGTTAGCGGACGAACCGTCATCCGATTTGGCCGATGATAAGCGCGCCTCTAATTTCTTAGCTCCCGCATCACTGCTCGTCGCAATCGTCGCTGCTGTGCTCGTCTGGTGGGGCTGGATTGCAATTATGCCAGCTGATCCAAAAAACTTGCCCGAGAATTCGGCTAAGCTCGCCAGTAATGGGGCAGTTGCCGGGGCAACGCTAGATAAACAATTTTCAACTCATCTCGGCGAAATCCGCACCTTCACGCTTTCCGATGGCTCAAAACTAACGCTGGACACCGACAGCCTTGTCACCACTGCATATGATAGCCATGCGCGGCGTTTGCGGCTTGAGCGCGGACGGGCCCGATTCGAAGTCTTCCATGAACATCGCTCATTCGTTGTCCTTGCCGGTGCTGCAACGGTCACTGCTCGGGGTACAATCTTCGATGTTTGGCTAAATAAGACTGAAAATGTTATGGTTCATCTGTTGCGGGGCAAAGTAGATGTCTCAGCAAATACTATTCAGACCAAGGGTTTTCCTTACACATTGCAACTCAGGCCAGGACAAAGTGCGACCGTCAGATCAGGCGGCCCGCATATGCTAGCAATGATGCAGACCGTCCATACTATCAGTGATTGGCCAACAGGACTTGTAGATTTTAATGATACAAAACTTCTAGACGTTGTTGAGATGGTGAACCACCATGGGTCGATAAAATTGGTGATTGGCACACCTCACATAGCAAATCTCAAGGTTTCTGGTACATTCCGTATCAATGATCCGATATTATCAGCTCAGAGACTGGCAGAAATATTTGACCTGAAGTTAGATCGAAGCATCCCAGGAGAAATTCTTCTTTTGGATCTTTAGCATTCTCCTATTACCCGTCATCTTAATAGCTGGCGCCATTACGGGTGGTTAACCAGAGAATATCATGCGCGCAAGGCGCCGATGCGACATCTAGGGAAGGATTTGATTAAGAGCGTTAAAGATGTGGATTGGATTTACATCTCTTGGCCCCGTGCTCAATTGGGATGTCTAATAAAAAATTTTCGACACGACCCCGTATTCTGCGTTTCCAGACGCCTTTCTCCCCATCAGCGCTTCACGCGAGCAAAGGGGAACGGCTATGAACTTGCAGCGATTCAAACAATGTATCCATATCTCAACGCTAGCACTGACGGCGTTTTCCTCCATAGCCTATGCTGAAAAACCTGCAGATAGAAAAAATATATACGATATAGCCAATCAGGACTTAAGCTCAGCTCTTAGGCAAGTCGGAAAACAGTCAGGGCGAGAAATCATCGCTCCTTCGGAGGCGCTCGACGGCAAGATTGCCCCGACTTTACAGGGCACATTCAGCGCTGACGAAGCGATCAAATTTCTGCTTCGAGGAAGTGGCCTGGTAGCCGAATTTCGCGATGATATAGTGCTTATACGGGGGCGAGAGACACCGTCGGGCGAAGTAGCGTCACGCCAGACGGAAAATGACACCGCAATAATCGTCACCGGATCGCGTATCCGCGGCGCTTCGATTGCCTCGCCAGTTACAGTGCGAACGAGACGAGACATGCAAGAGGCCGGGCAATATAGTTTCGGCGACGTCATACGCTCTATCCCACAAAATTTTAACGGTGGCCAAGGTCCAACTATTGCGTCCGGGGCCGAGAATTTCGGGAGCTCAAATGTCAATTCCGGTACTGCGTTAAATCTCCGCGGACTCGGACAAGATGCCACCCTAACCCTCGTCAACGGCAAGCGCCTCGCTTATAATTCCATCCGGCAAGCCGTAGATATCACTGAAATTCCCATAGCGGCAGTGGAACGTCTAGAGATTGTCGCTGATGGCGCATCCGCCCTGTATGGTTCTGATGCTGTCGGCGGCGTAGCGAATGTCATTCTGAGAAAGGATTATGACGGCCTCACCACCACCGCGCGCTTTGGCGTCGCGACTGAAGGTGGTTATGTTCAGAAGCAACTAACTGCCGTGGCTGGGCAAACTTGGGCCAACGGTGGTTTCATTGTTACAGGCGACCTGGCAAATAGTGGTGCCATTCTGGCGCGGCAGAGAGCCTATACACAAGGCTTTGACGGCTCCTACACTCTATACCCTGACATGCAGTATCGCGGCGCTGTTTTGAGCGGACATCAGCAGATAAGCTCAAATATTACGGCCAATTTCGATGCTCTATACAGCGTCCGCCGATCAAACGATATGCAATATCCATTGGATCCAGAAACCAGCGCTACATTTTACGGCTACCTCAACAAGCAGCGGACGAGATCCTACACATTATCGCCAGGACTAGCCTTTACCATCGGCGCTGACTGGAAGGCTTCTGTGAATGGTATCTATGGGAATGAGCTTTCCAGCGGCTACAGCGAATTTTATTTGGACGGCGAGCAAAACTACGCTTCAATCTCGCGGTTCAAAAATTCCACGAAGGTTGTCGAGGTCGGAGCCGAGGGGCCGCTGATGACCCTGCCCGCCGGTGCTATCGGCCTTGCTGCAGGGGGCGGCTATCGACGACTAGATCTTGATCAACTTACCCAGACAGTGGGATTTGCGCCCACAATCTCTCTCGCCAGCCAAGACAGCTACGCAGTCTATGGCGAACTATTCGTACCGCTGGTGTCGCAGTCAATGGATATAGAGGGCTTTAATAGCCTCTCTTTCAGCGGCGCCGTGCGGCATGAAAAATATAACGGCCTAAAAACCGTCACGACGCCAAAAGCCGGTGTCGTATATGCGCCCATCGACGGTATCGAGCTCAAGGCAAGTTGGGGCAAGTCGTTCAAGACACCAGCCCTGTTTCAACTGTTTCGCGACCAACCAGCCGTGCTAGCTCCCATGAGCTTGCTTACCACAGGCTATCCCGCCTCCGCCAATTTTCTATACCTTTATGGCGGGAACCGGTCACTGAGGCCTGAGAAGGCAACTACTTGGACGACGACTGCAAAATGGTCTCCCAAATTCCTCGAAGGCAGCTATCTGGAGATCAGCTACTTTCATATTGCCTACCGCGATAGAGTTGCAGAGCCGTTCCGTTTGTCCCAAGCCTTTCTGCCCGAATATGCCGAATATATTACTTATGCTCCCACCAACGCGGAAATGAATGCCGCAATCGCTCGGTCTGCAGCGGGTCTGATCAATTATTCCGATGCTGCCTTTGACCCCGCTCAAGTCGTGGCTCTTATCGATGATCGATATGTCAATGCGACATCACAAACCATCCAGGGCATTGATGGGTCTTTCCAGCTACACTTCGCACGAACCGACTATGGCTCTATCGATCTTACAGGCTCGGTGACATATCTCAGATCACGCCAGAAACTCGCTCCCGGACAGGATGCTGTTCCGCTCGCCGGCACAATCTATCGGCCACCTCACTGGCGCGCCAATATGGGCGCTGTATGGCGCAATGGCGACCTCGCTCTCGGTACATTCTTCAACTATATAGGAAGCGTCAAAGACAATATATCGACGCCAATTCTCCAAGTTGACGATCAAGCCACCGTCGATTTCACTGCCACTTATGCTATTCCTAAAGACGGAACGGCGTTGGGAAATATAGAGGCCTCCCTCGCGATCTCAAATTTCCTTAATGATGCCCCAGCCCGTCTCCGGCCGTATTCTTTCGGAGTAGCTCCCTATGACTCAGTAAATCAGTCTCCGCTTGGCCGAACAATCAGCCTCACAATTGCGAAGCATTGGTGATGCCTTTTCTTTGTCGCGCAGCGGCGCTTTTTGCGATGACCGTCGCTTCACTCTCCATCAGTGCCGCCGCCAGGGATTGTTCTGATATACAGTCCGATAAAAATCCGGCCGCAATGTTAAAAAAGACGATAAAAGCGCAAGACCTCATCGAGCTACGCGACTTTGGAAGTCCGGATAACGGCTCAGGCACCGATAGCCCATTTTCCGTTTCACCCGATGGACGTTTTGCAGCACTGCAAATCAGGCGAGCGAGGACCGCCAGCAATGATTATTGCATTGCCTTGGTGGTGATAACTCTCAGCGGATCGCGACCAGCTGAATATTTGGACATTGGTGGCGACTGGATCCCTGAGGTCTATGATTATGAGGGTTTGGCACTTGCGCAGGTGGGGCTGCCACAGCCTGTCGTACCCCAATGGTCGCCTGACAGCAAATCCATCGCCTATCTACGCCGTGATCATGGCGTAACCCAAATTTGGCGGGCAGGCATCGGTGGGGACCGCGCCCACCAAATTACTTTTGGAAAAATCGACGTCCTAAGCTTTCGCTGGGCCGCCGATGGCAAAAGCTTCATTTTCAGCCAAAATGATGGGCTTGCACCGGCGCTTTCCACGCGGGAAGATGAAGGAAAAAGGGGATATGTTTATGGAGACCGTTTTCTTCCTACTGACGATAGCAAACCGTTTATCCCAGCTCCGATAGCCCGGGGATATTATCGCGTCAGTTCGGATGGCATGACAATCGTCGATGCAACGGATGGGGACCGTCAGCTGCTCAGTGCCTCCCAAGCGGTAAAGACTGGAGCACCTGATACGGCTTATATTTCAGTTGCAAGCCAGGACCATGATGTTGCCTGGCTAGCTCCGGTTAATTCAGTTTTTATTCTCTCGCCTATGGTCCTCCATGTGAAGCTCAAGGACGGCCGGGAGCTGGCGTGCGATTATCCGGAATGTCGATCTCGGCTCCTCAATATATGGTGGACGCAGGACGGTAAGGATGTGATCTTCCTCCGCCGCGAAGGCCCTGCAGAAAGCCGCCTAGGTCTGTATCAGTGGCGCCCTGGTGGTGGAGCGCCAAAGTCGATTTTGCACACCGATGACTTGCTTATTGGGTGTCAGAATTGGCATGCGGCACTTTTGTGCGCACATGAAGCTTCGACCCAGCCTCGGCGACTGATCTCCATCGAAATCAATACGGGCAGGATGCTCCCCATCTTTGACCCAAACCCACAATTTTCATTGATCCAACTTGGTAAGGTCGAACGATTGGTTTGGAAGAACGCGGCAGGTGTCGAAACATTCGGTGATCTAGTTCTCCCCGCCAATCATAAGCCAGGGCAACAGCACCCATTGATCATAGTGCAGTATGAATCACGCGGCTTTCTTCGGGGTGGGACCGGCGACGAATTCCCAATCCAGATGTTTGCTGACCGCGGATACGCCGTTCTAAGTTTCAATCGGCCCAAAGAGCTCGCTTATGACCGATCATTTACCACTTATGCTGATTTCGAAAGGTATAACGTCACAAATTGGGCGGATAAACGGAATGTTCTCTCATCTCTCCTTTCTGGCATAGATCTCGTTGCTCGAAGAAATCTTGTGGACGCCCGACATATTGGCATCACGGGATTTAGCGATGGATCGTCAGGAACGCGCTTTGCACTGATCAACAGCAACCGGTTCTCAGCTGCTGCTCTCGGGACCAACTGCGGTGACTATGTTTCGGCGCTAACGTTAGTAGGGCCAAAATCGGCTAACCATTCAGGTAGATACCAGTATCCGCCACTATCTGAGCCTGACTGGGATCGGACAAAACCCATGTCCCTCATTATGAACGCCAAGAAAATCACTGCGCCCATTCTCATGCAACTCGCGGATCACGAATATATCTGTGCGATTGAGAGCTACACGGCGTTACGCGAACAAAGACGTCCAACCGAAATGTATGTTTTCCCGGACGAATATCATGTCAAATGGCAACCCGCACACCGGCTCGCTATTTACGAACGCAGCCTCGACTGGTTCGATTTCTGGCTCCTGGGTAAAGAGCACAATAATCCTATTAGGGCTGCAGAATATGCGAGATGGCGTGACTTGCGCCGTCAAATGCCAGCAGCGCCTTTACCCGCTGCTGAGGGCGAGAGCGTTCCCCGGTCAGACCAGTGACGCGCCCAGCATTCAGCGTCAGCCAGCTCGAGCAGGCGTAAATTCTCGCCCGCTCGCACCGGCATGCTATCTTCAAGCCGCGCGAGAACCGATTTTTCATCAATAATGCCGTGGGATACCAGGAGGCTGTTTCGGAACAGAAGGCTTAGCCCTTCCCTATTTCTTTCAAAAAGCGCGCCAGCCAAGCCGTCCGGTCCCCCTTTCCAGGTCCGCGAAATGATTTCGGCCGGAAGCGCCTCTTGGAAGGACTCACGTATCGGTATTCGGTCAACGCCCCCTCGGCACCACATCCACGTCGGAATGGCCAAACATAGTTCGACCACGGGTTGCGACATGAGCGGCGCAATATCGACGAGCGCCTCGTCACGCGCAAAACCATCAAGGCCATTGAGCATTTCGGCGATCATGCCGACATGGGCGATCTTCCCGGGCAACTGTCCTTTTGGCGCCTCTATCCAGGGGTGATGCGGAACCACTGCCAATTGCGCTCGGCGATCTGTCGTCAAGAAAGACAGATCGGGAGAATAATATCGACGCTGATTGGGCCTAAGGACCTTTAGTCCTGCATGGATGAGACCCTCGATGACGGTGCCGCCCGTCATCGTACAAATATCCATAAGGGTTTCGCTTAGGCCAGCAGTAAGGCCATCGGATCGGATGCGGTCCACGATCGGGGACGCCGAAGTTAAATAACAAAATACACCGTCTCCACCGAAGCCTGTGAATATCGCAGGGCAATTTAGTTCGGTTGCAAGACGATGGCGTGCGCCATTCACGCCTTGCGCCAAGGCGCTTCCGCACGGCCGTGGCAGCATACGAGCGCTCGATATGTTGATATCTACGGCCTCCATGTCATACTGCAAATCAGTTAGCACACTTCCCAAGCATTTGTTCATCACAGCATGCGCGTAAACGCGCTCGTCGCTAGCCGGCGTCCCGTCATGGAGGTTGACTGCGTTCACATCGCTTCGCGTTCCTTTAAGGCATGCCGCAACGACCGAAGAATCAAGACCACCTGAAAGACTGAGCAGTAGCTTGCCAAGCTGATTGGCCCATGTTTCAACGCAATAGCGAACTACCTCTGCAAGCGCTTGTACAGGGGGCTGGCTGAGCTGCCTCGGGGTCGCTGTAAAGGTCCAAGGAGACCAGATATCCGTGACTGTTTCAGGATCTCCCAGCTGCCAAGCGCACCCACCCGGAAGTTCTTCCAGATAACGCAGTGCTGTTCTCGGCGACCGCAACGTCCGGAAGCGCAGTTGGGCATCAACCATTTGAAAATCGACGGCGGGTACCAGATGTCCCATAGACACCAAAATATCCGGGTCTGATCCGAAGATAGCGCCCCAGGGTGTCAGCAATTTATAACATGGCAAATTGCCCAGCGGGCTGCAAAGAACCTCTAATCGTCCTCCACATGAATCATCCAAGAACGCGACATAGGCGCCCCAGCATGATCGGAGCAGGCCAGGAAAGCCCTTTTGCGTATAGACTTTCGTAAACCACTGCGCTTCTTCTCGCGCAGGCTTGGCGAAATGCGGCTTGGCGAAAATATCACCAATGACAATGCCGTTGTTTGTGAGGATCGCCGGTGCGCATTCAATGTTGCCAAAGACCATAAGTCTTGAAGAGCAAAAGAGGAGATGTAGCGTCTCAGGCGCTTGTCTATAGGCCTCGATCATCGCGGCATCCTGACGATCGCGAAAGGCGTATGCGATGAAGCGCGCAGCCATTAGATTATCAGGATCGGCGTGAACTGCCGTGTATAAGCGGCTGAATCGCAAAATACTCGCTCTCCGCTTTGCACCCAACAATGCGCACTGAAAGGATTCATGCGCACACCAAAAATCAGCAGCGGCAAGTGTCGCGCTGCTAAGAGAGAACGGAACAGTGCGATAGCTTGGGTAAGGCACCGATCATTCGCGGAAAAAAGAAGATGCGTTGCCTCGAAAGCGGAAGCAGCCTGCGCATCCGCTTCTGGCGCGTAGATTTCTCCTTGAAGCCGGATTTCTTCCTTGAGTCTTTTCAAAGTTTTGACAATCTGATTCAACCCATGCAGCCGCAATGACGCGCTCGCGCTCAGGCGGTGTAGAAGCGCTTTCAAAGCTGGCCTAGAAAAACTGGATATCTTACCGGCGCCAACCGTCGACAAAGCGGGTATCACGACCGGCGGCGCAAGAGGGGAGGCCACCATGTCCGACGTTAGAATCCCCAAATGCAGCAAATTATTCAACTGATGGTGGTCATCTTGGCTCAATTCTTTCCGCTCAACGAGTTTTGAAAATGCCGTCTGCAGCGGCGGTTCTAGGCATAGATAGTGGTTGCGAGTCAGATCGAGAAAAATCGCGTGGTTATCTGCGCAGCAATAGGCAAATCCGTCACCAAGTCTGTACATCGGGAAGCCTCCGCAAGGGTGAAGCGCGCCGCGATGACGGCGCGCTTCACAATGTTTTAATCGCGGGAAAGCCCCATCGCCTGTTTGCGACCATGATTATTATCGTCTGCAGTCAGACTTGAGCCGTTGCCCTTTGTCAGGCTCGTAACCGAGCCTAGCGGAATGAGTACATCACTCGCAATTTTCTTGGTACGTGTCATGATATTTCTCCTTTCGACCGCAGAAGTCGCAGCCAAAAAAAAGATAAAATGACAATCTTATATATTGGAGCTTATAATGAATAATATTTCTAGATTATATTATAACTATTGCCCATCGCCTCCTGATTTTCAAGAAGTACTATTTCTGCTTTCTCCCAGATGTACCAATATGCAATAATATTGATGATATTTTTCGGATTTCGGCGATAAGAACGATACTGATGCCAAGGACAACTGGTGCCGGTATCCGATCAAGACATATCATTGCGACAGCGTCGACCGGTCATATCCGCAAATTCGGTATGCAATAGTTTGACATGTACATCTGTATGGGTGAACAGCTTGCTAACTCAAACAGGAGAGGTGCAATGGTCGAGACCGATCAACCCACGTTTACCAATCTGGTCGTCCAATTGTTGAGCGCCTATGTATCGAACAATAGTGTCGCTAGTGAGGACTTGGCAGGACTTATCTTGTCCACCCGGAGAGCGTTAGCGCAAGACACCTCGATTGAGCCAGCAACGTCAGCTGCGGCAAGTTACACACCGGCAGTGACCGTGCAGGAGAGCCTCGCGTCCCAAGATTGCATCATCAGCATGATCGATGGAAAATCATACAAGACCTTGAAGCGGCATCTGGGAACACATGGACTGACGCCTCAGGACTATCGGGAACGCTACAATCTTCCGGCCGATTATCCACTCGTGGCGCCCAACTATTCTAAAAAGCGCCGCGCTGTCGCCGCACGCATGGGCCTGGGTAGGAACCGAGCCAAGGTTCAGTTGGAACCGGTGGAGGCGCCGGCGGTACCAGTGGCGAAGCCCGCTTCTACCGCACGAAGAAAGACAACCACTGCGAAGGTCGCCAAAGCACCGGTCAAATCCCGCGAGACAAAGACATCAGAACCCGCCACATCGGCGGCTGCCAGCGTCGCACCAACTGCGAGAAAGCCAAAGCTAAAGCTAAACCTGGACAAGGCCGATCCAGCAAAACCGGCAAAGGAAGCTATCACAACGTCAGCCAAGGCTGGACGCAGAAAGAGGGAAACCAGCGCTTCCAATACCGCCACAGAGGTCAAGACAGAGAGAGCGAGAAAACAAAAGATTGTCCACCCTACTGCCCCGTCCGTGGATCCAGTTGTCAAGAGGCATTAGCCGCTCGTCCCGCGACTAAAAAGCCGCTAAATCATTCGATACATGTTGGCCGCTAGCATGTCTTCGGCCAACAGTTCCTCTGTCTGAACAACCTTTCCGCGAATACCCCACGCAAATATAGGCGATCTACGGTACTACACCATGTCGTCGAGGCAATTGCGCCATTGGAGACATTACCTGATTACGCCCCTGGCTGATCGCACAATTACCGACGCCTCTGGAGAAGGGAGGGGCTGATCAATCTTTCTATGGTCGCTCGCTCGCACTCTTCTCGCGCGCTGCGTGAAATTCGGAATCCGGGCTCCAGTCTGGCCAAATCCGGCTCTCTGCAAGGGCGCGCCCAGTATTGTAGAGTAGGATTAGGTCGGGCTTAACCGCACTCATATCCCAATCCGCGCCACATTCATCCGCAGGCTGGTGATAGCGGTCTTTTGTATAAGCATCGGACAATGCTTCGCCTCGATCCTTTCCGCCAATCCGCAAATCGCGGCCTGGCCCAAAGGAGATAGCAGGCACCCCCAGTTTCGCCATCGGGAAATGATCCGAACGATAAAAGCTACCTGCCTCTGTCCTGGGATCTGGAGTGTAAGCACGATTGAGTTTCGCACCCTGCTCCACAAGCAAATCGAGCAGGCCCAGTTTGGCGATGCCCGAAATGGTGAAGTCTTTCGCCTCACTTTTTTTACTCTCGAGGCGGCCAACCACATTGCTGGATATAATCGATTCTGCTTTTATCTCGTAATTGGCGGTCAGCGTTGCATTAAGAGGCATGGGCCTTAGAGCCTGATTCATAATTATCCGGTGAGATTTCATAGCCTTGCGATGCGACGGGCAAATAGCTGGATGGAAGCTATGAACAACCACGCGGTTACCGATGCGATGGTCTGTTCAAAGTCCTTGGCGAGGCGGCGGTTGAGCCAAGCCAGTGTTCGCTCGACGGCGGGAGAACCACGAAGCCTTTTGCCACATAGGATCGCTTGACGATCTCGACGGTCCATTTGATACGCCGGAGCGCCTCCCTGAGCTTGTCGCCAGCCTAGCCGCCATCGGCAAAGACATGGCGCAGCCATGGAAAGCGACGGAGGATTTCAAGCAACACCAGTGGCGCACCGTCGCGGTCCTGAATGTCGGCGGTGTGAATCACCGCATGTACCAAATTGTCCTCGGTGTCAGTGAGGATGTGGCGCTTACGGCCCTTGATTTTCTTGCCCGCGTCATAGCCGCGAGGGCCGCCGCTTTCAGTCGTTTTCACGCTCTGGCTATCGATCACGCCGGCGCTGGGAGAAGCATCGCGACCAGTCGCTTCACGAGCCATCAACAGCAGGGCATGATTGAGCGAGAGCCACAGTTTGTTATCGCGCCACAGGTAAAACCAGCGCCGCACCGTCGAGACCGGCGGAAAGCAGGGCAGCAGCATTCGCCACGGCAGTCCCCCGCGCAGCAAATACAGGATTGCCTCGACAATTCGCCGCAGCGGCCATTTGCGTGGTCGGCCCACATAGGAGGGCGGAGGCAATAACGGTTCGAGTACCGACCATTCGGCATCGGTCAAATCGCTTGGCAAAGCCAGCCCCGCGCGGGCATACTGCGTCCGAGTGGTATCGGTCCACATCGTTGATCTCCGGAAGTTTGTTGCAAAACCCCTGAATCAACGACCGCGGCGAGCGTCACGCTAACCCGCTGATACCACTCAACTTTGTTTCGGATCGGGCTCTAATACAATTGGTGGCCTAGCCTTAACGTAACCCCAGATATTTATGTCCCTGAAGTGTCAATCGCCAGCGTGGCCGTTCCATAACGAAATCCACTGCCGCCTGCATATTGGCAACCCTATTGGAGTCGTCGAGTGGCTGCACAAGCCAATTGTCGAACTGCCATGTTTCCATGTCGGCTACATCGCTCCCTGGCTGGGGCCAAACGAGTTTGAGCTCATCGCCGGATCGTTGCACAACGGCGCTCCCCGCTTTCGGGCTGATGCAGATCCAATCAACTCCTGGATGTACTGGCAGGGTTCCGTTGCTTTCGATTGCGATCTCGAAGCCCAGCCTATGCAGTGCATCGATCAAGGCGTCATCAATTTGGAGCATCGGTTCTCCGCCGGTGAGAACGGTGTAGCGATCGCGCGCGCCCTCGCCCCATTTTTCCGCAACGGCACATGCCAGCGCTGCCGCGTCGATAAACTTGCCTCCCCCGTCGCCATCGGTGCCCACAAAATCGGTATCGCAAAACTGACAGACGGCCGTCATGCGATCCTTTTCACGGCCGCTCCAGAGATTGCAGCCGGCAAAACGGATGAATACAGCGCGTCGGCCTGCCCTAACGCCTTCGCCCTGTAGAGTGAGGAACATCTCTTTGACTGCATATGTCATCGGCCCGCGCTCATGGGTTCGTCGCGTAGCGCGTGGGATCGGGCAATCCCGCCTCAGCAAATCCTTTCGACCGCAGGCGACAGCTATCGCACAGCCCGCAATGCTCATTAGCAGGTGTGGGATCATAGCATGACCAACTAAGACCAGGATCGATTCCAAGTCGGTAAGCTTCGCGGACGATATCTGCTTTCGACATATGCTGCAGCGGTGCGTTGATATGCGGTGATCTTCCCTCAATCCCTGCTTTGGTAGCGAGTGAAGCCAAATTCTGAAACGCAGCAATAAATTCAGGCCTGCAATCGGGATAGCCCGAATAATCCAAGGCATTCACCCCAATGAAGATGTCCGAAGCGCCGGATGTTTCGGCCAGGCCCAGGGTTAAAGCAAGAAAAATGGTGTTGCGCGCTGGAACATATGTGATTGGAATTTCCGAGCCTACGCCGGCTTTCGGGACGGCAATATCAGCCGTGAGCGCCGAACCGCCAAAAGCGGTAAGGTCGAGGGGTAAAACGATATGAAAAATTGCGTTAACTGCCTTCGCGATCGCAGTTGCGGCTCGGATTTCCACGCGATGGCGCTGATTATAATCGATTGTTAATGCAAAAAGCCGATATCCTGCCTCGCGCGCAATCGCCGCTGCCACCATCGAATCAAGCCCGCCCGACAGGAGCACAACAGCAAATTTAGGGTCTGATTTCATAATTTCGGGCTAACGCCCGGACCATCCAAGTGCAAGGGCACCAGCGAAACCAATCCCAAAAACGCTCGCCTTCGTGGATGCGAAGCCAAACTTGCGCATTTCAACCGACACCAGGGTGCAACCATCGGAATTGTGTCGGATTGGGAACGAACTTATGCTGCGGTTGCTTTGTACCATAACAATCTCGTGTTAATTGGAAGATCATGGGTTATTTTCGAATCACCAAGAAAACGGCGCAAATTAGCGACGGTCATCGCATTTACGCGATTGGCGATGTTCATGGCTGCTTCGACCTTTTAGCTGAGCTTTTTAAGCGGATCGAGGAAGATTCGAAAAAGCGCCAAGCCGCCAAAACCAAGATTATCATCTTGGGCGATTTTATCGATCGTGGACCAAAGTCTGCGGAGGTGTGCGATCTATTGTACAGCCTACGGGACTATGAGGGTGTCATTTGCCTCAAAGGCAATCATGAGGAAGCCATGCTCGAGTCGCTTGGTGGCGATCTCAGGGCGCTCCGTTTCTGGCTGGAATTTGGTGGTTGTGCGACACTGGAGAGTTGGGGATTGGATTCTATCCTAATCAGACGGGCAAGCCTGGGCGAAAATCAGCATGAACTCATTGCCGCCATGCACGATGTGATTCCTGCCGGAATGATCGAATGGCTGTCGAAACTTCCTTTGACCCATCGTGATGGAGATTATTTCTTTGTTCATGCCGGTATCCGGCCTGGGGTCCCACTGAACGCGCAGAAAGCGGAGGATCTTTTATGGATTCGGGAGCCTTTCCTGAGCAGCCTGCGCCGTCATGAAGCCGTAATCGTCCACGGACACAGTGAAACGACGCTGGCTACTTTTTCTTCAAACCGCATCGGTATTGATACGGCTGCTTATCGGACCGGGTGCCTCACAGCATTGGGTCTCGAGAGCGATCAACAATGGAAAATTGAAACGAGCGAGTTGCCCCTTGCCAGTGACGCGTTACCGATTGGATCACCTGCCAAGCATGCGATAGCTTGAACACTGGTCTCGAATTTTGCGCGCTCATTTTAGAGACAATCCGGACATAGTGCGTCAGATTATAAACAGATGCGGATAAAAGCCGGAAGTGCTGTGTTTTCCGTTTTGGCGCTACGCACTTAGATTCGGCTGACAGCTAAGTTAATCTTGGCCTATTGTCCAGATTTTGCGGCAATATTTCGACGCCGCATTAATCAAAAAATAACCAAAATCCTTTAGCTGGATCATATGTACGCAGCATTCGATCCATCGTTCAAATCCCGGGCCACCCCCGCAGATATTGAGCTCAATTCCATCGACAGCGCCCGGGCCACGGTGCTTAGGATTATAGGCGCCGACATACTCGCAGCCAAGCCGAAAGTCATCGCCGCTCCCCATGGCAGCAAGCGAAAAGCTGCCCGTCTCTCGTCCGACATGATCCGCATCGAAGGCCGTGACGATGAACTGAAGCTGGTACACAGTCTCTAGCAGGTTTTTCATCGCCGGCCAGATTCTGCAGCCTCCACGAATGCGATCTCACTCCAGTGATTGTGCGGCGAGCTCGGCTACAATCTGCGCTGCTTTCGTCAAACGGCGGTGATGATAGGTTTTGATAAACCGTCGCAGGCTGATCAAGTCTTCATTCCGAAGATGCTCCGCAATTTCCAGCGTCTCTTGCTCGACCCGGCTCAGCACCAGCGGTTCGACCGCGCGAGTTGCTGCGAGCAACTCATTGAGATGTCGGCCGACCAAAACAATTTGCATGTTTTCGGAACGCGCGAAAATCACGTTGAAAGCGCTGGCCATCGCGTCGCGTTCGCCATCCTCCATGATATGCTCAGCAGGGCCAGCGGGAGTCGGCCGGCCTGCCTCTCCTCGAATGCGCCGCGGCAGCGACATAAGGAGTAAATCACGGTTGAAATGATATGTGTCCCTTAATCTTTTATGTGTCATCGGCTGAACCTGGAAACCACCATCACTGGCAGATCGAACCAACCCTTCACCCATAAGGCGGAACAGAGCCTCGCGAACCGGAGTCACACTTGTATTATAGCGATCAGCCAATTTGGGTGCTTCCAGCTTTTCTCCCATTCGATAGACCGAAGACACAATGCTCGCCTTAATCTCTCTATAAATGCGATTTCTTCCCGGGTTACGATTATCGATCATTTAGATAGTCTTGATCAAATCAGTCGATAAGTGAATGATGCAGCGTTTGTTTAGCGCTTGTCGCCACTGGAGGGACGCAGCCTTCCCTTCTGCAAGCCGATCGGCGACTGTGTCCTCAAATGCCTGAAGAGCGAGACTCACGACGGCGTCGCCATTGGCACTGATCCCTATCAATGTCCGTCGTCGATCGCTCGCATCGACTGCTCTTTCGATCAGCCCATCCGTTTCCATCTTTTGCAGCAACCGCGTAGCTGTCGAGGGGGAAAGATAGCTGGCGTAACCGAGGTTTGAGATGGAGACATCCCGATGTCGCAACTTGGCGAGATAGGCGTGTAGCAACATTGTCCATTCGGCATCGAAATATCTGCGATACTCGATATGTTTTTCCAAGCATCTCCGCTTCATCAACAGCGCTTCACACAAGATAATCCTAGAAAATAGGTCCACTCTGCTTTCAGGCGCTGAGAACGGCCACTCCTCGGGTCGGTCAGTCATGATTGAAATGCCTGACGACCAGACAGCGGACCGGTTGCCTCAGAAACCAATTTGCGCTTGCGAGAGCTACGATCGACGTTGAGCGAGGCCTGGCTTTTTGTGTGCTCGGTGGTCGAGACAGACACCTACAGTCATGCAAAACAGACAGATCAGAGAGGAGCCGGCAGTTACGGCCGCGTAGATTTTGGGATCGAACTGTGAAATGAGCAGCGTCGCAAAATGGCCTTCCACGGCCAAGCTTTGGGACGCTGCCATCCAGATTGGCCAGGAACAGGCACTTTTGAGCATCAAACAGAGCAGGCCAATAAACAATAGCACATCGAAGAACATGACGCCGAGATTGACAGACCGCCAGCTCATATTGGCATGCTGGGCGATGTCCGTGAGCAGAACCGCGATCAGGATCATGCCGACCGCGATCCGCCCGTCGGACCTCCCCAGCACCATCACTGCGGCGCAACAGGTGAGCATCAGGAACCAGAACAACAAGCTTATCATCTGCTGAAATCTGCAGCCCCATATCTTGTCCCCCCATGCCGTTTCTCCTGCTGGGGGTGCTCAGGCGACAGCGGCCAGCATAGCTGGCCTTGTCTTGGAAATGGACCAAGGTCCGGGCCCAGGACAACCAAAATCTGTTTCCGCTTGATTGCTGCGTTTTTGAATGCGGTTCATAAGCCGCGTGGCGCTGATCATCTTTGCGCGCCCACTCAACAGATCCCCTGCACTTTCGTGCACTGCCAAAAGGATCGTCTGACATTGGCTTTCTGGAAGATCCGCGCCCTCCTTGCCTACAATTATGGAGCACATGAGTTGCGCTGAACTCAAGAGCGCCCTGTCTAATGTAGTGAAAGCTGTCTGCGTGTCACGGGCAATCCGAGATGCCTTGCCCCTATCGAATTTGAACATAGGATTTCCTTCATGCCGACAACGCCGGCATGTTGCTAAATTGAGTGCCTGATGATCAGATGAGAAGCTTCAGTGCTCCGGCCAGCAGCAACATCACGAACAATCCGGATATTGTCAGGACCATGGCTGCGAAGCCCATTTGAGCGAACTTGTCATGCCAAGCTATGTCATATCTCTTGCCTCCCAGTGGAGGCAGCTTCAGCCATTTCCGCAACCGTTTTGGTGCTTCTTCCGAAACCGCCTGTGAGCTACTGTCGGCAATGGATGGAGTCATGATCGAGATGTCGGCAAGAGCAGGAAATTTTAATTGAAACATTTTTAATTCGGGAAAATCCATGTTCGCCAGCAAGAAGCGGCCAGCATCCCGGCGATTGTGAAAGCCGAGCCGGTGCGTCCCATAATGAAGATATTGGCTCACCGTATTGGGCGTCCATTTGGTATGAAGCGCAATTTCCTTCGAACTTGCCCCCATCGCTGCGAAGAGAAGGCAGATCTTTTGCGATTCGGAGAGCGTTTCGATCAGCGACTTCGCCATCGCTCGACACCATTCAGGCCGCGGTCCAGGCGGCACGAAATACAGCCTATCATATTACGTATCCTTCCTCTGATGCGGTTCCGTTAGTTCCGCTTAAAAGATGCGTGCCATGAGGTATCCGCCAGGGCGTAGCCGTGTGACAATGGCAATTGCGCCCAAATGCGATCTTGTTCGGCCCCGCAGGTGCAGTCTAACTACCGATCATCTGAGGAGACTTTATGGTCTCAACTCCGATTTGCGCGGCTGGAATGCAAGATAGTCGGGGGCTCGCTGTTGCCTACGCTACTCTCGATGGACGTATTTTTTAGTATAGCCGCATCATCAGACACGGGGATACGAGCGTTCAAGGTCGTGTAATCGTGCCCGCCGCCCAAGCCTCCACCTCACAAGTGGAGGAAGTAGCTCGGTAATCTTCGGCACTGGCGAAGCGAACGAGATATAGTTTCGGCTTCCAGCGCTGCTGCCTTCCAATCAAGCCGATAAAAAGCAAAAGGATTGGCGGCCGACCCTCGGGGAGAGCGCTCCGCTATTTTCTTGATGGAGATAGACGGATTAGGGCAAAGGACATTAAAAGGGGCAGAACCAGTCTGCCCCCTAAGTCATTATCGCTCGCTATTTCATTCAGCCTCTGCAGGCTCACGCGGCGCCCGCGGTTTCAAAACTTTAGCCGCCGATGTTGGCGCGGCAGCAGCGTGGTGTTCCCCAGGTTTACGCCCAAGCCCGATGCTCTTTGCAAGTGTGCGACGTTGCTCGGCATAGTCAGGTGCAACCATCGGGTAGCTTTCTGGCAGTCCCCATTTTGCGCGATAATCTTCCGGAGTCATTTGATAATGCGTCATCAAATGACGTTTGAGCATTTTCAGCTTTTTGCCATCTTCAAGACACACAATATAAGAGGCCTTGACGCTGGAGCGTATTGAAACAGCCGGCTCCGGCCTGACGGCCTCGTCCTCTTTAGGCACGCTCAGATTTTTGAGAGCGCCAAATACGCTTATGATAACTTCAGGCAAATCTCTGGGATTGACGCTATTGTTGGACACATGCGCAGTAACAATGTCCGTTGTCAGTTCAAGCAGGCTTTCTTTGTCCATTATTATAGCTTTCTACATTTGATAGGCGACCGCTATTTTGCAGCCCTCGATAGTACCGGTACGCCTGCTTTGAAAGTGGAAATTTCGTTAGTTAACGTACACGACGACGCTCTGTGTGAGCGGCTATGCGATAAAACATGTCATCGGCTTGCAGAATGGCGCCGCCTGTCCGGCACTTAGATTTTCTGACTGGGATCGACAGCGTTCGTCGCTTTTCCATTTCAATGATCAGGGCTTGCGAGCGATGAAATATAGCAGTCGTGCGGGACTTTCCCAGTGGGACGGAAGGAAGCCGACAAGGCATCGCTACAACCGGCTATCTTTCGAAGATCGGTGATGATGTCATCGATCGCGGCTCCAACTGTAGAGAGATAGGAAGGGTCGTAGATGGCATAGACTTCGGTCATGTTCAGCAAGCTATGACCGAGAAATCCAGCCAGTTCCCATGGATTGACTCCGCGCCTGCGCAGTTCGGCAGCCATGGAATGACGCAGAAGCCTGATCGTCCATTCCCTGGGCATTCCCAGATAGGTACAAGCTGAACGCCAGCTGCTATCACAACTCAGCACCCTGCGTTGCTCGATAGTCGCAGCACCAGGCACATATCTCCAATGACGTTCAATACAAATGAACCAGCTCTCGGTATGTTCAAGCCAATCACCAAGGACCGGATGAACGGGCAGGACCGCGCGCCGTTTATTGTTTTGTACGCGCCCGGAAGGGTTAAGGTCGAAAAGGTGATCGTCCTTGAGCCACTGCCGTCGGGCTGGGTCCACGCTCATATCAAATATGCTCGAGGGCCGCGCCAAAGTGCAGATAGCTGCGATGAGATACCGTCGAAGTGCGTGCAGCTTCCAAAGTTGCATCGCGCTGTCCTTGGGACCGCGAATGCTGTAATCCAGCAGTTCGCCTATTTGTGTCACAGAGATGCGATCACGATTGACTGGTCTGAGCTGCCGGCTTGATCGAACTTTGAATTTCGGAGGTGACTGCAGCCTGTCACGGTCAAAAGCGTAATAAATGGCGCTTTTACATTGTCTAAGAACTTCCTCGACAGCGGCCGGAGATCTCGACCTTGGCAATGTTTTAGACTTCAGATCGCCACCCTGTCTGAACCTGATAATGATAGGTTTCGAAATTGCCCATAGCCGAAATCGATCGAGCACGCCCTCGTGGATGTGGGCCGGCAGTATCGGTTCTTCCATGGCACCCTGAGCAATTTCATGATCGAGAAATTGCAGAAACAACCTTAACCGGTATTTGATTCCCATAGCAGCTTCAAGCTTCGACGCATGTTCCAGAAAATAGTCGGAAAAAATCTCCTGTATACTATAGGGTTGATTGGAATGAGAGCGGTCGGACTCTGTCGCAAATTTCCGGTCCAGATAGTCGCAGGCTAACCGAAAATCTTCTGTGCCCGCGCTCTCGCGGCGGCGGCATCGTAGGGCTCCATCTTCCCAGAAGACATGCCATTGTCGGCTGGTTGGTGCGCCGCTGATCCCGCGTGGAAAGTCGAGATAGTATTTGCCTCGCTGATAGAATTTCTCTGGCTTGATCGGCATTTCGCGTTCTCCGTGAGATATGTGTTTCGTGCTCTGGCAAGCAATCTTAAAAGACCCACAGCAACTAGGGCGTCGAGATCTTCGGGCGTAAGTCTGCTACCCCGCGCAAGCGAAGCTGCGCGTGTCAGCTTTCGATCAAGTCCCATCAGGATCAGGTACGTGCTGTCTGAAAGTGAATCTGCCGGAAGATCATTCATGACGTCTCTCCCGATTTCTTCGACCGCGCGAAAAGCTCCGGTCACTAGCAATGAAGTGATCGAGAATAGGTGGAATGAGATCAGCTACTGCCTCATTTTGTCCATATGCCGACGCATAGAAGTCAGCATATCGCTGTAGAGCGAGATGTAGGTCCGGATTGATCGATATGGTTATTCGGACCGGCGTTCGCTCGGGCAGTTTTGGCAATTTTATAGTTCTCGCGGCCATGACTAGCTACTCCACGGTCTGAGGATCAGATCTTGATGCACGACCATACGTACCGACGCACCGGGACGAATGCTGATTGAAGGCTGGACTTGAAGCGAGCGTGACACGAGCATATCTCCCGCGCGCGATATATTCTGCTGCGTTGACTCCCGGAACGCGCGTAAAAGATCGCTTTCTCCCGAAATGCCGAGGTTGGCTCCCACACCGAGTAGGGAAGAGACAGCCGCACCACGCAACAGGGCGAACGCATGCTCGTTAACGCGGTCAGCAAGGCCCGAACGTCCCGATGGGTCAGTTGCCGGTACTTTATCAAGGACAAGTGAACTTCCGTCCGGGAAGAGAATACGCTGCCAGACGACGAAGGCACGCTTCTGCCCATAGGCCACTACGCTGTCATAGCTTCCGACAAGGCGGCTGCCCTGGGGGATGAGCAGGATCATTCCCGTCACGCTGTCGAATACCCGTTCAGTCACTTGCGCAGTGACAAGTCCGGGCAAATCAGAATCGATTGCGGTAATCAGGCTGCCGGAAATGATGCTCCCAGCCATGAGCATATAGGGTGACGGCGCCGCAGCTTGCGCATGGGAGTTGACGGTGTTCTGTCTGCTTTCGCCTGTCAGGAAGTCGGACTTGCGTTGCTGAGCATTAGGATCTGTATCAGACGCAAGAGCAAGTCGGGGAGATGATACAGGGTCTGCCTCGATCGTGGGCGTTGCCGCTACCATCTCGATATTTGGCGGCGATCCCTGCAAGGGCACCATCAGTCCCGCGCCGCGTGCAATGTCCCGTGCCGTGGGTGCGACATCAGCGTCCATGGCGCGATAATGATCTGGCGGCGGTTCCGATGTGGCGATCCTGACAGGATGCCTTTGCCGGGCAAGTATTGGTCGACCAAGATCGCCAGGCAGTTTTGGCCCCAACAATGGAGAAGCATAAGTCGATGGGAGATCGCGGACCGCACCTGGCAGCTGCGACAGCTCATCACGATCTTTCTCCCTGTCGAAATACCTGTGGTCCTTGTCGAAAGCCATCCAGCCCGCAATTGCCACCGCGACCATGATCACCGCCGATCCTGCAATGATAGCGCCGCGCCTGAGGCGAACCGAACGCTCAGGAGAGCTGCGCAGCACCAGTGCTTCAGCGGGCACAGCTGCCTTGCTGGTGGCACCCTCACCCTCCGACAATATGTCTCGCGCGCTCATGGCCTGGATGACCCCTTCGTAAGGCCTTCGTCCGTTCGACGTATCACGACAGTGGTCGAGCGTTTTGTTCCGAGCCGCAATTCCGCCTGCGTGAACAGGCGATCAACAATATAGAAGCGGCCCTGCATGCGATAATTTACAAGTTCGGCGTCCTTGCCGCTGATGAGAAACAGCGGCGGCGCCTCATCGGTTGCTATACTTTGGGAGAATTCGATATAGGTTTTCTGACCGTCATCGAAGGCCCGGACCGGACGCCAGCGCGGTCTGTCGCCGGAAATGACATAGTTGAAGTTCAGGCGCTCTGGTGCAAGGCGCGTGCTCATCGAAGGTGCCGTGCGAGACGAACTGTTATTTGTCAAAGCCAGCAATGCATCGTTCGGGTAGCTCCACGACATGGCGGTCGTCGCTACATGGGCGTTGCTCCTGAGATTGACATGATAGCTGCGCCTGTCGGTCGTAATGAGAAGGTTGGTGGCAAGGTTCGGAGAGGATGGCTTGACGAGGATGTGCACACGTTTGCCCTCACCGGAACCGCTGCTGGTGTCACCGATGATCCAGCGGGATGTATCGCCGCAGGCAACAGACGCAAGAACTTCTCCTGGTTCAAGAAGGATGTCGGTGATCCGTTCCGGAGCAGCATGCAGGTCGTAGATCGCACCCTCCGCATAGGGCATGATTTCCAGGGCACGCTGAAACGGAGCGCTTTCCGCATTCAGGGTGGCAGCACGATTTACTGCAGAGATGCGAGCCAGGGATGATCCACCGGTCTTTCCTTTATGCCGCTTTCGAGCAAGCCCGCCGGTTGCCGGGTTTGTTCTGGTGACCAACTGCGGGGTCGCAGTTTTGATGTGATTGACCGCCTCCCTCGGTACCGCCGGCGGAACAGCCAATCCGGGGGAAATGGATCCTGGCGTCGATATGGCGCCCTGTGCAAATTGACCTGACACAAGTGCCGTCAGACACAGGGGTACATGCAACAAGGCCGTCATGCGTTTCATCGGAAACTACTCCTGGGATTGAAGATTGTTTTGACTTGCCTCCGCTTCTGTCAGCGGCTGTGCGGGATTCGCCATGGCGTCGTTGCCGGCACCGGCTTCTGCCCGCCCCCCAGCATCAAGCTCCCTGCTCCACGCGAGTGCGTCGACATAGATTCCCAACGGGTTCTTTCGCAGCGTATCGCTGGTTGCCGGCGGCCTGGAAATAATTGTGGCTATGGCCGTCCAATGCGAGCTGCCCGCCGCGCTCCCTTGTTCGAACAGCGTCTCCGACCATTTGATCTGAAAAGACCGGTCCGAGGCGCGAACAACGCTCGTCACCTGTACAATTACCGTCTGTCTGGACTTGTACC
>NZ_MINO01000031.1 GCF_001757355.1 Sphingobium phenoxybenzoativorans
CGATGGCGCGCCCTGGACGGAATTGCGCATTGACGGCGGCATGGCCGCGAATGACTGGATGGCGCAGGACATTGCCGGCATATTGGACATGCCCGTCACCCGCCCCGCCTTCGTCGAAACCACCGCCAAGGGCGCCGCCATGCTCGCCGCTGTCGGCGCGGGCCTGTTCCCGGCGCTGGAAGACGCCTGCGAAGCAATGGCGGGACCGAGCGAACGGTTCATTCCCGCGCTTGACGAGGATGTGAGAGCGAAGCGTCTGGCGGGCTGGGATGAGGCTTTGGCGGGGGTGTTGAAAGGCTAACTGCGTATGTTCCCCGTCACCCCGGGCTTGACCCGGGGTCCCGCTATTTTAGATTTCAACAGTGGAAATTCGACCTGATTGAGCGCAGCAATCCTGACTGACGGGATATGTTCGAATTGCTAAACAGAGAGCAGCGGGACCCCGGCTCAGGGCCGGGGTGACAAGAGGAGAAATGGCGGCGATTTGGCCCTATCCGGCCACCCTACCCCAACACCCCCTTCACCGCCGCCTCGGACCGCGCATGCAGCGCCCAGAAATCGCGCACCTTCTCCCCGGAAAGCACGCCCTGCAGCACCGCCAGATGCGAATGCCATCCGCCGCCGAAATTCGCCATCGGCCCCGGCCCGCTGATGCCGCTATGGGTCAGGACCAGCCGGGTGCGTTCGCCCTCCGGGAACAGCCTGAACTCCGCCACGCCTTCCTTGCCGCCGTCCCATGTGAACGCCAGCAGCCGGGGGGCGTCGAACTGCTCCACCGTCTCCCGCCCCACCGCGCCCTTGCTCGCGGCATATTCCGCCGGATAGGGCACATCGTCGGCCGACAGAGTGTCATGGTCGAACAGCAGCTCGACAGTCCCGCCCACGCATGGCTCCATGGGTCCGCCTGCAAACCACTGGCCGCGCAGCTCCGCGTCCGTCAGGTAACGCCACACCGTCTCGACCGGCGCGTCCAATATCCGTTCGAACCGGATGGTGTCCGCGCCGATGCGTTCGATCTCAACCATGTCCATTCTCCAATAGCGTAGCCAGCGACCCAAGGATCATCGTCCAGCCCTTGCGGGTCTGCGCCTCATAGGCGGCCCATTGCGGGTCCATCTCATGCGTCAGGGTCAGGGTGCATCCGCCCCCGTCAGCGGGCGCGATCGCGATCGACACCCGCGTCCATTCTTCTTCGCCGGAGGGGTCGGCGCGAAACAGGAAGACCAGCCGCTCCGGCCTGTCGATCACCTCATAGCGGCCATAATGATGCGCATCACCGCTCCCTCCGTTCCCGCCGGGCCGCCGCTCTACAATCTCGAAACCGCCGCCTACGCGCGCATCGATCTCCACCTTCACCATCTCCCCGCCCGGCGTCGCGAACAGAAAGCGTCCCGCCATTGCGGGGTCGAGCCAGGCGTCGAACACCCGCTCCGGCGCAGCGTCGAAGGCGCGCGTGACGGTCAAGATCACGGGGGCCTCGCTCATGCCTTCGACTCCTTGTCAGCGGCGAGCAGAGCATCCAGCCGGTCCAGGCTGACCGTCCAGAACCGCTCCCATTGCGCGATCCAGCGTTCGGCCTCGGCCAACGGTTCCGGCTGCAGGCTGCACATCTGCGTCCGGCCCACCTTGCGCCGCGACACCAGTCCCGCCCGCTCCAGCATCTTCACATGTTTGGATGCCCCGGCGAAGGACATGGCATAGGGCTGCGCCAGTTCGCCAATGCTCCGCTCGCCAAGCGCCAGCGCCGCCAGCATGCCGCGCCGGGTGGGATCGGCCAGGGCCATGAAGGTCATATCGAGTCGTTCAACCATATGGTTTAATATTGTGGATTGACGGAAAAAGTCAACCGATCGGCTTACTGTTTATCCTGCGCCTCTCGGCCTGTCCGCCAAATCCGTTCGCTTCGAGCGTGTCGAGAAGCCTTGGCGCCCGTTCCCGGCGCGCTCGAAACGAACGGAAAAGAGCCTGTCTTTGGCCATGCCGTTCATGCCGAAGCTGCCGCAGATATCAGCCCCGATAGGCCGCGCCGCCTATCGCGCTGACAATTCCTGCCGCCCTTCCTTGCGCCAGGCCGCCAGCCGCACCTGATACACCGCATAGGCGTCGTAAAATTCCAGGAAAGGCGCCTCCAGGCTGGCGATCGCTTCCGGCGCATAGGCGCTCAACTCGGACGATTTCCGCGCATTGGCCGCCCTTCCCACCACAATCGCCCGGTCGCAGAACCTCTCCTGCACCGGCGGCAGCGCGAAGAAATTATAGACGCGCGTGTTCAACCGGTCGCGCGCGTCCACGCCCTTCGATCCAAGGCGCTCCTTATATTCCGCGTCGACGGCCTTGTTGGTCTTGGCCAGGATCGTCTTATGCGCGTTAAGCAACTGATTATATTGCACGCGCGCGGCATCCTGCTTCAGGCAGGACAGCGCCGCGACATTCAACGCCATGCGGACATGCCACAGCGTCGCCGCTTCGCTCAATTCCCGGTTCGGGGTGATCCGCTGGCCGTCCTTGCCGACGGCCGGGATGGTCATGCCCGCCGTTGCGCCCATGGGCGGCCTTGGCATGGATGAGGGCTTGGCGGCTGGTTTGGAGACGCTGGCGATCGGCTTTCGTTTGCCGCCTGCGCATCCGGCGAGCAAACCCGCCGTAACCGCCACAGCGATACATTGCCTGATAATGGCGCCCATGAATAAGCCCCCCTCTCCCGCTGGGCCTATTCATACCATTATGGTTAACTTAATTAGTTAATGATTCCATCGACTTACCGCAAAAGCGACTCGGATCACCGCTTTCGCGATATATATGCGAAGGCGTGTGTTGGATTTTCCTGCCAAACCCTTGAACCGCCACGATTAAACCGGCTTGAAAAAAGCCAGATACCGTCGCGTTCCTCATCGCATTTGTTGGGCGCAATGCGTTTAGTCGGCGAACAAAAGGACCGGCGTTTCCAGCAGCTTGCGGATCGCCTGAACGAAACTCGCGGCGTCCCATCCGTCCACGACCCTATGATCGCAACTGATTGACAGGTTCATCAGCTTCGCCGCCACGATCTCGCCATCCTTGATCACTGGCCGCTCAATCACCCGGTTGGGGCCTATGATCGCCACTTCCGGCCGGTTGATGACCGGCGTCGTCGCTACGCCGCCCAGCGGCCCCAGCGAAGTCAGCGTCAGGGTGGAGCCGGACAATTCCTCCGACTTCGCCTTGCCGCTCCGCGCCGCCTCGGCCAGCCGGACGATCTCGCTGGCCAATTGCCAGACATTGCGGTTCTGCGCGTCGCGGATCACCGGCACCATCAGGCCCGCATCGGTCTGCGTCGCCATGCCCAGATGCACCGCCCCATGCCGCGTCACCACGCCCGCCTCGTCATCATAGCGGGCATTGATCATCGGGAAGCCCGGCAACGCCTTGCAGATCGCGACGATCAGCAGCGGCAACATGGTCAGCTTCGGCCGGTCGCCCCGGTTCGCGTTGAGGTCCGCCCGCATCGCCTCTAGGTCAGTGACGTCGATCTCCTCGACATAGGTGAAATGCGGGATATTCCGCTTGGACGCCGCCATATTCTCGGCGATCCGTCGCCGCATGCCAATGACCTTGATCGCCTCGTCAGGCCGGGTCGCCGATCGTCCGGCAGGCCGGTATCCCTCGCCCGCGCCATAGAGCAGATAGGCGTCCAGATCGGCATGACGGATGCGCCCGTCGGCGGTGCGCACCTGCGCCAGATCAACGCCCAGCGCCTTCGCCCGCGCCCGGACAGCCGGGGAAGCGAGGACTTTGGCGCTCTCCTCTCCGTTCGGGCTGAACTTGTCGAAGCCCTGCCCTTTCCCTTCCACAACAGTCGAAGCCAAGGGCAGCCCTTCGACAGGCTCAGGGCGAACGGGAGGGGGAACGGCAATCTGCTCAACCCCCGGATTCTCCGCCTCCAGAACATCTTCCTCCACCGCAGGCGACTCAACCGCCGCGGGCGGCGCGACCTCCCCCTCGCCTTCCGTCTCGATCACCACCAGCATCCCGCCAATGGCGATCTGGTCGCCCGGCTCCCCGGCCAGTTCGACCACCGTTCCGGCGACCGGCGATTCCATCTCGACGGTCGCCTTGTCGGTCATCATGTCGGCGAGCGGCTGGTCCTCCTCCACCGTATCGCCCAGCTTCACATGCCAGCCGACAATCTCCGCCTCGGATATGCCTTCGCCAATGTCGGGAAGGCGGAACGTGAAACGCGCCATGCTGGTCAGTCCTTCAAAATCTTGGCCATGGCCTCGCGGATGCGGATCGGCCCCGGAAAATACGCCCATTCAAGGCTGTGCGGGTAAGGCGTGTCGAAACCTGTCACACGCTCGATCGGCGCCTCCAGATGGTGGAAGCATCGCTCCTGCACCAGCGCCGACAGCTCCGCGCCGAACCCGCCGGTCCGCGTCGCCTCATGGACGATCAGGCAGCGGCCGGTTTTCCTGACGGACGCCTCTATCGCCTCGATATCCAGCGGCACCAAAGTTCGCAGGTCGATGATTTCCGCGTCGATATCCGCTTCCGCCACCGTGCTGGCGACGACATGCACCATCGTACCGTAGCAGAGGATGGTCAGCGCCTCGCCCTCGCGCACCGTGCGCGCCTTGCCCAACGGTATCCGGTAATATCCCTCCGGCACCTGCGCATCGGCATGCCCGGCCCAGCTTTTGGCGGGCCGGTCATAATGGCCGTCAAACGGGCCGTTATAAATGCGCTTGGGTTCGAAAAAGAGCGTCGGATCATTATCCTCGATCGCCGCGATCAACAGGCCCTTGGCATCGTAAGGCGTGGACGGGATCACCGTCTTTATGCCCGATACATGCGTGAAGATGCCTTCCGGGCTTTGGCTGTGCGTCTGCCCGCCGAAAATGCCCCCGCCAAAGGGCGATCGCACCGTCATCGGCGCGATAAACTCGCCCGCCGACCGGTAACGCAGCCGCGCCGCCTCGCTGACGAGCTGGTCCAGCGCCGGATAGATATAATCAGCAAACTGGATCTCCGGCACCGGCCGCAACCCATAGGCCCCCATGCCGACCGCCACGCCGATGATCCCGCATTCGGTGATCGGCGTGTCGAACACCCGGTTCTTGCCATATTTTGCCTGCAGCCCCGCCGTCGCGCGGAACACGCCCCCGAAAAAGCCGACATCCTCGCCCATGACGACGACGTCGGGGTCGCGGCCCATCATCACGTCCAGGGCGCTGTTGATCGCCTGGATCATGTTCATCTGTTTGGCATCGCCCGGCCCTACGGTCTCGGTTCCCGCGCCGGGGACGACTTCTGAAACAACCTCAGCCATGACGACCATACTCCACCCCACAGGCCGTCACCCCTGCGAAGGCAGGGGTCCCGCTTCCTTGGCTGCGCCGGAACAGTAGCAAGATCCCTGCCTTCGCAGGGGTGACGGAATGAATGTGCGGCATGCTCATAGCCCGGCCGCCTTCTTCTCGTCGATCGCCTGCTGAAGCTGCTCCTTCAGGTGCCAGGGCATCTCCTCGAACACATCCTCGAACATCGTTTCGAACGGCTGATGCATGCCATGGCCCAAAATGCCGTTCTTCTCGGCCTCGCGGGCGGCATCCTTCACCATGCTGGCCAGTTCCGCGTCCATCGCGGCGTGCCGCTCCTCGTCCCAGATGCCCAGGCCAATGCAATGCTGCTTCAGCCGCGCGATCGGGTCGCCCAGCGGCCAGTGGCTGCCCTCATCGGCGGAACGATACTGGCCCGGATCATCGGAGGTGCTGTGCCCCTCCACCCGATAGGTAAAATGCTCGATCAGCGTCGGTCCTGCATTACTGCGCGCCCGGTCCGCCGCCCAGCGGGTCGCCGCATAGACGGCCAGCGCGTCATTGCCGTCAATCCGCAGCCCGGCGATGCCATAGCCCACAGCGCGCGCCGCAAAGGTCGTTGCCTCCGCCCCGGCAAAGCCGGAAAAGCTGCTGATCGCCCACTGGTTATTGACGACGTTCAGGATCACGGGTGCCCGATAGACGCTCGCAAAAGTGCAGGCCGAATGGAAATCGCCCTCCGCCGTCGACCCTTCGCCGCACCAGGTCGCCGCGATCCTTGTGTCCCCCCGCGCCGCGCTGGCCATCGCCCAGCCGACCGCCTGCGGATATTGCGTGGTCAGGTTGCCGGAAATGGAGAAAAAGCCTGCTTCCCGGACCGAATACATGATCGGCAACTGCCGTCCGCGCATCCGGTCGGCCTTGTTCGAATAAATCTGGTTCATCATGTCGACGATGGACCAGTCGCGCGCGATCAGCAGGCCCTGCTGCCGGTAGCTGGGAAAGCACATATCGTCACGGTCCAGCGCCATAGCCGCCGCTACCGCGACCGCCTCCTCGCCCGTGCACTTCATGTAGAAGCTGGTCTTGCCCTGCCGCTGCGCCCGGAACATCCGTTCGTCGAACGCACGGGTCAGCGCCATCGCCCTCAGCATTTTCAATAGGGTTTCGGGCGGCAGGTTGGGGTTCCACGCGCCAACGGCATTGCCGCCCTCATCCAGCACGCGGACCAGGCCATAGGCCATGTCGCGCATATCCCCGGCTGCGCTCGTCTCGTCGGGTCGTGGAGCCGCATCTGCGGCGGGAATGTCGAACCCGGAAAAATCGGCCTGATCGCCCGGCCGGAAATGCGGCTCCGGCACATAGAGGCTCAACGGCGGCAGATTGCGCCCCGCACGATCCCCTGCTGTCCGATCTCCGGCTCCGTTTCGCTCAGCCATCCCAGCTCCAGTCAATGCATCGTAATATTGTTACCCTACAGCGTTATCATATTACAGACGTAGGAAAAGGCAAGTTTTGCTGACCTATCTGACTTTGCCTCCCGTCATTTTCCCTTTGCCGTTCCAGCCTAGACCGCGACCGGCGCTGCGATATGGCCCTGCGGCGCATAGTCCAGCACCTCGAAATCCTCGATCGCATAATCGAAAATGCTCGAAGGCCTGCGATTGATCCGCAGGCGGGGCGCGCCGGAGGGAACCCGCGCAATCTGCGCCTCCACCAGATCCGCATGGTTGAGATAAAGGTGAACGTCACCGCCGCTCCACACCACCTCGCCCGGCTCCAGGTCGCATTGCTGCGCCAGCATGCGGGTCAGCATGGAAAGGCCGAAGATATTGAAAGCGAAGCCCAGCCCAAGGTCGCAACTGCGCTGGAACAGCATGCCGGAAAGCTTCCCGTTCGCCACATGGAATTGATAGGTCATGTGGCAGGGCGGAAGCGCCATTCCCGCCAGTTCCGCCACATTCCAGCCGGTGAACAGCAACCGGCGCGATCCGGGGTTGGTGCGGATAGCCTCCACCAATTCGGCGATCTGGTTATATCCCTGCTCCGCACGGCGGAACAGACCTTCCCCCGCCGGTTCATAACGCGGCCAGTTCACCCATTGCGCGCCATAGACAGGGCCAAGGTCGCCCCAGCGGGTCGCAAAAGCCTCATCGTCGATGATCCGCCGTTCAAACGCATCGCGATCTATGTCCTCGCCCGTTTCCCGGCGATAGCTGTCCAGCGGCCAGTCCGTCCAGATGTGGACCCCCTGCTCCACCAGCGGCCGGATATTGGTGTTGCCCGTCAGGAACCACAGCATCTCCCGCGCGGCGGCCTTCCAATAGACCCGCTTGGTAGTGAGCAGGGGAATCGCGTCGTCCGCCAGGGAAAAGCGCATGGTCGCCCCCAGGATGGACCGTGTGCCCACGCCCGTCCGGTCGATCCTCTCATCGCCATGCAGCCATATATGGCGCATCAGGTCGAGATATTGTTGCTCATAATGGGGCGTTTGCCGGGCGTGCGAGTCTGCGATCATGAAGCCGTTCTAGACGAGCGCGGGCGGCAGACCAAGCAGCGCGGCCCTCCCTCCGAAATGGACAAGCATGATGCCAATTGCCTCCATAACGGAGAAAGGCGGCGTGGCGCACGGGCCGCGCTTGCAGCCAAAACCCCAGCATGCGCTCCCATGAAGCCCTGCAGATGATGGCGCCAGAGGCGACCGACAATGAACAAGCTCTGGTGATTTTTATCGACGAGGCATGCAGTCCTGTTCACGTCCTGCCGCTCCGGGGTCGTCCGGGTCATGTCGCGCTTCCCATGCGGACGATCGTGCAGGAGGCGCTGGTCAGGCAGTGCCGCTTCCTGCTGCTCTACCATAGCCATGGCGCTGGCGATCCCTCGCCCAGCCCGGACGATATCCTGACGACGCGCTTGCTCTGCCGTTTGCTGAAACCCCTGCATATCCGTCTGGCCGACCACGTCATATATGCCGGAAAAAGGCGATTCAGCTTTCGCCAGTCGGGGCTGTTATAGGTCCCTGCAATAAACCCGGCCGGGACGCTTGCAACATCCAGACCCCGACTCTATAGACCGCCGCCTGCCTGCCGGACCCGCACATGCGATTCCGGCTCGGTCGGGGAGTAGCTCAGCCTGGTAGAGCACTGTCTTCGGGAGGCAGGGGCCGGAGGTTCGAATCCTCTCTCCCCGACCATTTTACATAACATCAGTCTTGCATCGCGCATTTGCCTGGGTGCGGCGGCCGTCCGGACGGGCAAGACCACTTCTGACGCGATGGCTCGATCGGGGCAAACTACCCACCACGAAAAAGCCTGCGCCGCCGGAGCGACGCAGGCTTCTGCGGTCCCGAAAGGGATGCTTTTTCTTTTTCAGGCCCTCGCGGCCACAACCGTCGATTCTGTGAGCAGCGCATTCAGTGCGGCGGCCTGTGAGGAAAGACTGTCCACGCGGGACAGGGTTTCGGCCACTTCCTCCAGCTTCTCGCGCATGTCCCCGTTCAGCAGCTCCGGCGCGCCGGCAAACCCGGCCGCAACCGCATCCGCCAACAGGCTGATGACCTCGCGGAATTTGACTGCAAGATGGGCGTTCGGTCCGGCCCATGCCGGGGCCGCGCCCCACCACAGGACATCGACGATGCGCGGCAACTCGGCGGCCGCGAAGATCGCCGCGGCAAGACCGCTCACCGCCTCAAGAAGCGCCTGCTTGAGCTGAGGAAAATCAAGTGATTCATCGTCCAGGCTGGCCTTCAGGCGATCCAGCTCCACCTGCAGCGCGGCAGGATCAAACATCTGGATGCGCGCGCCCGCCATGGTCCCGCTGCTGTCGCCAAAACCCGTCGGCGCTTCGAGCGCATTGATCAATGGATGATATTCGACCTCATCGTTCCAGGAAAACTGGCCGCGGAAGAATACCTCGTCATAACCGCTGGGAACGCCGGAGAAATAGACCGCCGCCCGCTTGCCACTCTGGACGATTTTGTAGAGCGCCAGTTCAAGCGTGTTGACCGGCCAGCCAAGGTCGACAGCGGACCAATAGCCGTCAACCGGAGTGGTTTCCGACAGGGCAAGGGCGTTGATCAGAAGATGCGTGGCCTGACGCAGATTCTGCACATTGAAATGCCGGTCCGGACCATGGAGCCCAACCAGCCCTCTTTCGATGCCGTCTACGATATCCTGCGCAACCACGCCATTTTCCATGACATGGGTAAAGCGGGTGCAGCGGAAGCGGGTCGATGTGCTGGCCCGCGCGGCCACCGCCCACTGCGCCTCGGCCAGCTTCTTGCTGCCGGTATACACATGGTCGGTCACATAGGCGAAGCATTTGCCCGTGGAGGAATAGATCGCGTCCTCAACGCCATGCTTCAGGCAAAGGTCGATGACGTTGCGCGTGCCAAAGACATTGGTGTCGATCGCCTCGCGCACCACCACCTCTGCGCGGCCGGGTTCGCGGATGCTGGCAAGGTGGAATATCACCTGCGGCCTGAACGCTGCGACAATCGCATCGAAAGCCGCAAGGTCGTTGATATCGACCCGGTGCACCACCGGCTTCAGGGCGTGCGCCTCTCCGTCGGGCTGATAATCATGTTCGGCAATGTCGACGATCGCGATCTCTGCCGCGCCCAGGCGCGCAAGGATCGGGATCAGCCGCGAACCAACGGCGCCCAGACCGCCAGTGACGAGGATCCGGTTGCCCTTGATGCGGGCGGTCGCAGCCGCTTCATGCAGGTCGACGGTCCGGTTCATCGCCAAAGCGACCGGGCTGTCATCCAGCTTCCCGTCCGCCTTGAACAGGGCGATCAACTGATCGGTCGCATTCTGCAGTTCTTCGGCGACCGCCGCCGATGGCGTGGCGCCGGCGGGGGCAATCGTCGATATCCAGCGAATGACGTCCTCACTCGTGGCGGTCTGCCGTTCCAAATCCATATACCATTCCCCCCGGAACATCCGACTTCAACTAAAAGGAGCGACCCGTTCAGTAGAGCGCGCAGCTTAACGGTTTGCTGCACCCGGCGGACAACGCCCCGCTTTTTTCGACGGCGCTATTCTGTTTCAACAGCGCCGGACCACGCATTCATGCCATTATCCAGATTATAAAGGCGTGAAGGCAGATATCCCGCCGCGGCCAGAGACTTGATGACGGCGCTGCTCCGCATGCCTGACTGGCAGACCAGCACCAGATCGCGATCCTTGGGTAGATCGGTCTCGCCAGTTTCCTGCAGGACCTGTTCCAGATCCGGCTTGGAGAAAGCGCGGGATCCGGCGATCCTGCCCGACAGCCATTCGGACGGATTGCGGACGTCCACGATGACCATGTCGTCCTTGGCCGCCAGCCGTTCCTGCAGCTTCTCGCCAGAGATCGTCCGGCCTACGGGAGCTGCGCAGACCATCACGGTCTCCTTGAGGATGATGTCCTCCGGCGCCTTGCTGCAGGTCGGGCAATTCTCGTCCTTGGCGAGTTGCACCGTCGTAAAGCTGAGGTCGAGACCGTCATAGATCAGCATGCGCCCGATCATCGGCGATCCGATGCCGCTGATCAGCTTGATGGCCTCGGTGGCCTGCAATGCTCCGATAACGCCGGGCATAACGCCCAGAACGCCGGCTTCCGCGCAGTTCGGCGCGAACTCAACCGGCGGGGCTTCCGGGAACATGCACCGGTAGCAAGGGCCATGGCGCGCATCGAACACGCTAAGCTGACCATCAAAGCGCAGAACGCCGCCGAACACATTGGGCTTGCCCAATTTCACGCAGGTGTCGTTGACCAGATACCGGGTCGGGAAATTGTCCGTCCCGTCGATCACCACATCATATTGCGAGATCAGGTCCAGCGCATTGTCGATGTTCAACCGGACGTCATGCCGCTCGATCACCACATCGGGATTGAGGTCCAGCATACGCGCCTCGGCCGAAGCGTTTTTCAGCGTGCCGAGCACTTTATAGCCATGCGCGATCTGCCGCTGCAGATTGGTCTCCTCGACCACATCAGCGTCCACCAGACCGATCCGGCCTATACCGGCCGCAGCCAGATAGAGCGAGGCCGGGCTGCCGAGACCGCCAAGGCCGATGAGCAGGACGCTGCCCGCTTTCAGAGCGCGCTGCCCTTCAATGCCGAACTCCGGCATGATGAGATGGCGGCCGAAGCGGCGAAGCTCCTGATCGCTCAATTCGGGCATCATGCCCATGGAGACGGGGGCGTTCATCCGCCGGCCACGCTGGCGATGATCTGCACTTCGTCGTCATTCCCGATCGGGGTGGACAGGCCATCGAGAAGGCGGATGTCCTTGCCGTTCTTGCAAACCACCACGAATTTGCGCAGCGCATTGCCGGAAAAAAGGTGATTGCGAAGATCGGCGGAGTTCTCGGAAAATCGCGCCAATGCTTCCTCAACCGTGTTGACCGGAATGGTTACGCGCGTCTGCTGCTCCGTGTAACGACGGAGCGAACT
Organism: Sphingobium phenoxybenzoativorans; assembly: GCF_001757355.1. Lineage (GTDB taxonomy): Bacteria > Pseudomonadota > Alphaproteobacteria > Sphingomonadales > Sphingomonadaceae > Sphingobium > Sphingobium phenoxybenzoativorans. Next base: position 11,736 of record NZ_MINO01000031.1, read on the forward strand.
TGGTACTATGATGGTTGCCATATAATCCCCCTCAGAATTACCGCCCCTAATAGTAGGGAGCATAATTTTGAGTTAGCAAGGCGCTAGAATTGGCATGAATAGCCTTGCTGTTTCATTCCTGAACAACGTGAAAAAACATTAATGTCTGGTGTGTTTCCGAGTATGGCGCGCCGCTCCGGAAAGGACCATTCTGGAGGAAAATCCGCGAGGAAACGGTCGGCGACTATCCAAAAGGAAAGCTGTCCATAACATCTGGGCGCAAGGCTATGGAATGTCGGCTAAATGTAGCGCTGGATTACCGCATCGGCTTTAATGCCGGAAGATTGTCCTTAAACGGGCATGCCGGGAAAGCATGCAGCGCCACGGAAGAAAAATAATCAGCGTGCGCGGCGCTTTAGCCCCATGAGGGTTCAGGCAAGCCAGTCGTCCCGGCCACCGTCCGCGACAAACCAGGCAACCAGCCCCGCCCCGATGATCAAGCCAGAAATAAACATCATGATCGCGACCTATTTTGGTTAATCTTCTTTTAACTAGAATCGCAGACGTGAAGAATAATGGTTAACAAATGGTTAATTTGAAGGGGCCACTCCCCGCACTAAGACCAAGGTATGCCGCTATTTTATCCTAAATGGCTAGTGAGTAGCGGAAAGACCGCCGGCGACCTGCTCTGGGGTCAACCATCTCAACGGCGATTCGTGCGAGTCGCTTTGGCCTAATTGAATACGACCTGCGGTCCTTGCGATCTTGTCGCACGCCGGGCGGCCAGCGCCAGCACCACGCCAATCAGGACTGTGGACAATAGGGGTTTGGAAATAGGCATAAGGGTCCTCCGGTTCGCGATAGCGCTGAAACGGACAGGAAATGGTTTTGCTCCCGAAACGGCCCAGGCAACCAGATCAGACGCCTCCTATTTCTGGCGGGCCGAAAGGGTTCGGACAATCATACGGTCAAGCGGGCGTGAGGCGCGGCGCAAACAACTCCGCCACCTGCCTCACAGACGTTTCGGCCGCCTGGCGATCCGGCGTCTCATTCGCGTCATTATAGCCGAACCAGTCATTCTCCCCCACTTCCTGCACGACGATGCCGTCGCGCCGGGCCAGGATGTTCAGCGATTTGTGGTAAACCCCATAAGTGACGCCAGCCTGAGGGATAAGCCACGCAATCTGGCCGCGGACGGGAATGACGCTCTCATCCTTCCAAAGCGCCCTCGCGCCATAGCCGGTGCAGTTGATGATGACCTTCTGCTTCAACTTCATGATGTCGTTCGGCTCGTGGAAGGTCATCGGCACCACCTTGCCGCCCGCGATCAGAAAGTCGTTCATCAATTGCCGGGAAAGATCGGCGACGTTGAAGGTCAAAGAACTGTTGCGATAGGCGAACGCGGTCGGAAACGGATGTTCGCCCGGTCCCAGCGGCTGCGAACGCGGCGTGATGTCATGAAGACGATGTTCTAGGCGAGAAAAGCCGGTTGCTTCTTCCGGTCGAGCCGCCTGCCGCTCAACAGGGGAAAGGTCGGACAGGGCATAGCGATCCGTCCACTCGACCGGATCTCCGGCTGATCCCAGAAAACCCTGAAATGCGGCGAATGAGGTCCGCGCCATGCTTTCCCAGCGATCGCCAAAGCCGGGATCGACATCCTTCTCCATCGCGACGCGGGAATCGGGGGACCATGTTCCCGTGGCCCTGGCCGACCGGACATCAGGAAATTGCTCCTTCGCATAGATGGTGACCGCCAGCCCTGCCCGCTGCGCGGTCAATGCAGCGGTAAGACCCATCGCCCCCGCGCCAATCACCGCAACCTCTTTCGGGCTGACCTCCATCGCCTTTCCGACGGCCACCGCCGCCGATCCCCAGGACAGCGACCATCCGCTCCCGCCATGCCCATAATTGTGGATGACCAGCTTGCGGCCGACTTCCTCGGCCTCAATCCTGGGTCCCGCCGCACGAAACGGGCGCAGGCACACCGTCACCCGGAACATCCGGTCGATCGATGCGCGGATGGGAATGATATGAGAATCGCGATCGAGCAGAAGCGATGCGGCGCGCACTGACCCGCCCGCCGACAGACCAAGAGCGCCGGCGCCCAGTATACCGCGACCGAGAAAGCTTCTTCTGTCCATCATTGTCCCCCTGAACATGTCGAGTCGGAATGACCAAAACCTTCATGACACAGGAACGGTCCAGCCGCCGATATCCCTCACGCCATCCTCCCAAATGGCGCGTCCGGCCACGCCGCCACTGGCGCAAGCCGGGCAATGCTGTATTTCATCCGCCACCGGCAACGGTGGAACTCACCACAAATATATTGGCCCAGGACCGCAAGGACACAGACATGAGCGTCGCATTTCGCCGTGAAAGCGATGAGGAACATCTGGAACCCAAGTTCGAGATTCCGATACCTCCCGGCCCCAATCTCGTCACGCCGCGTGGGAAGGCGATATTGGCCCAGAAGGCAGAGGCGGTGCGCGCCGCCATAGAAGAAGCCGCCACCGATGAGGAACGCGACCGGCTGAAACGCGACCTGCGTTACTGGGACACGCGCCTTACCACAGCGGAAATCGCGCCATCCCCTGCAGAGGGCGAGGCGGGCATCGGATCGCGCGTGATCTTCATGATGGGCGGCAAAAAACGCAGCATCGCCATTGTCGGTCATGACGAGGCAGACCCTGCATCTGGCCTCATCGCCTTCTCGGCTCCTCTGGCGCGCGCCTTGATCGGCGGTGCCGTGGGCGAGACCGCGCCATTTAACGGCGTCGCCGATGCACTGGAGATTCTCGACATCGAGGTCGCAGAGGGTTCGCTTGCCCCATAATTATGACGCGATAGTGCTTGGGGCCGGCGCGGCGGGACTGATGTGCGCGGCGACGGCTGGACAAAGGGGTCGCAAGATCCTTCTAATCGATCATGCCGATCAGGTGGGGAAGAAAATCCTCATTTCCGGCGGCGGCCGGTGCAACTTCACCAATCTGCATGTGGCGCCGGACCGCTACCTTTCCGCCAATCCGCATTTCGCCAAATCCGCGCTTGGCCGATACCGGCCAGAGGATTTCATCACCCTGGTCGATCGTCATCGCATCGCCTGGCATGAAAAGACACTGGGCCAGCTTTTCTGTGACGGCTCCGCGCGACAGATCGTTGCGATGCTGCTGGAGGAGTGTCCGGCGGCAGCAGTCGACATAGCCGTAAATCGTACAATCACCGGCATCGACCATGCCGACGGACGGTACCGTATAAGCTGCGGCGCTGACGAGGCGTCTGCACCCGCCCTTGTGCTGGCCATGGGCGGCCCCTCCATTCCGAAAATGGGTGCGACCGGTTTTGCATATGACGTAGCCCGCCGGTTCGGAATGAAGATTGTGGAACCTCGCCCCGCCCTCGTGCCACTGACGCTGGGCGGCGAGGAGACCCTGTTCCGGGCGCTTTCCGGCGTATCCGCGCCAGTCGCCGCGCGGGCGGGTAAGGCCAGTTTCCGGGAAGCAGCGCTGTTCACGCATAAAGGGCTATCCGGCCCGGCGATATTGCAGATATCCTCCTATTGGCGGCATGGTGAAGCCGTGGGCATCGATTTCCTGCCGGACCGCAAGGCAGGCTGGCTGAAGGAAGCCAAGCGCGCACGGCCCCGCTCATCTCTGCGCTCGATATTGTCGGATTGCCTGCCGACCCGGCTTGCGGACGCCCTCGCCGATCAGGCGGCGCTTCCTGGCGAGCTTGGCAATCAGCCCGACCGGATGATCGACGCGGTGGAGCAGCGCATCGCCAACTGGCAATTCCATCCGAATGGCACGGAAGGATTCGCCAAGGCTGAGGTCACTGCCGGCGGCATCAGCACCGCGGACCTCTCATCCCAGACAATGGAAAGCCGCCGCCTGCCAGGTCTTTACGCCATTGGAGAAGCTGTCGACGTGACCGGCTGGCTGGGCGGATATAATTTCCAATGGGCCTGGGCGAGCGGATGGGCGGCGGGACAGGCGATATAGAAGGATGACGTCAAGGGCGGCGATTACGCTTGTCCATAGCCCGCCCCCTGCCTAATTCAGACAACCATATAAAGGAGACATGCGATGACCACCGCCCTGCAGGATATCCCCCTCAAGACGATTCGCAACGAGGACAGTTCGCTGGGCGCCTATGCGGGCAAAGTGGTTCTTGTCGTGAATGTTGCGTCAAAATGCGGGCTGACGCCGCAATATGAGGGGCTGGAAAAGCTTTACGAGACCTATGCCGATCAGGGCCTGGTGGTGACGGGGTTCCCGGCAAATGACTTCGCCGGACAGGAACCCGGCACCGAGGAAGAAATCGCCCAGTTCTGCCAGACCAACTATGCCGTGAAATTTCCGATGTTCGCCAAGATGAGCATCGTAGGGGAAGGCAAGCATCCGCTATATGAGGCGCTGACATCCGCCATGCCAAAGGCACAGGGAGACGGCGACTCTTTCCGGGAAAAGCTGCGCGGATATGGCATGACGCCAAATCCCGAACCGGAGGTGCTGTGGAACTTCGAGAAATTTCTGATCGGGCGGGATGGGAAAGTCGCGGCGCGCTTCGCCCCGACGACCCCGCCGGACGATGCAGCCCTTGTCGCCGCGATTGAAGCAGAACTGGCGCAATAACCTCTTGCAACCCGCCTGTCATGCCATCAGGCGACAACTGCCTGATGGCCGCATAGGGTCGATATCATGACCGACAACCCGTCACAGCCATCGGAGGACTATCGTCCACCGGGCCCGTTTTCGATTCCCATCTTCCGCATGGTGTGGATCGCCAGCCTGGGGTCAAACCTGGGAGGACTGATCCAGTCGGTCGGCGCATCGTGGATGATGACCTCGCTGGCGAGTTCCCCCGCCATGGTGGCGCTGGTGCAATCGTCCACGACTCTGCCCATCATGCTGCTGTCCCTCTGGGCAGGCGCGGTCGCCGATAATCTCGACCGGCGTCTTGTAATGCTGTGGGCGCAAATATTCATGCTCGCCGTATCGGCGGCGCTGGCGATCTTCGCCTGGTATGGCCTGCTGACGCCCTGGCTTCTGTTGACCTTCACTTTCCTGATTGGATGCGGGACGGCGCTGAACGGTCCGGCGTGGCAGGCGTCGGTGGGCGACATGGTGCCAAGACCAGCGCTGCCCGGTGCAGTGGCGCTGAACGCCATGGGTTTCAATATCGCCCGCAGCGCTGGGCCAGCGATTGGCGGCGCCATCGTCGCAGCGGCCGGAGCGGCAACGGCCTTCCTTGTCAACGCGATCAGCTATCTTGGCCTGATCGTGGTCCTCGCGCGCTGGCGGCCCGCCCGGCCCGCCCGTGCTCTGCCGCGTGAAAATCTGGGCGCAGCGATGAATGCGGGCATCCGCTACGTCGCCATGTCGCCCAATCTCCGCAACATCATTTCCCGCGCCGGCCTGTTCGGCCTGGCCTCCAGCGCTGTGCCCGCCCTGATGCCGCTCGTCGCGCGCGACCTTGTGACGGGCGGCCCGCTTTCCTATGGCGCGCTGCTGGGCAGCTTCGGCGTCGGGGCGGTCATCGGGGCGCTCAACAGCCGTGCGCTGCGTGAGCGGTTTTCGACAGAATGGATCGTCCGGCTGGCGACGGTCGTCATCAGCGCTGGGGCGGCCATAGCCGCGATCAGCACATGGCTTCCCCTCACCCTTGCCGCACTGCTGCTCGCTGGCGCCGGTTGGGTGGTCGCCCTTTCCACGCTCAATGTGTCGGTGCAGATGGCCGCGCCCAGATGGGTGGTCGCGCGCGCAGTCGCCCTTTATCAGATGTCGGCTTTTGGCGGCATGGCGGCGGGAAGCTGGATATTCGGTGAAATCGCCGAGCTTCACAGCATCACCATGGCCCTTTTGCTGGCTGCGCTGCTTCAGCTTGTCGGAATGGCTCCCGGTTTCCTGAAACCGCTTCCGGAAGTTCATGATCTCAATCTCGATCTGCTGAACCTGTGGTCCGAGCCGGAAATCGCCGTATCGATCGAACCCCGCAGCGGCCCCATTGTCGTCACCATAGAATATCGCATTGCGGAGCAAGTCATCGTCGAGTTCCTCACCGCGATGAACGAGCGCCGCCGTATCCGCGTGCGCGACGGCGCGCGGCACTGGACGTTGATGCGCGATCTGGGAGAGGCGGACCTGTGGGTGGAGCGCTATCATGTTGCGACCTGGCTGGACTATCTGCGGCATAACCAGCGCCGCACACATGCCGATGCGGACAATTTCGCGATAATCCGGGAACTGCATTCCGGCCCGGACGCGCCGCGGGTTCACCGCATGATCGAACGTCAGACCGGTTCCCTGCCATTCGCGCTGACGGCGGGATCGCGGGAAATTTCCATTCCGCTTACCGACCCGTCCGGTTCGCGCTGATAGTGTACCAACGGGCAGTTTGGCGGATGCCGATCTTCGTGATAGCTTCGCCTTGCTACATCGGAGGCGCGCATTGGACAGAATTGCGATCGTCGATTTCGAGGCTTCCTGCTTGCCGGAGGATGGCGAGTCCTATCCCATAGAGGTGGCCTTGGTGCAGGTGGGCGGTCCAGCAAAAAGCTGGCTGATCCGCCCGGCCCAGAAATGGCAATATTGGGACTGGTCCGATGAGGCGGAGAAACTGCATGGCATCAGCCGGGATCTGCTGATCCGCAAGGGCGTTCCCGCGCAACAGGTGCTGACTGAACTGGCGCAAGCGGCGCAGGGATGCCGGGTGTTCGCCGACAGCGATCTGGACGCTTATTGGCTGGAAACCCTGGCGGAGGCATGCCGCCGTCCCCCGCCATTCCCGATCCTCTACCTGGGTGAGTTGTTCCAGGAAATGCGGACCACGACCGGCGCGATAGAGCGGGCCGAAGCCATCGCTACCGTCCGCCTGCCGCAACAGCATATCGCCTGCAAAGATGCGCGCAGACTTGCCCTGGCGGTGGAACTGCTGGCCGCCGCCTGAATATTCAAGTCAGGGCGCTAGCGGCGGGCACAAATTCCAGACCCAGATCGCGGGCCACGGCTTCATAGGTGACCTTGCCATCCCAGATGTTCAACCCGGCAAGCAAGTGCGGATCGCGGCGAAGGGCTTCCTTCCACCCCAGATCAGCAATGCGAAGGGCATGCGGCAGCGTCACATTGTTAAGGGCATAGGTGCTGGTGCGCGCAACCGCGCCCGGCATGTTCGCCACGCAATAATGGACCACGCCATCGACCACATAGGTCGGGGCGGCGTGAGTAGTCGCCCGGCTTGTTTCGAAACATCCGCCCTGATCGATCGCCACATCAACCAGCACGGCGCCCTTCTTCATGGTCTTGAGCATCGCTGCGCTGACGAGCTTGGGAGCGGCGGCGCCGGGGATCAGCACCGCGCCAATCACCAGATCGGCCTGGGCGACGCATTCGGCCAGATTGGCGCGATTGGAAAAGCGTGTCTTGGCCCGCGCCTCAAAATAGGTGCCCAGTTTCTCCAGCACTTCCGGGCTGCGGTCCAGGATCGTGACGTCCGCGCCCAGTCCCGCCGCCATTTGCGCTGCATTGAAGCCGACCACGCCGCCGCCGATCACAGTAACCTTTGCCGGCAGCACGCCCGGAACGCCGCCCAGAAGGACGCCGCGGCCGCCGTGCGCCTTTTCCAGCGCCGTCGCGCCGGCCTGGATCGACATGCGTCCGGCAACCTGGCTCATCGGCTTCAGCAGCGGCAGGCCGCCGAATGAGTCCGTTACCGTTTCATAGGCGATGCAGGTCGCGCCGCTCGCGATAAGGTCGCGGGTCTGTTCGGGGTCGGGCGCAAGATGGAGATAGGTGTAAAGAATTTGTCCCGGACGCAGCATCGCCCGTTCCGCTTTCTGCGGTTCCTTCACCTTCACGATCATTTCCGCCCGTGCGAATATTTCGGCCGCCGTGGGGAGGAGCGTGGCCCCGGCCCTTTCATAGTCAGCGTCGCTGGCGCCTATGCCTTCTCCGGCTCCGGTCTCGACAAGCACGTCATGGCCATGGGCGGCGAGTTCATGGACGCTCTCCGGGGTGAGACCGACGCGATATTCGTGATTCTTGATCTCCTTCACCGTGCCGACAATCATCATCCATCTCCCGAATATTCGTGCTCCGGCAGTTTATCCCATCTTTGCTGGAATTAATTCCCCACTTACAATCCGATTTCGCGCTATTCGGGAAAAAATTCCTACATCGAGCGATTATCAGGAATATCTGGCATGAACCGCACCGACATCATCATTCTCAACGCGCTTCAGCGCGATTCGAACCAATCCATCGCCCAGATCGCGGAAAAAGCCGCTCTATCGACATCCGCATGCCATCGCCGTCTGCGCGCGCTGGAGGAGGAGGGCTATATCCGCAACTATTCCGCCCGGCTCGATCCCCGCAAGCTCGGCCTTGGACTGCAAGTGTTCGTGGAAATCTCTCTCACGAGCCAGAGCCAGGATGACATGAACAGGTTTGAGGATGCCGTGGGGCGGTTTGACGATATTCTCGAATGCCATCTGATGTCCGGGTCCGCCGACTATATGCTGCGCGTCGCGGCGGCCGACATGGATCATTTTGACGTCATCCACCGTACATGCCTGTCCCGCCTGCCCGGCGTTTCCGCCATGCATAGCAGCTTCGCCATTCGCCGGATCAAGGAATGGACGGGCTATTCACTGGAACGGCTTCAAGCATAAGGTCGCGTCGGACCGCCACCCTCTATCCGGCCAGTTTTGCAGCCCGTTCCCGCCACGCCTCCGCAAGCAGCGGCATCGCCGCCAGTTCCCGTACCGCTGCGGGATCACCTTTATGTCCCCCGCCGATCAGCAGGCGGAATACACGTGCAACCGGCCATTCGGGCTGGGGCCTGTCGATCAGCGCCATGTGGGTATCGACCGAAGCATCGGCTTCCCCCTCCTGCGCCACGCGGAAATATATGCCGCATCGCGCCGTCTTGACGATGGTCGCCATCACATCCTTCGCGCCGAAACGATGATCGAGCTTCCAGCAGGGCTGCCGCCCGTGACTGACTTCCAAGACGGCGCTGCCCAGCGTGAACCGGTCGCCAATGCATATCTCGCTTTCGGTGAGGCCGGATGAGGCAATATTCTCACCAAACGCCCCCGCTTGATCCAGCAGGGCATGGCCCGGTTTGCGCTCCCGCCAGAACGGATAATGGTCCTGCGGATAGAGATGGATGGCCTTGTCCCACCCGCCATGATGCACCCGGTCGGCAACGGCGTCGCCCTCCAAGCCAAGCCATCCGATCCTGACCAGACCTGAGATGGGCATTTTGGCTATGGCGCTATATTCCGCGTCGCGGAACGGCACGGGAGTCCCTCTCAACAGAGCATGTATGGTCATACCGGCCTGGGTCATGACGCCATGGTGGCAGATGATGCGCGGGAACAACAGAGCCGGAACGAATGCATTGGCCCCAAACCGCCCTTGGCGTTTCTTCCGCCCTCGTCTAAGGGGCGTCGATGGATGTCACCGGCCTCCGCATCGCCCTCTTTAGCGGAAACTATAATTATGTGCGCGATGGTGCGAACCAGGCGCTGAACCGGCTTGTCGGCTATCTTCTGCGGCAGGGCGCTCAGGTCCGCGTCTATTCTCCAACGACCAGCACGCCCGCCTTTGAGCCTGCCGGCGATCTGGTGAGCGCGCCCTCCTTTCCCATGCCTGGGCGTGGCGAATATCAAGTGCCCTATCGCATGTCCGCCCGATTGAGGCGGGACATCACGGCGTTCGCGCCCAACCTCGTCCACGTGTCCAGTCCCGATCCGCTGGGCCATCGGGCTGTATCCTATGCCCGCAAGCGCAATCTGCCCATCGTGGCATCCGTCCATACCCGTTTTGAAACCTATCCCCGCTATTATGGTCTCGCGTTTCTGGAGCCGCTGATGGTTGCGGCGCTGCGGCGTTTCTACCGGCGTTGCGACGCTCTGGTTGCGCCATCCGACTCCATGGCGCAGGTTCTGCGCGACCAGCGCATGAGCTATGACATCGGCATCTGGACGCGGGGTATCGACCGGGAGATTTTCAACCCTGGCCGCCGTGACATGGAATGGCGGCGTAGCCTCGGCATCCAGGATGATCTCCCCGTCATTGGCTTTACCGGCCGCCTGGTGATGGAAAAGGGCCTTGACGTATTTTCCGATGCCATCGATCTTCTTCAGGCGCGGCAAGTCCGCCATCGCGTTCTGGTAATCGGCGATGGTCCGGCGCGGAGCTGGTTCGAAAATCGCCTGCCGGATGCGACATTCCTCGGTTTCCAGCAGGGGCAAGATCTGGGCCGCGCGGTGGCCAGCATGGACATGCTGTTCAATCCGTCGGTCACGGAGACATTCGGCAATGTGACGCTGGAGGCGATGGCCTGCGCCCTGCCCGCCGTCGCCGCGCGCGCCACGGGAAGCGAATGCCTTGTCACCGATGGCGTCACCGGCCGCCTGATCCGCCCTGGCGCGATCAACCAGTTCGCGGACGCCCTTCAACATTATTGCACTGATGCCGAAAGCCGCCGCCGTGCGGGACTGGAAGGCAAGACGGAAGCCGACCGTTACGGCTGGGATCAGGTCAATCAGGCGCTTGTAGACACCTATCTGCGCATCGTGCGGCAACGGCAACGAGGTGCAATGGCGGCCGCCAGCCCTGTTCCATAAGATGTCATTCTCCCTATATCCTCGATAGACCGGAGTGAGAATGGCTGATCTTTTCAGGGATGAAGCGCAGAATGGCGAAGAAGCGGTGCGGGAGGATGCGCCGCTCGCCGATCGCCTGCGCCCGCGCAATCTGGGCGAGGTGGTCGGGCAGGAACATCTGACGGGACCGGAAGGCGCGATCGGCCGGATGATCGCGGCGGGACGGCTATCCTCGATCATCTTCTGGGGTCCGCCCGGCACAGGCAAGACAACGATATCCCGCCTGCTTGCCGATGCGGTCGACATGCGCTTCGAACCCATTTCGGCGGTTTTCTCCGGCGTAGCCGATCTCAAGAAGGTTTTCGCCACGGCTCGTGAGCATGCAAAGCTCGGCCGCAAGACCCTCCTTTTCGTGGATGAAATCCACCGCTTCAATCGCGCCCAGCAGGATAGCTTCCTGCCTTTTGTTGAGGACGGCACCGTCACACTGGTCGGCGCGACGACCGAAAATCCCAGCTTCGAACTGAAAGCCGCGCTTCTGTCGCGCGCGCAGGTGCTGATCCTCCGCAGGCTCGACAGCGACGCGCTGGAAAAACTTCTCGACCGTGCGGAAGCGCTGACCGGGCGCCCGCTTCCGCTCAATCCCGCCGCGCGTGAGGCATTGGTCGCAAGCGCAGACGGCGACGGACGCTTTCTGCTCAATCAGGCGGAAACGCTCTATTCGGTGAATATCCCGGAACCAATCGACTCTGCCGGTCTTTCCGCCCTGCTCCACCGCCGGGTCGCGGTTTATGACAAGGACCGGGAGGGGCATTATAATCTGATTTCCGCACTGCATAAGGCGTTGCGCGGTTCCGATCCGCAGGCCGCGCTCTATTATCTTGCCCGCATGCTGGTGGCGGGCGAACAGCCGCTCTACGTTCTGCGCCGCATCGTCCGTTTCGCCAGCGAGGATATCGGCCTTGCCGACCCACAGGCGCTGATCCAGTGCCTTGCCGCCAAGGACGCCTATGAGTTTCTGGGAAGCCCGGAGGGCGAACTCGCGATCGTGCAGGCGTGCCTCTATTGTGCTACGGCGCCCAAATCCAATGCGGCCTACACCGCCCAGAAGGCCGCGTGGAAATCCGCCCGCGACACAGGGTCGCTGATGCCGCCGCAAAACATTCTCAACGCGCCGACGAAGCTGATGAAGGAGATCGGCTATGGCAAAGGCTACGCCTATGACCATGACGTCCCAGAGGGCTTTTCCGGCGACAATTATTGGCCGGAGGAGATGCAGCCGCAATCATTCTACCACCCCGCCGATCGCGGTTTCGAAAAACGGATCGCTGAACGCATCGCCTATTGGAACGATCTGCGGGCGAAGGCGCGGGGCTGATGGCGGCGAAACGCGATGTCGCGCGCGGATAATCGCTTTGCCCGGTTCGTAGCCATTGATTGGTCGGGCGCGAAGGGATCGAAGCATAAGGGCATAGCGATCGCGACCTGCACGCCTGGCGAAGATGCGCCGATGCTGGTGACGCCGCCCATGACCGCATGGTCGCGGCAGACGGTTGCCAACTGGCTTGTGGCGCAGGCCGCTTGCGAACCCACCTTGTTTGGTTTTGATTTCAGCTTCGCGCCGCCTTTTGTCGATCGACAGGGCTATCTTCCCGGTGATGCCGTTCCTCAGACCGCGCCGGAGTTCTGGGCCTATATCGACCAGTGCTGCGCCGACGAGGATCTGGGTGCCGCGAGTTTTCTGGAAAGCACGCACCGCCGCCATTTTTATTTCGGCAAGGCTGACGGCACCAAGGCGGACTATATGCACCTGCGCCATTGCGAGGCGCATTATAACGCCGGTGGCGGAGGAAAGCCCTCGACCGTCTATGACGCGATCGGCGCTGCGCAGGTCGCCAAGGCCAGCTTTTCCGGGATGCGCCTGCTACACCAGGTGCGCCCCTATGTACCGGTATGGCCATTTGACCCATTGCCTGGCGCAGGCTCTCTGATCGTCGAAATCTACACCAGCATCGCCGCCCGCGCCGCTGGCCGTCCGAAGGGCCGCACCAAGGTTCGGGACCCGGCATTGTTGGACATGGCGCTCGCCGCCCTTGGCAGCGCGCCACACCGACCCATGCCGCGTTATGACGATCATAGCACCGATGCGATCATCACGGCGGCGTGGATGCGCAAAGCATCGGACGACGCCCGTCATTGGTCGCCACCGCCGCTCACCCGTGAAATAGCGGCAACCGAGGGCTGGACGTTCGGCGTCCTCTGATAGTAAGGGGGCGTCCGCGCCGGCTTAGCACAGTGGTAGTGCAGCGGTTTTGTAAACCGAAGGTCGGGGGTTCAAATCCCTCAGCCGGCACCAGCTTTCCCCGCCACGACCTTGCATCACAAACAGTGAAAGGCGACGTCTGAAGCATCAGGCGGATCGAATTTTGTCATGCCTCAGCAAAGGGCGGGAAATAGTGAGGACGTAAATCCGGCAGTGATGATCGGCAACATAGCCCGGCATCAAAGCAGGAGAAAGTCATGAGCTTCAGTCTTATCGCACTGGCCGCCGCGGCCGCGACTCATACCGTCCAGATCGAACATCGCGGCATGCAGATGGACGCCATCTACAGCGCGCGTACGGAAATACAGACCCGCACCGTTGGCGCGGCTACACCCAACCGAGCGGATGGGCAGCGATGCCGCTGGACCGCGACTCTGGTGGTGGATCGCAAGCTCACCCACGGCCCGGCGCTGGCGCGCATATTGCCCAGCGACCACAAATTGTCGGGCAGCCAGCCCGGCGCCTGCACACGCGACCGTTCCGCGATCGAGCGCGAGGTAGCGCGTCGTGATGATGCCGTGCGTGATCATTTGCTGGCTGTCGCGGCCAGAGATCAGGCGCCGCTGCTTGCGGAGCTGGATGCGATCCGCAACCTGGCGTCGAACTAGCATGCACCGGTGGGCGGCGGCGATCCTGTGCGGCATAGTATCGGCTGGGGCGTCCGCCGCCCAGGCCCAATCCTTTGACGGGCCATCCTTTTACCTGGAGGCGGCAAGCGACGAGCGGCGGCGGGGATTGAGCTGGAGCGAAGGCGATCCGATTGTCCGGGGCGGCCTGTCACTGCCGGTAACCCACGACCTGACGCTGGATACGAACATATCGACCCTGTCCGATGGCAAACGCCATGGCGACGCTGCAGTGGTCATCGATCTCAGAGCCGCCTATGCGCGGCAGATCGGCGCATGGCGTCTGGCGGCGGAGGGAAGTTATCATGCCTTTCCCGGCGCATCGGGTCAGGGCTATGGCGAATTGGGCTTAACGGGCGGCATCTTGCTTGGCCCCGCCAGTCTTGATCTTCTCGCCCAATACGCACCCAGGCAGGCAGCGATTGGGGGAGATAATCTCTATCTTGGCGCGAAGCTTGGCGTCGGCATTCCCGGAACGCCACTTACCCTATCCGGCCATGCCGGCCATTCGTCCGGTGATACCCGGAACGCCATCCGCGCGGCCCGCTTACGGCCGAACGGAAGCTATTGGGATCATGGCGTTGCGCTCAATTACCATAAGGGCCTCTGGACCGCAGGCCTGGGTTACGCGAATAGCAGCATCGACAGAGCGGCTGACCGGCATGCGGGCGCAACCGTCATCGGGCGGTTCGGCATCGCTTTTTAAGGCTCGCCGGACCAGCGCGTCTGCGGATCAGAATACCGCCTTTGCTTCACCGCCCATCATCTGCTCGCGCACAAGCGGAATGGGCGGGCCGCCATAGCTCAGGAAGCCATCGTGGAAGGCTTTCCAGGCCGTGCGGCCGCCCTTGTCCTTGGTCCAGTCCTCGCGGAGCTTGCGGATCAACAGCTTGGCCATCGTATAGTTGAGATAAGCCGGGTCATAGGTACCCCGCGCAGCCTGCTGCCGCGCATTGCCTTCATCCTGATAGCATTGCTCGACAAACATCTTGCGGGACTGTTCCTGGGTCATGCCCCGCGCATGCATGCCGATGGCCGACAGATAGCGGCAGTCGCGCAGCAACGCATTGGAAAGCTGGCCTATATGCGTTTCGGGATCGCCATTGCCCAGACCGGCGTCCCACATCATCTCCTCCGAATAATGCGCCCAGCCTTCTGCAAAAGCGTAGCCCACGAAAATCTTACCGAAGGTGAATTTCGACCGGTTGCTGTGCAGGAAATTCAGGAAATGACCCGGCCAAACCTCATGGACAGAGGTAAACAAGAGGTCCTTCTCACCCGGCACATATCCGTCCTGCACCGCCTTGCTCCACGCCGGATCGGGCGGTGAGATATAGTAGACGGAAGGCAGCCCCTTCTCATAGGGTCCGGGTATATCGATATAGGCGCTGTTCTGCCGGTTATAGGGCGGCGATTCCTCGACTTGCGCTTCTTCCGTGCCGGGGATCGATACGATGTCCTTCTCGGCGATGAAAGCCTTCAGGCCGGGCAGTTGCTTGCGCGCTGCAGCGACCACGCCTCCTTCCGGCTTGCGCGCATTCATCTTCGCCATACAAGCGCGAATATCCGCACCCGGCGCGAATGTGGCGCATGCGGCTTTCAGGGCATCCTGATTCCGCTTCAGATCGGCCTGTCCCACCTTCTCCAATTCATCGAGCGGCGTATCGACCATCTCCGTCGCGTTCAGCATGCGGGAAAAGCGATCAGCCCCAAGCGCAAAATCCTGAGTTTGCGTTTTCCTGCCGCTCTCCAGCCAAATGGCCAGTTCGCGCATGGACTTCGACGCGGCGCCAGCAGCCTCGTCAAATTCCTTCTGCAGCGCCTCATCCTTCACAGAAGCAAAGGCGGCCTTTGCGTCGCCGGTATAATAGTCCGCCAGCCCCTTGAACCCTGCCGTGCCGAAATCGATGAAACTGGCGGGCATCGGCATTTTCAGGTTCGCCCGGATGTTGACCGCCGCGCCCGGCACCGTCTTGGCGAAGGCGATGAAAGCCTTCATCCGCGTCGCCGGATCGGCATAGGGCCTGGCGATGTAGACGTTCGGATCAAGCCCGCTCTCGATATAGAAGGACGGGTTGCGGTGCGGCTTGTCGGCATCCTCCAGCCAGAACAGCCTGCCCTTGACCACGGAGATCAGATATTCTCGTTCGAACGCCTGTTCCTTGGACAGCTTGCCAGTGTCGAACCCTTCCGCCTTATTTAGCGCGCCCTTCAGGAAATCTATCTGCGCTTTCAGACCCGCTTCGCTCCAGTCCGGCAGTTGTCCGTCAAAATCATGCCGCCCCTGATAGACCGCGAAATAAGGGTCATGCTTGAAATAGCCTTCGATGAATTCCTTGCTGAAACCATCCCATTGGGGGTCGACGCCCGCACCATCCGTCACTGTCACCGCCTGGTTGGACGGTCCTTCCGAACAAGCCGTGAGAGGAACGGCAGCAAGAAGCAGACTCAACAGGACATGACGCATCGGTGCGGCTCTCCTTCAAAAGCGCGATATTCCCGTGATTCGGGTGTATTAACTAACCATGCCACAAATAGCCCCGCGCGAAACACCCCCACCCGGCAGATGGCGCAGCTTTCCGGCGCGCAAGAAATGCTGAGACGGATGCGGGCTTTGGCGGAAAAGCACAGCTTGCGAGGGGGGTACGGGTAAGACTAAGGACGTGGCGATGTCTTCCCCGCATACGCCCCATCCCCTGACCTTTCCCAATTTCCGCGCCTATATCGTAGCGCGGCTGGCGGCGGTTATTGCGCAGAACGGGATGATGATCGTCATCGCCTGGCAGGCATATAATATCGCCCGCCAGACGATGGGCACGCACGCCGCCGCCGCCCAATTGGGCCTGATCGGTCTGGCACAGTTTCTGCCGCTGTTCCTGCTGACGCCAGTGACCGGGTGGGCGGCCGACCATTTCGACCGCCGGATGATCGTGCGCAGCACGCTTTGCCTCATGATAACCGGCGTAAGCCTGCTCGCATTCGCGACCTATGAAGGCTGGATCACGCTGCCCCTGATCTTCGCCATGGCGGTGCTGGTCGGCATCGTCCGCGCATTCAACGGCCCGGCGTTCAGCGCCCTCGCGCCAAACCTGATCCCCAAGGAAGTGCTGCCCAACGCCATCGCGATCTCCAGCGTCGCATGGCAGGGCGGCGCGATCGTCGGTCCCGCCATTGGCGGGTATATGTACGCGATTGAGCCTTGGGCGGCGTATGCGTGTAGCGCATCGTTGCTCTGCCTCGCGCTTCTGGCCATGCTGCTTGTCGGCCGCGTGCCGCAATCGCCGCGCGACACCAGCCGCCGCCCGATAGCCCAGATGATCGATGGACTTGCTTATGTCCGCCAGAACCGGCTGGTGCTCGCAGCGATCACTCTCGATCTGTTTGCCGTGCTGCTGGCCGGGGCTACGGCTTTGCTGCCGGTCTATGCGCGCGACATTCTTCATGTCGGTTCGCGCGGGTTGGGCCATCTGGCCTCCGCACCGGCAATCGGCGCGGCGGTGACAGCGCTCTGGTTCTCCTTCCGGCCGCTGAAAAATGAGGTTGGCTTGAAGATGCTGGCCTCTGTCGTTGTCTTCGGCCTCGCCACGATCACCTTCGGCGCAACGGCGTTCATCGCGGCGCCCTACGCCATGCCCGTCGCCCTTGCCGCCATGGTGGCATGGGGGTCGGCGGACATGTTCTCCGTCTATGTTCGCACATCGCTGATCCAGCTTCATACGCCGGATCAGATGCGCGGCCGGGTGGGCAGCCTTTCGCAACTGACCATTTCCGCATCCAACGAGCTGGGCGAAGCGGAATCGGGCTTTCTGGCCGCGCTGATCGGCCCGGTAGCCGCCGTCATTGCAGGCGGCGTGGGAGCCATTATCATTACACTTGTATGGGCGCGGCTTTTCCCGGAGCTTCGCCTTGCCCGAACCTTCGACCCACCCGACAAAAGGGAGGCGGACTACAGCCAGGAGAAAGTCACATGAAGGCGTCCAACATATTGGAAACCATCGGCAAGACCCCGCATATCCGCATCAATCGCCTGTTCGGCGACGCGCAGGTATGGATCAAGTCGGAACGCACGAATCCCGGCGGTTCCATCAAGGACCGCATCGCTCTAGCCATGATCGAGGCGGCCGAAGCATCCGGCGCGCTGAAACCCGGCGGCACGATCATTGAACCGACATCGGGCAACACCGGCATCGGTCTCGCCATGGTGGCGGCGGTCAAGGGTTACAAGCTGATCCTCGTCATGCCCGAAAGCATGTCGCTCGAACGGCGGCGTCTCATGCTCGCCTATGGCGCATCCTTCGACCTGACGCCGAAGGAAAAGGGCATGAAGGGCGCGATCGAGCGCGCGCTGGAGCTGATTGCGCAGACGCCCGATAGCTGGATGCCGCAGCAGTTCGAAAATCCCGCGAATATCGATGTGCATGTGCGCACGACGGCGCAGGAAATCCTGGCCGACTTCGCCGATGCGCCACTCGATGCGCTGATCACCGGTGTCGGCACCGGCGGTCATATCACCGGTACGGCGGAAGTGTTGAAGAAAGCCTGGCCGAACCTGAAGGTTTTCGCCGTCGAGCCAACCTTGTCCCCGGTCATCAGCGGCGGACAGCCCGGCCCGCACCCCATACAGGGGATCGGCGCGGGCTTCATTCCCGCCAATCTGCATACCCAGCTTCTGGATGGCGTGATCCAGGTCGATCCGGCGGTCGCCAAGGATTATGCCCGGCGGTCCGCCAGCGAGGAAGGCATGCTCGTCGGCATTTCCTCCGGCGCCACGCTGGCGGCCATCGCCCAGAAGCTGCCGGAGCTTGGCGCGGACGCGCGGGTGCTTGGGTTCAATTACGACACGGGCGAGCGCTATCTGTCCGTGCCGGACTTCCTGCCCGAATAGCTTGCCTTTACAGCCCATCCGTCGCATCGCGGCACGCAACCGATGACGGAGGATGGGCTGAAAGTGGACGTGACCGAGACGGCGGGGCAGCCCGGCGTTGCCGCGCTCCTGCTGTGGCTGGCTATCCTGGCGGGCGTGCCGATGGCGGTCGCATGGCATGACGGCCCGGCGGTGCGTGCGCCCGCAGCCCGCGCATATGCCTTCCGGCCGCGTACGCCGCCACCCGCCGTCGAGCCGATGGAGCTGGTCGCGCTGGACAGGGATCAGGCGCGGGCATTCAACGCCGCCATCCCCTTCTCCACCCTGCCCAATCCTGCTGCGCGTCCGTTCAGGTTCGCCGGACTCGCCCCTGCACTTGCCCGCGCTACCGACTGTCTGGCGGCGGCGATGCTCTATGAGGCGGGCGACGATCCGGTCGGCGAACGGGCAGTCGGGCAGGTCGTGCTCAATCGCCTGCGCCATCCCGCCTTCCCGAAAACCGTCTGCGGCGTGGTGTTCCAGGGGTCTGAACGCACCACCGGCTGCCAGTTCACTTTCACCTGCGACGGCGCACTGGCGCGCATGCCATCCCCCGGCGGCTGGGATCGCGCCCGCGCTCTGGCGAAGAAGGCGCTTTCCGGCGCCGTCTATGGAAAGGTGGGATATTCCACCCACTATCATACCGACTGGGTGGTGCCCTATTGGAGCGGCACGCTCGACAAGGTGGCCGCCGTCGAAACCCATCTGTTCTTCCGCTGGATTGGATGGTGGGGCACGCCACCAGCCTTCCGCCGTTCGGTAAGCGGGGACGAGCCGCTCATCGCCCTGCTCTCGCGAATCTCGCCCGCTCATGCCACCGATGGCGAAACGGCGCTGGGTATGCAGTCATCATCCGCGGCGGGAGCATTGGCGGCCGCGCCCCTGCGGTCCTTCGGTCCTGAACAAATCGGCAAGCCGTTCGGTGGAGCGCGCCTGATCGCCGTGGACCAGGCATCCGCCGGCTTTATCGTCCTGATGGATCGCAAGATGCCGCCGGACGATTTCCCGAAACTAGCCGACACCTTCTGCGGCGGGCGCGTCCAGTGCCGCATTCTGGCATGGATGGAACCGGCAAAGGCGGCCGACAAATTCCCTGTCGACCCCGCCCTCCTGCCATCAATGGCGTTCAGCTATATCCACGATGCCGGAACCGGACTTCAGCGCGCATTGTGGAATTGCGGAGACTTTCCACGCGCAGCGCCCGTCGAATGCATGCGGGACAGGGAGCCGGCTCCCGCCGCCGCGCCTGTCATAGTGCCGCCCGCGCCAGCGAAGGCTCCACCCAAAAAGGTGGAGCATGTCGTCATCAGGCCGCCAGAAACATCTCCGGCTCCAGCGCCATAAGCGCTTCGGCGCCGCCCTCTATCTTCCGCCGCAGCGCCCCTGCATCGGGCATGATCCGCTCGGCAAAGAAGCGCGCCGTGACAAGCTTGGCTTCGAGGAATTTCGCGTCGCCCTCGCCTGCGTCCAGCAATGCAGCGGCGGCGGTCGCCATGCGCAGCCACATCAGGCCGGTCGCGACGATGCCCATGATGTGCATATAGCTGTGCGCGCCAGCGCCCGCATTGTCGGGATTGGCCATGGCGTTCTGCATCAGCCACATGGTCGCGGCCTGCAATTGACCATTGGCCTTTTCCAGCGCCTCGGCGATGCCCGCAGTCCTGGGGTTGGCCTTGCCCGCAGCCACTTCGGCGGCGATGATCTTGAACAGAGCCTGGATCGCGCGCCCGCCATTGGCTGGCAGCTTCCGGCCGATCAGGTCCATCGCCTGGATGCCGTTCGTGCCCTCATATATCTGGGCGATGCGGGCATCGCGGACATATTGCTCGACGCCATTCTCGACAATGTAGCCATGGCCGCCATAGACCTGCTGACAGGCCACCGTGACATCAAACCCCTTGTCGGTGGTGTAGCCCTTGATGACGGGCGTGAGCAGCGAAACCAGATCGTCTGCCGCTTGCCGCTCCTCCTCCGTCTGGGCCTTCTCGCTAAGGTCCACCTGCAGGGCGCCCCACAGGCACAGCGCGCGCAATCCTTCGGTCAGCGCCTTGGCTTCCATCAGCATCCGGCGGACGTCAGGATGGACGAAAAGCGTGTCGGCCTTTTCCTGCGGCTCCTTGGGACCGGTCAGCGCCCGGCCCTGACGCCGTTCATGCGCATATTGGGCCGCATTTTGATAAGCGATCTCGCCCTGCGCCAGCCCCTGCAGGCCGACGCCAAGCCGCGCGGCGTTCATCATGATGAACATTGCCGCCAGGCCCTTATTCTCCTCACCGACCAGCCAGCCGGTGGCGCCATCATAATTCATGACGCATGTCGCGTTCCCGTGCAGGCCCATCTTATGCTCCAGCGAGCCGCAGGACACCGCGTTACGCTCACCCAGCGATCCATCATCGCTCACCAGGATCTTGGGCACTACGAACAGCGATATGCCTTTGCTGCTCTCCGGCGCGCCCGGCGTCTTGGCCAGAACGAGGTGGATGATATTCTCGGTCAGATCCTGCTCCCCGGACGAGATGAATATCTTCGTGCCGGTGATGGAATAGCTGCCATCGGCGTTGGGGACCGCCTTTGTCTTGATAAGGCCCAGATCCGTACCGCAATGGGGTTCGGTCAGGTTCATAGTGCCGGTCCATTTGCCCAGCACCATGTTCGGTACATATTTGGCCTTCAGCTCGTCGCTGCCTTTCGCCAGCAAGGCGGAAATCGCGCCATTGGTCAGGCCGTTATACAGTTCGAACGACTGGTTGGCGGACAGCACAAACTCTCCGAATGCCGTGGAGATCACAGCAGGCAGCCCCTGCCCGCCATATTCCTCCGGTCCGTGGAGAGTCGTCCAGCCGCCCTCGACGAACTGGGCATAGGCTTCCTTGAAGCCCGGCGGCGTGGTCACAGAGCCGTCGGCATTACGTACGCAGCCAACCTCATCGCCAATCTGGTTCAGGGGGAACAGGACCTCAGCCGCAAACTTGCCGCCTTCCTCCAGCACCGCGTCCACCACATCGGAGGATAGGTTCGCAAATCCAGGCAGATTGGCATATCTGTCCAGGCCGACGATATGGTCGAGGACAAAGCGGACGTCCCGCACCGGGGCTTTGTAGCTGGGCATCTCTATTCTCCGATTATGGTGATTTTTTAAACGGGCTTCCGGCGAGTCTAATGCCCACCGCTGCCTTCAACCATGGCGACGAAGGACGACAGCTCATGGATCGCCGCCTCGATATCTTCCTTCTGGCGCTCCAGAAGCGCGATCCTTGCCGTACATTTGTCGACAGTCACGCGGCGCTGCGCCTCCCGCCCGTCGTCAAGATCGTAGAGGTCGATCATCTCGCGGATATCGGACAGGCTGAAGCCGACCCGCTTGCCCCGCAATATCCAGGCAAGGCGCGCCCGGTCTCTACGGGAATATATCCGGGACAGGCCCTGCCGCTCAGGCGCGATAAGCCCCTCATCCTCGTAGAAACGAAGCGCGCGGGCAGTGACGCCAAACTCTGCGGACAGATCCGAAATCGAATAGCTGTCCCGCTCATTAAGGTCGGGCATCTCGATGCCCGCGATCTGGACCATCTTGTTCATGACAATAAATTAGTTGACGTTTACGTTCACGTCAAGTGGTTCATCGCCCCTCGCACAGCGGTTCGCCATTGCTGTCCGGCAACGATCGCGCCGCGCTGGCGTCGGACAGCAGGCGAGGGAAGGCCACACCTTCCAGCGATCCGCGACCGCTGCACACTTCCACGCATTTCATGTCGACAACACCGGGCATCGCGATCCGGTCGCCATCATATTGGGCGACGATCAGGCATTGCGAACCGCCAGTGAAACGCAGAATCAGCTTGTCGCCCACCTGCCGCGCGGTCCCCTCGCCACGGCAATATTGTTCAGTGCCAAAGATCGCCTCCAGCCCAAAACGGTATCGCCTCCCGTCTCCGGGCGTGATGCACAGTGAATCCCGCCCGGCTTCATGCCGCCGCTGATAAAGACCCGTTACAGCCGTTTTCCCGGCATCAGCGATAACGCCAGCCTCCAGCGCGGCTTGCTCCAAAGCCGACTGTTCGCCAGATTGCCGACCTGCCGAGGGTACGGAACCCCGTCCTTCCTGCAAAGGCGAGGGATCACGACAGGCGGCAAGCAGGAGAAGGAGCGCGAAACTAGATCGCCGCATCGACCCCTTCCAGGCCGTTGGGCGTCACCCGCCGGAAGAAGCAGCTCCGCTGTCCGGTATGGCAGGCTGGGCCGGGCGCGTTCGCAATCACCCACACCGCGTCCTGGTCGCAATCGATGCGCACGTCCACGACCTGCAGCATGTTGCCGGAGGTCTCCCCCTTCTTCCAGAGCGCCTGCCGGCTGCGCGACCAGAAATGCGCAAAACCGCTCTCCACGGTCAGCGCCAGCGCCTGCGCGTTCATATGCGCAAGCATCAGGACCTGGCCATTGGCCGCGTCAGTCACCACGGCGGCAATCAATCCGTCGCGGTCATATTTGGGGTTCAGGGTAAGGCCCGTGTCGCGCATGTCATTCATTGCGCCGGTATAGAACGCCGCCCGGCCGATGCCAAAGCCCAAAAACCGGCAATCTCCCCCTATGGACTGGTGCAACCGGCAGATGACGCGTCGCTATTTACAGCCGATCAGGCCGCATCATCCTGGGAGCGAGTCATGCGGATATTGATTGCCGGCCATTTGACATTTGACGGGCAGGATTGCGCCGCGATCATCCGGGAAGGCCGGAAATTTATCGAAGCCAGCCGGGCGGAAAAGGGATGCATCGCCTATAACTGGTCGGTCGACCCGCTGATCCCCTCAACGATCCATGTATTTGAGGAATGGGAAAGTGAGGCCGCCCTCGGCGCGCACTTCCGGGACCCATCCTACCTGTCCATGCGCGCGCATCTCGAAAGCTTCGCGCTGACCGGTTTCGACGTCTCGCTTTACAGCGCCAACGGTAAGGAGGCGGTCTATACCGAGGAGGGACAGCCGCGCAGCGCGATATTCGGCGTCCCGATCGGGAAATAGCTCAACCGCGCCCGATCAGCTTCTGCGCCATGCTGTCCGCCACATCAGCGGCAGGCCGGTCGCTGGCGCGGCTTTCCGCCCATATCGTCCGCAGCCGGCCGGGAATCTGTTCGATCCGCCCGTTGACCTCATCCCGGTCGCCCTGCCCCAGATATTCGAGCGCCACATTGATGATGCCGCCCGCGTTGATCACATAATCCGGGGCGTAGAGAATCCCGCGCCCATGCAGCCGCGCCGCGTCCGCCCTGGTCGCAAGCTGATTATTGGCGCCGCCCGCCACAATGGGCGCCTTGAGCAGGGGAATGCTATATTCGTTGAGGATCGCGCCAAGGGCGTTGGGACTGAACAGGTCCGCCTCCACCCCGATGATCGCATCGGCGGACACCGTAACCGCGCCAAGTTCATCCGCCAGCGCCTGCGCACGCTCGCCATTCACATCGGCCAGCGTCAGCCGCGCCCCGTCCTTGGCCAGATAACGCGCCAGTCCGCCGCCCACGCTGCCTACGCCCTGAATGGCGACATGCACGCCCGCAACGCTATCCTTACCGGCCGCCTCGGCGATCGCTGCCTTGACGCCCAGATAGACGCCATAGGCGGTCAAAGGCCCCGGATCGCCGCCAGCCGCGCCTTCGCCCACCGGCAAGCCGGAGACATGGCGGGTGCTGCGCGCAATCGCGATCATGTCCGCTTCGGAAATGCCGACATCCTCGGCCGTCACATAGCGCCCGCCAAGGGAGTCGATCGCCTTGCCGAACGCCTCCAACATGGCCGGGGTCTTGGACCGGTCCGCATCCGCCAGGATGACGCCCTTCGCCCCGCCCATCGGCAGGCCCGCCATCGCATTTTTGTAGCTCATGCCGCGCGAGAGCCGCAGCGCATCGGTAATGGCGTCCGACCGGTCGGCATAATGCCAGAAACGCACTCCGCCGGCACCCGGCCCAAGCGCGGTCGAATGCACGGCGATGATCGCGGTCAGCCCGCTCGCGCGATCCCGGAAAAGGTGAACGCCCTCATGATCGTCAAAATCCGGCAGGTCCCAGGGAGCGGTCATTCAATCCTCGTAACTTAATTACAGGAGATCGCAATAATATGCCAACCGGCAAAAAGCCAGACGCCGAATAGCGTAAAATCGGGAAGATGGGGCGATCGACGGGATCCGAACCCGCGACCTCCGGTACCACAAACCGGCGCTCTAACCAACTGAGCTACGATCGCCACGGGACCCGCAGGGTCCAGAAGAAGGCGGCTCATAGGGCGCGCGCCGCCCCAGCGTCAAGCATCGATTTGGCCTTTGCCGCAGCGCTGAATCAAAAAGACCGGGCTTTCGCCCGGCCTTTCCGAATCCTTGATGCGCAGCGCGCAAATCCCTTTCAGGCCCCTCTCCGGACCAAAATATGGATATTAGTTGACGGCGTCCTTCAGACCCTTGCCCGCCTTGAACTTCGGCTGGGTCGACGCCTTGATGGTCATCGTCTCGCCGGTGCGGGGGTTACGGCCGGTCGAAGCCTTGCGCTTCGAAACGGAAAAGGTGCCGAACCCGACCAGGCGGACTTCGTCACCCTTCTTCAGGGCAGCGGTGATCGAATCAAAAACGCCTTCGACCGCCTTGCTCGCATCGCTCTTGCTGAGCCCGCTGCCATCGGCGACCGCGCTGATGAGATCCTGCTTGTTCATGCCTTGGGAACCCCCTTAGTTTCTCTGGTTAATGGGTGTGGTGAATTAGGAATCGGCTTAAGGCGCGACAATAAGGCTCAGGAAAATTCCAGAGTCAAAGGGAAAGCGACGAAAACCGTTCACCGACCCAAAATGCCCTGTTTTTCTGGTCTTTGACGGGCCGATCAGTGCCGAATCGCCGCTTCCGACTCGCCGCCATGCGCCATTGGCGGCTGCGCAGCGAGGTCATCCTCCTCGGTCCAGCTTATGGCTTCGAGGGGGGAAGCCAGCGCCTTCGCCAGCACCTGATCGACATGGGAAACGGGAATGATCTCCAGCCCGTCGCGAATATTCGCCGGGATCTCAACCAGGTCCTTTTCATTGTCGGCCGGGATCAGCACGGTCTTGATGCCGCCGCGCAGCGCCGCGAGCAGCTTCTCCTTCAGGCCGCCGATCGGCAGCACCCGGCCGCGCAGCGTGACTTCGCCGGTCATCGCCACATCCTTGCGGACAGGGACGCCGGTCAGCGTGCTGACGATGGACGTCACCATGCCGATACCCGCAGACGGACCATCTTTGGGCACCGCGCCTTCGGGCAGGTGAATGTGGATGTCCTTCCGGTTGAAGATGCTGGGCTTGATGCCATAGCCGGGTGAGCGCGCCTTCACATAGGAGAAGGCGGCCTGAATCGACTCGCTCATCACATCGCCCAGCTTGCCGGTCGACCTGATCATGCCCTTGCCGGGAACGGTCACCGCCTCGATGGTCAGCAGTTCGCCGCCGACCTCGGTCCAGGCAAGGCCGGTCACTGCACCGATCTGATTTTCCTCCTCGCCGACGCCATGGCGGAATTTCCGCACGCCGGCATAATCGGCCAGATTTTCCGGCGTGATCGTGATCTGAGTAAATTCGCCCTCGACGATCTTGCGCAGCGCCTTGCGGGCCAGCCGGGCAACCTCGCGCTCCAGCGTACGGACGCCGGCTTCGCGGGTATAATAGCGGATCAGGTCGCGAACGGCCTCCTCGGTGACAATGAACTCGTCTTCCTTCAGGCCATGCGCCTCGACCTGCTTGGCGATCAGGTGCCGCTGCGCAATCTCAACCTTCTCATCCTCGGTATAACCCTCCAGCCGGATGATCTCCATGCGGTCCAGCAGAGGCTGAGGCAGGTTCAGGCTGTTGGCGGTCGTGACGAACATCACGTCGGACAGGTCGACGTCGATCTCCAGATAATGGTCCTGGAACTTCGCATTCTGTTCGGGATCGAGAACTTCGAGCAGGGCGGAGGCCGGATCGCCCCGGAAATCCTGGCCCAGCTTGTCGATCTCGTCGAGCAGGAACAGCGGGTTCATCGCGCCAGCCTTTTTCAGGTTGGTGACGATCTTGCCCGGCAGCGAACCGATATAAGTGCGGCGATGGCCGCGAATTTCCGCTTCGTCGCGCACGCCGCCCAGCGACTGGCGCACAAACTCGCGGCCCGTCGCCTTGGCGATGGAACGGCCGAGCGAGGTCTTGCCGACGCCCGGAGGGCCGACGAGGCACAGGATCGGCCCCTTCAGCTTGTTGGTGCGGGCCTGCACGGCGAGATATTCGACGATGCGGTCCTTGACCTTCTCCAGCGCGAAATGATCCGCGTCCAGGATTTCTTGCGCCTTCTTGAGGTCAGTCTTGACCTTGCTTTTCTTGCCCCAGGGCAGGCCAAGCAGCACGTCCAGATAGTTGCGCACCACGGTCGCCTCGGCGGACATGGGCTGCATGGTCTTGAGCTTCTTCAGCTCGGCATTGGCCTTCGTCTTGGCTTCCTTGCTGAGCTTCAGCTTGTTGATTTTCGACTGCAGCTCGGCAAGTTCGTCGGCCTCCTCGGCCTCGCCATTGCCCAGTTCGCGCTGAATCGCCTTCAACTGCTCGTTGAGATAATATTCGCGCTGGGTCTTCTCCATCTGGCGCTTTACGCGGCCGCGGATCTTCTTCTCGACCTGCAGCACGCCCAGCTCGCCCTCCATGAAGGCAAAGGCCATTTCCAGCCGCTTCATCGGGTCCGCCTCAACCAGCAGCGCCTGCTTGTCGGAAACCTTGAGGTTGATGTTCGCAGCAACGGCGTCGGACAGCTTGCCCGCATCCTCTATCTCGCGGAGCTGCACCGGCGTCTCGGCCGGCAGTTTCTTGTTGAGCTTTGCATAATTCTCGAACTGCTCGGCGACCGACCGCATCAGGGCGGAGGCTTCCGGTCCCTCGGCGACAACATCCTCCACCACCTCGACCTCGGCGCGCAGATAACCCTCGTCCGGGATCAGCTCCTTGAGCAGAGCGCGCTGCTTGCCCTCGACAAGCACCCGCACGGTGCCGTCGGGCAGCTTCAGCAGTTGCAGCACCGTCGCGACAACGCCGGTGTCATAGAGCGAGTCGCGGTCGGGATCATCCTCGGCCGGGTCCAACTGGGACACCAGGAAGATGTCCTTGTCAGCTTCCATCGCCTTTTCCAGCGCAACGACGCTCTTGTCGCGGCCGACGAACAGGGGGACGATCATCTGCGGGAAAACCACGATGTCGCGCAGCGGAAGCAGAGGATAGGTAGTGGTCATGCAGTCTCCGTTGGCCGGTCCGTTCCGATGAACCGCCAGCCTTTGATGCAGCTATATGGGCGCACGGCCCCCGGCAATCAATCATGCACCATAGGACCGCCCGCCTTAACGGAAGGCGAACATACCGATCATGCCGGAGTAATCCCGCCGGTCAGAAAGGCAGCTTGAAGCCCGGCGGCAGGGAAAGGCCGCTCGTCATCTTGCTCATTTCCGACTGGCTGGCCTCATCCGCCTTCTTGCGCGCATCGTTAAACGCGGCGGCGATCAGGTCTTCCAATATCTGCTTTTCCGAAGGCGCAAGCAGCCCTTCGTCGATGGACACGCCGACGATGCGGCCCTTGGCGGTCGCCGTGACCCGCACGATGCCGCCGCCCGAAACGCCCTCAACCTCGATCTTGTCGAGATTTTCCTGCGCCTTGGTCAGCTCCTCCTGAACCCGGCTGGCCATGCCGAGTATCTCGTTGAGATCCTTCATCCGCTCGCACTCCATTGCTCATTGTCTTCGACCAGATCGGCGTCCGGGAACGCCGTCATCGCCGCCCGCACCACGGGCGTATCCAATATCGCCTGCCGGGCCTGCATCTCGCTCTCGGCCTTCTGCTCGCCAAGGGTTGGTTCGCCCTCGCCCTCCGCCAGCGTCACGACCCAGCGCTGACCGGTGGCGGTCTTGAGCGCCTCGGTCAGTTTCCGCAGGAAATCGTCCGCGACCGGCCGGGCCATGTTCAGCGCCAGCTCCGGCGGCGCATAGCGCACCAGCCGCGCCTCATGCTCGATCTGATCGGCGAGGAAACCGGAATTTTTCCACAAGGCATCGACCAGCGCGGCGAAGGTCGGCGGCCATTGCGCCGCGCTTTCGGAGCCAGCGCCGGGGGCATCCTTCGCTGGCGCAGCCTGTCCCGCGCCACCGGACACCCCGCCCTGCTGGATCATCCGCGCCAGATCGCTGGGATCGGGCAGGCTGGCGGCGTGAACGATACGCAGCAGCGCCATTTCGCACGCCTCGCGCGGCAGCCCGGCATTGGCGACCTCATCATGCCCCTTGAGCAAGAGCTGCCATATCCGGTGCAGCGGCGCGAAGCCGATCTGGCTGGCCCAGTCCGCCAGCATCTCCCGCTCCTCGGCCGATTGCGCCGGATCGTCGGCGCCGCGCCCTGCCTTCGCGATGGTCACGGCATGAACCAGCTCCAGCAGGCCGCGCATCAGCGCCAGCGGCTCGACGCCAAGCTGATGCTGCTCATCCAGCGCCGCCAGCATGTCCTGCGCCCTGCCCTCCAGCAACAGCCCCAGCAGCCTGCGGGTCGCGCCGCGATCGGACAGGCCCAGCATCTCGCGCACCTGCGCGGCGGTCACGGTCGGCGCGTCGCCGCTGGTGTCGGCATGAGCGATCGCCTGGTCGAGGATCGAAAGGCCGTCGCGCGCCGACCCCTCCGCCGCCTGCGCGATCAGCGCCAGCGCGTCCGGCTCCGCCTGCACATCCTCCGCCTGGGTCACATGGGCGAAGTGCGCGGCCAGCTTTTCCGCCGGGATGCGCCGCAGGTCGAAACGCTGGCAGCGGGAAAGCACCGTCACCGGCACCTTGTTCACCTCTGTCGTGGCGAACAGGAATTTCACATGCGCCGGCGGCTCCTCCAGCGTCTTGAGGAGCGCGTTGAAGGCATTCTTCGACAGCATGTGCACTTCGTCGATGATGTAGATCTTGTAGCGGGCGGACACCGCCGCATAGCGCACGGACTCGATGATCTCGCGCACATCGTCGACGCCGGTATGGCTGGCGGCGTCCATCTCGATCACGTCGATATGGCGGCCCTCGGCGATCGCCCTGCACGGCTCACACACGCCGCACGGGTCGATGGTCGGACCGCCCTGCCCGTCCGGGCCGATGCAATTCAAAGCCTTGGCGATCAGCCGCGCCGTGGACGTCTTGCCGACCCCGCGCACGCCGGTCATCAGGAAGGCATGGGCCAGCCGGCCGCGCTTGATGGCGTTGGCCAGCGTCTGCACCATCGCATCCTGGCCGATCAGCTCGTCGAAATTCCGCGGGCGGTATTTGCGGGCAAGCACGCGATAGGGCTGAGGGGAATCGGTCATGAGGCCCTTATTAACCCTAAGCGCCGGGCCTGTCGAAAAGGCCCGTATCGCGTGGAAACGATGGCTTGCGGGACATGAGGTGGGAGCCGGAACGACCCGCGGCAAAATCGTTGTGGCTGCTTCCGTCAGGACCTGACCAGGTTGGCGACGACCGCGCCCGCCCGACTCCCGGCGCGGCATATGGGGGAAAGCTTATGGATTGGCAAGATCGGGCTGACACGGGCGCCGGGACGGCTTCGCCCGGCCGCGCCATGCGCGCGAATGCGAAGGCGAATGCGACGGTGTCAGCACTTTTTGCGCAAAATTATCATGATATATCAGTGATTTAAAAATAGGATTTTGTAGGAACCTTCGCCTTTGTTGGACTATAAACCGCAGCGCATGCAGTCCGTTTCCGGCCGGTTTTCAGATGGCTTGTGCAGGAAGAACAACGCGCCGCAGCGTCACATGCCCTGCATGTTCCGGCTTTCCGCGGGCATGCGCACGGTCAGCGTATCATAGCTCTCGTCGATCACGATCTGGCACGAAAGCCGGCTGTTGCGCGTGGCGGACGCGGCGAGGTCAAGCATATCCTCCTCCGCTTCGCTGGCGCGCGGCAGCTTAGCGAAATCGGCGGGATCGATGATGACATGGCATGTAGAGCAGGCCATCTGCCCCTCGCACGTGCCCTCCAGCGGCTGGCCGTTCGCCTGCGCCACGTCGAGAAGTATCTGCCCCGGCTGCGCGAAAACCTCATCGCGTTTCTTGCCGTCGGCACTGATGAACTTGACCCAGACCATAGATTACAGCGCCCCCTGCGGCGGCATGTCCTGTTGGCCCGCCGCTCGATTGATCGCCTCTCCGGCCCTCTCCAATTCTTCCAGCGTCGTGTATCGGCCGAATCCGATCCGCACTGATCCCCCAGCCTCTTTCTGCGACAATCCAAGGGCTTGCAAGACATGGCTTGGCCTGCCTGACCCGCTCGCACAGGCAGAACCGAGCGAAAATGAGACATCCCGGCAATCGGAGAGCAATCTTGCCCCGTCCAGACCCGCCCGGCGGATGTTGAGATTGCCATGATATCGCCGGGTCATACTGCCATTAACGATCCAGCCGGGAAACAGGGCCAATGCCGCGTTCCAGAGCGTTTCAACATGCGCGGCGTCACTTTGCATGCCGCTACCAAGCAGCCGCGCGGCCGCACCGAAACCCGCACAAAGCGCAGGCGACAATGTGCCGGAACGCAATCCTCCCTCTTGCCCGCCGCCATGGATCAGCGGCGGCAGGGCAAGGCCGTCCCGCAGCCACAGGCCGCCAATGCCCTTCGGCCCATGCACCTTGTGGGCGCTGATCGCGATCATGTCGGCATTGGCGGGTATGGGAACCCTGCCGAAACCCTGCACCGCGTCGCACAGGAACAGCGCCCCGGCATCCCGCGCCAGGGCGGCGAGCGCCTCGACCGGCTGGATCACGCCGATCTCATTATTCACCAGCATCGCCGCGACCAGAGCCGTACCCTTGTCGATTTCCCGCCGCGCCCGCTCCAGATCGACAAGGCCGTCCGGGCCGACGGGCAGCAGCACCGCCTCATAGCCATGATGCGCCATCGCCTCCACCGTATCGCGCACCGCCGCATGTTCGGTCGCGATCGTGACGATCTTCCGCCGGTCCGGCCCGGCAAGGCGCGCGGCTCCGGCGATGGCGATGTTCAGCGCCTCGGTCGCGCCGGAGGTGAAGATCAGCCTGCCGCCGGGCAATCCCAACGCCGCCGAAACCGCGTCCCGCGCCACCTCCACGACCGCCGCCGCCTGACGCCCCATCCGGTGCGCACTGTGCGGATTGCCGAACTGATCGCGCAGCAGCGGGACCATCGCCTCAAACGCCTCCGGCGCGAGCGGCGTTGTCGCCTGATAG
>NZ_MINO01000032.1 GCF_001757355.1 Sphingobium phenoxybenzoativorans
TCAAGCTTGCGGCCGAGGCCGACGTCTTCGTCGAGAACCTCGCGCCCGGCAGTGTCGAGAAGATGGGCCTGGGGGCCGATGCGATGCACGCGGCCAATCCCGGACTGGTCTATTGCTCGGTAAGCGGTTTCGGTGCGCGTTCGGCCTATGGCGGCAAGCGCGCGCTCGATACCGTCGTGCAGGCCGCGGCCGGCCTTATGCATATGACCGGCTATCCCGATCACAAGGCGGTCAAGCTCGGCATCTCGGCGGTCGATCTTACCACCGCGACCGCGGCCTATGCCGCAATCCTCGCCGGTCTGCGACAGCGCGACCGGACGGGTTCGGGCCTCCGCATCGATCTTGCGATGGCCGATGTCGGCGTCTGGATGACTCAGGCCGCATGGCCGCAGCTAATCTGCGAAGGAACCCATCCGATCCGGCTCGGCAACCGCATCGCGGGCGCCGCGCCGCACGACATATTCGAAGCCGCCAATGGGGAACTCGTCGCGATCTCGGTTACCGACGATGCACAGTGGCACGCCCTCGCCGAGCTCATCGGCAACGAGGAACTCAAGGACGCGCGCTTCAATGCCGTTGCCGCGCGGCTCGCCGATATCGAGCGCATTCATGCCGCGATCGCCGACTGGGTGCGCCCGCAAGACGCCGAGAGCGTCGCGGCCCGGTGCCAGGCGGCAGGCGTCGCGGCCTCGGTGGTGCGCGGGCTCGGGGCGCTGGTCGACGATCCGCTTGTCACCGAGCGCGCGATGATCGTCGCGGTCGAAGCCCCCGGCGGGGAGACGCTGTGGCTGCTCGGCAATCCGGCCAGGCTGTCGCGCACGCCTCCGACGCTGGCCAGTGTAGCGCCGGCGCTCGGCGCGAACGGCAGCGACGTTCTCGAGGAGTGGCTCGGCATGGGCGCGGACGAGATCGCGGCGCTGGCCGACGACAAGATCATCCTGGCGCGGCGCGCCGAAGATCTAGCGGGAGTTTGAACATGGGACGCGAGCTCAAGGGGCCGACCGGCCTTTTCTACGAGGATCTCGAGGTTGGCGACACGGCGAAGACCATGTCGCGCACGATCACCGAGGCGGACATCGTCAACTTCATGGGGATCTCCGGCGTGTTCGAAGAGCTCCACATGAGCACCGAATATATCAAGGAACACAGTATGTTCGGCCAGCGCGTGTCACCGGGGCCGCTGACCTTCATCATCGCCGAAGGCCTCGCGATCCAGCTGGGCCTGATCCACCATACCGGCATGGCGCTGCTGGGGATCGACAATATGCGCTGGCCCGCGCCGACCTTTTGCAACGACACCGTGCATGTCGTGCTCGAAGTCCTCGATAAGCGGGAATCCACGTCGAAGTCCGACCGGGGCATCGTCAATTTTCGGCACACCGTGCGCAAGCAGACCGGCGAGGACGTCCTCGTCATGGACAAGGTCCGCCTGATGCGCCGCCGCGCCGCCTGAACCTGCAATTTCCGGCAGGAGCCGGAGCGACAAAGGAAAGTTCGAATGACTGGAGAGACACGGACGCTCGCAAACTGGGCCGACCAACTGACGCTCGATCAGGTTCCCGACGAGATGCGCGGCATCGCGATCGACCTGCTGGTCGATCAGATCGGCATCCAGATCGGCTGCGCCCATCTTCCTTGGGCGCAGGGCGTGCGCGATGCCTACAAGGCTTCGGGCGGTGCGGGCGAAGCATCGACGGTCGTCTACGGGGACAAGCTCCCGGTCTTCAACGCGACCTTCATCAACTCGGTGTTCGGCCACAGCTTCGAATATGACGACGCCAATCCGCTGATCCACGGCCATATCGGCGGCGAACTACTCCCGCCGCTCCTCGCGCTCAGCGAACGCGACCATCTTTCGGGCCGCGAGTTCCTGACCGCGCTGATCACCGGCTACGAGGTTCGCGGCCGCGTCGGCTGGGCCGTGTCGCCGACGATGCTCGAGCGCGGCGGTCCGCAATATTCGACCACCTGCGGCCCGTTCGGCACGGCTGCGGCGGTCAGCAAGCTGCTCGGCTATGGCGCCGAAGGCCTTCACAACTCGCTTGCCGTCGCCGGCACGTTCTCGGGCGGCCTGATGCAATACGACCAGGGCGGCGGGTCGGTGAAGCGTATGTTCACCGCCGTCGCGGCCATTGGCGGGCTTCAGGCCGCGATGCTTTCGAAGGCCGGAATCACCGGGCCGGAGGAAATCCTCGAAGGCGCCCGCGGCCTGCTCAAGATCTATCCGGACGAATATACCCCCGAACCGCTGACCAGCGACCTGGGCAAGTTCTGGACGCTGCAACACGTCCTCTTCAAACCCTATTGCTGCTGTGCGATCATTCACCCGGCGATCGACGCCATCCGCAACGTGACGAGCAAGCACGACATCAAGCCCGACGATATCGAGGCGATCGAGGTCGGCTATCCGAAGGGATCGCATCACCATGCCGCGATCACCGATCCCAAGGACATCCTGGGCATGCAGTTCAGCACCGCCTTCTCGCTGGCATCGACCGTGCTGACCGGAAAGAACACGCCGGCCGCCTACACGATGGAGGCGATCGCCGATCCGGCCATTCGCGCGATGGCGGCACGCGTGACGCTGACGAACGAGAAGGAGCTCGACGAGCTCTTCGTCGGCCATATGCCGGCGCGCGTGACGGTGACCACCAAGTCGGGCGCCAAGCACGACGATCTCGTCATCGATGCCAAGGGATCGCCGGCCAAGCGCCTGACGTCGGATGAGGTCGATGAGAAATTCCGCTCGATGGTCGTCGATGTGATGGGCCGCGAGCGGGCCGATGCGATGATCGCAGCGCTGCGCTCGGTGGTCGATGCACCCGACATGGCCGACATCGCCAAGCTGCTGGTCAAATGAACGGTGCGCGAACAGAACTGATGCGATCGGCGGAGACGGCTTATCCGCCGCTCTCCGTCAAGATCGAAGGGGATGGCCCCAACGTCGTGCTGATCCACGGCGGGGCCGGCTCGTGGACGCACTGGATCCGGACGATCCCGGCGCTGAGCGAGCGGTTTCGCGTTCATGCCTTCGATCTGCCGGGTTGCGGAGATTCGCCCGATTTCCCGTCAACCTGGTCGAACGACGAATATTTTGCCTGGGCGGCCGACGCAATCCTGCGGACCTGTAACGGCCCGTTTTCCCTGGTGGGCTTTTCGTTCGGCGGCAGCGTCGCCGCGGCGGCGGCAAGGCTGCTCGGCGAGCGGCTTTCGGCGCTCAGCCTGGTGGCTCCCGGCAGCTTTGGGCGGCCGGAGCGCCGCGACGTCACGGTGAAGCCGATGCGCGCGCGTGACGATGTCGAAGTCGACGAGCGCGCCAATGCCCGCCACAATCTCGGCCAGATCATGTTTGCCGACATCGCCTCGGCCGACGAGGCGACCGTCGATCTCCAGATCGAGAATGTTCGCCGTGCGCGCTTCCCGACGCGGCGCATCAGCTGGCAGGACCGGATCGAGAGCGATCTCGCCCCGGTCACCTGCCCGATCCAGCTCATCTGGGGACTGGGCGACCGAATGGCGACACCTTCGCCCTCGGCGCGCGCCGAGCGTGTGCGCGCGGCCAAGCCCGGCGCGCGCGTCGATCTCATCCCGGGCGGCGGTCACTGGATTCAATACGAACGGGCCGAGGCATTTAACCAGGCCTTGCTGCCGTTTCTCGCGGAGTTTGGACAGCCATGAGCTACGAAACCATCAAGGTCGAGCAGGACGGGCCGGCGCTGGTCATCCAGTTCGACCGGCCAAAGCAGCGCAATGCGCTGAGCCTGCAGCTTGTCGACGAAGTGATGGCGGCAATCGCCAGCGCGGAGTCCGATCCATCGGTCAGCGCTATCATCCTGACCGGGGGCGAGAAGGGTTTTGCCGCGGGCGCCGACCTCAACGAGGCGATCAAGGTCAAGACCGCGCAGGACGGAATGACGTTTTTCGGGCAATGGCACCGCTTCTGCGAGGCGCTCGAGCACAGCACCAAGCCGGTCATCGCCGCGATCGAGGGCTATTGCTACACGGCGGGGTTCGAGTTGGCGCTTGCCTGCGACCTGCGGATCGGTGCGCGGTCCTCGACATATTGCATCACCAGCGCGCGCATCGGCACCGTGGCCGGCGCCGGGGGCACGCAGCGCCTGCCGCGGATCGTCGGACGCGCCAACGCGCTCGAGATCCTCTTTTCCGCCGAGCCGATCGACGCCGAGCACGCGCATCGGATCGGCCTGATCAATCGGCTGGTCGAAGACGGCGCCGCGCTTGCCGAGGCGAAGTCCCTGGCGGCTCTTTACGCGACGCGCGCACCGCTCAGCCTCGCCTTGTCCAAGCGCGCGGTCTATCGCGGCATGGACCTCGACCTCGCATCGAGCCTCGAGTTCGAGACATTTCTCGTCACCACCATTTACGGCACCGAGGACAAGCAGGAGGGAATCTCGGCCTTCCTCGAAAAGCGCCCCGCAAAGTTCACCGGAAAATAGCTGACGCGGCGCGGCGCGCCGGCCCCTTCTGCAACAAGGACAGAGATATGGATTTCAACCTGACCGCCGAACAACAGATGTTCCAAGATTCGGTGCGGGCTTTCGCGGAGCGCGAACTCAAGCCCGGAGCGCACCAACGCGCCCATTCGCACGACTATCCCTATGATGCGGCGAAGAAGCTTGCCGGTCAGGGCCTGCTCGGCATTACCATCCCCGAAGACAAGGGCGGCCAGGGTGGCAGCCTTTTCGACGCGGTCCTGGCGATCGAGCAGATCGCCCTCGCCTGCCCGCGCTCGGCCGATGTCATTCAGGCGGGCAATTTCGGCGCCGTGCGCGTCTTCTCCGAATTTGCGAGCGACGCGCTGCTCGAACGCTACATGCCCGGCATCCTCGCCGGCGACACGATCATGTCGGTCTGCATGACCGAACCCGGTGCGGGTTCGGCCGCGACCGAGCTCGTTACGACCGCCACCCCGGACGGCGACGGGTTCCGTATCAACGGCTCGAAGATATTCACGACGCACGGGATGCATGCGCATCTGTTCCTCGTCTATGTCCGCTTCGGTCCCGGTCTGGAGGGGATCGGCTCCGTGCTTGTCGAGCGCAATGCCGAGGGCATGCGTTTCGGCCAGGGTTCGGAGTTCATGTCGGGCGAGGAGTGGACGACATTCTTCTTCGACAACGTCTATATTCCCAAAGAGAACGTCCTGCTTGGAGCGGGCGGGTTCAAGAAGCAGATTTCGGCTTTCAATATCGAGCGGCTTGGCAATACGTCGCGCGCGCTGGCGCTGGGCGAATACGCTTTCCGGGTCGCGCGCGAATATGCGATCGACCGCAAGCAGTTCGGCCGTCCGTTGTGCGAGTTCCAGGGCCTGCAGTGGAAATTCGCCGACATGCGCATGCAGCTCGATGCTGCGCGGCTGCTGCTCTATCGCGCCTCGGTCAACGCCGATCGCGGCCTGCCTGGCGCTTCCGAAACGGCGATCGCCAAAGCCTATTGCAACCAGGCCGGCTTCAACGCCGCCAATGAATCGATCCAGATCATGGGCGGCATGGGATATTCCAAGGAGTCGCTGGTCGAATATTGTTTCCGCCGCACGCGCGGCTGGATGATCGCCGGCGGATCGATCGAGATGATGAAGAACCGGATCGCCGAAGAGATATTCGAGCGCCGCTTCTCGCAGCGTCCGCCCAAGGCGGCTTGAGGAGGCGACGATGGAACTTCTCGATACACAGCGTCTCGCGCTCGTCACCGGTGCCGTCGAAGGCGGAATCGGATTCCGGGTCGCGGAGCGGCTGGCCGCCGAGGGCGCCCGGCAGGCGCTTGTCGACATCGATGGCGATGCGATCGCGGCCACCGCGCGGAAGCTGGCCGAGGCGACAGGCACCGAAGTGCGGGGCTATGCAGCCGATATCGCCGACCCGGCGAGCGTCTTGGCGATGGCCGAAGCCGTCCGCGGCGAAATGGGCGAGCCCGAGATCCTGATCAACTGCGCGGCGATCGTCTCCGACAAGTTGTTCCTGGAATCGGACTATGGCGACTGGTCGCGCATGACCGAAATCTGTCTCTACGGCCCGATGAACCTGATCAAGACTTTCGCTCCGGCGATGGTCGAGCGGCAATATGGCCGCATCATCTGCCTCGCCTCGGATTCAGCCCGCCTCGGACAAGCTCGCCTGTCCTATTATGCGGCGGCAAAGGCGGGCGTGATCGCGCTGTGCAAGTCCGTGGCGCAGGAACTGGGCCCTTCGTCGGTAACCGTGAACGTCGTGTCCCCCGGGGCGACGAACACGTCCTTGCGCCAGGCCCGCGAGGCGAGCCTTCTCGACCAGATGGGACCTGAGAACTACGCCAAGCGCGAGAAGAAGGTGCTCAGGATGTACCCGCTGCGCCGTATCGGCGGACCCGACGATATCGCCTCGATGATCGCCTATGTCGCGAGCGACCGCGCGTCCTGGGTCACGGGCCAGGTCATCAGCGTCAACGGCGGTTTCGCTATGCCCTGATCGGGGGCGAAAGGATAGAACATGAGCAATGTCCATATCGTCGGCGCGG
This sequence comes from Sphingobium phenoxybenzoativorans, assembly GCF_001757355.1. Classification (GTDB taxonomy): domain Bacteria; phylum Pseudomonadota; class Alphaproteobacteria; order Sphingomonadales; family Sphingomonadaceae; genus Sphingobium; species Sphingobium phenoxybenzoativorans. The sequence goes on from NZ_MINO01000032.1 coordinate 6,514, forward strand.
GTATGATCGCGCTCGGCAAGCATCTCGACAAGTCGGTCAAGCAGCTAACGGCCGATGCCGTCGACGCAGCCCTGGCCGACGCCGGCATCGCCAAGGATGCGATCGAGGCGGCGTGGTTCTGCAACACCCGCCAGGGCGCGCTGGAAGGCCAGCATGGCGTTCGCGGCCAGGCATCGCTTCGCGCCTACGGCTTCGAGGGCATTCCGATCTTCAACACCGACAACGCCTGCGCGAGCTCGAGCTCGGGGCTTTACCAGGCTTTTGCAGCGGTCAAGGCTGGCATCCACGAGGTTGCTCTGGTCGTAGGCGCTGAGAAAATGAACTACCCCGAAAAACGCAAGGAGATGTTCGACGCGTTCAAGGGAAGCTGGGACCGCGAGCTTGCCGACGAACATATCGCCCGCCTCCTGGCGACGGGCGAAGGCTTGCAGCCTCCTTCCGGCACCGCCGAGGCGAGCGCCGAACGCTCGGTCTTCATGGATATCTACGCGGCGCAGGCCCGCGCGCACATGCACCGGTTCGGCACGACCGAGCGCCAGATCGCGGCGGTCGCGGCCAAGAACCATACCCATTCGGTGCACAATCCCCTTGCCCAGTACCGCTTTCCGATGACGGTCGACGAGGTGTTGAACGACCGGATGATCATCTGGCCGGTGACCCGCGCGATGTGCGCGCCGATGAGCGATGGCGCAGCCGCGCTGATCGTCGCGTCCGACGCCGCGGTCGCGCGGCTCGGCGCCGCGGAACGCGCGGTCAGGATCCGCGGCATGGGAGTCAGCAGCAGTTCGGATCGCACCGCAGACCAATATAACCGCCATCTTACGCGCGTAGCGGCCGAGCGCGCTTACTCCATGGCAGGCGTCGACCCCGGCGATATCGACTTTGCCGAACTGCACGACGCGTCGGCAATCGCCGAAATCCTCCATAGCGAAAATGTCGGGTTCTGCGCCTACGGTGAAGGGGGACCGCTGGCCGAGAGCGGCGAGACCAAGCTCGGCGGCCGGCTTCCGATCAACGTTTCGGGCGGCCTTCTCTCCAAGGGTCATCCGATCGGCGCGACCGGCGCGATTCAGATCGTGGAACTGGTCGGACAGCTACGCGGCGAGTGCGGCGCGCGACAGGTGGACGGCGCCCGCCTCGGCCTTGCCGAGAATGGCGGCGGGTTCCACGGCCTGGAGGAAGCCGCCTGCGTCGTGACGATCCTCGAACGCCCCTGACCACACGGGCTGCCCCAAAGAGGCCGGCCCGCTTACCCCGTGATCGCCTGCCGCAGCTTGCGGCAGGCAGCTCTGGCGCGCGCCGGAGCCGCCTGCGCCTTGCAATTCAAGCTACCTAACGCGCGGCCACATCTGAGTTGGAAAAGAGCGGTGGAAGACTCACCGTCACCCCAGAATTGATCCGGGGTCCCGCTTGAGACGCGAGAAACGCCCGCGGATGCCATTGCCCGGTTCAAAAAAGAAGCGACCGGCACGGCCCAAACGGCCGGCCGGTCGCCACCGATCTATCGCAAGGCCGGAATGACCGGGCTCAGAACGAGCCCGTCACCCTGACCCCGAAGGTACGCGGACGTCCGTCGATCGAGAAATAGAAGAGCCCGCCGACCGGTTCGCCGTAAGTCATATAATATTTGTTCGTGAGGTTCTGGCCGAACAGGGCGATCGAATAACGCTTGTCGGGGCCGCTGTAGCTGATCTCGGCATCGATCAGGCCATAAGCCTTTTGAAAGCTCACCGCGCTTGGAACGTCGTTGACCTGCGCTGACGACCTGTAGTTGAAGCTCGACATCAACGCCAGTTCGCCATCGCCCAAGGGGATGTTGTAGTCGGCTTGAATAAGCCCCGACCACCGCGGCGCATTTTGCCTCCGCACATTTTGGAGCAGGACGTCGCCGGTTCCGAAATTGATGACCTGCGGGCGGTAGTCCGTATCGAGATAGGCGAGGTTCCCGCTGAGCTTGAAGCGGTCCGATGCGCGTATGACGAATTCAGCTTCCACGCCATCGGCGCCGAGACCGCGTGCGTTGATGACCCGATTGACGTATCCAAGTCCCGGCACCGCATCGATCGCGATCAGCTGCACATCCTTGTAGTCGTAATGGAAGGCCGTGAGGTTGAACGTGACGGCACGGTCGAACAGGCTGGTCTTGAGGCCCAATTCATATGAGTCGATCGTCTCGGGCTCAAATGAGTTGATCGCCGCGATACTCGTGGCAGAGCCATTGAAGCCGCCGCCGCGATATCCCTGCGCAAAGCGGAAATAGGCCATGAGATCGCGGTTGAACCGGTAACGGGTGGACAGTTCGGTCGTGAACTCGCTGAACTGGCGTGAAAAGCGTCCGGTGCCGCTGGTCGGGGACGGCGTGGAAACGAGCCGCTTGCGATCCCAGGTCTTGCGACCGCCAAGCGAGACATCCCATTTGTCGGTGATATCAAGGCTTGCCTGACCGAACAGCGCATAGCTGTCCGTGTCGGGACTGCGAAATTCAGTATTTGTCAGCAATACGGTCGATGGCAGACCGAACAGCGGTCCCCCGATCTCGGAGCTTTGCTGCACATCGATACGCGAGCGCAGATAATAGCCCCCGACCAGCCATTTGAACCTGTTGCTGTCGTCGGACGTCAACCGCACTTCCTGGCTGAACGCCCTCGCCCGCACCTTGCGGGGCGCAAGATTATAGACGGTGGAAGGGGTCGCATCGAGATCGATCGTAAGGATCTGATCCGTCGCACGGTAGCCCGTGATCGAGGTCAGCGTCGCAGGCCCCAGGTCCCAGTCGGCATTGAGTGTGATGGCGCGGACCTTTGAACGGTTCGGACCAAAGAAGCCAAAGCCATCCTTCCCGACCGGATAGGTCGAACATTCACCAAAGGTTGCGCACACGGCGGGAGGCCCCTCGGGCAGGGCGCCTTCATAGGGCGCGGGAAGCGTGTCCGCGTGATTGCGCGCCCGGATGGCCGGCGGCGGCGAGCTGTCCCTTGTATATTCCGCCGTCAGATAGGCCGTGAAGTCGTCGCCGGGCGTCAGCAATATGCCCAGGCGCCCCCCATAAACCGACTGGCCGCCGACATCGCGCTTTCCGGTCGTGATGTTACGCAGATAATTGCCGCCTTTCGTCCGAAATGCCGAAAGCTTGACCGCCAAAAGATCTTCGACGACGGGGGCTTCAACAAAGGCTTTGAGCTGGAGAAGGCCGAACCGCTCGTAACTCGCCAGCGCTCGCGCACCGAACTCGCCCGAAGGCCTGCGCGTCTTGATATTGAGCGCGCCGCCGACCGAGTTGCGTCCCTGAAGAACGCCTTGCGGGCCGCGCAGCACCTCGACCTGTTCTACGTCGAAAATATCGACGTTCGAGCCTGCGGCCGTCGCAAGATACACGCCATCGATGCTGATCGCATTCGACAGGTCCTGGCTGGGCTCGGACGAGCGGTCGCCTATGCTGCGGATGAATGGCTGAACCTCGGTCGGGATGGAAGGCGCCTGCTTGAGCGTGGCGCCCGGAACGATGGCTCCCAGCTGCTCGAGCTTGCCGATGTTGCGCTGCTCAATGAGCTCCGGACTGATGGCAGTGACGGCGGTCGGCACAGTCTGTACCGACTCGGCGCGTTTACGTGCCGTCACGACAATTTCCCCGGGTGCCGGCGCATCGCTGCCGTTTGCCGTATCGTCGGCTTGCGCCGGCGGCGCCGTTTGCGCCACGGCCGGGGCCGCGCTTAGCGCAATGATGGACGCGGCCGAAATTATCCAAGTTGTTCTGGCTAACATAGCGCTCTCCCCGACTTCTGTTTTCTCTCTCACCGCATACTGCGATGGCACATCGCAACGATCGCGACCGCCGCGCGCCGTAGGAGGGTATGTTCCATAGAACCACAACGTGTCAATACGCGAAATCTGATTTCGCTTAACGGAACATATCCGTTCTTCTGGCAGCCTTCCTCAGCACGCCGGCCGGCACACCCGGGAAGGGCCGGCGGAGGGTTATAATTCCGCTGTGCGAATATTGGTTTCATTTTATTGACGACCAGCCGCGAACGGCATAGCTAGATTCGCCGATACCGAAGTAGTCATACCGGAGAGAGTGATAATGGCAGCAGGAGGTGGGAATCCCAGGCTCATCGACGCCGATTACGTGGTGGTCGGCGGAGGTTCAGCCGGTAGCGTACTGGCTGCTCGGCTATCCGAGGACCCGCGTAACAAGGTCCTACTTTTGGAGGCGGGCAGCGATGGCAGCCAGTTGCTCGTGCAGATTCCCGCAGGCTACACCAGGCTCGTCGGCAACTCCCGCTTCGACTGGCTCTACCCTGGCGAGCCCGACCCGGCCGCAAACGGCCGGGCCCAGACCTGGTCCGCCGGCCGCATGCTGGGGGGCGGGAGCTCGATCAACGGCCAGATCTTCATTCGCGGCACGGCGAGCGACTATGATCGCTGGCGAGACACCGCCCCACAAGGCTGGTCTTACGAGGACGTGCTTCCCTATCTCAAGAAGCTCGAACATTGGCACGGCGCGCCGAATGCCAATCGTGGTACCGATGGCCCGCTGTCGGTCACCCCGATGCGCGATGCCCATCCGCTCACCCAGGTCTTTCTCGAAGCCTGCCGCGATATCGGCCTGAGGATCCTCGACGACTATAACAGTGGCGACATGGACGGTGCGTTTCTGACGCAGGTCTCCCAGCGCAATGGCTGGCGTTGCAGCGCGGCCAAAGGCTTTCTCCGTCCGGTCATGAAACGGCCCAACCTCGAGGTCCTGACCCATGCCGCGGCCGAGCGGATAGGGCTCGAGAACGGCACGGCGAACGGCGTGACCTTCACGCGCGGCGGGCAGCGCTGGGAAGCGACCGCGCGGCGGGGCGTAGTGCTCAGCGCGGGCGCCATCGGCAGCCCGACCCTGCTGCTGCGCTCGGGAATCGGACCGGGGGCGACACTTCAGGATGCCGGCGTTGCGACCGTACGGGACCTTCCCGGCGTTGGCCGCAATCTTCAGGAACATCCGACCGTCGGTCTGCACAAATTCGTCAACCGGCCGACGCTCAGCAGCGCATCGGGGCCGTTCGACATGTTTCGTTATGCCCTGCAGTTCCTGTGGAACCGTCACGGCCCGATGACGCAGCCGATCGCGCAGGCCATGGCCCTGGCGCGCACCCGTCCCGAGCTAGCCGAGCCCGACATGCAGCTGCACTTCATCCCGCTGAGCTATAATTTCGAGCCCGACGGCCGGATTACGTTGCCGAAAACCCCCGCGCTCAATGTCGCCGCGACATTATGCCGGCCTTACAGCCGGGGCGAAGTCGGCCTCAAGGCGGACGGGACGGCGCGTATCCGCCACTCGTTTGTCAGCGACGAGCGGGACATGACGGCGCTTATCGGCGCCTGCCGGTGGATGGAACGCCTCTTCAACACGCCGGCCTTCGCCAAGATCGTTACCGGGGACCGGGTCCCCGCCCCCGTCCCCACCCGGACCGAAGACTGGGAGGAGTACGTCCGCGCTACGGTGGCGGGCGGCTATCATATCGTCGGCACCTGCCGGATGGGAACGGGCGACGACGCCGTGGTCACCCCGGACCTTCGCGTTATCGGGGTGAACGGGCTTCACGTAGCGGACGCATCGATCATGCCGACCGTCACGAGCGCTAACACCAATGCAACGACGATGATGATCGCCGAAAAGGCCGCCGATCTGATCCGGTCCGGCGTTTAAGGAGCAGGGCATGCCCATACAGGACGATTTTCGCGGGGTCATCGCGCATCCCGACCAGCTCTTCATCGGCGGGCGCTGGGTCGCCCCGACATCAGACGAGGTTATCGACGTCGTCTCTCCCGCGACCGAGGAAAATTTCTTCCGGCTCGCCGCCGCTGGTCCGGCCGATATCGATGCTGCGATCACCGCCGCTCGCACGGCGTTCGACCAAGGCCCGTGGCCTCGGCTCAGCCTTGGGGAGCGGGCCGGCTTCCTGCGCGCGCTGTCGAAGGAGCTTACAGCCCGCGCCGAGATCCTCAGCGGCGTTTGGGCCGGCGAAATGGGGGCGCTCTTTTCGATCAACACCCAGCTCATGCCGATGCTGACGGGCATCTATGCCGATCACGCGGACATGGGGGACAGCTTTCCGTTCGTGGAACCGCATGCGCCGGCCGGCGGGGGCTCCGGCCTGCTCGTGCGCGAGCCTGTCGGGGTCGTGGCGGCGATCGTGCCCTGGAACGGGCCGCTGATGCTCGCGAACTGGAAATGCGCGCCAGCGCTGCTCGCAGGCTGCACGGTGATCCTCAAGGCGTCGCCCGAGGCGGCGGGAACGTTGTATCTGCTGGCCGAGGCCGCGGAGGCGATCGGCCTGCCCGAAGGCGTGCTCAACGTCCTGGTCGCGGATCGCGAAAACTCGGAACTCCTGGTCAGGGACGTTCGGGTCGACAAGGTCAGCTTCACCGGATCGACCGCGGCCGGACGCCGCATCGGCGGGATCTGCGGCGATCGCATCGCCCGCTGCACGCTCGAACTGGGCGGCAAATCGCCGGCGATCCTGCTAGACGACTATGATCCGGACACATTCGCCGTCACCGTCGCCGAGGCGGCGCTGATCATGGCGGGTCAAGCCTGCTCGGCGCTGACCCGGATCATCGTTCCGCGCACCAAGCACGCCAGGGTCGCCGAGGCGATAAAGGCGCGATTCGATACCGTCCGGATCGGGGATCCGTTCGATCCCGCGACCGAGCTAGGTCCGTTGGCGATGGCGCGGCAGCGCGAGAAGGTCGAATATTATATCGCCGAGGGACAAAGCGAAGGCGCGCAACTGGTCGCGGGCGGCAAGCGGCCGTCCGATCTGGAGCGCGGATATTATATCGAGCCCACGCTGTTCACAAACGTCGAAAGCCATATGCGCATCGCGCAGGAGGAAATCTTCGGGCCCGTGCTCTCGATGATGATCGCCGACGACGAGGAGCACGCGATGGAGATCGCCAATCGCAGCGATTACGGTCTCAACGCGTCGGTCTTCACCAACGACCGCGACCGCGCCATTGCGGCTGCGCGCCGGCTGCGGTCGGGAACCGTCGCCCACAACGCGTTCAGGAATGACTTCACGATCGCTTTCGGCGGCTTCAAGCAGTCGGGCATCGGCCGAGAGGGCGGGATCGAAGGCCTTCGGCATTATACCGAGACCAAGACAATTTTGCTGGAGAGCTAGGACTGGCCGGGAAGAGATCGGGTCGAGCGTTGCCATTGTTTTGCTGCTCATCGGGCGGCTGGTGAAGGGAATGGAGCCCAAGCCAGCGCGGCTCGACATCCTTAGGGGCTGATGGCGACACATGGATCCTTCGGACTGGTTCCCGGTTTCAGCGACGCTGGCGAACACCGTTGGACGACCACGTATGCAGCAGGGAGACGTCTGGCGAGCCACACGCTCTCCCCTTTCCGTTCTAAGATCCGGCCTAACTAATTTCGCATTGCGAAAATTAGTTCTGCATTATCGACGTGTTCAAACCATCTGGTTAGCACCCAGGAAATGACATCGCGGGTTTGTACACTTGCGGGCAGTAGCTGGTGAGAGGCTTCATGTTGATGGCAAATAGCATGCGACGGGGCTCACCTTCACCGTGGAGGATGGTGTCGTCGGGTTCCTGGCCATCAATTGCGCGACTGGCGTGACTTTTGGCACCTTCGGCCCCGCGCTAGCCATGATCGAAACCGAGTTCGGAGTAACTCGCGCCGCCACCTCGAGCGCGCTTGGGCTGGTCTATCTTGCCCTCGGCCTTGTATCGCCCCTCGTAGGAATGGCTTTGCAGCGCTTTTCCATAAGATCGGTGATGATCGCGGGAGCGATATTAAATATTCTCGGCAATCTTCTGCTCGCCGAAGCCAATAATTTTGCTCTTGTTGCCTCGGCATATGCGCTTCTGATCGGTCCAGGGGTCTGCTTGTTAAGCGTTATCCCCGTATCGCTGATGATCAGCCGCTGGTTTGACAAAGATCGCGGCAAGGCGTTGGGGCTGGCCAACATGCTGTTATTTCTCACGATCTGGCCACCGATCGCAGCAGTGTTGATTCTGTCGGGCGGACGCCCGCTACTGTTTCTATCGTTGGCTGCGATATTTGCGCTTCTTATTCCCATTTTGTCGCTGATCGTCGAGCCGTCCGACGCGGGGACTGACATCGAGCCGAACGCCGCGGGTCAGGACTTCCTGCCAATTCGAAGCCTTCTGGCCAATGGGAGCTTCTGGATCGTGAGTCTCGCGATCGGAGTCATGTCGGGCGCCTCCACCATCTTTGCCGTGCACAGTGTATCCATGGCGACATCCAAAGGGATCGACCTTCCTTCCGCGGCCAGTTTGATGTCGGCGTTCGGGCTCGCCGCGATACTTGGTGCAATGGCATTTGGATGGCTTGCCGATCGGATCGGTCCGTTTCTTGCCTTAGCGATCAACGCGGCGGCGCTCGTTCTATGCTGGCTGTCGCTGACGCTCGCTGACGGGCTGCCAATGATGGTCGGGCTTTCGGCAATAATCGGGCTCTGCCTCGGGGCGCTTGTTCCGCTTCATGGCATGGCGCTGAGTCATCTTTTCAGAGCCGCCAATGTCGGACGGGCAATGGGATTCGGTTATTTTATCATGGTGCCATTCCTGTTTGGCGCCGCCCCGCTCGCCGGCTTCCTCTTCGACAGAACACGATCCTATGACACCGTACTCTTGACGGTATCGTGCGCTCTTGCGGGAGCAGCGCTGGGCTTCGGCCGGCTGGCCATTTCCGAGCGCGGCAAATCGACATCTCAAACTTTACGTCGGGCAGTCCCGGGTGACGGCGCGCCCTCCTGACGTCCGCAGTCTAGATCTTGGGCCGCGCCAATTGGTCTTGTCGGAGAAATTTCCTGCCGAGGCGAGACCTTGACACACTGAGCAGCGCAGAAGTCTCAGCCCCCCTGCGGAGGACGAAATGACCAGTCGTTCCGAACCTACTTTCGGCAGATGGCCTTATGCGCGACCGTGGTGGAAATCGAGGATAATCTTCCGCTTCGCGTTACCGGCGATCGGACCAATCCCCTTTATGGGGGCTACACATGCATCAAGGGCCGGTCGCTCCCGAAGATACACGCAAACCCGGCCCGCGTCCTTCACAGTCTGGAAAAGGATGCCGCAGGACGCCGGCAAGCCATCGAAGTGAACGCCGCCATCGACGAGATCGCGGCCAGGCTCTCGGCGCTGATCGAGCAGCACGGGCCGCGATCCGTGGCATTCTGGTTCGCGAGCGCGCAGAACGCTTCTTCCATTACCTACTCGGTGGCTCGGGCGTTCGCCAACGCCGTCCAGACGCCGATGATCTTTTCGGTGCAGACGCTTGACCAGCCCGGCCTCATCATTGGCCGCACGCTCCACGGTGAGTGGGGCGGAGGCGAGGTACGCGCTGCCGACGCTGACGCCGCGCTCGTGATTGGTGCGAACCCCGTGATATCGCATCAATATCTGTCACAGAATCCAGCCCGGCGTCTCAAGGACAGCGTCAACGACGGGATGAAGCTGATCGTCGTCGATCCTCGCAGCAGCGAAACGGCGCGACGTGCGCACGTACACCTGCAGCCCCGCCCCGGGACCGATGTCGCGGTAATAGCCGGGATAATCCATCTTCTCATCGCCAGCGACAAGGTCGATCGCGAATTCCTCGCCCTGAATGCGAAGGGCTTCGACAGTCTCGCGCGGGCCGTTGCCCCCTTCACTCCCGAGCGCGTCGCGCGCCACGCCGGGCTCGACGCCCAGGCCATCATCGACGCGGCCCATATCCTGGGGGAAGCGAAGATGGGCTATGTCGCCGGTGGCACCGGCATCAGCATGAGCGGACACGGCAACCTTTGTTTCTACTTGTTACGATGCCTGCAGACGGTGCGCGGCTTCTGGCCGCGCGCGGGGACGCGCGTTGCGGGCCCGTCGGTCCTGCTGCCGCCCACCATGCCGCCGACCGCCCAGCCTTTGCCTCTCAAACCATTGTTCGGCGACGAAAGGCTACGCGTCCGCAATCTCAAGCAATCGGTGGTCGGCATGCCGGCGAGCGGCCTGCCCGACGAGATTCTTCTCGACGGACCGGGGCAGGTTCGTGCCTTGATCGCACTGGGCAATCCGGCTTCCTCCTGGCCAGACACTGAACGAGCCCGACGAGCGCTTGCGAAACTCGACCTGTTGATCGTGCCTACGGTCGAGATGTCCGAGACCGCAGACTTGGCGAACTATGTCATCGCGATAAAAACGATCCTCGAAACCCCGGCGACCACTCAATTCGCCGAGCAGGTGCGCAAGGTCCATCACGGCTATGGATGGGACGAAGGATATGCCCACCACACTCCTGTCCTCCTCAATGCCCCAAGCGGATCGGATCTGATTGAAGAATGGCAATTCTTTTTCAGGCTGGCCCAGCGGATGGGATTGCAGCTTCAAATTCCGGGTGCGGACGGCGGCATGCGTCCTGTGGATATGACGCGCGAGCCGACTTCCGAGGAGATGATCGATCTGCTCTGCGAGGGATCCGTTGTTCCGCTCGGCGTCGTCCGCGATGCGCGCGCCGGCCGGGTCTATGCGGAGGCCGACCGCATCATAGGCTCACGAGATCCGAGCTGCTCCGATCGACTGAACCTAGGCGACTCTCTCATGATGGCGGAGCTTGTACGGTACGCGCCGACGCTTGAGGCAAGCCCATCCGATATTGCGTTTCCTTTCCGCCTCACCCCCCGGCGCAGCGATGGCGTGGTCAACTCGATGTACCGGCGAACGCCTGGCATGCACAAACGGCATGACAATCCGGCATTCATGGCGCCCGCGGACCTTGAAAGACTTCATATCCAGCCGGGCACCCCGATCAGGATCAGTTCCCCTCACGGAGAGATCATCGCGATTGCAGAGGCGGGGGCTGGGCTACGTCCGGGGGTCGTATCAATGAGCCATGGTTACGGCGCAATGCCCGGCGAGGACGAGGATCCCTCGCGCGGTGGAGCGAATGTCAACCGGCTGCTCCGAATGGACGAGTTGCACGATTCGATATCGGGCATCCCGCTCATGGGCGCCGTGCCCGTCGCGATCGAGCCCGCCGAAATGACCACGGAATAAAGTTCGATTCATCCATCAAGAGGAGCGGTAAAATGCCAACATATCCGGAGTTCGACGGTAAGGCTGCAATCATAACCGGCGGGGCTCCGGAATGGGCCGCGCGACGGCGCTGGCGTTTGCACGTCAGGGGACGCGCGTAATGATTGCCGATCGCGACGAGGCGGGCGGACGTGAAACGGTCAGCATGATAGAGGCACTGGGTGGGCAGGCGAGGTTTCGAAAGACCGACGTTGCACATGAAAGCGAGGTCAAAGCGGTGATCGACGAAGGCGTCTCGGCCTTCGGCACGATCGAGTTCGCCGTCAACTGCGCCGGGATAACGCAGCCTGCATTACCACTGCTCGAACAGCCGGACGATCTTTACGACCGTCTGTTCGACGTGAACACCAAGGGCGTCTGGCTCTGCATGCGTCATCAGCTGGCCCATATGGTGCAGCAAGGCAAAGGCGCGATCGTCAATGTCGCCTCGGCCGCGGGCCGTATCGCCCAAGCATCGCTGTCAACTTATTGCGGCTCGAAGTTCGCGGTCGTGGGCCTGACGGGGTCTGTGGCGCGCGAGTACGCCGGGGCGGGAATTCGGATCAACGGGATCGGTCCGGGCGCGATCGATACGCCGATTGTTTCCCAATATCTTGCCAACAACCCCAACGCGCTCGATCCCATTCTAGCTAAGCACCCGATCGGCCGGATGGGCCTGCCCGAGGAGATAGCCGAAGCAGCACTATGGCTGTGCTCCGATGGCTCCTCTTTCGTCGTTGGTCATATGCTGATGGTCGACGGCGGTTTCAGCACATATTAGGCACGGCGAAGCAGACGGCTTCGATATTGTTGCCGTCGGGATCTAGGGCATAGGCGGCGTAGTAATCCGCATGATACTGTTCGCGAATGCCGGGGCCACCATTGTCCGCCCCGCCATTGCGCAGTGCTGCCGCATGGAACGCTCTCACGGTCTCCCTGTCATCGGCGGAAAATGCCAGATGGATCGGGAGCTTTTCTCCTCCCTGCTCGTGAAACCACAGGCTCGGATAGCCATTCTTGCCAAAACCGTGCCGCGCCCCGCCATGAGACGTGCGGCTCGGATCGATGCTGATGACGAGCGACATCCCCAACGGCGCGAGGGCAGCTTCGTAAAACTGCCGCGAACGTTCCGCGTCCGCGACGGGCAGTTCAATGTGATTGATGATATCCGTGGACATGATCCGCGCATCTTCAGGTTTGCGACGCGCCGCCATCGGCAAACAGTTCGATGCCGTTGACGTAGCTGGCGGCATCGCTCGCAAGAAACGCCGCGACCTCCGCAATCTCCTCAGGCTCACCAATGCGGCCGATCGGACTCTTGTCGTTGAGGAATGCCAGAGCTTCTTCCGCGTGCTCGCCAAAGGCATCGCGCAGCGACTGCGTATTTGTAGGGCCGGGGCTGACGATATTGAGGCGGATGCCAGAACCCTTGAGGTCGCTCACCCAGCTGCGGACCAGATTGCGGACAGCCGCCTTTGTCGCGCCGTAAATGCTCATGTTGGGGCCGGGATCAATCGATGCCGTCGATCCGACGACAACGATGGACGAACCCGGCTTCATGAGTGGCAATGCCCCCTGAACCGTGAACACGATGCCTTTGACGTTCGTGTCGAACTGCTGGTCATAGTCCTGCTCGGTGATCTTCCCCAGCGGCGCATGAACACCACCGCCGGCATTGGCGACCAGGACGTCGATCGATCCGAAATCGGCTTGAACCTTAGAGAACAGCGCTGCCAGGCCAGCGGGGCTTGAGACATCCGCGGCGATGGCGACCGCGTCGCCGCCAAGCTTGGCAACCGCAGGATCAAGCGCGTCTTGCCGCCGCCCCGTGATGATGACGCGCATGTTCTGCGTCGCCATTTTTTGCGCGATTGCAAAACCGATCCCGCTGCTCCCGCCTGTCACCAGCGCGATCTTTCTATCCGATGTGCTCACTCTCTGTACTCCTTGCTTCGATCACGCAATAATAGCGATCACTACAATCTCATAGCAAGGCTCTACTGGAATTTTTTGTAGTGAACGCTATTATCGTGAGAGACAGGAGGAATGTCCGTGCAGGAGCAAAATCGACAGCGCCGCCCACGACGGGAGTTCAACCGCGAAGAAGGCGTGGCAAAAGCCCAGGCCTTGTTTCACAGGCATGGGTTCGACGGCGTTGGCGTTGCCGCACTGACCGAGGCCCTCAATATCAATCCACCAAGCCTCTACGCCGCCTATGGAAGCAAGCTCGGCCTCTTCGAACGCACGCTCCAGCGCTATGTCGCTGAAGAGGCGCTGCCGCTATCGGACATCTTCACCGAGGACAGGTCTCTCGCGGAGGCCATTGCGCAACTCTTTTCTGTGGCTGCCCAACAGTACAGCCGCGACACGTCCTGTCCCGGTTGCCTGGTCACCGAAGGTGCGCGGGCTGCAGACCCTGAAGCCCGGGCAGCCGCGCTGAGGATCGGCCAGCACATGATTGACGCGCTCCGCTCTGCAATCTCCGTCCGATCCCCCAATGATGCTGACAGGCTGACGGACTTTGTCACGACCACGTTGCGCGGCTTCTCGGCCGCGGCATATGCCGGCATGGACCCAGAGAGGTTGGCAGCCGTGGCCCGATTTTCCGGCGAGCTGCTCGCGAAAGAACTTGAGGGCGCCTGATTAGCGGCGGTCATGACCGCGATCCCACGCGGACGTCAGCGCCGCGCAGGCGCTCGAACAGACAGCATAGCGTTCGAACGACCGATGACAACGCGAACCGCTCTTTGTCGTCGAGAGCCCACGCCATCATCAACCTGAGAGGAATCGACCAGATGCCCAATCGCGCAGAGCAGATATTCCAGCCCCAATTCAAATTCGGCCTCGGCGGCGTTCCGCTCGGCAACGAGTTCAACAAGCATACCGACAAGGAGGCTGAAGCAACGCTCGAAGCGGCGTGGGCGCTCGGCGTTCGGTATTATGACGTGGCGCCCTGGTACGGCTTCGGGCTTGCCGAACGGCGCTTCGGCCATTTTCTGCACAACAAAAACCGTGCCGACTATGTGCTGTCTTCCAAGGTGGGAAAGCTCTTCAAGGCATCAAAAGACAACAGGCATGCCGACGTCTTCCCCATGTCGGATTCACCGAACGATCTGATTATGGACTACACGGCCGATGGCGTGCGCCGCTCCATCGAAGACAGCCTGCAGCGCCTGGGCGTCTCCCATCTCGATATCGCATATGTCCACGATCTCTCGCCCGATTTCCCCTACCACCCGAACGGCTGGGAAGAGTCATACGAAATCGCACGCAAAGGTGCCTTTCCTGAGCTGACGAAAATGCGCGAGGAGGGCATCATCCGCGCGTGGGGCGTCGGCGTGAATACGCCTTTCGCCATTCTGAAGGTTATCGAGGACGCCGATCCGGATGTGTGCCTATGCGCCCGCCAATATTCGCTCATCGATCATGCCAATGCCATCGAGCAGGTCGTCCCGGCGGGGTGAGGTGGTCTCGCCTTCTTGGACAGTTTGGCGGCTGAGTTAAGCTAATCCCGGTTGTCATTCATGCCGCCTGTTTGATCATCAGATCATGGGGGGCATGCCCCCCATGATCTGATTGCCCGATCCGCCGATAGGCCTCGACCGGGGTTTCTCCGGCAAGGCCCGAGTGCGGACGCTGGGTATTGTAATAGGTGATCCACCGGCCAAGGCCAGCCTTCAGCTCCGAGCCGGTCTCGAAGGCATGGAGGTAGACGCATTCGTACTTCAGGGAGCGCCAGAGGCGCTCGATGAAGACGTTGTCCATCCACCGCCCTCGACCATCCATGCTGATGCGGACCTCGGCCTCGCGCAGCACGCTGGTGAAGGCTAGCGAAGTAAACTGGCTGCCCTGATCGGTGTTGAAGATTTCCGGCTTGCCGAACCGGGCCAGCGCCTCCTCCAGCGCCGCGACGCAGAACCCGGCATCCATCGTGTTCGACAACCGCCAGGCCAGCACCTTGCGCGTCGCCCAGTCCATGATCGCCACCAGATAGAGGAAGCCGCGCCGCATCGGGATGTATGTCACATCGGCGCACCAGACATGATTGGGCCGCTCGATTACCAGCTTGCGCAGCAGATACGGATAGACCCGATGCTGCGGGTGCGGATCGCTCGTGCGCGGCCGCTGGTAGATCGGCGTCAGCCCCATCTTCGCCATCAGTCGTCGTGTACGGCGGCGACCGACTTCATGGCCTGCACGGCACAGATGCCGGGCCATCTGGCGGCTGCCGTACCATGGGCAGTCCAGGAACGTCGTGTCGATCACCGTCATCAGTGCAAGCGTCTCGTCCGTTTCCGGCACCGGCGCGTAGTAATAGGACGAACGACTGATCCGCAGCAGGCGACACTGCGCCGAGATCGACAGGCGGTGGTGAGCAGGTTCGACCATCGCCCGCCTCCGGTCCACGCTCATCGACCGAAGGCTTTCGCTAAAAAATCCCGCTCCACGACCAGTTGCCCGACCTTGGCGTGCAGCTTTTCCACCTCGCTCTCGCTGACGGCCTTGGCCACATCGCCAGATCCGGAGAACGTGCCGGCCATCCCGTCGATGGCTTGCCGCTTCCACGATGCGATCATCGTGTGGTGCACGCCGTGCTTGGCTGCCAGCTCCGCCAGCGTCAAGTCGCCCCGGATCGCTTCCAGCGCCACCTTGGCCTTGAACTCCGCGCTGTAGCGCTTTCTCGTCGTCTTCATTCCCGTACCAGTCATTCAGGTCGGGTGTAGCTTAACACCCTGTCCAGAAAACCGGCACCACCTCAGTGCGCGAGAAGAACGTCTCGCTGGTGATCGGCTCGTCGCTTAACGCGGGCTTCATTTCCGGAAGCCCCCGCTACAACTATGGTCCTGAGAACTACAAGATCCCGCCGGAGGCCATCGAGAAACGCGATCGCCTCAAAGCCACTGCCGCGCTCCACGGCGTAGATTTGCGAACTGCCGCGCTCCAGTTCTCGGCTGCGGGTTCCGAAGCGGTTGCCCTTGTCGTCGGTGCTGGCAGCGAGGCGCAGATAACGGAAAACTACAATTCGATGCAGGCCAAGATTCCAACCGAGCTTTGGGAGGACCTCAGGCAGCAGAATCTCGTCCATCAAGATGCTGCACTCCCCCTCTCTCCAACGGCCTGAACACGGACGCGGCGACAGGATCTATGACGGCCGGGTTAGCCACGTCGACCTTAGCTATTGGCGCTGCGACCAGCAAATCCCTGCTTCGATGCGGCGGCACACCAAATGCTCGCCGGGCGATTTCCGATCTGCCTCCGCCTGGGGACCGTCCAAGGGAAAGCCCCCGGGTGTCCCCGGGGGCCTGTGTTCGACAACCATGTTGTCCGAGCGGGAGACTCAGATCTGAGTCATGCCGCCATCTGCGACAAGATCGATGCCGGTGACGAAGCTGGAGTCGCTCGACGCCAGGAACAGGGCCGCCTTGGCCATTTCTTCGGGACGACCGATGCGGCCCAGCGGTACAACCGCGATGATCTGCCCCATGAAGGCATCGACCTGTTCCGGGGTGAGGCCTGACGTGCCCATGATCGGCGTATCGATCGGGCCTGGGCTCAGCGTATTGACTCTGATGCCACGATCCTTGAGTTCGGCCGCCCACGTCCGCGCGAATGAGCGGACCGCTGCCTTCGAAGCGGAATAAGGCGCGAAGCCGGGGATACCCTTGTAATGCGCGTTCGAAGCGGTCAGCACGATGGACGCTCCATCGCTCAGGAGCGGAAGCGCCTTTTGCACGGTGAAAAACACGCCGCGGGTGTTGACGTTGAAGACCCTGTCGAAATGTTCCGGCGACGCGGCCGCGCCCTCAGGCGCCAGCCCCCCAACGGCGGCATTGGCGACGACCACGTCGACGCGGCCCTTTTCACGGCGCACGACATCGTAGAGCCTGTCGAGGTCTTCGAAGCTGGCGACATCACCCTGAACCGGTGTCACGTTTCGCCCGATCTCCTTGCCGGCGTTGTCGAGCTCGCTTTCGCGACGGCCGGTGATGAAGACATATGCGCCTTCCGCGACGAATTCTTTGGCTATGGCAAGGCCGATGCCGCTCGAACCCCCGGTGATGACCGCGACCTTGTTTTCAAGTTTGCCGGACATGGACTGAACCTTTCGCTTGTTTCCCGTTGTCTCCCATCCGATTTAGGTGATATAGCGACCGCTATATAGTACATACCTTTTGGTATGTGGCCGTGGCGACACGAACTTTTTGGTTCGTGAGGAGACATACGATGCGCAAACGGAAAAAGACGTACAGTTGCGGCCTTGAGGCCGCACTCGCGGTGACCGGCGGCAGATGGAAGTTCCTCATACTGTGGGTGCTCTCGCACCAAGGCACCAAACGCTTCGGCGAACTGAGGCGGGCGGTAACGGGTATCAGCGAAAAGATGCTGATCCAGGAACTCAAGGAACTGGAACTCGACGGCATCATTGGCCGCAAGGACTTCAAGGAAGTGCCGCCGCGCGTGGAGTATAGCTTGACCGCGCTGGGCATCGAGCTCGGCGAGGCAACACAGCCGCTATGCGACTGGGGCGCCAAGAATATCGAACGCATCTCCGGCCAGCCCATGCAGGTCGAACCCGCGATGGCCAGCTGAGTCAGTCCTCAGCGGCCAACCGATACGGGCATCCCGGCCTGGGCCTAGCGCGGCCCTCGGCGCGACCAGAGCACCACGCGAAACCTCGGCGCGGTATCTGGGGGAAGGCGATGTCGGTCAAGATGCGTCGGCTTCGATTATCCGACAGCTAAGCCGAAAGGAAACGCGCGGAATGGGGTCTGCTCCATCCTGATGGTAGGACGACTCCGCCGTTCCGGGTCGTCTCAATCATTATCAGGAGAATTGGTGCGGGTGGTCGGAATCGAACCGACACTCCTTTCGGAACCGGATTTTGAATCCGGCGCGTCTACCAGTTTCACCACACCCGCACATTTGCCGCCGATTCTAGCCGACGCTCTCTGCGCCTATACTGCACCTAGAGCGAAAACCGAACTTCAACAGCCACTTTGCCTTCACCCGTAACCCGCTCAAAACAAGACGTTTCCAACTCGTCGTGTTTTTCTGTGGATTGGTAGACAAACCACTTTTTGAAGGGAGGCGCGTTTACTGAATGCTTCCTTCTTGTGGCGAGCCAACCCCTTTTCGAGCGCGTTCAACAGCGCCTGTTCGCTCCTATGCTGCACCTACCGGTCAGGGAAACCCGCCGATGTGTACGCCATTGCCCGAAAATACCGCACAGCATCTCGAGAAGGCTTCCAGTATCAACATCTATCGGTCTCAATCGCTCCGGCAACGTAGGAGATTGAGATGGCAAAGCTTGAAGCTACGCAAATCCGAAGAACAATCCGGCGGCAGCAGTTGCGTGAAATGGTGCCGATGGCCGACAGCACTATCTATGAAATGGAGCAACGTGGCGAATTCCCACGACGGTTCGCGCTCTCGCCACGTTGCATCGTGTGGGATCTGGCCGAGGTCGAGGCTTGGTTGATCGCACGACGGACCGCCCCGATCCGTCGTGCGCAGCACCCCGAC
Source organism: Sphingobium phenoxybenzoativorans (assembly GCF_001757355.1). Classification (GTDB taxonomy): domain Bacteria; phylum Pseudomonadota; class Alphaproteobacteria; order Sphingomonadales; family Sphingomonadaceae; genus Sphingobium; species Sphingobium phenoxybenzoativorans. The sequence continues at coordinate 25,126 of NZ_MINO01000032.1, forward strand.
GTCACTAAGCGCAAATCCCGTCCGGTCAGAGAGCGGGATCAAGCTCCATCAAAGGTATAGTTGCAGGCATTAGCGTGGGGGTATGCCTGCGACCTTCCACCCAAGCGTCCACGGTATCCGCCCATTCCTGCATCATATGCCGGCGCTGCACCTCGTATTCCGCCTTGTTGTAGACGCCGCGAGACGATCGCCCGTCCTCGTGCGCCAAGCACTTTTCGATCCAGTCGCGATTGAAACCCAACTCATTCAGTAGGGTCGATCCGGTTCGCCGCAGGTCGTGTACCGTGAATGGTTCGAGCGGCAGCCCATCTTCTTTGGCCTGCTCCACAACCGAATAAGTGACCCGATTGAACGTCGCTCGAGACATTGGAGCGTCGGCGTCGTAGCGCGAAGGTAGCAGATACCGGGAGTTGCCGGCACAGGTCTTGAGCGCAATCATAATGTCGAGAGTCTGGCGGCAGAGATAGACGTTGTGCGCCTTCGACCGCTTCATTCGCTCCTTGGGAATCGTCCAAACGGCGTTCTCAAAATCGACCTCATCCCACACCGCGTCCTGCAGTTCGCTCTTGCGCACCATCGTCAGTAAGAAGAGTCGCATTCCGAGCCGGATCGTCGGCAACGTCGCGACCTTTTCCAGCTCTTTCAACATCACTCGAATTTCCGCAGGCGACAGTGCGCGGTCCTTCGGCGCGAACGTCGCGATCGATGATGGTCCGACGTCATCGGCCGGATTGGCCACCTTCTCGCCGTACAAGATCGCGAAGCCGTAGATCTGCTTCAGGATATCCCGGACATGGATCGCGGTAGCTGGCGCGCCGCGATCGACAATCTTTCCGCATTGCGCGCGAAGATCGTCCGGCGTGATTTCGGTGAGAAGGCGGTTGCGCCAAACCGGCAATAGCTCTCGTTCGAAGATGGAACGACGCATTGCTCGGGTGCTGTCGGCCATCGGCGCGTTCACCAACCATTTTTCGCCGAACTCGCCGAAGCTCTTCGCCTCCTTGATGCGGCGCTTTTCCCGCTGCTTTTCAATGGCTGGCGACCTGCCCTCGCTGATAGCTCGCCTCGCGTCCAGGCAAAGCTCCCTCGCTCGCGCTAGCGATATTCCATCTCGCCCGTATTTGCCCAGATAGACTGTCTCACGTCGACCATTAAGCCGGTAGTCCAACCTGAACGACACCGCACCAGATGGCGCGACGCGCACATACATGCCGTCGCGGTCCGTCACCTTGTACATTTTCTCTTTGGGTTTCAGCGCTTTGATCGCTGCATCCGTCAACATGCCATGCCGCCTCCAAAAAAGTACCGTCGCGCGGTTTTGGGGGGCTCTCGTCGGAAAAGTCTGCGTATTGTCAGCAGCTTAGCGTCAAAAAAGTACCGTCAGGAGCCTCATCTCCCTTGACGGTACTTTCAAATTTCGTCGCGATCAATATGGCCAAGGCCCGTCAACGGGGCCGACGGCCGCGATCTCTCCCCACCGATAGGCATCGATAGATGCCGGCAGGAATGTTTATTTTTATCAGTGGGTTAGATCGTACTTTAGCGTGGTTTCGGATATGCCCGGACAGGCAAAAATCATTCCCACTCGATCGTGCCGGGCGGTTTTGACGTATAGTCGTAGACCACCCGGTTGATGCCCTTCACCTCATTGATGATCCGGGTCGCCACGCGGCTCAGGAATGCCGCGTCGAAGGGGTATATGTCGGCCGTCATGCCGTCCGTGGACGTCACCGCCCGCAGCGCGCACACGCTGTCATAGGTGCGGTAATCGCCCATCACGCCCACGGTCCGCACCGGCAGCAGCACGGCGAAAGCCTGCCAGATCGCGTCATAGAGGCCCGCATTGCGGATTTCCTCCAGATAGACAGCATCCGCCTTGCGCAATATGTCGCACCGCTCCTTGGTGACCTCGCCCGGAATGCGGATCGCAAGGCCCGGCCCCGGAAAGGGATGCCGCCCGACGAAGATGTCGGGAAGCCCCAGCTCACGGCCCAGCGCCCGCACCTCATCCTTGAACAGTTCGCGCAGCGGCTCGACCAGCTTCATGTTCATCCGCTCAGGCAGGCCGCCGACATTGTGATGGCTCTTGATCGTCACCGAAGGGCCGCCGGTAAAGCTGACGCTCTCGATCACGTCAGGATAGAGCGTGCCTTGCGCCAGGAACCCGGCGCCGCCGATCTTCTTCGCCTCATCCTCGAACACGTCGATGAAGGTTTTGCCGATGAACTTGCGCTTGGCCTCGGGGTCGGTGACGCCCGCCAGCCCGCTGAGGAACAGCGTCTCCGCATTCACATGGACAAGCGGGATATTATAGGCGTTGCGGAACAGCGAAACGACCTGCTCCGCCTCCCCCGCCCGCATCAGGCCATGGTCGACGAACACGCAGGTCAACTGGTCGCCGATCGCTTCATGGATCAGCACGGCGGCCACGGCGCTGTCGACGCCGCCGGACAGGCCGCAGATCACCTTGCCGTCACCCACCTGTGCGCGGATTTCGGCGATCTTGGTCGCGCGGAACTCGGCCATCGTCCAATCGCCGGCCAGACCGCAGACATGACGCGCGAAATTGGCGATCAGCTTGCCGCCGTCGGGCGTGTGCGCCACCTCCGGGTGGAACTGCATGGCGTAGAAGCGCTTCGCCTCATTCGCGACAATGGCGTAGGGCGCGCCCTCGCTGGTCGCGACCACCTCAAACCCTTCGGCAAGGCGCGTCACCTTGTCGCCATGGCTCATCCACACCTGATGCCGCTCGCCTGCCTTCCACAGACCGTCGAACAGGCTGCAGCTTTTCTTCACTTCGATGAAGGCGCGGCCGAACTCGCCGCTCTCGCCGCCTTCCACGTTGCCGCCCATCTGCTGCATCATCGTCTGCTGGCCATAGCAGATGCCCAGGATCGGAATGCCCGCGTCGAAGAAAGGCTGCGGCGCACGCGGGCTGTCCTCCCACATGACGGAGGATGGCCCGCCGGACAGGATGATGCCCTTCGGGTTCATCCGTTCGAACGCTTCGGCGGCGCTGTTGAACGGAGCGATCTCGCTGTAGACGCCCGCCTCGCGCACCCTGCGCGCGATGAGCTGGGTCACCTGGCTGCCGAAATCGACTATCAGGATGGAGTCCTGGACGGGGAGAGTCATCGAATCGCCTTTTCTCGCGCGCCGGTGGGGAATGCGGCGCGGTTAATGCGGCGGGGCGGCAAAGTCCAGCGAACCGCCTTCATCCCTGGCCGTTCCCCTCTGGCCGATGAAAGCGGCCAGGGCCAGCACCAGCGCCGCGATCAGGAACGCGCTGCCGAGGAAGGGCAATGGCGCGCCGGACCCGGCCGACAGCGAATAGATGGTGCCGAAGAACAGAGGGGAGATGACGCCCGCTATGCTGCCCACGCTGTTGTTCGCGCCCTGAAGCTGGCCCTGTTCGGATTCCGACACGCGGCGGGTCATCAGCGCCTGTATGGTCGGCATGGCGAGGCCCCACAACGCATTGGGGAACATCGCCGCCACGAACAGCCAGTCGGTCGGGGCCAGCCCCATGCAGGCAAGGCCGATCGCGCCGAAACACAGGCCGATGATCATCGTCCGCCGGTCGCCCAGCCGCTTCACCACGGGGCCGACCAGCATCCCCTGCACGATCATGTCGAGACCGCCGGTCATCGCCAGCAGCGCGCCGACCTGCCACGCGCTCCAGCCATAGCGTTCGCCCGCGTAAAGAACGAACACGGCGGAAAAGACATGATGGGCGAAATAAAGCAGGAAATTCACGGTCGCCAGGCCCGCCAATTCCGGGTGCGACTGTAGCAGGCGCATCGCGCCGAACGGGTTGGCGCGTTTCCAGGAGAAAGCCATGCGCTTTTCCGGCGCCAGCGATTCCGGCAGCACGAAATATCCGTAGAGGAAGGCGATGCCGCACAGGCCCGACGCCGCCCAGAATGGCGCGCACAGCGATATCTCGCCCAGCGCGCCGCCGATCAGCGGCCCGGCGACGAAACCGGCGCTGAACGCCGCGCCAATCAGGCCATAGCCCCGCGCGCGATCCTCCGGCGCGGTGATGTCGGCCATATAGGCAAAGGCCGTGGTGAAGCTGGAGGAGGTGATCCCCCCCAATATCCGGCCGACCGCCAGCCACCACATGCTTGGCGCGACGGCCATCAGCAGGAAGTCCGCGGCCAGCCCGGCAACCGAAAGAAGGACGACCGGCCGCCGCCCGAACCGGTCGGAAAGCGACCCGATAATGGGCGAGCACAGAAACTGCATCGCGGCCCAGAGGGACACGAACACGCCGTTCCACACCCCGGCATAATGGGGCGAAGCGGCAAGCTGTTCGATCAGCGGGGCAAGCACGGGAATGACGATGCCCATCGACATGATGTCGAGGAGCGCTGTCACCAGGATGAAGGCGACCGCCGCCTTGCGATGGGTGTGGCCCACCAGGGGCATGGCAAACTCCGGACGCCCCGCGGGCAGTTATCGTGCCGTCCGGCGCCTACCGCCCGAAGCGGCGCGATGCAAGCTGATCAGAGTGGCGGGCGCGCCTCAGATAGTCGCCGGGTCGCGCGCCAGATAGACCTCGGCCACCCGGCCATTCTTCACCGTGCAGGTGAAGTTGCGCAGCTTGCCGCCGCTGTTGCGATAGCCGGAACGCTGCTCGACGCTGCCGTCGATATTCCATCCGCCATTGCCGGTCGCCTGCGGATTGCCGATGTCCTTGACCTCCGCATAGGTCCCGCCCGACGACGCCTTGTCGCGCGCCGCGACGGCGCAGGCGTCAACCGCCGCTTCCTCGCTGGCGATGTCGCCCTTGCCGGCATAGTCATCCGAATAATCCCCGGCATCGCGATCGGCTGCGTTTCCGGCATAGGCGCCGCCAACGCCGGTGCTGCTGCCGCCGTCGGCCGTGACCGGGCCGCCATTGTCGCCCTCATAGGAGCGATCCCGCGAATCGCGATCCTTCTTCATCGAATTGGCGACGATCACGGCCGCGCCCAGCAGGGCGGCGATGCCGACCGCATCGCCGAAGCCGAAGCCGTTGCCGCGATGATGCCCGTGACCGTAATCGCCCCAGCCGCGCCCATATCCACGGTCCCAGCGCCCGTCGCGCGCCATGGCGGGAGTGATGCTGCCAGCGATCAGCGCTGCGCCAACCAGGGAACTCACTGCAATCCGTCCGAGCCGCATGGCCATATCCTCTGCTGTACCGGACAGCATCTATACGCCCCCGGCTGTCGCATGTCTGAACAAATCGGGCTGCCGGTCAGTCGGGATCGGATATTTTGAGGCCGGTCCAATAGGCGGCGAAGGCGTATATATCGGAATATTCGTCGATCACCTTGTCGACGGGCTTTCCCGATCCGTGGCCGGTGCGCGTCTCCACGCGGATCAGATGCGGCTTCGGCCCGATGTCCGCCGCCTGCAGGGCCGCGGCATATTTGAAGCTGTGGGCGGGCACGACACGATCGTCCGTGTCCCCCGTCGTCACCAGTATCGCCGGATAATCCTTGCCCGGCAGGATGTTGTGATAGGGCGAGTAACTGTAGAGGAGCGGGAAGTCCTCCGCCTTGCCCGGATCGCCATAATCGTCGATCCAGAAGCGGCCGACGGTGAATTTGTCGAACCGCAGCATGTCCATCACGCCGACGCTGGGCAGCGCGGCTGCGAACAGGTCGGGGCGCTGATTGACGACCGCGCCGACCAGCAATCCGCCATTGGACCGCCCCTCGACCGCCAACTGATCCTTGCCCGTATAGCCGTTCGCCTTCAGATATTCGCCAGCGGCGATGAAGTCGTCAAAGACATTCTGCTTGTTCTGCAACCGCCCGGCATCGTGCCAGGACTGGCCGAACTCCCCGCCTCCGCGCAGATTGGCGATGGCGACAGCCCCGCCCTGCTCCAGCCAGGCAAGGCGCGTGGCAGAAAAGCCGGGATTGAGGGAAATATTGAACCCGCCATAGCCGTAAAGCAGGGTCGGCGCGGTGCGGCCGCTGATCGCTATGTCCCTGCGCCGGATGATGGTCATCGGGATCATCGTGCCGTCCTTCGACGGATAGGTGAGCTGCACCGTCACAAACGCTTCGGGATCGAAGGCAAGCCGCGGCTGGGCGAAAATCTCGATGGTCCCCGTCCCGGTGTCATAGCGATAGACGGTCGAGGGCATGGTGAAGCCGGAGAAGCTGAAGAAAGTCTCCGGGTCTCCGCCCTTGCCCGCAAATCCCGCCGCCGTCCCAATGCCGGGCAGCGGCACGTCGCCCACGCGCCGGCCATCCATCTCCACCAGTTCGGCATAGGTCCGCGTATCGGCCAGATAGGCGATGACGATGCGGCTGCCAATCATCGATGCGCCCGACAGGGTTTGCGCGCGCTGCGCCACGATTTCTGCGGGTCTGCGGCGGCTTCGCCTGGCGTCCAGCGTCACCAGGCGGCTGTTGGGCGCATCCAGATTGGTGACGAACCACATGGTGTCGCCGCGGCTGCCGACGAAACGCCATTCATTCTGCAGGCCCCGCACCAGCGGCCGGGTCTTTACCGGTCCTCCGGCCAGGAAACCGTTCAGCGCGATCAGGGTGATCTCCTGCCGCGCCTCCGTTCCACGCGACGATGTGATGACCAGCCATTGCCCGTCATCCGTCACCCGCGCACGGTGATTAAGCTCCGGCCTGTCGGGCGTTTCATAGACCATCCGGTCCTGCGCCGCCGGCGTGCCGACCCGATGATACCAGACCTTCTGCCCCCGGCTGGCGGACTGGAACGCTTCCCCCGGCGCGGGCGCTTCGAACCGCGAATAGAAGAAGCCCTCGCTGCGCGCATCCCAGCTAAGGCTGGAGAATTTCACCCAGGGGATATTTTCGTGGAATGTCCGGCCCGTGGCGACGTCCAGCATGTGCAGCGTGCGCCAGTCCGTCCCGGCATCCTGCGTTGCGTAGAGCAGCAGACGGCCATTGGGCGCAGGCTCCCACTCCGCCAGCGCCGTCGTCCCGTCATCCGCCAGCGCATTGGGGTCGAGCAGCAGCCGTTGCTCGCCATGCAGCCCCTGCCGCACATAGAGCGGCGACTGATTCTGCAGGCCGCTATTATAGGTGTAGAAATATAGCCCGGCGGCTTTGCGCGGCGTAGAAAAACGGCCATAATCGAACAGCTTGGCCATTCTTTTTCGCAACAGGTCTCGGCCGGGCAGCTTGTCGAGATAGGCGCGCGTCACCCGGTTTTCGGCCGCCACCCAATCCTCGACCGCCTTGTCCCGCCGCACATCCTGCTCAAGCCAGCGATAGGGATCGCGGACCTTCACGCCGAAATGGTCTTCCACCAAGTCAAGGGCGCGCGTGGCGGGATAGCGGATGAGCGGCTTCGCGGACGCGCCAGCCGTCAGTCCGGCCGCTCCGCCCATCGCCGCCGGTTCTGCATATGCGCCGCCATGGATCAGCACGGACATCGCCAGAAGCGCGGCGATCAGCCTGGCGGGCAACTGCATCGATATCCTCTCCTGAGCGATTTCGGATGAAATGGAACATTTCATGGCCCGGAAATCACGGCGCGACAAAGGACTAAACCGCCACTTTGATCCTATCGAAATCGGACGGCGTCTAGACCAAAACAGGCCGCCGATCTACGGACCGGCGGCCTGTTTGTGAAGCATTTCCAGCCCTTACCGGGCCAGCCAAGCGGATTATGCGGCTTCCAGCTCGTCCTCGTCGGCGTTCTGGACCGGACCGGAATCCTGACCCTTGGCCGAAACGTCGCGATCGACCAGTTCGATGATCGCGATCGGCGCGGCGTCCGAAGCGCGGAAACCGGCCTTGATGACGCGGGTGTAACCGCCGTTGCGGCCCTTGTAGCGCTCGGCCAGAACGTCGAACAGCTTGGTGAGCTGCGCATCGTCCATCAGGCGGCTGTTCGCCAGGCGACGGTTGGACAGGCCACCCTTCTTCGCCAGCGTGATCAGCTTCTCGACGTAGGGACGCAGTTCCTTCGCCTTCGGCGTGGTGGTGAGAATCTGCTCATGCTTGATGAGCGAAGCCGCGAGGTTGCGGAGAAGCGCGGTGCGATGCCCGGCGCTGCGCTGCAGCTTGCGATGACCAACCTTGTGACGCATGTCTTTTTCCTTCGTTCGTTAAGGGACCGTATCAGGTATCCCAGACCAGGCGGTTTATCAGGGGACCGCCATCCCCCTGTTTCGTCACCCCAGCGAAGGCTGGGGTCTCATGCCGCCAGATACGACCTAGAGGCCCAAGATCCCAGCCTTCGCTGGGATGACGGTTGTTTCTTAACCGAGCAGTTCCTGCTCCAGCTTCTTGGCCATTTCCTCGATATTCTCGGGCGGCCAGCCGGGGATGTCCATGCCAAGGCGCAGGCCCATCGACGACAGCACTTCCTTGATCTCGTTCAGCGACTTGCGGCCGAAATTCGGGGTGCGCAGCATCTCGGCTTCGGTCTTTTGAACCAGATCGCCGATATAGATGATGTTGTCGTTCTTGAGGCAGTTGGCCGAACGGACGGACAGTTCCAGCTCGTCCACCTTCTTGAGAAGGTAGCGGTTGATGGTGTTCGTGTCGCTCTCGCCTTCGGAAGCCGACGAAACGGCGCCGCCGCCGATCGAAGGCGCAGCCGCGGGCAGCGCATCCTCGAAATGGACGAAAAGCTGCAACTGGTCCTGAAGGATGCGCGCGGCATAGGCCACGGCGTCTTCCGGGGTCACGGTGCCGTCGGTCTCGACGGTCAGCGACAGCTTGTCATAGTCCAGTTCCTGGCCGACGCGGGTGTTATCGACCTTGTAGGCGACCTGACGGACCGGCGAATAGAGCGCGTCGATCGGGATCAGGCCGATGGGCGCATCCGCCGGACGGTTGGCGACGGCGGGGACATAGCCCTTACCGACGTCAGCGGTCAGTTCCATGTTGAGGGTCGCGCCCTCGTCCAGATGGCAGATGACCAGGTTCGGGTTCATCACCTCGATGTCGCCGGACACGGCGATATCGCCGGCCTTGACTTCCGCCGGGCCGGTGGCGGCCAGTTGCAGGCGCTTGGGGCCTTCGCCTTCCATGCGCAGCGCGATCTGCTTCACGTTGAGGACGATGTCGGTCACATCCTCGCGCACGCCGGCAAGCGAGGAGAATTCGTGCAGCACGTTCTCGATCTTGATCGAGGTCACTGCCGCGCCCTGCAGCGACGACAGAAGTACGCGGCGCAGCGCGTTGCCGAGCGTCAGGCCGAAACCGCGCTCCAGCGGCTCGGCAACGAACGTCGCCTTCCGCTTGCCTTCGCCGCTGACCTTGATCTCAAGGGCGTTCGGCTTCTTCAATTCCTGCCAGTTCTTCATGTTGACAGTCATGTAATTCCCCTGGGAATGTGGCCGGAACCGCTCTGGTGGTCCTTGGAAGCTCCGGCCGGTGCAAAATGTGGAGGGTGGCGCGTCCGCCGCCCCCGGTAACGGCTGGAACTGTTAAACGCGACGGCGTTTGGAAGGACGCACGCCATTGTGCGGGATCGGCGTCACGTCACGGATCGAGGTGATGGTGAAGCCAACCGCCTGCAGGGCGCGCAGGGCCGATTCACGGCCCGAACCCGGACCCTTGACCTCAACCTCCAGGGTGCGGACGCCATGCTCGGCCGCCTTGCGGCCCGCATCCTCGGCGCAGACCTGCGCGGCATAGGGGGTCGACTTGCGCGAACCCTTGAAGCCCATCATGCCGGCGGAGGACCAGGAGATCGCGTTGCCCTGGGCGTCGGTGATGGTGACCATCGTGTTGTTGAAGCTGGCGTTCACATGCGCGACGCCGCTGGAGATGTTTTTGCGCTCGCGCCGTTTGATGCGCTGAGGTTCACGTGCCATTTGCTAAATCCTACTCGAAACCTTGAGGAAAGCTGCGTCCAGACCCCGGACGGGGCCGCGCGGCTTACTTCTTCTTACCAGCGATCGGCTTGGCCTTGCCCTTGCGGGTGCGCGCATTGGTGTGCGTGCGCTGGCCACGAACCGGAAGGCCCTTGCGATGGCGCAGGCCACGATAGCAGGCGAGGTCCATCAAACGCTTGATGTTCATCGCCGTCTCGCGGCGCAGGTCGCCCTCAACCGTCAGGTCGGCGTCGATCGCTTCACGAATTTGAAGCACTTCGGCGTCAGAAAGGTCCTGGATGCGGCGGCTCTGGTCGATGCCCAGCTTGGTCGCGATGTCCACGGCGGTCTTGCGGCCGATACCGTGAATGTAGGTGAGCGCAATGATAACGCGCTTGTTTGTGGGCAGGTTAACGCCCGCGATACGTGCCATGTAGTCTAGTCTCCTGCTCCACGGGGCGTGTGGCGTTGCCCCATCTCAAAGCTTCCATGACCCCGGACGCAAAAAAGACGGCCAGCGCGCTGCGCTGCCGGTACCAAGCGTGTCGGGATGGGTTGCCCTTACTGAGTCGGGCGTGGGGTGTCAAGCGGGCGGCGGGGAACCACCCGCTTCTCAACGTGTTTCAACCCCCGCCCCGCATCAGGCAAGCGGCGGACGGATGGGGGACCAGCCAATGCAGCGTATAGCATGTCACGCCAGCCCTGTGGCCCTCTGCGCGGTCCTCTACGCCGCCCTCTGCTTCTGCGCGCTCTTCGCCTGCACGGTTCCGGCCAGCGCCCAAACCTCCCATGACCAGCCGCTGCGCAATCTCTGCGCCGACCGCCCCGGCCTCGACACCCCGCCATGCACGGTGGACAAGGGACATCTGGTGGTGGAAACCGGCCTTGGCGACTGGACGCATGAGAAGGACGCTGACACGCGAACCAGCACCCTGACCGCCGGGGATCTCCTTCTGCGGCTCGGCGTCACGGATGATATGGAGGTGCAGGCCGGATGGACCGCCTTCGGCCATGTCCGGGAGCGTGACCGCGAAACCGGCGCCCTCACGCATCGCTCCGGCACTGGCGACCTGACGCTCGCCGTTCGCCAGAACCTGCGCAATCCCGACGGGTCGCGCTTTTCCGCGGCCGTCATGCCCTATGTCACTCTGCCCACGGGCGGTCAGGCCATCGGAGCGGGGGACACGGCTTTCGGATTGCTCATCCCTCTCAGCTTCAGCCTGAGCGACCGCATCACCCTTAGCCTGACGCCACAAGCCGATGCCGCCGTGGATGAGGATCGCAACGGCCGCCATCTCGCCTATGGCAGCGTCGCGGGCCTTGGCGTCGATCTTACGGACAGCCTGACTGGAGCGCTGGAATTTCAGGCCACCCGCGACGATGATCCCTCCGGCCATATGACTGAGGCCCTGGCCAGCCTCTCCTTCGGCTGGCAGCCGGGCGACAATATACAGTTCGACATTGGCGGCGTCGCCGGCCTCAACCATGACAGCCCGGACGCGGAAATATATGCAGGCATAACCCGCCGCTTCTGACCGATTGCGCGCGGCCCCAGTGTCTGTTATAACATTTGTATGAACAAGCCGCTGAAACTCATCAAGATCGGCAATTCGACCGGCGTCATTCTCCCGAAAGAGGTGCTGTCGCGCCTGCAGGTCCAGTTGGGCGATGAACTGAGCGTATCCGATACGCCCGGCGGCGTGGAGTTGCGCGCGAGCGATGGCGATTTCGAAGCGCAAATGGCTGCGGCGCAAGCGGTCATGGATCGCCGGCGGCGCGCGCTGCGCGAACTCGCAAAATAAGCTGACCCATGGCCCAGGAATGGATTTGGGTGGCGCTTGAAGTGGCCATCGCCGCACATCGTGCGCAACTCGCCGAACATGGCGGGGGCGATGGCGTGCGCGACATGGCTCTCCTGGAAAGCGCCATGTCGCGTCCGGTCAACCTTGCCGCCTATGTCGAGCCTGATGCGGCTGCGCTTGCGGCCAGCTATGCCTATGGCATCGCGCGAAATCACCCTTTTGTTGACGGCAACAAGCGGACGGCTCTGGTCGTCAGCGAAACATTCCTTAATCTGAACGGCCAATGGCTCGACGCGACGGACGCAGAGCTTGTCGTGCAGTTTCTCGCCCTCGCATCCGGAGATCTGCCGGAGGATGAACTCGCCCTCTGGTTCCGCGAGCAGCTGGCATAGGAACAAGACGAACGCCGGGCTGGTCAAAATTCAGTGCAGATGGAGCCGAAAAGTGGGATTTTTGAGCACCGAAGCGCAGCGTACTTAAGGTACGTGAGCACCGGAGCGCAGAAAATCGCGCTTTGCAGGCCCATATGCGCTGAATTTTGACCAGCCCTAACCGGTCATCCGGCGCAGCACTCCATCCTTCAGCACGAAATGATGGCGGAGCGCCGCGCCGATATGCAGCAGCGCCAGCAGGCCGAACAGCAATCCCAGCACTCCATGTCCGCCGCGCGATATGTCGACGACGGCCTCCCCCTTCGTCACGGCGAACTTGGGGATGTCGAACAGCCAGAACCATGTCAGCGGGCGGTCTCCGGCGGATGTCATGACCCATCCCGTCAGCGGCACGATCAGTAGCAGGGCGTAGAAGGCGAAATGCGTGGCGTTGGCCGCCAGCTTTTCCCAGGCGGGCATGGCCGATGGCAGGGGCGGCGCGGGATGCGACAAGCGCCAGGCGATCCGCGCCAATGTCAGGAACAGGATGGTGATCCCCGCCGCCTTGTGCAGCGGCATGACCGGGAAAGCCTTGCCCAGCGCGTCGTGGAATATCCCGCCCACTATGTTGAAGATCACCAGCAGGGCTATCGTCCAGTGAAGCCAGCGCGCCACCTGGCTGTAACGGACGGTGTGATCTTCAATCATGCGCGCCTCATTCCTGTTTCCGGCCTTTTTCCGGCCCTCCCCCTGTCGAACGGCCGGGACGATCTTATGCTCCATTACCTCCGGGAAAACGGGCCATCCGTCAAAGATACTTTCGGTCGGTTCACACCCGGTCATATCGGGCAAGATGCGCGACATATTGGGTGCTTTTCCCACCGCGCAGATAGTGACAAACGAAACTATATTGCCCATATAGGCAGGGATGGCTGCTGACTCTCCCCCGCCTCCCGGCGCCGCCGCCGACTGGACCGTGCCTCAGGCATGGGACAGCTACACGCCTGCTGAACATGCGATGTGGGACAGGCTGTTTGCGCGCCAGTCCGCAATGCTGCCGGGCCGCGTGACGCCGGCCTTCCTGGATGGCCTGGACGTGCTGCGCATGACCCGGCCGGGCATCCCGAATTTTGAGGAGTTGAATGACCGGCTGATGCAGCGGACCGGCTGGCAGGTCGTCGCCGCCCCCGGCCTTGTCCCGGACGCCGTATTTTTCGATCATCTCGCCAATCGCCGTTTCGTCGCCGGGCGCTTCATCCGCACGCCGGAGCAGATCGATTATCTGGAGGAGCCGGACATCTTCCATGATGTATTCGGCCATGTTCCCCTGCTCGCCCATCCGGTCTTTGCTGATTATATGCAGGCTTATGGCCAGGGCGGTCTGCGCAGCCTGGGCTTCGGCGCGCTGCACAAGCTGGCCCGGCTTTACTGGTACACGGTGGAGTTCGGCCTGATCCGCGAGGATGGCGGCCTGCGCCTCTATGGCGCGGGGATCGTGTCGTCCTTCGGCGAGTCCAAATTCGCGCTGGATGATCCGTCGCCCAACCGGATCGGCTTTGACCTGAAGCGCCTGATGCGGACGAAATACCGGATCGACGATTATCAGCAGAGCTATTTCGTCATCGACAGTTTCGACGATCTGCTGCGCCAGACGATGGAGACGGATTTCGCCCCGCTTTATGCCGAGCTGGAGGATAGCGATGATCTGGAACCGGACGCCCTGATCTCCGATGACCGGGTGATTACCCATGGCACGCAGGCTTATGCTCTCGCGAAGGCGGCGGAATAGCCGGCCAGCCGCACGGCCCGTGATATTTGCCCGTGATATTTGGATGACAGGCCCTTAAGCATTTGCCATCTCTTTCGCATGAGGGAGAAGGAACTGAGGCTGGCGCTGGTCTGCTATGGCGGGGTCAGCCTCGCCATCTACATGCACGGCATCACCAAGGAAATCTGGCGCCTCGCCCGCGCCAGCCGCGCCTATCATGACGGTCTGCCCGCGCCGGACGGCAGCGGCGCGGTCTATCGCCAGATACTGGAGGATGTCGAGCAGGAGACCGGCACCCGGCTCCGCATCCTGCCCGATATCATCGCCGGGGCAAGCGCGGGCGGCATCAACGGCATCTTTCTGGCGCAGGCGATAGAGACCGGCCAGTCGCTCGAACCGCTGACTGACCTCTGGCTGAAAAATGCCGATGTCGACCGGCTTCTGGACCCGGACGCCCGGCCGGGCGCGCGGCTCACCAAATTCTGGGCCGCCCCCCTCGTCTGGATGGCCGCGCGCCGCCCCGGCGACACGGTGGAGCGCACGGTCGCCCCCGACACGCGGGAGGAAGTGCGGCAGAAGCTCTCCAATTTCATCCGCTCCCGCTGGTTCGAGCCGCCCTTTGGCGGGGCGGGCTTCACCGCCATGCTGCTGGAGGCGTTCGACGCGATGGCGGAAACGCCCTGCGACCTGCCGCTGCTGCCGCTGCTGCCGCCCGGCCATCCGCTCGACCTGTTCGTCACCGTCACGGATTTTGAGGGCTATCCCGAAAGCCTGACCCTCAACAGCCCCGCCCATGTGATAGAGACGGAGCATCGCCTGACCATCGGCTTCCGCGCGCGCGGCAATGAGGGCAATCGCCGCCTCGCGGACCCCGCCGAACTGGTGTTCGCCGCCCGCGCCACCGCCAGCTTCCCCGGCGCCTTCCCGCCCTTCACCGTGCGGGAACTGGACAAGGTGCTGGCGGACAAGGAACGCGCCTGGCCCGGCCGCGCGGACTTCCTCGCCCGCGCCCTGCCCCGGCATACGGTCCTGGGCACGGCGGAGGATGCGATCCTGATCGACGGGTCAGTGCTCGCCAACGCCCCCTTCGCCCCCGCCATCGGCGCGCTGCGCAGCCGCCCCTCCCGGCGGGAGGTGGATCGCCGCTTCGTCTATATCGATCCCAAGCCCCGGCACCGCAGCATCCGCCTGACCCGCTCCGGCGAACAGGAGCCTCTGAAAGAGGGCGAGCATCCCCCGCCCCCCGGCTTCTTCCGCACCATCTTCGGTTCGCTGAGCGACATCCCGCGCGAACAGCCGATCCGCGACAATCTGGAGGCGATTGAAAGCCGGTCCCGCCGGATCAGGCGCATGCGCCGCATCACCGATGCGCTGCGCGAACAGATTGAGCAGGATGTCGAGGCCGCCGTCGGCCGCAGCCTGTTTCTCAACCGCCCCACCCCCGCCCGCCTGTCCGGCTGGCGCGCCAAGGCGCAGGGCCGCGCCGCGCAGGCCGCCGGTTTCGCCTATCCCGCTTATGGCCATCTCAAGCTGTCGGGCATTGTCGAGGATATCGCCGACCGGCTGTTCCGCCTGGGCGGGGACGGCAGCGGGATGATGCGCGAGCACTATCGCCAGGCCATCTGGGCGCATATCCGCGAGGAAGGGATCGACCAGATCCGCGAGGATGCCGGCGGCGGCGTGAAGTCCAACCTGATCCTGTTCTTCCGCGCGCATGACCTGGGCTTCCGCGTCCGCCGCCTGCGCTTCCTCGCCCGCCGCCTCACCGACACGCTGGAGATTGAAAGCGCGGCGGAAAGCGATGCCGTCACCGCCCTGCACGACGCCATCTATGACGGCCTTGCCCTCTATCTGGAGTGCGAGGCGAGCGACTATTACGGCCCGGACGTCACCTACGCCGCGCGCGCAGCCCTGGACGATCCCGCCCGCGCGATGACCGTGCTGGCCGACGCCCGCGACCTGCGCACCAAGGATGAGCGGACCGACATCATGCTGTCAGAGGCGCTCTGGGGTCTGCCGAAGGACGAGCGGCGGCTGATGCTCCTCGCCTATCTGGGCTTCCCCTTCTACGACATCGCCACCCTGCCCTTGCTTCAGGGGGAGGCGCTGGACGAATATGATCCGGTGAAGGTCGACCGCATTTCGCCCGAAGATTGCTCCGCCATTCGCCCCGGCGGCGCTGACACGACCTTGAAAGGCATAGAATTCAATAATTTCGGCGCATTCTTTAGCAGGGCCTATCGGGAAAATGACTATCTCTGGGGCCGCCTGCATGGTGCGGAGAGGCTGATGGATATCGTGATTTCGGCTCTGCCTGCCGGAGCGCAGCTTTCCCCCGAAACAATCGCCGGATATAGGAAACGCGCCTTTAACGCGATCCTGGATGAGGAGGAGGAGAGGCTGAGCCTGACGTCGGACTTGATTGCGAGCCTGCGAAGGGAAATCGGGTGAGCATCCGCCTGTGGGGGGCGGTCCTGCCCGCATTGTCCTGTGCCCTGCTGCTGCCTGCCTGCACACCGTCCCCGGCGGAAAAGCCCGCGGAGACGGAGCGCGGGTCTGCGCCCTCGCCGCATGCCCTGTCCGCGGCCGGACCATCCGCCGCCGAACCTGCGGAGGACAGCCCTGCCCCGCCCCCTCTGCCGAAGGTGACGCCCGCCGAAGTCGCGTTGGAGGAGCCGCTGCCGCCCCTGAAAACGCAGCCCGACGCCTTTCTGCCCCCGCCCGTCACGACCACCCTGCCGCAAGACCTGCCGCCGGGGGAAGGCGCCGCCGATCCCAAGCCCTTCCCGCCCGCCGTCACCGCCTTCATGATCGACCGGGACGGTTGCGACCATTTCCGGGGCGAAGAAGCCTATGACGCCGACCGGGCGGCATTTCTTGAGGAAAATCTGCGCCAGCTCTGCACAGGCACCGACGCCCGGCTCGCCGCCCTGCGCGGCCGTTACGCCGGAAACCCGGACGTGATCGCCGCCCTCGCCCATTATGAGGACAGGATAGAGGGCGGCGCGGAATAGACAGGCCAGCAGAGAGGCTGAAGGGGGAGGAAGATTTGCCGGGAATAACAAGGTCGGTCGGCGACGGCGGCGACAATGATAGGGCGGACGTCGCACAGGTGCAGACGCTGCTCAACGCGGTCATCGGACTTTTGGGCCTCGCGCCGCTCGATGCGGACGGGCTGTGCGGCAAGGGGACGATCGCCGCGATCAAGGCGTTCCAGTTCCGCTTTACCGGCCTCACCGCGCCTGACGGGCGCATGGACCCCGGCGGCCGCACCTTCCTGAAGCTGCAGAGCGCCGCCGCAGCCGCCACGCAGCAGCCCCCGCCCAGGCCCGCCACCAAGCTCAGCGGCGCTGACTGGTGGAAGGCCAATCAGGGCAAATACGCCAACAGCGCCGCCCTGTCCGACCTCGCCCCCGCTTTCCGCGACAAGGCGAAACGCTTCGTGGCCGCCCTGCGCGACGCG
>NZ_MINO01000033.1 GCF_001757355.1 Sphingobium phenoxybenzoativorans
CAAGGCCCTGCTCAAGATGCAGCGCATGGCGCATGAGCCGTCCGACATAAGGCGGGCGCGGCGCAGCATGCCGGGCCTGATCGCCCGCGCGGAGACGCTTTACCTGAAAAATGCCGGATCGGCGGCGGCGTGCGCGGCGTGGGACAGGGTGGCCGCCAACGCCATGGCGCAGAATGACGCGGCGCTGGTGCATATATGGGGCGTATTGGCCGACCAGCGCTGTGGCGCGGCTGGCCTGTCGACGCGCTATTGGCAGGCGGCCGCGCCTGATGCCGGGAGTGGGAACGGAGCCGGGAACAAGACCAGTGACGGGGCCGTAAAAGCGCCGCGCTAATTTGATCGACTTTCCCCGATAGCCCCGCCATCTTCCGCCGCATGGAAAATCTGAACCGGGTCGTGGACGCCGTGTCCGCCGCCGTCTTTTTCAAGGTGCCCCTGCTCGGTACGCAGATTGAGCTGATCGTGCTCTATCTCGCTTTGCCGATGCTGTTCTTCACCATCTGGCTGGGCTTTCCCAATATCCGCGCGGTCGGCCACGCCTTCCACATCCTGCGCAACCAGCCGCGCGAGGGGCAGGCAAAGGGCGACGTCAGCCAGTTCGCGGCGCTGACCACCGCGCTCGCCGGAACCATTGGCCTTGGCAATATCGCCGGCGTCGCCGTGGCGCTGACGATGGGCGGGCCGGGCGCGATCCTGTGGATGTTCATCATCGGCTGGTTCGCGATGACGGTGAAGATGGCGGAGGTGACGCTGGGCCTGAAATATCGCGTCATCGACCAGTGGGGCCATGCGCATGGCGGGCCGATGTATGTGCTGAAGGCCGTGCTGGCGCAGCGGGGCTGGCCGCGGCTGGGCATCATGCTCGGTGGCTTCTACGCCTTCTTCGCGCTGTTCGGCGCGATCCCGATGGTGCAGGTGAACCAGAGTTTCCAGCAGGTGTCGGCCGTGACCGGCATCACGAATGGCTGGTATTACGGCATTTTCCTGGCGTGCGCCGTCGCGATGGTGACGCTGGGCGGCGCGGTGTGGCTGGGCGAAGTGTCGAAGCGGCTGACGCCGTTGAAGGTTGCCGTCTATCTGATCGGCGTCTGCTCCATCCTTGTGCTGCACGCGGGCGCGATCCCCGGCGCGCTGGCGCAGATATGGGACGGCGCGTGGAACGGGACGGCAGCGACCGGCGGCGCGGTCGGCGCCTTCGTCGCGGGCATGCGCCGCGCAGTGTTCGCCAGCGAGGCGGGCGTCGGCTCCGCCGTCATGGCCCACAGCCTCGCCCGCACGGACGAACCGGTGTCGGAGGGGATGGTCGCGCTGCTGGAGCCGCTGCTCGGCACGATGATCGTCTGCGCCTTGGGCGGACTGGCACTGGTCGTCGCGGGGACGTGGGATGACGGGCTGAAGGGCATCGCCATCACCTCGGCCGCCTTCGCCGCCGTGTCGCCTTCGTTTCCCTATATCCTTGCGGTGGCGGTGTTCCTGTTCGCTTATTCGACGCTGGTGGCGTGGGGTTTCTATGGTCTGCAAGCATGGGGCTACCTGTTCGGCAACGGCCCGCGCGCGCAATGGGCCTACAAGATCCTCTACGTCGTCGCCCTGCCCCCCGCCGCCGTCATCGACCTGGGCCGGGTGATCGACATCGTCGACAGCAGCTTCTTCCTGATGGCCATCCCCAATGTGCTGGCGCTCTATTTCTGCGCAGGCGAATTGCGCCGGGATGTGAAGGGATATTGGGAGAGCGTGCGGGGGAGAGGATAGTTTGATCCGTTAAAGGTAGCCATGCAGAGCGGTACGTCTGGTGACAACCAATGCCAGACATTAACGAAACCAAAAGTTTCTCTAGTTAGCGGACTTGATGTTCAAGGCGAGAACGCAAATGACAAAGCAGCCGAAATCGAGAGCTTTGTGCGTCGTCATTCCGTTTCTGCTTCTGCCAAGTTATTCATTTGCTTGCAGCGTTGCACAGCCAGCATCAGAAGTCGTGTTCTACGACCTACCCAGGGGCTTGCCCAAAAACGCTTCGATCATGCTGGTCCACTTCCCTCGTGCAGGAAATCTCCGGCCGGGCATCGCTCCCCGCCGCGCTAAAATACTGAAGGTGGTCAGAGGCTCATCCAAGGCCGCTTGGATCGACGTGCTTGTCGATGGCGCTCAAAGCGGCGGATGCCGCTGGGCGACAACAAACGGGAAGACCGGCTATATTATCGGTCAACTCCGTAAAGGGGAGGCGAGCCGCATTGTCTTTGACCCTCTTTACGAAACCGCTGATGAGCGCAATCGACGCGGGGGAATAATCAAGGCAGACCCACCTTCTGGCCCACCGGAGATAAAGCCATTCTATATTGGCACTCCAGACTGGCTCAAGCGCCCCTCCGAAGACCAGTTAAGAAACTATCTTCCGAAAATTTCTGGCTATGATTTCCGATATTCGGTTTTTGAATGCGGTGTTGGCCGCAGAGGTGAACTAAATCGCTGTGAAATTATCGCCCGATCCTCATTCAAGGATCAGAAAGACTTCAAGGCTTGGAACGATGCTGTTCAGAAAGTCCTTTCACTCTACCGGTTGAAAGCAAAAACATGGCAAGGGTGGAGTGTTGAAGGCGGCCAAGTTCAAGTGAGGGTTCAACGCAAAAGAAACAAGTGGGAGCGCTGAAAGGCACCGCGGCTCAAGGTTCCTATTATCCTGAAGCTTTAATGATGCCGCGTAAGCTGTCCAATATCACTTAATTGTAGCCGAAACCTGCCAGTCCGCTCTCCACCCTTCTCGCCGTTAGCCCCCCTCCCTGCAGGGAAGGGAGGGGGGACTGCGAGCCCCTTCCATCCCCGTGATTCAAGACATATTACTCTAATGCTCATACGCCTTGGGCAATTGCCCCGGCGCGGGAGTGGCGTAACGGTCGCGCAGTTTGGTCTGGCGGTTTTCCATCGGTTGAGCGACGCCGTCGATCCACACAGCGACCGGCGCGGATTCCAGTTCCAGCGGGTCGCCGTCCCAGATCACCACATCGCCTGCCCGCCCCGGCTTCAGCGATCCGATCCGGTCGCCAAGCCCAACCGCCTCCGCCGGTGCGGAGCTGATCGCGCGGAGCGCTTGGCCCCAGCTTAGACCCGTCGCGCCTGGCACCTTCTGCAATGCGACCATGTTCCCGGCCTGCTGCGTCGCGGTGCGTACCTGCAGACCGTCGTCACCGGTGAACATCCCGAGCGCGACCATTACGCCCGCCTTTTCCATGCGGCCGACATTGGATTGGGTGGCGGCGATGGTTTCGAAGCGGGCGGGCAAATCCTCTATCCCGCCCGCAATAACCGGCACCTTCGCCGCCGCGATCTGGCTGGCGACCGTCCATCCCTCCGCAGCGCCCGCGAGGATCAGCCTGAGCGCCGGAAACTCCTTCCGCAGGTCGAGCGCCGCCAATATGTCCCGCGCGCTTTCGGCATGGACCATCAGCGGCACCTTGCCCTGCACCACTGGAACAAGCGCCTCCGCGTCGGCGCGAGTTAGGATGCTATCCTTCGACCGGCCGTCATAGCCGGCCGGATTGCGCGCATAATCCTGCGCCTCGCGCAGCGAGGTGCGGAACAGCAGATAGGCGGCGGGCCTGCTGCCCCCGGCCCGCTTCGCGCCGGTCTCGCCCAGTTCGACAAACTGGAACGCCTGCGCCTTCGTGATCGGGGCCATGTCCGCCCCCAGATCGATGACAGCGCCCTGCCCCGCGAATACGCTGCCCGACCCCTCCGGCACGACAACCGCGCGGGTGATGCCGCTCGTCCGGCTGATCGCGATGGGGTTGGCCAGCGGATTGATCGCGGTCGACACATCTATCGCCGCCGAAAAGGGCGATTTTTCCGCCGTGCTGTCGTTGGTTTCGGAGACATAGGTCACCTCGACCAGACCCATGCGCGAGAAGCCGGACACGAGACCTGGCGTCACCCATTTGCCCGTGGCGTCGATCTGCTGCGCCCCGGCGGGGACAGCCACGCCAGCGCCCGCCGCCACGACCTTGCCATTGGCGATGACCACCGTGCCATTCTCGACAGGATCGCTGCCGTCGCCGATGGCCAGCTTGCCGCCGGTGATGGCGATGGTCTGCGCGAGGGCGGGGACCGAAAGCGACGCCAGCAGCGTGGCGGCGAGACAGAGAGGTGTGCGCTTCATTTCACGTCTCCCGCACCGATCTGGCCCAGTTCGAAGTCGCTCACCGGCCGCTTCTTCGGATCATTGGCGTCGTACATCATCGCGCCATCGATCCACACCTTCTCCGGCCTTGTGTAGACGCTGAACGGATTGCCGTTCCACAGCACGATATCGGCCATCTTGCCGATCTTCAGGCTGCCTGTTTTGTCGCCAATGCCCATAGCCTTGGCAGGGTTGTAGCTCAGCCACTCCCACGCAACCTCGTCGGGGATGGTGATGCCCATGCGGCGTCCGGCGGCGATGGCCTTGGCGGCTTCCTGGTTCAGACGCTGGATGCCGTTCTCATCGTCGCTATGGACGATGGCGCAGGCGCCCGCATTATGGACCAGCGCGATATTCTCGCGGATGCCGTCATAGCTTTCCATTTTGAAGCCGTACCAGTCGGCCCACATGGCGGAGCAGATGCCGTTTTCCTTCAGCAGGTCGGCGATCTTGTAGCTTTCGACGGCATGGTGGAAGGCGGTGACCTTGTAGCCGAACTCCTTCGCCATATCGATGACGTTGGCCATCTCGTCGGCGCGATAGCAGTGGTTCTGGACAAGGATCTTGCCCTCCAGCACATCGGCCAGCGTCTCCATGCCGAGGTCGCGGGTCTGCTCCTTCCCCGCCGCGCGCTTCTTCTGATATTCGCGCGCCTTAATCCATGTCGCCCGGTCGACGGCGATGTTGCCCATCCGGGTCGATGGCTTCGTATTGCGGTTGCCATAGACGCGCTTGGGGTTCTCGCCGCACGCCATCTTCAGGCTGTAGGGCGCGCCGGGGAATTTCATGCCCTGCATCGTGCGAGCGTAGACATTCTTCAGGCTGACCCCGCGCCCGCCGAACAGATTGCCCGACCCCGGCAATATCTGCAGCGCGGTGACGCCGCCATTGACGAGCGCGCGGGAAAAGCCGGGGTCCTGCGGCCAGATGCTATGCTCCGCCCATACGTCGGGCGTCACCGGCGAGGTCATTTCGTTGCCGTCGCTCAGCGCATCGACGGAGGGCGAGGGATAATCGCCCAGATGGCTGTGGATATCGATGATGCCGGGCGTCAGATATTTGCCCGTGCCGTCAAACACGGCGATGTCCGCCGGGATGGGCGTGTCCGGCCCGCCGATCGACGCGATCTTGCCGCTGACGAAAAAGATGACGCCATTGTCAATGCGCCCGCCCTCGCCGTCGAAGATCGTCACATTGCGCACGACGGTCGGCATGCCGGGATAGGGCTGATAGGTGGAGGGGTAGGGATCGTCCGGTTCAGCGGAGGGGTTTTCCTTTGTGCTCGCGGACTTGGGACCTTCGGCAGCCGGGGCCGCGCAAGCTGCAAGACCGGCACAGGCGAGAAGCGCCAGACGGGTGAGCCTGAATGCCATTATGCTTTCTCTCCTTCGATCCGCATGTTCCTTTGCTCCTCCGCTTCCTTCCCGATCAGGTCGAGGTGCATCAGCCGCGTGATGAACGGCGCCAGCGCCATGACGCCCACGCCCACGGCGACGGCGAACCAGCCGATCTGGGTATAGACCGCCAATACCTGATCCACGCCCGCGTCCGCACTGTCCGTCGCGCGGGCGATAAGCCCGGCGATGAAATTGCCGGCCGCCATCGCCAGGAACCATGTGCCCATGATCAGCCCGACCATGCTGGGCACCGACAGTCGCGTCATGGCCGACAGACCGACGGGCGAGAAGCATAGTTCGGCCATCGTATGAAACAGGTAGACGAGGAACACGAAGATGACCGGTGTCAGGTTGCTCCCCGCCGCCGCCGCGCCCGCCACCAGCACCAGAAATCCGGCGCCGCATAAGATCATACCGATACCAAACTTCGCGGGGGCGGACGGCTCCAGCCTGCGCTTGTCCAGCCAGGTCCACAGCACGGCGAACATAGGCGCCAACAGGATGATGAAGACCGAATTGACGGACTGGAACACCGACGCCGGGACATCGACGCCCAGCATCACCCGGTCGACCCGCCGGTCGGTGAAGATATTGAGCGACGACCCGGTCTGTTCGAACAGGCCCCAGAACAGCGGATTGAGCGCCAGCAGGAACAGCGCCGCCAATATGCGGTCGCGGTCCACCCGGTTCAGCGTCCAGATCGCCCGGTAGAGGATATAGATCACCGTCAGCGCCGAGAAAGCGAGGAGCATATAGCCCAGCAGTTCGGCGTAGCGGATCAATATCCAGATGCCGAGGATGCCGATCGCGCCGCCCACATAGATGGCCCATTCGACGGACAGGCCGGAGGATGTGCGGCGCGCGATCGCCGCTGGGGAAGGCGGCTCGCCCGCGCCCTGCAGCCAGGGCCGGTATATGACGAACACGACCAGGCCGAGCAGCATGCCGACGCCAGCCGCGCCAAAACCCCACCCCCAACCAACCGTTTCGCCAAGCACGCCGCAGATCACCGGGCCGATCGCACCGCCCAGATTGATGCCCATATAGAATATGGAGAAGGCGGGATCGCGCCGGGCATCGTCGCGCGGATAGAGTTCGCCGACCAGCACCGAGATGTTCGCCTTTAGGAAGCCGGTGCCGACGATGATCGAGGCAAGCGCCAGATAGAAGCCGTTGAGGTGCAGGGGACTCTGCCCGCTCGGCCCCTCCGCCACCGCGATCAGGAAATGGCCGAAGGCGATGAACACGCCCCCCGCCAGCACCGCCCGGCGCGCGCCGAGATAGCGGTCGGCCAGATAGCCGCCGATGACCGGCGTGATGTAGACCAGCGAGGTGTAGGCGCCGTAGAGCAGATAAGCCTGGGTGTCGCCGAACAGGAAATGCTTGGTAAGATAGAAGATCAGCAGCGCGCGCATGCCATAGTAGGAGAAACGCTCCCACATTTCGGCGAAAAAGAGGATGAACAGACCACGGGGATGCCCCAGGAATGTCCCTGCCGCGTCGCTCGCCGAACCAGGGTGCGCTGCCATTCTGGCGAACCTTTCGACCACGGATTACGAGCCGCCCATGACCCGCGGGTCCAGGCGTTATGGGCAAAGCCTAGCACCAAAATTGCCGGTGTGAAGAATATAATTTCGTTACGCATCCGCACTCTTGCGAAGCCGGAAATGACCATCCATCTACAGGCCGATGTTCAACGACCGCACCGACCCGCTCACCCTTCTCCAGACCCGCCGTTCGGGCAAGCCGCGCGACCTTGGCGCGCCCGGTCCTAACGACGCGCAGCTCCGCGCGATGCTGGAGGTCGCCATCCGCACGCCCGACCATGGCAAGCTTGCCCCGTGGCGCTTCGTGATTGTCGGCGACGATCAGCGGGATGCGCTGGCGGCGCTGTTGGAGCGCGCCTATCGCACGGAAAATCCCCTGGCCGGGCGGCTGGAAATAGAGGCGATGCACCAGTTCGCGCGTCAGGCCCCGGCGCTGGTCGTACTGCTGTCATCGCCCCGGCGGGAATCGAAGATACCATTGTGGGAACAGGAATTGTCGGCGGGCGCGGCGGCGATGAACCTGCTGCACGCGGTCCATGCGCATGGCTTCGCCGGCGGATGGCTGACTGGATGGCCCGCATTCAGCGATACGGTGCGCGATGCGTTTGGCGGCCCCGACGAGCGGATCGCCGGTTTCATCTTCATCGGCACGCCGCAAAAGCCGCTGGAGGAACGGCCCCGGCCAGAATATGACACCGTTGTCACGCGCTGGGATATTTAATTACAATTTGTTGATGTGTGGTTTCGTTTAATTTCGACATTGACGCGCCCGGCTGTATTATGTCACTGAAGCAGTCATGGCCGACGATTCCAAGCCCGTCTATCTCCGCCTGCGGGAGATTATTTCAGCGTCGATCCTCGACGGCGCTTTCCGCGACGGGGACATGCTGCCATCTGTCCGCGCCTTCGCTGCGCAGCAAGGCGCGAACCCGCTGACCGTCGCCAAAGCCTATCAAAGCTTTCAGGATGACGGCCTTGTCACCGTGAAGCGGGGCGTCGGCATGTTCGTCGCCGATGGCGCCACGCGCCGCCTGCGGGCGATGGAAAAGGCGCACTTCCTGGAAAATGTCTGGCCGCCCGTCGCCGCGCAGATGCAGCGGATCGGCGTCAGCCTGTCCGACCTGTCCAACATGCAGGACGCCTGAACAGGCTTAGAAGCTTTTCCCCCCGCACTGGATATTGCCGGTGCCGCCCCGGTTCACCTTGCAGGCCGCCTTCCCCAAAATCGTGACGTCGCCAGATCCGCGCGCAACGACGTCCGCCGAAACAGTCGCCGTCACCGTTGCATCGCCCGGCCCGTCACCCAGCAATTTCACCTGCTTCGCTTTCAATCCCTCCCCGGCCAGAGTGCCTGGCCCGGATAGGGTCGCGTTCAGCACGTCGGTCGCGCCCGCCGCCGTCAACCGCCCACTGCCCATGATCGCGATGTCGAGGCGGTCGGCCGCAACCGTTCCCACCGACACATCGCCGCTGCCGGACAGTTGCACCATTGCGGTTACGCCCTTCATCCTGTCGATGGTCAGCGATCCGCCGCCCGCGAGCATGGCGCGCTGCAATTGCCCGGTGGACAGGATGATGGTGGCCTGGCCCCCGGCCGCCTCGTTCATTTGCGCGGGTTTCATGCGGACCGTCAGGGTGCTGCCCGCCATGGAGAGGTCGACGCGATCCAGCGCATTGCGATCCCCCTCGCCCCGCGCCGAAACCCCCGCGCCGGTCGTCACCAGAATGCGGACGGGGGCCAGCACGCGAATGCTGTCGAAGCTGGAAATGCTGTAGGATTGATTGGCGGCATGGGCGGGAACGGCAAAAAGGACCGCCAGTGGCAGGAGCATAAGGCCCCGCCCGAAACCAGGCCGCGCTAAGCGGCGCAGTGCGCCTCGCCTGAACCCATCGCCGAAACCTTGCACTGCGCCCTGCCCTTCACATCGACGTCGCCGGAACCCATGATGCTGATATCCACCGGTCCATCGGACGCCAGCCCGACATTGCCCGATCCCAGCACTGATACCGATGCGCGTCCGGCCTTCAATCCCTTGCCATCAACATCGCCCGATCCGGTCGAGGACAGCTTGGCGCTATCCGCCGTTCCAGTCAGGGCGATATTGCCCGACCCGGTGACATCGGCGGTCAGCGCACCGACCTTAGCCGCGCCGATCTTTAGATTGCCTGAACCCGTGAGCGAAAGATCGAGGCCGCTCCCCTGTGCGCGGTCCACATCGACATCGCCCGATCCGGTGAGTCCCACGCCGTTGATCGCCGGCATCGCCACATGGATCGTCGCGCCTTCGTCCATGCCGCCGAACATGTTCGCCCAGCCTTCCCGGCGGCCGATCCGCAGCTCGCCGTTCACCACCTTGATCTCCAGCACCTTCAGCGCCCGGTCGCTCCCATCCGCCTTCACGGCGAAATCCTTGCCCACGGACACGATCACATTGTCCGGGCCGGTGGACTGGATGCGGGTGAAATCGCGCAGGCCCAATGTATTCACGGGGCTTGCGGACGGCACGGCGTCGCTGGAATCGGAACAGGCCGTGACGGCGCAAAGGCTCATCGCGACAAGCAAGGCTCTGGACATCGGCAACTCCCATTACTGTATTGCTCACACAATACACAAGAAGGGCGTCAGTTCCAAGCAAAACCGGACATTATGGCTGGGCGCTATTATCCACCGCCCCGATAGTCGCATTTTCCCCGTCATTCGGTCCGGTCAATCGAGGTTCCTGGCGGCATCCGGCCAGCGCGATCAGTGCGGCAACAGCAAATGCGAATTTGGCCATTTCTACTCCCTTCGGTCGATACAGACCGCACATAGGTAGCAATGGGAGCAAAACGAACGAGGGATCAGCCCATTATGGGTCAAACGCCCGAATAGGGCGATGTATCAGGCAGAAATCCCGACCAATATCGGCGCATTATCATCACCAACCGGCCAAAGGCAAAAAAAGAGGCGCCGTAAAGCGCCTCTTTCTCCTTGATCTGGATCAAATATTATTCAGCGCGTTCCTTGTTATACTTCGGCGCTGCTTCGTTCAGGATACGCAGGATTTTCTTCAGAGCACCCGGCTCATCGGTTTCTTCCATCGCGGCCAGTTCCCGCGCGAGACGGCTCGACGCCGCTTCGAAGATCTGGCGCTCCGAATAGCTCTGCTCGGGCTGGTCGTCGGCGCGGAACAGGTCGCGGGTCACCTCGGCGATCGACACCAGGTCGCCCGAATTGATCTTCGCTTCATATTCCTGCGCGCGGCGCGACCACATGGTGCGCTTCACCTTGGGCTTGCCCTTCAGGGTTTCAAGCGCTTCGCCAAGGGTCTTGTCGGAGGACAGCTTGCGCATGCCCACGCCCTCGGCCTTGTTGGTGGGAACACGGAGCGTCATGCGCTCCTTTTCAAAGCGGAGCACATACAGCTCCAGCTCCATGCCCGCGATCTGCTCCTTCTGGAGCTCGATCACACGGCCGACGCCGTGCTTGGGGTAAACGACATAATCACCGACGTCAAAGGACAGCGCCTTGGCAGCCATTGGGTACCTTTCCTTCAATCAACTGGGAGGCCAGTGTCGCCGGGGCGCATGTAAAGGGGGATACATGCAGGACAGCCCGCAACGTCACCGTAGGATCATGGGACGATTTATCTCCACACGGACGCGAAGGCGCCCGCTGCGGCACAGCATGTAGCAGATTCGTAATAAAATTACCAGCCCACGTTGCACAACGTGAACGGCAGGCCGTATTTTTGCTTCAATTCCGCCAACAGACGGAAACGAAGGACTCAGTCTCCGGCGCCAGGCTCCGCAGAGAAATATTTCTCATACTTGCCTTCTTCGCCCTTGTGATCGTCGGCATCGTCGGGGGCGTCGCCCTTGGTCGTGATGTTGGGCCATTCGGCGGAGAATTTGCTGTTAAGCTCCATCCACTGCTCAAGACCGCTCTCGGTATCGGGCAGGATCGCTTCGGCCGGGCATTCCGGTTCGCACACGCCGCAATCGATGCACTCGTTGGGATTTATGACCAGCATGTTCTCACCCTCGTAGAAACAATCCACGGGGCAAACCTCGACGCAATCCATATATTTGCAGCGGATGCAGGCGTCGGTCACGACATAGGTCATTGCATGGCACTCTTTGTTACTGTGCGGTTCTGCTATTCCCGGCCCGCCCCCACGTCAATAATATGCGCGCAAATGATTTCTTTTCAGTCACCGACGCGAATTTCCTCGTAACAGCCCTGGGCCTCCGGCGCGGGGCCGCGGCGCAGCGGCAGAGCGTTGACCCGCACGACCCGCGCGGAGGCGCCATGCGGCAGGGTGATGAGGTCCCCAAGGCGCACCGGCGCATGCGCGCGCTCCACCCGGCGGCCGTTCAGGCGGATATGCCCTTCCTCCGCCAGCGCCTGCGCATAGGAGCGGCTGCGCGCCAGCCGCGTGAACCACAGAAATTTGTCGATGCGCAGCGAACCGCCCTGGGGCGGCAGGCCGGACGCATCCTTCCGCCGCGGGTCAGCCACCGCGTTCCAGCAATGCAGCGAGACCGGCAAAAGCCTGATTTCCACCACCCGTAGCGGTTGGAGCCGCCTTCTGCCGGGGGCCGCCATCCTTCTGGCGCGGTCCGCCTTTTCTGTGCGCATCCTTTTGCGCTTCGGGCGGCTTCGCCTTGCGCCGTCCGCGGAAAGCCCAGTTCGCGCCCTGCGGAGCCGCCTCCTCGCCTTCGCCTTCCGCCTTGGCGGGCGGCGTAACAGGGCGGAATCCGGCCGCGCGCATCAATTGGAGGAATGCGGGTTCCAGCACGCCGAGCGACACCACCTGCGGGTCCGCCGCGGTAAAGGGCTGCCCCTTAGCGATCGCCTCATGCGAGGCGCGGGCGACGCGCTCGGCAATGTCGATGCGCAATTGCTGCGCCCCGAAGGCGCGGAAGCCGGCGATGCGCGCGCCCATCTCCACGGCCCGGTCGCCCGCAGGCAGGATGACCGCGCCGGCCGGCGGCAGCGGCAACATCGGCTTGCCATTGCGTGCGCTCAGCAGCGCCATGCGCCACAGCGCAGCGCCGGGTTTCAGCAATCCATGATGGAACAGGTCGAGCACGCCGATGGTGATGCCCGCGCGGCGCAGAATCGACCGCTGATCCTTGTCGAGATGCCCCAGCGCGGAATCCAGGTCGTCGCGCGGGGAAATGCCGCCCGCATCGGCAAGCTGCGCGAACACCGCCCGCACCACGGCGGGCACGGCGGGGTCGGACGCGCTCTCCGTCATCTTCATCAGGGGCAGCAAATGGCGCTCCTTCTGCGCCGTCATCCACGCGCCCAGCCGTTCGGAAATGCGCTTCTGCAGATCCTGGCCCAGATCATTCATGGCGCGATCCAGCTTCACCGAAGGCGCGGTGAGAGACGATCCGGCGGCCAGCGCCGCCACCACATTGCCGTCCCACAGGATCGCGGGCATCTCGCCAGGCCGCGTCTCCAGCGCAAAGGCGGCGTCGGCCGCAGCAAGCAATTCTTCCGCCTTCATTCCCAAAATCCTTCCGAGCCGCCTCTCCGCAGCCGCCAACAGCATCCTGCGATCTTCGCCGCGTGCATCGGGATCGACCGAGAAACGGAATCCGTCAAGCCGTCCAATGACTTCCCCGTCAATACTAACCTCGCCATCGGAACCGATATGGACCGGAAGATCGCCCGCCTTCTTGCCGATGTCGCGCAGCAGGACCGACGTGCGCCGGTCGACAAAGCGCTGCGCCAGAGCCGCATGCAGCGCGTCCGACAGCTTCTCCTCCAGCGCGCGGGTCCGCTCCGCCATTTCCGCCGGATGCGCCAGCCAGTCGGGCCGGTGCGCGACATAAGACCAGGTGCGCACCGCCGCGATCCGCGCCGACAGCGTGTCGATGTCGCCTTGGGCGGTATCCAGCCGCGCCAGATGCTGCGCGAACCAATCGCGCGGGATATGACCGTTGCCTTCCGACAGGAAACGCCAGATGCGCGCCACCATGCGGGCGTGATGGTCCGGCCCCAGCTTCTGGAAATCGGGCAGGCCGCAGGCAGCCCATAGGCGCGTCACCTGCCTTTTGCCGCGCGCCCGCTCCATGACCAGCGGGTCCTCCGCCATGCGCTTCAGCACGGCGAGATCCACCGCCTCCGGCGCGGCGCGCAGTTCCGGCCGGTCCGGCCGCGCCTCCAGATCGGCGATCAGCGTTTCCACGCTGTCGCATCGCGGCGCGCCGTCGCGCCAGTAAAGCGCCTCCACGCGGGGAAAGCGATGCTCCTCGATCGCGGAAATCTCTTCGGGCGTGAAGGCCGCCGCGCCATCCTCCCCGCCCAGACTGCCGAAGGTGCCATCCTTATGATGCCGCCCCGCGCGCCCGGCGATCTGCGCCATTTCCGACACGGTGAGCCGCCGGATGCGATGCCCGTCAAACTTGCGCAGAGAGGCGAAGGCGACATGCGACACGTCGAGGTTCAGGCCCATGCCGATCGCGTCGGTCGCGACCAGATAGTCGACCTCGCCCTCCATGAACATTTTCACCTGCGCATTGCGGGTGCGCGGCGACAAAGCGCCCATCACCACCGCCGCCCCGCCCCGGAAGCGGCGCAGCATTTCGGCGACCGTGTAAACCTCTTCCACCGAGAAGGCGACGATGGCCGAGCGCTTCGGCAGGCGGGACAGCTTCTTCGCCCCGGCATAGGAAAGCGTCGAAAAGCGCGGGCGGCCGATAATCTCCACATCCCGGACCAGCGCCTTCACCAGCGGCGCGACGGTGGCGGAACCCAGGATCATCGTCTCCTCCCGGCCCCGCGCATGCAGCAGGCGGTCGGTGAACACATGGCCCCGTTCCGGGTCAGCGCCAAGCTGCGCTTCATCCAGCGCGACAAAGGCGTAATCGCCCGTGACCGGCATGCTTTCGGCGGTGCAGAGGAAATAGCGCGCCTGTGGCGGGCATATCTTCTCCTCGCCGGTAATGAGGGCGACGCTCTCCCTGCCCTTCAGCGCGACGACCCGCTCATATACCTCCCGCGCGAGCAGGCGGAGCGGGAACCCCATCATGCCGCTGGAATGGGCGCAGAGCCGCTCGACCGCCAGATGCGTCTTGCCGGTATTGGTCGGGCCGAGCACGGCTGTGACGGCGGAACGGGCGAAGCTGGCCATGACATTTCCTATGTCGGGGAAGCGGCCGGGCCGCGCAAGGGAAAGGCGCGTTCCCCGCAAAATATGCGCGCGATCCCCCAGCGCGCACGGTTCACCGCAGGATTCGGCGCAGAATCCGTATGTTAAGTTGACTTTAACCCTATCCCTTCACAACACGCCAAGCGGAGAACGCGACGGGGGTCGTGACCGCAAGGAAATATCCGGGGGATTGCCGGTCTTGTTTCAGAAAAGCGAATTCGGGTCCGGCCAGGGCGGCGCAGCCGCATCCCTGTGGATGGCCGACGCTGCGCCGGCGCCCTTCGTAGATAGGCGCGACTGGCGCGCGAAGGTTCGCGACTGGGCCGAAGACGTTAATCTTGTCCCCGATCTCGGCCAGAATATCGGCTCGCTCGAATGGTTTCGCGGCCTCGCCACCTGCACCGCGCTCTGCGCCTGCGCGCTGGCGCTTTCGCCGGGATTCCAGCCCATTCCCGCCGCGCCTGAACCCTTGCTTGGCCAGAAGCAATATCAGGAAATGCGCAGCCAGATGACGACACCGCTGGCGCTGGGCGCCGACAGCGGCCGTCACATGGCCCCGACCGATATGGTCTCCCCGCTCGCGGAAACGCCGGAGCGTCCACAGATCGAACTCAGCGCCGCGATCGGCGATGGCGATAGCTTCGGCCGCGCCTTGTCCCGCGCCGGCGTCAGCAGCACCGACGCATCGCAGGTCATGGATCTGGTCGGCAGCGACGTGAAGCCGGGCAAGCTGAAGGCCGGCACCCGCCTCGACATCGTGCTTGGCCGCCGTCCGACCCGCAACGTGCCGCGTCCGCTCGACCATCTCGCCTTCCGCGCCCGCCTGGACTTGGCGATGGAGCTGAACCGGGTGAACGGCGTGCTGCAGGTGAAGCGCATCCCGATCAAGGTCGACGCTACGCCGCTGCGCATCCAGGGCGTCGTCGGCGACAGCCTCTATCGCTCCGCCCGTGCGGCGGGCGCGCCGCCCAAATCGATCCAGTCCTTCCTGCGCGTCATCGCCCAGCAGATCCCGATCGAGGATATCCGGTCGGGCGACCGTTACGATATCATCCTCGATTATCGCCGCGCCGAAACCGGCGATGTGGAGGTCGGCGACCTGCTCTATGCCGGTCTTGGCCGCACGCGCGGCAAGTCGCTCGACATGCTGAAATGGACCAATGGCGACCGCACCGAATGGTTCGAGGCGTCGGGCGTCGGCCAGCGGCGCGGCGTGCTGTCCATGCCCGTGTCCGGCCATGTCTCGTCCAGCTACGGCATGCGCCGTCACCCGATCCTTGGTTACACCCGCATGCATGCGGGCATCGACTTCGCCGCTTCCTATGGCTCACCCATTTATGCCGCGACCGACGGCATCGTGGAGTTTGCCGGGCGGCATGGCGGCCATGGCAATTATGTGAAGCTCCGCCACGGCGGCGGCATCGCCACCGGCTACGCCCATATGAGCCGCATCGCCGCCAGCGTCGGCCAGCGCGTCCGCCGCGGCCAGGTGATCGGCTATGTCGGATCGACGGGCCTGTCGACCGGCCCGCATCTGCACTATGAATTGTATCGCAACGGGGTGAACATCAATCCCAACTCGGTGAAGTTCACGACCGTCGCGCAATTGACCGGCAAGGCCCTCGCCAATTTCAAGGCCCGCCTCGCCCAGCTCAAGTCGCTCCGCATTGGGCTGCACACGAGCGAACCGGCGAAGGTGGCGCAGACGCCATCCATTCCCGGCGCCGTCGCCAAGGGCAAATAAGCGGAAAGTTTACTGGGACGGTTCCGCCAACCAGTCCTCGCAACGCAATCCGGCCACGCGCCGAAATTCTCCAAGATTGCCCGTCACCACCACCAGACCCCGGCTTCGAGCGTGACCGGCGATCAGCACGTCATAACCGCCGATCATCTTTCCCTCCCGCTCGAGCGCCGCACGTATATCCGCCGCATGACCCGCCGCATCCTCATCGAAAGGCAGAACATCTAGCCGGGACGCGAAGCGCTCAACTTCGCGGCGGTTATGATCGGGCCGAGCGGATTTTGCCGCACCGTGCAGCAGTTCCGTAAGAATGACCGTTGATATCGCCAACCCGTCGGCTTCAGAATTGAAGCGCTCCCGCAAGCCAGCCGGCCTGTCGCGCAACACACGGATGCACAGATTGGTGTCCAGCATATAGCGCAGCATCAAAATGCCTCGCGTTGCTGCGCCGGAGGTTGATCCCTATCACCAAGGTCGATCCCCGGCGCTTCGAAAAAATCATCCCACAGAGCGTCCGAAGGCACGATTATGCGCCGTTTGCCCTCGCGCAAGATGGTCACATCTCGCACGCCTTCGGGAAATGCGACGCTCTTGGGCAGGCGAACGGCTTGAGACCGGTTCGATTGAAAAACGCTTGTCCGCGTCATGCGATACTCCATAAGTATATCCCGTATGTATATCCAAATATGGATATGTCAATGGGATATACACGCCATCATACCCTGCGCCTTGATCCCGCCAGACCTCCCGCCTAAACCCCATGCACATGTCCCGCGCTTTCCAGTCCGCCGCCTATCCCGCCCTTCGCCTGCGCCGCACGCGTGCTTCCGCGTGGAGCCGTTCGCTGCATGCCGAGCATCGCATCGGGCCGCAGGATTTCATCTGGCCCCTGTTCGTCACGGAAGGTTCGGGCGTCGAGGAGCCGATCTCCAGCCTGCCCGGCGTATCCCGCTGGTCGGTGGACGGCATCGTCGCCCGCGCGAAGGAAGCGCGCGACGCAGGCATCCCCTGCCTCGCCCTCTTCCCAAATACGCAGGCGGACCGGCGCAGCGATGACGGCAGGGAAGCGCTCAATCCTGACAATCTGATGTGCCGCGCCATCCGGGCGATCAAGGATGCCGTGCCCGACATCGGTATCCTGACCGATGTCGCGCTCGACCCCTACACCGTCCACGGGCAGGACGGGCTGCTCGACGATAGCGGCTATGTCGTCAACGACGCGACGGTGGAGGTGCTGATCGGCCAGTCGCTCAATCAGGCGGCGGCGGGCGCGGACATCATCGCGCCCAGCGACATGATGGACGGCCGCGTCGGCGCGATCCGCGCCGCACTGGAGCAGGACGGCCATCATAATGTGCAGATCATGGCCTATGCCGCCAAATATGCGAGCGCCTTTTACGGCCCGTTCCGCGACGCCGTGGGGTCGCGCGGGCTGCTGAAAGGCGACAAGAAGAATTACCAGATGGACCCGGCCAACGGCGCGGAGGCGCTGCGGGAAGTCGCGCTCGACCTAGCCGAAGGCGCGGACAGCGTGATGGTGAAGCCGGGCCTGCCTTATCTCGACATCGTTGCGCGGGTGAAGGACGCCTTCGACGTGCCCGTGTTCGCCTATCAGGTGTCGGGCGAATATGCGATGATCGAGGCGTCCGCAGCGGCGGGCGCCGGCGACCGCGACGCGCTGGTCCTGGAAACGCTGATGGCGTTCAAGCGGGCGGGATGTTCGGGCGTGCTCACCTATCACGCACTGCATGCGGCGCGCCTGATAAACGGATGAGCGATACGATTATAGAAACGCCCCGGCTGCTGCTGCGCGGATGGCGGGAGGCGGACGTCGAACCGTGGCAGGCCATGTGCTCCGACCCGGAAGTCATGCGCCACCTCGGACCGCCGATGACGATGGATGAAGCCCAAGCCTATGTCGCGCGCATGCAAGCTATGCAGGCCGATCATGGCCATTGCTTCTGGGCGCTGGAGCATCGCAGCACCAGCACCTTCCTCGGTTTCTGCGGCGTGAAGCCCGGAGCCGCCGGAACGCCCATAGTCGACAGGGTGGAGATTGGCTGGCGCATGGCGCGTCCCTGGTGGGGCGCGGGCTATGCGCGGGAGGCGGCGCAGGCGAGCATTGATTGGGTGTGGGCCAATCTGGACGCGCAAAGCATCTGGGCGATCACAACGCACGACAATAGGCGCAGCCGTGGCCTGATGACCCGTCTGGGCATGGCCCGTCGCGAGGATTTGGACTTTGAGCATCAGGCGCTGGCGGAGAATGATCCGCTGCGCCCACATGTCACCTATGAAATAGAGCGCCCTGCTTGACCGGAACGGCGGGATCGCTCCGGCTACGGTTCGTCGCCACCATCTGCGCGGGGTCCTTCCTGCTGTTTCTTGTCCAGCCGATGATCGCCCGCATGGCGCTGCCGCGCCTTGGCGGCGCGCCGACCGTCTGGAACTCGGCGATGGTAGTGTATCAGGCGCTGCTGCTTGGCGGTTACGCCTATGCCCACTGGCTCGGCCGCCTCGCGCCCCGCCGCCAGATGCAGGCGCATCTGGCCCTGTTCGCGCTTGCCGCGCTGATGCTGCCCATCGGCCTTGCCGCAGGCAATCCGCCGCCACAGGCCAGCCCGGTCCTGTGGGTGCCCTGGCTGCTGGCCATATCCATCGGCCCGCTATTCTTCATGGTCGCCGCGCAGGCCCCGTTGATGCAGCGTTGGTATGTGCTGTCGGGTGGCGGCGATCCCTACCCCCTTTACGCAGCATCCAATCTGGGCAGCTTTGCCGGTCTCATCGCTTATCCACTGCTGGTCGAGCCGTTGCTTCCCGCCTCTGGGCAAAGCCTGTTGTGGAGCGGCGGCTATATCCTGCTTCTGCTGCTCGTCGCCGTCTGCGGACTGCGCCTGCCGCGTTCCGCCGCCGCGCCCGAAACGCAGTCGGACACGCCCGCGCCCGACTGGCGGACGATCCTGCACTGGATCATCCTTGCCGCCGTTCCGTCCGGCCTGATGTTGTCCACCACGCTGCACATCACCACGGACATCGTGGCGATGCCGCTGCTGTGGGTATTGCCGCTCGGCCTCTACATCCTTTCCTTCACCGTCGCCTTTTCCGCGCGCCGGACATGGGCGAACGGCATCACCATGGTTGCGCCTTTGGTGTTGCTGATGGGCGCATGCACGGCCTTTTCGGATTCGACGTCGGTGCCGATACTGGTCGGCGCGGCGGTCATCCTGGTGCTGTTCGTGGTCTCGATCGCGCTGCACAGCGCGCTGTTCGATGCGCGGCCCGACGCCGCGCACCTCACGGCCTTCTACCTCGCCATGTCGGTGGGCGGTGTGGTGGGCGGCATATTCTGCGCCATCTTCGCTCCGCTGATCTTTGACTGGACCTATGAATATCCGATCCTGCTGGCCGCCGCCGCGCTGCTGCTGAAAGGGGAACCGCTGTTCGTCTGGAGCCGCCTGCTGTGGGAGGACCCGCGCCGCAACGTCTGGCTAACGGCGATATTGCTGATCGTCAGCCTGTTGGCGTCACTGATCGGCGGCGGCATCCTGTTCTCCAGTCCCGGCTCCGCCGCAAAGGCCGCCTCCTTCACCCTGATCATCGCCCTCGCCATCGCGAGCATCGGCAACCGCATCCTCTATGCCGCATGCGCCGCCTATCTGATGCTGTGCCTTGGCGGATGGGAAAAACTCGCGCTCTCGCAGGCCGAGGGCATCATGACCCGCAGCTATTTCGGGGTCTACGCCATCCGCGACAACAAGGATGGCACGCGCCTGCTGGTCCATGGCACCACTGTCCATGGCATCCAGATCCGCAAGCCCGGCATGGAGCGCACCACCACCAGCTATTACGCGCCGCAATCGGGCGTCGGCCTTGCGCTGGGCGCTGCGCCGCAATTGTTCGGCCCGGCGGCCAGGATCGGCGTCGTCGGCCTCGGATCGGGGACGCTCGCCTGCTATGCCCGCCCCGGCCAGCGCTGGCGCTTCTATGAGATCGACCCGGCGATCGAGCGCATCGCCCGCGACCCGCGATCCTTCACCTTCCTGTCGCGCTGCATGCCCCAGCCGGACATCGCGATCGGCGACGCCCGGCTGGTCCTCGCCGCCGAGCCGCAGGACCAGGCCGACCTGCTCGCCATCGACGCCTTCTCCTCCGACTCCGTGCCCATGCACCTGCTGACGCGGGAAGCGTTCGCGCTCTACGCCCGGCATCTGAAACCGGGCGGACTGCTGCTCGTCCATATCTCGAACCGCTATCTGGACCTGAAGCCGATCGTCGCGGCGGCGGCGCGCGATGGCGGATGGGCGACCGCGGCGCGCCTTTACACGCCCGACCGGCGGGACGACCGCTATCATTATTCCATGTCCGCCTGGATCGCCCTGTCCCGCGATCCCCGGAGCCTGAAGCGCCTGACCGCGTTAACCGGGCAGGCGCTGTGGATACCGCTTGAAACCCGGCCCGGCATTTCCGCCTGGACCGACGATTATGGCAGCATCCTGCCGATCCTTAAACTATAAGACGATGCAAGGAGCTATCATGGAAAACGATCACCCCGGCGCATCGATCATCAGCTTTGGCGGCCATACGCCGCGCATCGACCCCAGCGCCTTCATCGCGCCGGGCTGCAGGATCATCGGCGATGTGGAGATCGGGCCGGACGCCAGCATCTGGTATAATTGCGTCATCCGCGCGGATGTGAACCGCATCCGCATCGGCGCGCGCACGAATATTCAGGACGGCACCATCATCCATTGCGACAGCGACAAGGACGGCAGCGGCGGTTTCCCCACGATCATCGGCGAGGATGTGCTGATCGGTCATATCGCGATGATCCACGGCTGCACATTGATGGACCGGGCCTTTGTCGGCCTTGGCGCGATCGTCATGGACGGTTGCGTGGTGGAGGGGGACGCGATGCTCGCGGCGGGCGCAATGCTGACCCCCGGAAAGACCCTGCCCCACCGCCAGCTCTGGTCCGGCCGCCCCGCCAAATATATGCGCGACCTGCCCGATATCGCTGTGGCGGGCATGCGCGCGGGCGTCGACCATTATGTCCATAATGCGAAGGCGCACAAAGGCGCGGTCAGGGCGATGGAGGAGCATTGATCGCAGCGCGCCCGAAGCTGCCCGTCCGGATTACATCGTAGGCAGCAGCGCCTTGAGCTTGTCCAGCCGGTCATTCTGGGAATCGACGATCGCCAGCACGTCACGGCGGACCATTTCTATCGTGTCCTGCCCCTCCGCCGACTGGCCGTCGGCTATCGCATTGACCTTCTGCGAATAGAGGGTGTCGAGGCCCGCCAGGGCGGACACGCTGTCGTTGCGGGCGGATTCCAGGCCGCTGATCGCCGTCTGCGCCGCCACCCATGCCTCGCTCGACACGGCCGATGTCGATGCCGTGCGGGCGCGGCGCTCCGCGTCGGGATAGGCTTTGTCGAACGCCGCCGACCCCGCCTGCGCCTGCATTTCCAGCTTCGACACCTCCGAATCCAGTGCCGGATCGGACATGGGGGCGGACGGCAGTGTCGGAGCGGGGGCGTTCGCGACAGGCCCGCCGCCTTCGATCGGCCGTTTCGCCAGCGAAGGATAGGACCCGCCCGGCGCCGGCGTGCATCCGGCCAGCAACAGCGCGAGGGAGGGGAGAAGCGGCCGCAGGTTCATTGGCGGCATCTAGGCATGGGGAGAGGCCGATGCAATGGGCCGATCCGCCATGTTGGCATGCCGCGGCGAAAAGGCTAGGCGCAACAGGCATGCTTGCAACCATCATCACCATATTGCCGGTCTTTCTGATCATCGCGGCGGGCTATGGCGCGGCGAAGCTGGGCGTGATCGGCGACGGCGCGTCACGCGCGCTCAACCGGTATGTCATCTGGCTGGCGCTGCCCTGCCTGATGTTCGAGGTCGTCGCGACGACCGACTGGCGTCATCTGTGGGACCCTGGGTTCGTGACGGTCTCGATAACCGGCAGCCTCGCCGTGTTCCTGCTCGGCCTTGTCGTCGGCCGGATGCGGGGCCTCAGCCTGCAGGACATGGCGGTGGACGGCCTCAACGCCAGCTATTCCAATTCCGCCTATATCGGCTTTCCGCTGCTGCTGCTGGTGCTGGGACCGGAAAGCCGCCCCTTCGTCGCCATCGCCGCCACGCTGACGCTGGTCGTGCTGTTCGCCAGCGGCGTCATCCTGATCGAACTGGCGCGCAGCCACGGACATGGCATTGGCCGCGCCCTGCTGTTCGCGCTGATCGGCGTGATGAAGAATCCGGTGCTGGTGTCGCCGCTGCTGGGGCTGTTCTGGTGGCTGGGCGGCATACCGCTGCCCCATCCGGCGGAAAGCTTCTTCACGATGCTGGGCGGTTCGGCCAGTCCGGCGGCGCTGGCCGCCATCGGCATGTTCCTGGCGGAGCGGCCGATCCTGGAATCGATGACGAATCGATTCTCCCTCGCGCTGACCACGATCAAGCTCGCCATCCATCCCGCAGTGACCGCCTGGCTCGCCTGGCATGTTTTCATGCTGCCGCCGCGCGTGGCGGTGACGGCCATCGCGCTGGCCGCCCTCCCCACCGGCACCGGCCCGTTCATGATCGCGGAATTCTATGCGCGGGACGGAAAAGTGACGGCGGGCACGGTAATGATCAGCACGATGCTGTCGGTGCTGACGCTTGCGGCAATCCTTTCGCTGCTGCGGGTTTAGGCGAAAAACGGCCGCCGACTCAGGTTGACAGCACCGGGTGAATCCCTTAACGGGCCACGTTCCTGCGCGGGCACCCCTCTGGGTTCTTGCGCCAAGCAGTCTGGATTAAAGAGAAAAGCCATGTTCGCAATTGTGCGCACGGGCGGCAAGCAGTATCGCGTCGCCGCCGGAGACAAGATTGTCGTCGAGAAGCTCGCTGGCGAAGCCGGCGACAAGATCACCCTGGACGACGTCCTGCTCGCCGGCGAAGGCAGCGAGCTGAAGGATACGGCCGGTCTGACCGTCGCTGCCGAGATCATCGCGCAGGCGAAGGGCGAGAAGGTCATCGTTTTCAAGAAGCGCCGCCGGCACAATTATCGCCGCCGCAACGGCCACCGTCAGCGCCACACGATCCTGCGCATCGTCGCGATCGGCGCCGAGGAAAAGAAAAAGGCTGCTCCGAAGAAGGCAGCCGCTCCGGCCGACGACGCGGCGCCCGCCGCCACCGAAGCCTGATCGCATTCGAGGAGTTTGAGCAATGGCACATAAGAAAGCAGGCGGTTCCTCGCGCAACGGTCGCGATTCGGAATCGAAGCGCCTTGGCGTGAAGAAGTTCGGCGGTCAGGAAGTGATCGGCGGCAACATCATCATCCGCCAGCGCGGCACCCGCGTCTATCCGGGCCGCAATGTCGGCATCGGCAAGGACCACACGCTGTTCGCGCTGACCGAAGGCCGCGTGGTGTTCCACGACGGCAAGCTCGGCCGCAAATATGTATCGGTGGACATGCCGGCGAAAGCCGCGGAATAACCGGACGATCTTTTAGGGGGTCGTCTGTAGAGGCGATCCCAGATGGGACCGGGAAACCGGCCCGATCGAACAGAGGGAAACGGGACGCCTCAGCCAAGAGGTTGTCCCGTTTCTCTTTTTTTGTTTCCCTCGCCCGGCGGGCCGGAACAACCGCCCATCGCAAGCGTCACGCATGCGGGGCCAATCCGGACCATAATGTCGCCAAGCCGTCATCATCATGCGGCAAAGGCGGCGCACATAATCGAGAGGAGGCGAATGTATGTTCGCTCGCACATCAAGACTTCTGCTCCGTCCGGGCTGGCTGGAGGATTCGCAGGCTCTGGCGCAGGCGCTGGGCGACGAATCCGTTGTCCGCAACCTTGCCCGCGTGCCCTGGCCCTATGGTGAGCGGGATGCGCTGGCGTGGCTGACCCGCGACCGCGACCCGAACCTGCCCGACTTCCTGATCTTCTCGCGCACGCTCGGCGCGCCGCGCCTCGTCGGCGGCTGCGGCATCGGGCGTGATGCGGAGGGCGGGCTGAAGCTCGGCTACTGGATCGCCCGGCCCTATTGGGGCCTCGGTTTCGCGACGGAGGCGGCGCGCGGCGTCATGCGCATTGCGCGGGCGACGGGCCTCTCCGGCATCACCGCCGGGCATTTCCTGGACAATCCCGCGTCCGGCAATGTGCTGCGCAAGATCGGCTTCCGGCCCACCGGCCAGATTCTGACCCGCTACAGCATCGGCCGCGCCGCGGACGTCGCCTGCGCGATCTTCGAACAGGGCGAGGAGGAGGACATGCCACGCAACCTGCACCTCGACCTCTATTCGGACGCGCGGCCGCTGGCGGCTTAGAGCGCCCTGCGTTGAACGAATATCACCGTTCAGGCTGAGCTTGTCGAAGCCTTGTCCTTCCTTTCAACAAGGCAAGGAAAGGCAGCCCTTCGACAAGCTCAGGGCGAACGGAGGTTTGGAGAGGCCGCCCGCTCCAGCACGATCACCACCTTTCCGCCCAGTTCGGCGCGGCCGATCTCCGCATAGCCCGCCTTCTCCGCCACGCGCAGCGATGCGGCATTGTCCGGCTCGATGATGCAGCGCGTAACCTGCGCCCTTAGCACGGAGTCCGCCCAGCCCGTCACCGCCGCGGCAAATTCCGTCGCCAGTCCGCGCCCACCGGCCTCCGGCACCAGCGCCCATCCAATCTCCGGCGCGCCGTCGAGCAGCTTTATGCCCCGCCGCCCGTCCATCAGGCCGCCGTCGCCCAGATAGGCCCCGGTCTCCCGATCCTCGATCGCCCAGAAGCCATAACCCAGCAGCGCCCACATGCCGGCATAGCGCAGCAGGCGGAACCATACGGTCTGCGCATCCTGCACATGGCCGCCGATGAAACGCACCGTCCGGGGATCGCCCCATAGCGCCTGCATGTCCTGAAAATCATCCGCGCGGTGCGGCCGCAGCCGCAGCCGCCCTGTCTCGATAACGGGAATCTCGTTCATGGCCCCCGTCATGAAACGCCGCAGGATATGTTGCAATGGATCGCGAAAATACGGCAATGGTTTAACTTGTGCGGGAATGGGGCTAAGGGCCGCCGATGCATTTTCTCGACCAGGCAAAAATCTTCATCAAATCGGGTACCGGCGGCCCCGGCGCCGTCGCGTTCCGGCGCGAAAAGTTCATCGAATATGGCGGCCCGGACGGCGGCGACGGCGGCAAGGGCGGCGACATCATCTTCGTGGCGGTCGAGGGTCTGAACACCCTGATCGACTTCCGCTATACCCAGCATTTCAAGGCGGAGCGCGGCCATGGCGGCGCGGGCAAGAACCGCACGGGCGCTGGCGGCAAGGATCTGGTCATCAAGGTCCCCATCGGCACCCAGATCATTTCCGATCCCGAAGATGGCGAGGAAGGCGAAATCCTGGCCGATTTCCTGGAGGCGGGCAAGGAAGTCGTATTCTTGCGCGGCGGCGACGGCGGCCGCGGCAATCTCAGCTACAAGACCAGCACCAACCGCGCCCCACGCCAGCACGGCACCGGCTGGCCGGGCGAGGAGATGTGGGTCTGGCTGCGGCTGAAGCTGCTCGCCGATGTCGGTCTTGTCGGCCTGCCCAATGCTGGCAAGTCCACCTTCATCAATCAGGTGACCAATACCAAGGCGAAAGTCGGCGATTATCCCTTCACCACCACCAAGCCGCAACTGGGCGTCGTCAGCCACAAGGGCCGCGAGTTTGTGCTGGCCGACATCCCCGGCCTGATCGAAGGCGCGGCGGAGGGCGCAGGAATTGGCGACCGCTTCCTTGGCCATATCGAGCGGTGCCGCGTCCTGCTGCACCTGATCGACGCCAATGGCAACGATCCTGTCGAGGCATGGCGCATCGTTCAGGACGAGCTGTCGGCCTACGGCGCGGGGCTGGATGAAAAGCCGCAGATCATCGCGATCAACAAGGGCGACCTGCTGGGCGAGGAACTGATGGAGGACATCGCCGCACAGCTCCGCGAAGCCGGGGCGGAGGACATTCACATTATCTCCGGCGCGACCGGCGAGGGCGTGTCCGAACTGCTCGACGTGATCATTCCCGTCCTTGGCGACCGGGCGCGCGAGGCAAGGGCCGATGGGGACGAAGGGGATGAGGGGGAAGCGGACACATGGTCGCCGATCTGACCGAGACCCTGGCCGGATTCCCGCCCGCCCTCTGCCGCCGCATCGTCGTAAAGATCGGGTCCGCCCTGCTGGTCGATCCGTCCGGCGCGGTGCGCGACCATTGGCTGCGCACGGTCGCCGCCGACATCGCCGCGCGCAGGGCGGAAGGACAGCAGATCGTCATCGTCTCGTCCGGCGCGATCGCGCTCGGCGCGCGCCGGCTTGGCCTGCCGAAAGGCGGACGCGGCAGCCTGGAGGATGCGCAGGCGTCCGCCGCCGTGGGTCAGATCGCCCTGTCGCAGACATGGGCCACCGTGCTTGGCGAGCGCGACCTGACCGCCGCGCAAATGCTGGTGACGCTCGACGACCTGGAAAATCGCCGCCGCTATCTCAACGCCTCCGCCACGCTCGAACGGCTGCTGTCGCTCGGCATCGTGCCGGTGGTGAATGAGAATGACAGCGTCGCCACCGCCGAAATCCGCTTCGGCGACAATGACCGTCTCGCCGCCCGCATCGGGCAGGCGGCGCGGGCTGACGCGGTTGTGCTGCTATCTGACGTGGACGGGCTTTACACGGCCAATCCGCAGGTCGATGCCAGCGCGATGTTGGTAGAGAGGGTGGAGCGGATCGATTCCGCGATAGAGGCGATGGCGGACGGCGGTTCGGGATCAGGCATGGGGTCGGGGGGCATGCTCTCCAAGATTGAGGCGGCGAAGATCGCGACGGGCGCTGGTGCGCACCTCGCCATCATCACCGGTCACCGGGA
Organism: Sphingobium phenoxybenzoativorans; assembly: GCF_001757355.1. GTDB lineage: Bacteria > Pseudomonadota > Alphaproteobacteria > Sphingomonadales > Sphingomonadaceae > Sphingobium > Sphingobium phenoxybenzoativorans. Next base: position 26,856 of record NZ_MINO01000033.1, read on the forward strand.
TTCGCCGCTGTCGGCATGGGCCAGCGAAGGGCGCGGCACGATATTCCAGGCGGCGGCGGGCAAGCGCGCGCGCAAGACATGGCTTGCCGGGCGGCTGACCACGCGCGGCCGGATCACCGTCGACGCTGGCGCGGCGGGCGCATTGGCGCGCGGCAACAGCCTGCTTCCCGCAGGCGTCAGGGACGTTTCCGGCATATTCGTACGCGGCGATGTCATCGACATATTGGCCGAGGACGGACGCACCATCGCGCGCGGCCTGTCCGAATATGATTCTGAGGATGCGGTGAAGATCGCCGGTCGCCGCAGCGAGGAGATTGCGGCGATCCTTGGCGAAGTCTCCCGCTCAGTCCTCGTCCACCGCGACCATATGGTCATGCTTTGAAAGTGACCGGGATGCGGATTGCCATGACCGGCGCGACGGGATTCGTCGGCGCCGCCACGCTTGACCTTGCTTTGTCGCGCGGCTTCACCGTCAACGCCCTCACCCGCCGTCCGCAGCCTGCGCGCAAGGGCGTGACGTGGATAGCGGGCGCGCTGGGCGATGCGGACAGTCTGGACCGGCTGGTCGCGGACGCCGACGCCGTGCTGCACATTGCGGGCGTAGTGAACGCGCATAACCGGCAGGGTTTCATCGACGGCAACGTCAAGGGCACGATGTTCCTGGTCGACGCCATCCGTCGCGGCGCCGTCCGCCGCATGGTGCATGTCTCCTCGCTCGCCGCGCGGGAGCCGGAGCTGTCGAGCTATGGCTGGTCGAAGGAGCTTGCCGAACGGCATGTGATGGCCGGTGGCCTCGACTGGACCATCGTCCGCCCGCCGGCCATTTACGGCCCCGGCGATCAGGAAATGCTGGAGCTGTTCCGCATGGCCTCGCGCGGGCTGATGGTCTTGCCGCCCGATGGCAGGCTGTCGGTGATCGAGGTGCATGACCTCGCCCATCTCCTCCTCGCCTTGTGCGAGGACCGGTCGGACAGCGTCGCCCAAATTTATGAGGTCGATGACGGCACGCCCGGCGGGTGGAGCCATGCCGATTTCGGCAGGGCCGTCGGCAAGGCTGTCGGCCGCGAGGATGTCCGCACGCTCGCCGCGCCGCGCTGGCTGCTCAACACCGCCGCGCGCGCGGACGGCCTGTTCCGTGGGAAGGGCGCAAAGCTCACGACCGACCGGGTCAGCTACTTCTGTCATCCCGATTGGGTCTCCAATCCGTCCATGCGCGTGCCGCCCGCCATCTGGCAGCCGGTGGTGGGCATGCCCGCAGGCCTCTCCAACACAGTGAAGGCCTATCGCGCAAAGGGGTGGCTGAAGGCCGCAAGCTGACCCCCGCGCCATCGCCTGGCCGGACACAGTGGGGCTACACGGGCACATTAGGGCTAGAAGCTGCCCGATTGCGGCCTTATTCGCTTGCCAAAGCATATGCCGCAGGAGCAGACACCACGGCCTGTTTTCGCCGCACTACCCATCGGGACATGATAATGACGGATCGCCAGAACATATTCGACAGCGTCACGGCGCAGATCGCCCCCTTCAACAAGAAGGAGATCGCGCTTACCGAAACCACGACTTTTGCGGGCGACCTGGAGTGGGACAGCCTGACCGTCATGGATTTCGTCGCCGCGATCGAGGATGAGTTCGACATCATCATCACCATGAACATGCAGGCGGAGATCGAGACGGTGGGCCAGCTCGTCGATGCAGTCGCCAAGCTTAAGACCACTTGAATGAATTAACCACCGTTCGTCCTGAGTAGCCGCTGAGCTTGTCGAAGCGGCGTATCGAAGGACCGGAACTGAGCGCGAATGCTTCGATACGAGCCTTCGACTTCGCTCAGTCTCTACTCAGCACGAACGGGTTAAGGGATGTGAGAATGACCGAAGCCGCCGCCACCGCCCATAATGCCCGCACCCCCGCCGAAGTGCTGGATGCGCGCGACCTGTTCTCCAAATTCGATCCGCTGATCGCCGAGCGCGAAGCGCTGCTGGCGACTGGCGTGCGCGATCCCTTCGCCATCGTCATGGACGAGGTGAAGTCGCCGACGCAGGCGGTCATCAAGGGCAAGGACACCATCCTGCTCGGCACCTATAATTATATGGGCATGACCTTCGACCCGGATGTCGTCGCCGCGGGCAAGAAGGCGCTGGATGAATTCGGCGCGGGCACCACCGGCAGCCGCGTCCTCAACGGCACCTATCAGGGGCATAAGGAAGTCGAGGACGCGCTCAAGGAATTTTACGGCACCTCGTCGGCCATGGTGTTCTCCACCGGCTATCAAGCCAATCTGGGCATGATCTCCACCCTGGCGGGCAAGGGCGATTATGTCATTCTGGACGCCGACAGCCACGCCTCCATCTATGACGGCTGCTTCCTGGGCGATGCGGAGATCGTCCGTTTCCGCCACAACAGCGTCGAGGATCTGGACAAGCGCCTCGGCCGCCTGCCCGCCGACGCGCTGAAGCTGGTGGTGCTGGAGGGCGTCTATTCGATGCTCGGCGACGTCGCCCCGCTGCCCGACATGGTGGCCGCCGTCCGCAAGCACGCCAACTGCATGATTTTGGTCGATGAAGCGCATGGCATGGGCTTCTTCGGTCCCAACGGACGCGGCGTCTATGAGGAGCAGGGCGTAGAAAAAGATGTCGACTTCATCGTTGGCACCTTCTCCAAGTCGGTCGGCACGGTCGGCGGCTTCTGCGTGTCGAACCATCCGAAGTTTGAGGTGATGCGCCTCGTCTGCCGTCCCTATGTGTTCACCGCCTCGCTGCCGCCCAGCGTCGTCGCCACCGCCGCGACGTCGATCCGCAAGCTGATGCATGCGGGCGAGAAGCGCGCGCATCTGTGGAAGAACAGCCAGCGTCTGCACAAGGGGCTGACCGATCTCGGCTTCACGCTCGGCACGAAAACGCCGCAGTCCGCGATCATCGCCGTGATCCTGACGGACCAGATGCAGGCCGTCGCCATCTGGCAGGCGCTGCTGGAACTGGGCCTCTATGTGAACATGGCGCGGCCCCCGGCCACGCCAGCCGGCACATTCCTGCTGCGCTGCTCGCTTTGTGCGGAGCATTCGGACGAGCAAGTAACTCAAATCATTGGCATGTTCGAGGCGGCGGGCAAGGCGGTCGGCGCCATCGCCTGATCGTTACGCTGGCGGCGAATTGACTCTCGCCAGGGACGGAATGAAGGCTCTCCTTTCCCCGCGCGGCATTCTGGATTAGATTGCAAGCAGATGGACAGGTTTTCGATCTTCGGCGATGAGGAGATTCCGGCATGGCTGGAAAGTCTTCAGCGCGCCCTGCCCTTCCTTCTCGGCATCCCGCTCATACTCGCGCTTGGCGCTCTGCTCTATATTGCGAGCACCGCGTCGAGCGAGCGCGACCAGGCGCTCAACCGGCAACGCCACAGCTATGAGGTGATCACCCTCGCCCGCCGTCTCGACGGATCGATGGCGAAGGCGGAAAGCAGCCTCGCCCGTTATGTCATCAGCCTTGATCCCGACACCGGACGCCTGTTCCAGTCGCAATGGCGCGGGGCCGGGGCGGAGCTGGATGCTCTGGCCTTCTCCACCCGCGATGATGAACATCAAAGGACGCTCGTCCGCCATTTGCGCATCGCTTATGCGGATCGCGGCAAGACGCTGAGCGAAATCGGCCTGCGCACCACCTATGATCAGCGGATGGGCGCGCTCGCCCAATTCCATGACGCGGGCCGCGCGGAAAATCTGCAGCGCATCAACAGCCTGCTCCGCGACGTGATCAATACCGAAAACGCCCGGCTGCGGGAGCGCAACGCCGCCGTCAGCCAGTCGAACAACCGCAATGAAAATCTCGCTTACACCTACCGGCTTGTCGGCCTGGTGCTGGTTGTGGGCGGCCTGTTTGCGGCATGGGCGGCGAATGCGGCGCTGAACGATCGCCGTTTCGCCCGGCGTCTCGCCGATTCCGAAGCGCAGCGGGCATGGGGGCTGGAGGCGGCCGTCGCCGCGCGCACCGCGGAGCTTCAGGACGCCAACCGCATGCTGCATCAGGAGGCGCTGGACCGCGCCGCCGCCGAGGAAAGCCTGCGCCAGATGCAGAAGATGGAGGCGGTGGGCCAGTTGACCGGCGGCATCGCGCACGACTTCAACAATATGCTGGCGGTGGTCGTCGGCGGGCTGGAACTGGCCCGGCGCAAGCTGCGCGAAGAACCGGCGGATGCGGAACGGCATATCGACAATGCGATGGAGGGCGCCAATCGCGCCTCCGCCCTGACCCGCCGCCTGCTCGCCTTCGCCCGGTCCGAACCGCTGCTGCCCTCGGCCGTCAGCGCGGACAAACTGATCACTGGCATGGTCGACCTGATCGACCGCACGATCGGCGACCAGATCCGCGTCGAACTGCATAAGGATGCGGGCGGCTGGGCGATCTTCGTCGACCGCCACCAGATGGAAAACGCCATCCTCAACCTGTGCGTCAACGCGCGCGATGCAATGGAGGGGCGCGGCGTCCTCACCATCTCGACCAGCCGCGCGACATTGACCGAAGGCGAGATCGGGGAGTGTCCGGAGGGCGACTATGTGCTGCTCTCCGTTGGCGATTCCGGCTGCGGCATGACGCCCGAAGTGCTGGCCCGCGTGTTCGAACCCTTCTTCACCACCAAGCCGATCGGCAAGGGCACCGGCCTTGGCCTGTCCCAGATTTTCGGTTTCGTGCGCCAGTGTCAGGGCGAGATTCGCATATTGTCGCAGCCCGGCCAGGGCACGCAGGTTCAGCTATTCCTGCCCCGCCGCATCGTGGAGGGAGAGGGCAGCGCGCCCGTCACCCTGTCGCCCGCCGAAGCGGAAACCACGGATCAACCGCCGACCCGCATCCTGGTGGTGGAGGATGATCCCCGCGTGCTGGCGCAGACCATCGATGCGCTGGCGGAACTGGGCCATCTGCCCATCGGCTGCGACCATCCCGCCAACGCCGCGGGCATGCTGGCCAAGCATCGCGACATCGGCCTTGTCATTACCGACGTGCTGATGCCGGAAATGACCGGGCCGGAAATGGTGCGGCAATGGGCCGACGAGTTTCAGCATCTGCCCGTCCTGTTCGTCACCGGCTATGCCGGCGATGTCGAGGACAGCGCGATGTTCCGGGGGCATCCGGTACTGCGCAAACCCTTCACCCTGGGCGGCCTGTCCGCCGCCATCAGTCAGGCGATCACCGGATCGCACCGCTCCGAAACAGCCGCGGCAGCAGAGTGATCGCACCCGCCAGCGGCCAGCGCCGCTGCCAGGGCTGGATGACGATCTTCGTCCCGGCGTGCCGGTTGATCTTCCAGGCGAGATAATCGATCCCCCCCGCGAAGGTGAAGCTGGCCTTGATGAGGCGCAGGACCACCGTTCGCTTCCCGCGCCGCTGCATTCTCCGCCATCCGGCGCGCGCGCCCTCGCGCGCTTCGCTTGAAGCAGCGCCGGGCGACTGTCCCGCGACCTCTCTGGCGGCCACGCCAAACCGGCGATAACGCTCCGGATCGGCATCGACAATCGACCCCGGTCGCGCAGCCCGTTCAGCGCGCAGTTCAGCGCCATAGGTCAGGGCGAAACCGGATCGCCAAACCGCCAGCGGATCAGCCTCAGCTTCGCCCGGCTCCATCGCCGGTTCCGTCAGCGCCACCAATGTCGGCGCGGCCTGCGCGACGGCGGCCTGCGCCATTGTCCGCGCGCGTTCGTCCGCCGCCCATATCAGGCGGCTGGGTTGCGCGAACCGCGCCCATACCGAGGGATCGGGCGCACTGACGCTGCACAACCGCGCGAAATCCGCTTCGCTCAGCACCGCATATTTGGAGATCAGCCCTTCATGCTCGAAGGGAAAGACATTGGGCGGGATCAGCCGGTTTGCGCTGGCCAGCCAGCGCTTTCCGTAGGCCGCGCGATAGTCCGATACGATCAGGTAGAAATCGAGCATAAGCCCGTCGAGATTCTTCTCGCGCAGGCACGACCCGTAAAACAGCACCGCCCGCGCCGCACCGGGATATTGCGCCGCCAGCGCAGCCGCCATGGCGGCTGCGCGCGGATCGGCGGGTTCGGCAAGTTCGGCTGCGACGAGGGTTTGGATTGAAATTGCCACTGCCCCTCCACCGTTCGGGCTGAGCTTGTCGAAGCCCTGCACTTTCTTGAAGAAAAAGACAGCCCTTCGACAAGCTCAGGGCGAACGGAAAAGAAGATGATCGCTTATGCCGCCAACCGCAAAAACGGCACCGGCGTCGTCGACCGCAGCACGATGGGATAGCCCTCATTCGCCTCGAACAGTTCGCCGTCCAGGATCACGCTGCTGCGGTCGCCCTCGATGCGGATGGTGTCGCCCTGTTCCAGATGGATGCCCTGCATGCGCCGCGTACCGAACCGGCCGGACAGGATAGCAAAGACGGCGCGGAACAGCGCCGGTCCATTCTGGTCGACGGCCATCAGCTTCATGCTGCCCCGCGCCTCCTCGGTCGTTCGCGCGCCGAGCAGAAGCCGTTCCAGCGTCGTCACGATCAGCACCGTGAAGCGCCCGGCAAGCTGCCCCTCGCGGATCAGCGAGATCGACACCGGCCGGGTCGCGGGCGGCATATATTTGCCCCGGATGCCGAACAGCAGCGACAGCACCACGGCAATCGCCGTCAGCACATGGCTGACCGTATTGGACAGGCCCAGCGGGTAAATCTTGTTGCGGCAATAGAGGATATAATCGGCCAGGCCCGCCCCGCCCAGGAACATGCCCAGCACCGGGCGGCTTCCCGCCTGCCCGTCGGTCAGCGCGATCAGTTCGCGCGCCACCACATGCTTGTCGAGGCCGGTCTTGGCGATATCGACGATCCGCTCCAGCGCCTTGATCGGATCGCCATGAATGCCCAGGTCCAGCGCGATCAGATTGGTCTTGCCGTTGGGCAGCACTGCGATCGGCGGCACCTTGTCGGTGAAATGTTCGCCCTGATACAGTTCGGTCAGCGCCGCCTGCACCGTGCCGTCGCCGCCATTGATGACGATGACGGACGGTTCGACGCGGGCGATGGTCTGCAGCGCCCGGCCGATCTGGTCGACATGCTCCACCTCATAATGGAAGATGTCGGGATTATTGGCGCAGAATGTGCGGACGCGCGGCAGCGACTGCCGGTTGCCGGTTGACTTGGGATTGGACAGGAGCGCCACGCAGACCATATTCTTGCCGCAATCCTCCCGTCAGGCGCCGATGGGCTTGAAGCTCAAGCCCTGCACATAGTTGAGTACGACCTTGACCTCCGCCGTCGATCCGCCGACCGAGAATTTGGTCTTGTTGAGGTCGGGCTTCCGCTTGAAGGCGAGGTCCATCAGGCTCATCTGCGGATTGCCGGAAAAGCCGCCGCCGTCGCTCTTGCTGCTGCCCTCGCCCTTGCCCTCGACATAATGGCGGACATAGAGCGCGTAATTGCCCGGCTTCGGCACGGATACGCAGACATTCATCGCGCCCGCCTTCGTCACCGGCAGCTCGATTCGCTCGACATACTGCTTTTTCTCAAGGAACGTCTTGGGATTGGCTTCGTATAGCTGGACACGCAGCAGGCCGGATCGCGACTTGAATCCCTCGACATGGACCAGCACGGCCGACCCATTGCTCTCGCAAGCCTCAGCCTGCGGGCCAAGCGCCGCTGCGCCAGCGACCGCAGGCGCGCCAGCCAGCACGAACGCCGCAGAAGCTGCGAGCGCCGCCAGTTTCGGCAGACCTGGAAAATTCGACATGACCAACACTCTCCTGGAAGCTATAGCCCGCCCGGCATGGCGTTTTTCCACACCGGCGCGAGCGAGCCCCTGTTCGCCCCGTGCTGTTGATATGGAAGGGGTTTGCGGCCAAAACATGGTGATGGGACGACCACATATTGAAATTCCTGACCGCCACTGACCGCTACATCGCCCGGCTGATCGCCGTTCCCCTCATCGGTACGCTGGTGATCTCCGCCATGCTGCTGGTGCTGGACAAGATGCTGCGCCTGTTCGATTTCGTCGCGGCGGAGGGCGGCCCGGTCAGCGTCGTGTGGCGCATGCTGGCCAACATGCTGCCGGAATATCTCTCGCTCGGCATTCCGATCGGCCTGATGCTGGGCATATTGCTGGCCTTCCGCAAGCTGGCCCTGTCGTCGGAACTGGACGTGTTCCGCGCCGTCGGCCTGTCCTACGGCCGCCTGCTGCGCGTGCCCTATATGTACGCCATCGCCCTGGCGCTGGTGAATCTCGCTATCGTGGGCTTCGTCCAGCCCTATGCCCGCTATGCCTATGAAGGGTTGCGCTTCGAACTGCGGTCGGGCGCGCTGGGCGCATCGATCAAGGTCGGCGAGTTCACGAATCTGGGCAAGAAGATGACGATGCGGATCGAACAGAGCCGCGATGCCGGCCGCAATCTTCAGGGCATTTTTGTGCGCGCCAATGGCAAGGACGGGCAGACGCTGGCCGTCACCGCCGCGCAGGGCACCTTCCTTGCGACCGACGATCCGGACACGATCATCTTCCGCCTGCACAATGGCGTGCTGGTCCATGACGATCCCAAATATAAGACGCCCCGCATCCTCAGCTTCTCCAGCCACGACCTGCCCATCGACCTGCCGCAGATCGAGAATTTCCGCGGCCGCGGCGATGCCGACCGGGAACTGACGATCCCGGAACTGGTGCGCGTGGGCAAGGCGCCGGAATCCAGCCCCGCCCTGCGCGCGGAGGTCCGCGCCAATTTCCATTTCCGGCTGGTGGAGGTGGCGATGATGCTGCTGCTGCCGCTCGCCGCGCTCGCCTTCGCCATCCCGCCCAAGCGGTCGACATCGGCGCTGGGCGTGTTCCTCTCGATCGTGTTCATCGTGACCTATCACAAGATCAACGAATATGGCGAAGCCGTGGGCGCGCTGGGCCGGATCAATCCGATCTTCGCCCTGTGGGTGCCCTTCTGCGCCGTCGCCGCACTGATCCTGTGGATGTATCATGTGGTCGCCCACCGGCCGGGCGGCCAGCCGATCGGCGCGCTGGAATATGCCTTCGCCAAGATCGGCGGACGGGTCGCCAAATTCTTCCGCTTCGGCCGCAAGCCGGCGCAGGCGGCCTAGGGGGGCGGATAAGGCATGCAGCTTCAATTCTTCCCCTCCCGGACGATGGCCCTCTATATGGGCCGCCTGTTCCTGACGCGCAGCTTCGCCGTGCTGGCGCTGCTCGTCATCGTGCTCCAGACGCTCGACCTGCTGGGGGAATCGGGCAATATCCTGGCCTATAAGGGCAATGGCGACGCGCAGCTCTGGCACTATATCTTCCTGCGCGCGCCGCAGATCATCGCGCGCTTCCTGCCTTTCGCGGTGCTGCTGGGCACGCTGATCACGCTGGCGACGCTGAACCAGAATAGCGAGGTGATCGCGATGAAGGCGGCAGGCCTGTCCGCGCACCAGATTCTCGCGCCGCTGATCGTCGTCGCCATCGGCATTGCGGGGATCAGCTTCGTCTTCAACGACCGCATCGTCTCCCCTTCGACCGCCGCGCTCGATGCCTGGTCCAATGTCGATTACGGGCCGATCCCCACCGACAGCGGCGTCAAGACCAACGCCTGGGTGCGCGACGGCAACAACCTGATCAACGCCGGGATCATCGCCGGGCGCGGCAAGGCGACCCAGTTGCGCAAGATCGTGATCTTCAACCGGGTCGACAATACGCTGATCAGCATCATCCAGGCCCCCCGCGCCCATTTCGACGCGCAGGCGGGCAAGGGCTGGGTGCTGCAGGACGCGCAGCAATTCGATGTGACGCGCGGCACCGGCAAGGCGATCGGCACCATCCGCTTCGGCCCGGAAATCCGCCCCGACCAGTTCACTCTGGCGAAGGTCGACGCCGACGGCCTGACCGCCAATGAACTGGGCATGGCCATTGCCGACCTCAAGGATGCGGGCCGTCCCACCGCCGCGCTGGAGGGCAGCCTGTGGCACAAATTCTCCGGCCCGCTTTCCGCCGTGCTGATGCCGCTTCTGGGGTCCGTCGCCGCCTTCGGCCTGGCGCGGTCCGGCCGGCTGTTCATCCGCGCCGTCATCGGTATGGCGCTGGGCTTCACTTATTTCGTGGCGGACAATTTCGCGCTGGCGATGGGCAATCTGGGCGCATATCCGCCCTTCATGGCCGCCTGGGCGCCGTTCCTGCTGTTCCTTCTCGTCGGCGAAACCGTGCTGATCCGCACAGAGGAATAGAAGACGGAATAGGGAACGCCCTTTCTTTTCCCCGGAAAGAAACTAGAGCCGTCGAACGCTTCAGCGCGAACCGGGAGGCCCCATGTCCGTTACAGTCACGCCCGTAGCCGGAAAGGCCGACCTGAAGGCCTTTGTGGACCTGCCCTGGACGATCTACGCCAATGATCCCAACTGGGTCGCGCCGCTCAAGAGCGAAGTCTACGGCCTGCTGACGCCGGGCAAGAACCCCTTTTTCGAACATGCCGAGGCGCAATATTTCCTGGCCCGGCGCGGCGCGGAAGTCACTGGCCGCATCTCCGCCCATATCGACCGTCTGGCGCTGACCATCACGCCGGAACAGGGCATGGGTCCGGGCACCGGCAATTTCGGCTTGTTCGAGGCGAAGGACGCCGAAACCGCCGCCGCCCTGCTGTCCACCGCCGAGGAATGGCTGCGCGGGAAGGGCATGACCCGCGTGCTTGGCCCGCTTTCGCTGTCCATCTGGGAGGAGCCGGGCCTGCTGATCGAGGGCCATGACCATCCGCCCACGGTCATGATGGGCCATAACAGCGCCGCCTATCAGCCGTGGATCGAATCCGCCGGCTATGCCCCCGTGAAGCAGCTCAAAACCTATGATCTCGACATCACCAAGGACTTCCCGCCGCTGATCCAGCGTATCGTCCAGTCGGGCGAGAAAAGCCCGCGGATCAACATCCGCAAGGTCGACAAGTCTCACTTCGACAAGGAGGCTGCGATCATCCTTGGCATCCTCAACGACGCCTGGGGCCGCAACTGGGGCTTCGTGCCGATCACTGACAGCGAAGTGGCCTTTACCGGCAAGAAGCTGAAACCCATCGTGTTTGAGGATCTGATCATGGTCGCCGAACTGGATGGCGAGCCTGTGGCCTTCATGATGACGCTGCCCGACCTCAATGAAGCCATCAAGCCGCTCAACGGTTCGCTGCTGCCCTTCGGCTGGGCGAAGCTGCTGCTATGGCTGCGCAAGCCCAAGGTCCGCACGATGCGCGTGCCGCTGATGGGCGTGGTCCAGCGGTTGCAATCCTCCCGCATGGCCAGCCAGCTCGCCTTCATGATGATCGAATATATCCGCCGCGCCGCCATTACCGACTATGGCGCGACCCGCGGCGAGATCGGCTGGGTGCTCGACGACAATCAGGGCATGAACGCCATCGCCGAGGCGATCGAGAGCCGGGTCAACAAAATCTATCAGGTCTACGACAAGACGCTGTAGGGGCCGTAGGGGCGCGTCCCCCGATCGTTACAGCGCCGCGTACTCCTGCGAAGGCAGGAGTCCAGGGCGGCTTGGCGCTTTGAGGCCCTGGGCTCCTGCTTTCGCAGGAGCACGCGTCCATCTAAACAGGTCAGGCCCCAGCGCCGCCACCCCTATGCCTCGCCCAGCCGAATCGACAGCCGGGTGATCCGCGAGCGATGGATGCGCCACTGCCCCTCCACGCAATGATAGGTCTCATGATAATGGCCGGTGCCGTGCAGGACCATTGTCCCGTCCTGCTCCCATATCTGGTCCTCCATCGCGATGACGCCGGTCGCCCGCGTGTCGCTCTCGATGCTGATCTCGTGGCAATGGCCATGATGCACGGTCGTCTTTGTGCCGATAACGGTGCTGATGAACTCGACCACTTCGTCGCCGCCTTCATACACCCAGTCATTGCTTTCCGCGGCCATGCCATCCGGCGCCTGGCCATCTATGCTCAATGACGGGCGGGCATCGAAAATCGCGTCGTCGCAAAAGACCGTGCGCAGATTGGCCCAGTCCTTCGTATCCATCAGGCGGAAATAGCGCGCCTTGAGCTGCTTGATCGCCTCTATGGCCAGAAGCTGATCGATCCTATCCATGCATGTCTCCTCTTTCTGACGTTATTAGGCCACCCGGAGCGGCCAGTAACTACCGGTTGTCAGAGGCGCGGGATCAGGCATCGAATGCGGGCATGGCCAGAGCCAGTCCATGATCCCGCACTGCGGATGGCCATCCTTCCGACATCTTCACAAATCCGTCCCTGTCTTTCGCATAAAGCGCCCGGATCGCGGCTTCATAGCCCGGCCGGTCGCCGGCCATCGCCGTCAGGAAATGATAGGCGGCATCCATCGCGGCGCGGGGCGAGGGCTGAGCGGTTCCTTCCTTGCGCGCCGCCTCGACCAGCTTGCGCAGCGTAACCGACGCCCCGCCCGGCTGCGCGCCCAGCCATTCCCAATGGCGCGGCAGCAAGGTCACCTCGCGCGCCTGCACGCCAAGCCGGGGCCTGCCCCGCCCGCGCGCCGGTTCACGCCCCGGCCCCCGCATGTCGATGTCCACCTGCCGCCCGGTCGCATCGTCAAAGACCAGGATCATCGGCGCATCGCCATCCATCGCGCGCATGGCGGCGCGTATCTCCGCCTCCTCGCCCGTCCCGATCCAATAATCGCCCGCAAAGGCCGTCAACGTGCGCGCCATGCCGAATCTCCTTCGGCCCGGCTATTATTACCCGGATTTTATTTCGTCAATATTGTCCGGGTATAATTATCGCAACTCGACCCACACCGGCGCATGGTCGCTGGCCTTTTCCCGGCCGCGAAATTCCTTGTCGACTTGCGCATCGACCAGCCGGTCGGCGGCGGGCGGGCTGAGCAGAAGATGGTCGATCCGAAACCCCGCATCACGCGGCCAGGCGTTCATCTGATAATCCCAATAGGTCCACACGCCCCCGGCCGGGTGACGGGAAAGCAGCGCGTCGGTCCACCCGTCGCCCAGAAACCGGCGATAGGCCGCCCGGCTTTCCGGCTGCATCAGCGCATCGCCGGCCATTGCCTTGACCGAATAGACGTCCTTGTCGCGTGGAATGACATTATAGTCGCCCGCCAGCACCGCCGGGACTTCCTCCGCCCAGATCTCCGCCGCCCGCGCGCGCAGCCGCTTCATCCAGCGCAGCTTGTAGTCGAACTTTGGCCCCGGCTGCGGATTGCCGTTGGGAAGGTAGATGCTGGCGATCCGCACGCCGTCCACCTCCGCCTCCAGATAGCGGCTATGCTCGTCCTCGGCTTCGCCCTCCAGCCCGCGCGCGACCTCCACCGGAACCTGCCCCCGCGCCAGGATGGCGACGCCGTTGAACCCCTTCTGCCCATGCCAGATCGCGCCATAGCCGGCCTCCTCGATATCCTTCACCGGGAAGGTCTCGTCGGACGTCTTGATCTCCTGCAGGCAGGCGACATCGGGCCGGGTCTCGCTCAGCCACTCGACAAGGCGAGGCAGCCGCGCCTTGATGCCGTTGATGTTGAACGTGGCGATACGCATGTGGTGGGGTCCTTGGGCGGCCGCAGGGCGAACGGATATCGGATCACTCTTTGGAGAAAGAGAGACAAGTGAGCAAGGTGATCACTTATTCTTCGACAGGCACTATCGAACACTCACCTGTTGCAGCATCATACAGAAGCTTCGCAAGGTCTGGCCCTTGGGCGGGATCGTCATTCTTGGCCCCAAGAGAAATCAGTATCTCGGCATTGCCATTTTCATGAAGAACAACAGCCGTGGAGACGTCATCGTTAACATGAGGCCACTCAGGACCGAAATGATGAGCAGACAAATTTTTGGCAGCTAATTCTTCTGCTAATATTGCGGCAGCCAAAAAGGCATCCGCGATCTTTTGCACAGCCTGCGCCTCACTTAAACCGGCGAGGGTAGGCACAGCCAAAGTGCTGTTCCCAACGGCGATAAGAAACTGACCAACCGCCTGCTGGGCCGTGACAGCTTTCGTGATGACATCAAGTGTTACTTGATCGGAATTCGGAAAAGCGGCTTGCCGTTCCATAGATGTCAAACGTCGAAATTGGCGTTTCGTGAATGAGACCAGCCTAGCAGTGGCTAATCCTGCAAGGGCGGTCACTGTACCTTGCGCTATCCACTTGGCCAAATCGTGTAGTGTGAATACGTCCAAAACAAGTCGGAGATACTCATTCGGCCCGGCAAGCAGAGGGCCAGGTTTGACTGCGACTTCACTTTCAGTAATCTCAGTCAGTAGCCGACTTGTCTGCGTTAGCGCATACATATTAGCGAGCGGACCGACTGCGATCGTGAGAGAGGGGGCTTCATGCTCCATCAAAATCACCTTCTTGGTGCATTCCTACATCGACAGCCGACCAGCTTTAAGCTGTGATCACGGCAACAACAACGACGCATCCCCATAACTATAAAACCGATACCCCGCCGCAATCGCGTGCGCATAGGCCGATTGCATCCGTTCCCGTCCCATCAGCGCGCTGACCAGCATGAACAGCGTCGACTTGGGCAGATGGAAATTCGTCATCAGCCCGTCGATCGCGCGGAAGCGGTATCCCGGCGTGATGAAAATCCGCGTCTCGCCTTCGAAGGGCGCGATCACGCCATCCTCGCCGGTCGCGCTTTCCAGCAGGCGCAGGCTGGTCGTGCCGACGGAAATCAGCCGCCCGCCCTTCGCCCGCACGGCGTTCAGCCGCGCCGCCGTCGCCGCGTCGATGCGGCCCCATTCCGCATGCATCCGGTGGTCGTCGGTGTCGTCCGCCTTCACTGGCAGGAACGTCCCCGCGCCGACATGCAGGGTCAGCGTCTCGGTCGCGATCCCCGCCGCCGCCAGCCGCTCCATCAGGCCCGGCGTGAAATGCAGCGCCGCCGTCGGCGCCGCCACTGCGCCATCCTCCCGCGCGAACAGAGTCTGATAATCCTCCCGGTCGCGTTCATCGGTCGGGCGCTTGCTGGCGATATAGGGGGGCAGCGGCATACGCCCCGCCCGCTCCAGCAGTATTTCGACCGGCTCCTCGCCCTCGAAGCTCAGGCTCACCCCGCCATCCTCGTCGCGCGGCCCGGCGATGGCGGTGACGCCCGCGCCGAATTCGATCCGGTCGCCGTCCCGCACCCGCTTGGCGTTGCGCAGAAACGCCTGCCACTGGCGCAGCCCCAGCCGCTTGTGCAGCGTCGCGCCGATCCGCGCCGCGCCGCGCATGCCCTCCAGTTGCGCCGGGATGACCCGCGTGTCGTTAAAGACCAGGCAGTCGCCCGCGCGCAGCGCATGGGGCAGATCGGCGACG